>JANNYC010000182.1:0-174571 GCA_031409895.1 Planctomycetota bacterium
TCCGAGCGATTACCGTGGCGTCGGTCTTCATCGCTTGCTCGATTCGCCGGGCTTGTTCGGCATCGAGTGCTTCATCCAGGTAAGCTTCTAGTTCACGGTCAGAAAAGGACGGCTGAGTCATGTTCCGATTAGTCTCGATTATAAAGTTGCTACGGCCTCATCTTAACTTGATCGGCAATCAGCAACAAGCTTCGTCCGGGCTACGCACAAGTCCTCGCCGTGCGCTGAACATACGCGAAACACTTTCGCGGCCTTTGCGTCGGTTTTGGCTCCCGTCGATAGCCTTAATTTTGGGTTCACTAATCTGTCTGCGTTCAGCAGCCGCTTTCCAAGAAGCAACGCCCGCATTGACCGCGCGAGGCACGATTTACCATGACGCGAACGCCAATCGACAATGGGACGACGGCGAAAAGCTGCTTCCCGGCATAGCCGTTTCCAATGGTCGCCAGATCGTTCGCACAAATGATCAAGGCCGCTACGAGATTTCGGTCGACGAAAACGATGCCGCGATTTTTTTGATCAAGCCCCGCGGCTGGCGAACGCCTCTTTCCGACGATCAACTGCCACAGTTTTATTACATTCACAAACCAAACGGCTCGCCCAAGTCCCGTTACCCCGGCGTAAAACCGACCGGCTCGCTACCCGTCACGATTAATTTTCCTTTGTATCCTCAAGACGAACCGGACTCGTTTCAAATCGTGCTGTTCGGCGACACCCAAGCCCGCAATCAGCGAGAGATCGACTATATCGGTAACGATGTGGTCACGGAACTGATCGGAACCAAGGCCTCCTTTGGCATTACGCTCGGCGATATCGTGTTCGATGACTTGTCGCTGTTCGAATCGCACAATCAAACCGTCGCGCAGCTTCAGATCCCGTGGTACAACGTCATCGGGAATCACGACTTGAACACCGACGCCACGCAGCGACGCTATGTCAATGAAACTTATGAAGATGTCTATGGCCCGTCCTACTATTCGTATGACTTTGGACGGGTCCATTTCGTTGTTCTCGACAATTGCGATTGGGCGATCGCGACAGAAAAAGAACCAGCCCGCTTTGTCCCTAATTTCGGACCCGACCAGATCGAGTTTTTGACGAACGATCTGGCGTTGGTACCCGAGTCGCAGATGGTCGTCCTGATGATGCATATCCCGGTCATGCAAGCGGCTGATCGCGAACAAGTCTTTCGGTTGATTGAGAATCGTCCGCTCTGTATTTCGATCTCCGGGCATACGCATACGCACGAGCATCATTTTCTTTCGGCTCAACAAGGCTGGCGCGGCGAGAAACCCCATCATCACATGGTCAATGTGACGGTTTGCGGCAGTTGGTGGTCCGGACAACTCGACGAACGAGGCATCCCACATTCCCTCATGACCGACGGAGGCCCAAACGGCCATTCGATTTTGACTTTCGACGGCGATCAATATCGACTTGACTATAAAGCCGCCAGCCGCGGGTCCGACTATCAAATGCAGATTTCGACCGAAGGCCCGCTGGTCGCCAACAAGACCGCAGAAGCTCGTATTCTCGCCAATATTTTCAACGGCTCGGAACGCTCCCAAGTCCATTTTCAGATCGACCAAGCCGGCGATTGGCTGGAAATGCATCGGACTTTGGAAGCCGATCCGCTGTACCGCAAGATATACGAACGCGAATTTCTTATAACTCCCAAGATCGAGCCCGCGCTCAACAAGCCCGCCATTTCAACTCATCTCTGGCAAGCCAAATTGCCCGCCGACCTTTCCGCCGGCACGCATCTGCTAACTGTTCGTACCGTCGACATGGACGGCCGCCAATATCTCGCGCGCCATTTGATCACAATTCAGTAACTCGGCTTGCTGAGAAAATTGCGATCGTTTGAAATTTCGGTATCGTCCAAGATTTTCGCAACCCGCATCGCCGCATTTTGCATTTCCAAACTCAACGGCGTCCAACTCTATTTTCCGCTTCAAGTACCCTAACCAAATATTCCGCGCCGGCAAACGAAAATCCTTGACGCAAGGTCTACCCAGGGATATCCTGTCCAGCAGCCAGTTATCACTTGGAAAACTTGGTTAATCAATAGTTTGCTGCGATAGAATGCTTCAATGGACACAGTTTACATAGAAACATCTATCATAAGTCATGCCACCGCACGGCCGAGTTCGGACCCTGCCACGGCCATTCTTCAAGAACAAGCGAAACGCTGGATGGAAGACCAGCGACCACAATTCAAAGTTGTTACGTCACGCCTTGTTCTGGACGAAGCCGCTCTCGGCGACTCGGACGCGGCAAAGCGACGATTGGCGATGCTTGCGGACATACCGATTCTCGATTCGAATCCGGACGTTGAAACGGTCGCCGACGAGATTGTGGCTCGGTCCCTGATGCCACAATCCGCGAAACTTGATGCCTCGCACGTTGCCGCAGCGGCATTGGCCGGCGTACAATTCTTGTTGACGCAAAACTGCCGTCACATCGCCAACGCCATCATGCTGCCGCGTCTGTACCGGCTCTTAGAAGAACTAGGTATCCCCGGATTGTTGATTTACACTTCGGCTGAATTTCTCGGAGGTTCGACCGATGACCGCTAACTCAATTCTGCGGGAACTTTATGCCGCCCGTACTCAGATCATGGCCAACTTCGGCAATGACCTCGGTGCGTATTTGCGCGATGCTGCCGAACGGACAAAAGCATCAGGCCATCCGATCGCGCAAATCAAGCAGCGAACAATCCGGTGCACGGGAGCGGCGAAGTCGAGCATTTCGGCAGTGGAGAGTCAATCGACGCCGCCGCGTGATCGGTGACGACTATGAAGTCGTATACGAAGGTCGATCTCTCGGAGCAACAACTTTAGGATCTTGTCCGCCGCAACACCGAATTCATTGAAGAGGGACTAGCGTACCTAGACCACCAGAAGGCAGCCGCGGGAGGTAGGAGGTGGCCCAGGGTTGACGGGCGCGTGCACCTCTAAGATTGCAGGCTTGGAAGCCAGACATCCGGAGGGCCACGATGGCCAAAAGGAGATTACAGGCTGTCAAACGCCTTCGTCGGAGTTTTGACCGCGACTGATCTGTGTCGTTAGGCCACGAGAGAACAACATCGCATTTCCAACATCAATAATCCAAGAAAGCAAAGCATCATGAAAGCGATCATCAGAAAGTATTCAGGAAAAGGAGCCAAAGAGCTGTTCGATGCGCTGGAAAAGCACGCGGCAGAGTTGCAACCCGTCATGGGTTCCGTCAAAGGCTTGGTAAACTACACGCTGGTCCGAAGCGGCGACGGCGGATTCTCGGTGACGGTCTGCCAGGATCAAGCCGGGCTTGAAGAGAGCACGCAGAAGGCAAAGGATTGGATCGCGAAAAACGCCGCCAATACTGGTGCGGCCGCACCGGAAGTATCTGTTGGCAACGTGATTAAACACCTATAACAGACGAGCGGCCATGCGCAGCAGCGACGCCGGTCATCGCGCTCTGGTTGCAATCGGACGCCCTCGTGGGCCGGTGGGCTGAGCTTGGGTCGTTATGCCACAGAAAAAATCATGGACTTTTTAAGTCATCCCGGAAATCTAGGCAGCCTTCGTGGGTCAATCCTCACAGTCCATCATTACGACTGGCCTGCATATCCCGAAGGCGAAGATTCTCGCGAGACGTTGTTTCATTTCTGCGCGTTCCCACACGGAACCGAGTTTGTCGAAGTTGATGACGGCGATCACAGCATCTTGTTCGTCGCGGACGTTTCGTGCGCCAGATTAAGCGAACCGTACCACCATCGAAACTTTCACGTTTGTTCGTGGCATGAAGACTTGATCGACATGCACAATCGCGGTCTCGTTATTGGTGTTGAGCCGGTCACAGAGAATGCTCACGCCTGCGGGCGATGGGACAGAATCCTACGAGAAAACAACACTAACAGACTCTACGTCGACATTGACGGCAATATGCGGGAAGTGCCCGCCCCTGTGCGTGAAGCTGACGACGAGGACGAACTTCGAAACTGGGTGTTGCTGCCAAATAAGCGAGTCTCGGTGACAAAGGCTGGAATGGACTTCATCGTAAACGAGATTAGGAATGTTAATATCGATTTCGCAGCAACACTTTCTCCGACCGTTGCGAAGCTGCTGAATGCGGGACTCTACGATACTGCAGTTCGCGAGGCCTGCGTGACTCTCGAACATACGATCAAAGCGAAGTTGGAAACCAACAAATGGGGTGACCGTCTGACAGACGAGTTTCTCGAATACCTCAGAGACCAAGAAAACGTGTTGGAGAGTTCGCTCAGAACGTACAGTCAAGAGCTTCGGACGGTTTTCAAGATTGTTCGAAACATTTTCATGCACAATCTAAATACAATTGACGAATCGGCGGCTGTCGTTCTTTTGTTCAGAATTTCGCGACTAAAAACCGCAATCGAGATGTAGCGGCATAACATTGATGTGGTGCATTAATCTCAACGCGTGTGCAACCGCCGCCGATTATTACGGGAATGAGCTGAGCGCCTTGACCGCTCAATCCACTCAACCGCTGCCGCACGCCTCGCTCGAAATCCGCTCCGGCGACCAAAACTACTTGCACCTGGTCCGCTCGCCCCGTTAAACTGTCATCTTCCCAGCGCCGCGCCGCAAAGTATCCGCAAACCGCAGCGAAGCGTCTCAGTTCAAAGCACAAACTATCCGGCTCGGTCGTCACTTTCCTTACCATGATTGGCCCCTTATGCCTAAAGAATCACCAATTTACTCGTTTATGATTTCAGAAAATTCAAAAGTTCGGCGCATGATAGACGCAGTTCGGCCCGGTGAAAAACAGTTTTTGTACAGGTACGATTGGATCAAGCCTTTCGACGATGTTCGCTCCCAACTCAGCGTGGACGTCATCCAAATGGAGTGCGGGAACGTGCTGGAAATTGAAAACAGGTCAACGTGGCCGATGTTCCTCTGCTTCTATCGGAACGGCGAATTCATGACTAATGAAACTCTACGAGCGGCTTGCGGAACTGAATCCGCTGAGCATATTAATTAACAATTGTTTTTCAACATTGACACAAAGAAACGAGGCTTAAAATGGGACGTGAACACGGCAGTATTAACAGTGCAATGGTTTGTCCGCATTGTCAAACAAAGGGTAGAGTTCGAACGACGCAAGTGAAACAAAAGAAGGGTGTTAGCGGTGGCAAGGCTACTGCTGCCTTGCTAACTGGAGGCCTTTCACTTTTTGCAGTTGGCCTTTCACGAAAAGAGAAAATCACTCAAGTCCATTGCGATAACTGTACCAACACATGGTACATTTAATTTTTCGGTTGGGCTATTTCGCGAACGCCGGATAACAAATAAGGAATTGACTTCGCGAGTCTTCGAGCCGGAGTTTCCCGACGCGTCGGGATTCAGGAAGTTCGGTGAAGTTGCATTGGCGAGAGGCGTATGGGGTTTGCTTCTGTTTGATACCGGTGCGGATCGGACTTTCTCGGAAGGCGAAGTCAATCGACCACCACAAATCTTCTTGCAACTGGCCCGCTCACCTCGTTAAAATGGCAACTATCAGACGCCGCGCCGCAAAGTATCCGCAAACCGCAGCGAAGCGTCTCAGTTCAACGCACAAACTAACCGGCTGACTACACCCGGTTAGTTTGCTATTCGTTTCGTTTACACCGACAGATGCCAATACAAAATGACGATTGGCGATTGACGGGCCAGGAGAAATACCTGCAGGGTGTAACATTACACTGGACGAGGTGGACCGCCCCTCGTGCTGGATGGGACCACGATCATTGTGAATTTTGCGGCGCAAAATTCACAGACCAGAATTGGCCCGACGTGCTCCATGATGGATACACGACCGATGATCAATACTGGTGGATTTGCCAATCATGCTTTAACGACTTCCGTGATCGTTTCCAATGGAGACTCGACACCTCGGCATAACAAATAAGGATTTGACTTCGCGAGTCTTCGAGCCGGAGGTTCCGCTGCGGCGGATTCAGAAAGCCCAGTGAAGTCTGTGTCACCCAAGTTGAGTAGACAGTGAACAACCAGATGTCATGGTAGATGATGGAAGTTGATCTATGAGATTGCCGTGGAGCGATTGGGGAACCGGGTTTAGCTTTCGCCGCGAGACTGTTGGATTTGCACAAGTCCTGGGGCGGTTTCGAAACCGCAGGGTTCGTATGGGCTATCGCCCTCGAGATCATCGCCTCTAGAAAGCGTAGGGATAATGGGCGTGGTTTGAATGTCGTCCGGCGGAGTCACTGCGATTGCAAATTGTTCGACCAACCCATTCCATACGCGGCGAAGTAACGACGCCAATCGCCGAAACGAATTCACACGAGTCGTAGCTTCAAGATTATCGGCAAGGGCCGGCAGCCAATCGCCCAGATGATCGCTGCCCAATTTTCGAATTGCATCCAAAGTCAAATCAATATGTTCCGAGTCACCTTGATGTTGGGCTTGTGCCAACATCGTCAGCAAGACGGCCAGAAACTGAAGTTCGACGACAATGTGGTCGGGTTTTTCTCCGGTGCCGATGCGAGGCTGCCAGCCAAAGGCGCGATAAAATCCGCACAGATCGCCGATGATCGCCCCTTTATCGCGCCGTACATAAGCGGTTTCGTTCAATGGGCAAACTATCGCGCCTTCGAACAGACGATGATATTCGTCGCTGTGTGCGGCCACGGATAAATCGGCCAACAACGCGATCCAAGCATTTGCCTCCGCCGCGATGTCATCCGATTCGTTCCAACCTGTCTGCACAATCAGGTGGCGTATCTCGGTCGCCGAAACGTCTCCAAGTTGCCAGTTCGCTTGGTCGACGGGAGACGCAAAGCCGTGCGCCAACAAAAAAACCAAATCCGCTTGGGCAAGCGTCGGAAGGTGCGAGTTTTGAATTTCGTCGAGCGGCATACTGAAATCCTTCGGAGATCGAATTCGCTGCGGGAGAACTTGAGGCTGTATTCTTCGGTAGTCTGCTTACTGCATCTTCATCGGCATCCAAGGGCACCAATGCTTTCGTCCTCCGGTATTGCCTGAGGATCCGTCCCAGACCGCGAGCGAAATTTGGTTTTGCACGTTGCTCCCCAACAATCGCGCGGTCAGCGGATCGGTCGGATCGAGTCCGTGTTCGATGACCACCGTCCAGCGGCCCTCGCGCCAGACTCCACGACCGGCACAAGTCGTTGTGGGGACGTGCGTGGCCGTTCCGAATCCTTCGGCTGCGAGTTCCTCCACTGGTTGGACTCGATGTTGTTCCGACATGGGATTGCCGGCTGAAACGCCAATGAGCCACTGGCGGGCAATATCTTCGTTGGCAAATTTCGCGATGAACTCCGGGGTGTTGGAATCACTTGGACTACCGATCTTGGTCGCACCAATTTGGTCGAACCAATACAGGTCGCACCAAGCATTCGGATAGAGTGCTTTGACATCTTGAAAGCCCTCGTCGATATCCTTTTGCCAAAGAGCTTTCCATTGCATTAAGCGAACGGGCTGGCCTTTTCCACCCATGAGAAAAGGAGCATTGTCGACCAATGGGAGCTGAATCGCGACTTGGTCTGAAAACTGACTAACCTCCACGTTGGACGAAGGCGTATCGTCCGCCCAACTCAAGCGCCACGCGATTCGTTTTTCGTCGCGGAGCGCTTGCACACGAACATTAAAGACCGTTGCAGAATCCAGCATGGGGGGCGCGGTCTGCTGCGGTTGCAAAGGGAGCTCGACCGCCGGTGACTTGTCCCAGTCCACTACAAACGGATCATCTGACGACGGAAGGGCGGGAACTCGAACCACTTTGACTTCCGGTGGGGGACCTGCGGGTTGGGCGCCGATACCCAGTCCCGAATCCATATTCGGATTGGAATCGGCGGCGATTTCCACCTGGGATCCGGTAGGAACGAACACGACGGTGGGCCGACGACTTGCGAGGAACAACACGGTAAGCATTGCTGCCACGGTAATCGGTATTCCCGCAACGAGCCAGCCGATCTGAAGCGTATTGTTATTTCGGGTCATAGTGGATTTCCATTGGGACTAATTAAGCAGTGTTGTGCCGATAGACTTCGCGATCTTTATCAAAATGCGGTCGCTCGTAGACAGGTTCCACAAAGGGAACCCGAGCGACTTCTTCGTTTTTGTCGTTCCAGCCGATCGCCACTTCGCCTTCGACTGCATAGCGGGTGATAATTTGGGGACTCGCACCAAATAGCATCAGGGCTCCCAGGAGCAGCGGATCATTCTTTAGGTTGCGATACATCTTCTTGGCTTCCTCGACACCCGGGCCGAAAATCATATCCAAGAATCCATCGGGCACGTGCAGCGGCGGAATATAAAAGACATTCGGACCGGTACCAAACTGCGGATAAATGGGCAGGGCAAGTTTGCGGAACTTAACGATGTAATCCAATGGGTTGTCTTCGCGCGGCGGTTCTTGGGTCGAAAGGAAGCCATGCATGCGGATCTTTCCAATGCAGGACTCGACGCACAAAGCCACCAAGCCTTGTTCAACGCGCGGATAGCAGCCGATGCATTTCTGACTGGCGCGGCTGACGATGTTGTAAAACACCTTTTTGTATGGACAAGCTTTGACGCATTCCTGATAGCCTCGACAACGCTCTTGATCCACAAGCACGATGCCGTCTTCCGGTCTCTTGTAAATAGCCTTTCGCGGACAGGCGGCCACACAAGCCGGATTGTCGCAATGATTGCAAATGCGGGCCATGTAAAACATCCACATCGGATGATCGGGCCCGAAGTGATTTCCAAGTTCGGCCATTCCTGCGATGTCGTCTTCGCCTAAATTCGGATGTGCGTAATCCTCGGATTTGGGACGATGGCCGGATGGAGGCGTTTCGGCACCGCTTTTGTTTTCGAAAATGGTGATGCTGTAAAGTTGTTTGCCTTGCCATCGAGCCGGAGGGTGCTCGCGCAGCAAGTTCAGATCCCAGCCTACTGGATATCCGCCGTAGGGTTTGGTTTCGACATTGTTCCAAAAGATCGTCTCCTCACCTTTGCCGCTCGTCCAGCAGGTCTTGCAAGCGACGGTACAAGTTTGACAACCAATGCATTTGTTGGTGTCGAATATGTAGGCGACCTGCCGCTTGGGTGGCGCGCCCTCGTAGGGATACTCCTGTTGGCGGCCGATTTGCCAGTTACCCCGCTTGGGCATGATGATCTCCGTTGCATCTACGTTTTGAAATGTTTTGTCGCACGAAAGTGGCTCACGCTTTTTCTTGGAAACCGCCGGCGATGAAGCGCTTCAGCGAATCGGACTCGTACGTTGGTCGCATCCCAATTGCAGCAGGCCGCCAAAGTCCACGTCCCTCCAGGCCACCCGGTTCGGCGCGCGTGATGCGAACCATTGCCTCGCGAGGCGCTCCGGTCGGGCAATGCACATCAGGGACAAATCCTTGTGCCATGACTTGACTCAACGCTTCCTTGATGGTCAGCGAATCCGTCATTTGGGTTGGCTTGATAAATCCGCGTGTGCAGCTTTGCTGGCTGCCGCTGCGGAACAAGGCTTGGTAATTCGTGGACTGCGATTTGGCCAAACCGGTCGCCGAGGTCATCGCGGCTTGCACGGAGCCATAGGTGGCGCCATATGCGTTATGCCACATACGCGTCACGGTGCGCGGCGTACCCGGATAATATCGGGCACGGGCCAGCAATCGGGCGACGCGATACCACTCGGGATTGTGCTCCCATCCATGAAACGGGCGATCGGCCGGGTCGGCATCAATCCAAACGTAATCTCCGTCTTCGACACCGATTCCCCGCGCGTCCATCGGATTGATGTCGACGTACATCTCCGAAACGCCGGGCATCCGCTTGTCGAGTCGGCGCATGTCGCCAAAGGGACCAAACCAAACCGCAATGATGTCGAGGTCGACGGGCGTGGTATGAGCGCCGTGGCGATACTTGGGAGTGTGAAAGGTAAATTGATAGCCGTATTTCTTTAGCGGGTGGTTCGTCGCGAGCACTTCGTCCACGGTCAGAACGACATGCCTGGCTTGGCGGGCGTCCCCGGACAAATCGTTCGGGTCCATCCCGTAATCGGACGGTTGTTTTGGGCGCAAGAGCGGATGCGGCGCGGAAACGATTACGTTGGGCTCGTAGGGCGTCGAGTCAATCGGCTCGCGGTGTACGACGATGTTTTCCCCGCTGTCGATAAATTCGTCCTCGTCTCGATAAAACTCCAAACGGCCGGTGCGGGTATACCACGGGCGACTTTCGTAAGTCTGTTCCCAACCGCCGTATTTGGGATACGTGCGGGTTTCGAGCATTGTTGGAGCGCCTTCCGCTGCGCTGGCCTCAAGTTGTTCGACTTGCCAACCGCGGGTCGCATTCGAGAAATTCAAGACGCGCTGGATGTACGGTCGGGCTTGGCCTTCACGCACGAACCGCCAGTAATCGGCAAACCGTGAATCCTTCAATTGGGTACCGATGGCTTCTGCGATGCCGGACATGACTTCCATATCGCTGCGCGTGTCGAAAATACGAGGTAACGGCGTCGCAGGGAAAACGTAGAGGAACGGATTTGTGACGCTGATGGTTAGATCGGGGTATTTGAACTCTGCCCAACTATCGACCGGGAACACCACATCGGCGTATTCACAACTGGCTGTCCACCACCACTCTTGGACCGAAACAAACTCGACGCGGCGCAGTGTGTTGACGACTGTCTCGAAATGCCCTTTTGCATTTCCGATCAGCGAGTTCGAGTTCGAAACGAGGATCGCCTTGGTGGGAGTGGGCAAGTGGGTCTTGCCCGTCAACACGGCATTGCCGTGGCGCAGAATTCGATCGGAATGGTTGAAATAATGGACCGACTCGGGTTTGTAATAGCGCTTGACCCGGGCTGGCTTGTTGGGGTCAAGTTCGATGTTGAACGGATCTTCCGCGATATATTGAGGGATGCCGCTAAAGAATGCACCGCGGTAGTTTCCGGCGTACGAGCCAACATTGCCGCCAATATGCCCAATATTTCGGCTTAACGCCGCGACCAAGAAGACTCCTCGATCTTTCAAGTCGTTATTGAAAAACTGATTTGGTCCCATTCCCAAACAAAACAATGTCTTCTCCGGATTGGCAGCGATCTGCCGCGCCAACCCGCGAATCGCATCCGCAGGCGCCGACGTTAGCTTTGCCACCTGCTCGGGCTGATAACTTTGGTCGAGCATCTGCCGTGTGACGTCGAAGACCGTACGGCATTCGACTTTGCGTCCGTCGGAAAGGGTCACGGAAACGGTGCCCGAGATTCTCGGCTGGAGCCCCGCGTCGGTCATGAAACGGCCGACGAGATCGCGCGAAATGGATGCGAGTTCGCCGCGCGTTTCATCCCAAATGACGAAATCACCCCATTCCAGTCGTTTGGCTTTGCTGACCACCGCGTACGGTTGCAAGTACGGAAGCGGCGGATTCTGACCCGGTTCTAGGATCGTGATACCGTTCTTTAATTCGGCAGGTTCATAGTCGGCTGAAACGTCCGAAGCCCGCAACAGCTTGCCGCTGTCCATTCGCACAAGCAATGGCAAGTCCGTGTTGCCGGCGACATACTTTGAATCGAACAGACCTTCTGCGATGAGGACTTGCGCGATGCCCAGCGCCAGGGCCGGAGTCGTGCCGGGCCGAACGAAAAGGACTTCGTCACCTTTGTTTGCAGTGGAACTATACTCGCAGGCGATCACGACGATTTTCGTACCTTTCATCCGCGCTTCGGTCAGCCAATGCGAATCGGGCATTTTGGTGCAAATCCAATTCATTCCCCAAACGAGAACCAAGTTGGAATGTTCCACGTTGCAAAGATCGAAATCGAGCGTTTGCTGACCGGTGACCATCGGATGACCTGGCGGCAAATCCGTGTGCCAAGAATAGTTATCCCAACCGCGAGCTCCCAACGAGCCGTCGGGACCCTTGCCGCGAATTTTGTCGTCGAGCAGAGCGAACAGATTTGCGTTTCGATACATTCCATAGATGCGAGTCATCCCTAGGGCTGGCATGCCGCCGCGAAATTTGATGACTTGAGTGCCAGCCTCGTTGGTCGACTCGGCCATGAGTGGGTCATAGTCTTGGGCGACGAGTCGCTGCTGACCTTCTTTGCCAGAATAAGTCCGCGCGATATCGACGAGCGCTTGAGCTGAATAATCGTTGGCCTGATCCCAAGTCACGGCGATCCAGGGGTCTTTGCCGCGTTGCAAGTACTTTTCGGCGTCCACCGCGCCAGTATTCGGATCACGCGGCATCCCGTCTTCAATCCATTGCTTGAATCCACGGCGCATCATCGGCTTCTTGCAGCGACGATCGCCATAAAAACGGCGGACCAGGGCCAAGCCTTTCTGGCAGCAGCGAGGTTCCCAGCGTTGGCTCGAACGATTCCCCTGCAAGTCCGTAGCTTTGTGAAAGTTATACGTCGGACTAATCCGGGTCACGACACCGTTCTTCACGTGGGCGTTGAGCAAGCAGTTGTGCGTGTCATTTGGAGCGCACAAAAAAGTGAATTGCGAGTCGCTGTGGTAAAGATTCCGATAGACCTTTTCCCACTCGCGGTTCGGATAATTGGCCAATGGATTATCGATCTCTTGAGCTTGGAATTGATCGGCCCAAGCCGCCGTCTGTAATCCCAGCACGGCAAAGCCCGCTCCGCCAGCGGCCAGATTGCACATGAACTGGCGCCGAGATGGCTGCGTCAAACACGCGAAAGTTTGACGCGCTGCGGATAATGCGTTCGCCGAATCATACAATCCATTCGTTTCGGGTCGTTCCATTGCCGTGGACTCCTGAGCCATCGATTGTGTTTTGCGAAACGTCATCCGATTCTGAATCCGAAAGTTACTTCCGAGCTAGCGTGTCCGACGGACGAATTGCGCCGCTCGTCAAATGCAGCGGGCGTGACGTCGAGGAACTTGCGTCTCGTTCCAGAGCAGTTTGCCGAAGTTTCTGTTCGTCAAATCGAGATTGAGAAGTCAAAAATGCATATCCCGCAGCGCAGGCAATTATTCCAATCCATCCGGCGAGACCGCAGCGCACGATCCGCTGGAACGACTTTTGATCTATTTCTCTGCTCATGTCCGTCTCCTTGTCGCAAACTTCGTACCAGAGCCACAACGGAATCGGAACAACGAAGTTTTTGCCTGAAATTTCTAACGGGGGAGTGCGCCTTTCGCTCAAATCCGAACTGTACGAGACACTTCGAAGCCCACGCCGCGCGTTTGCGCGCGCCGATTCGTCCAACAGCTGTGCGGTATACGAGCAATCTGCAGCCGAGTACAGCTCGAATGCCGCAGCCCTCTAAAAACTAAATCGATCGTTTGTTTGGCTGAATTTCACCGTTGTCGGCGGTTGATCGTTGCGACAATACGACGCATCCGCATACGAATTTGGCGGCACGCGGTTTGCAACATGGTTTGCCGCATTGCGATTTGTGCATGCCGCTGCGCGAATTCAAAACAGGTGTGTTCGGTTGCAATGCGATCGAGTCGTTGTGGCGGTCGAAGCTGTGATTGATGAACCGCGACTGGTGAAATAGGAAGCTGGAGTTTGATCTGTGGTACCCGTGAAGGGAGATCTCATTGACGGCGTTGGGCACCGCAAGACGCGGATGATCTTGCCCGCCGCTGCATTGGTTTTGTTGGCGGCCGAGATCTGTCTCTTAGCGATCATCGCCTTTTGCTTTTTGGTGCTTCGCGTGACCTGGGGAGCACCGCATCGGGAGGCCGCCGGAGTCGGCGATCCGGTTTGGACTTTACTCGGTGGTGTGACGTTGGTTTTTGGCAGCGGGCTATTATGGTTTGCAGTCCGAGCCGCTCGGCAGCACGAAGTCATTGCAACTACGCTCGTTGGATTGACGTGCTTATACGGGATCATGGCCATGGCCCTGCGTGTCGTTGATTTGGGTGGTCACCCCGAAGCCAATATCATCCAGAGCGTTGAGCTACTAGGATTTTCCGGCACGCAAGCCAAGCGACCTCCGAGCAAACCTACTGCTGCCGGTGCAGGCAATACCGAACGCGGCAAGCCGCTGTTTCTGGCGACTTGTGCCGCTTGCCACGGTCCTTCCGGTCAAGGAATCGCGGGCACAGCACCGGCTTATTCGGAAACGGAGTTTGTCCGCACGTCGGATGAGCTGACGCTCGCCCGGATGATTCAACAAGGCCGTCCAATGACGGCACCCGATAATCGATCCAAACGAGCGATGCCGGCGCAGGGCGGCAATCCGTTTCTGACGCCGCAAAATGTGCGGGATATCGCGGTCTTCATCAAGTCATTGTCGAGCGATAACTCAAACTCGACATCCAACGCGGCGACCGCTAGTCCAAGTCAGCAGTTGCCGAATTGGGTTGTACCGAGTGCCGCCATGAGCTCGCTCGGGTTGACGCCAGAAGCTTCCGCGCGTTGGACCTCAACACAATTGTCGTTGGCCGAGGAGTTGTATGCTCCCCAAGTGGCAGCCCGCCGGCTTGGGTTGTTGACCGGCTTGTTTCGGACGTGGAGCGTACTCAATTTATTGCACCTGGCAGGTGCGGCAATAGGGTTACTGCTGCTCTTGGGAGGCGCTTTGTCGCGGACGAAGCAGCACCTGAGCTGTCTCCAAGTCTCGGCGGTCGCGTTGTGGTGGAATCTGGGGACGGTCACTTGGTTTCTGTTTGTCGGGTTGTTTATCGTTATTGGGTGAGTCCTACGTGGAATCGTCGACCGAAATTATTTCCGAAAGTTCGAGTTCCCGGTTTCAGTTTCCGAGGTGGTCGAACTACCTACTGCCCGCGCTTATAAACTTGGCCATTTTGATCTTGGTCTATTTTCCAATCCTGATCGCTTTGGGCGTTTCACCGTGGACAACGTCTGTCGGTTATTCACCTCACCAACCAGTTCCGTTTTCACACCGCATGCTTGCGATGCAGCTTGGAATGGATTGCCGGTATTGCCATAGCACGGTGGAAACGGACGGCTTTGCGGCGATCCCATCCACTCAGATTTGTATGAACTGTCACGCATCAATCAAGGCGGAAAGCCCGCTCGTGGCTCCACTGCGTGACGCTTACACAGGAGGCGAGCCGATTCGTTGGACCAAAGTTCACGATTTGCCCGATTTCGCGTATTTCAATCATGCGGCCCACATCAATAAAGGCGTCGGATGTGCGAGTTGCCATGGTCAGATCGCCTCGATGGACGTGGTCACACAAAACCAACCGTTGTCGATGGCCTGGTGTCTGAGTTGTCACCGGCAACCGGAAAAGCACTTGCGGCCATTGGATCAAGTTACCAATCCGAATTGGAATGCGGCAATTCAAGCCGGGAAATCGCAGACGGAACTCGGACAGGAACTGCTCAAGAAATACGGAATTCGCGACCCAGAGGCCCTCACCAGTTGCTCCACGTGTCACCGATGACATCAAACCCATCCGACAATTCGAACCGGCTAAACGGCGAGCCATCGTATTGGCGAAGCTTAGCCCACCTCAGCCAACAAATCGAAAGACTCGAGCTGGCTGAAGACGCGGCCGACGTGTCACAAGAGCTTGACGGAGTCGCGCGCCGCCAGTTTTTGAAATTGATGGCGGCATCGCTTGGACTGGCTGGGGTCACAATGACAGGATGCCGCCGCTGGCCGCAAGAACAAATCGTCCCGCATAATGCTCAGCCGGTGGGCACCGCGCCAGGACGTCGGGAGGAGTACGCTTCCTGTTGGGAATTGGGCGGTGCCGCTACCGGAGTCATGATCACCAGCGTGGATGGGCGACCGATCAAGATTGAAGGGAACCCGCAGCATCCATTCTCGTTGGGTGCCACCGATGCTTGGGCGCAAGCTGGAATTTTGGAATTGTACGACCCGGAGCGAAGCCGTCGCGTTAGTGAAGCGGTTCCCGCAGGTGACGGCCATCGCGATTTGGCGCCACGGAATTGGAAACAGTTTCTGGCCTTCGCCCAGCCGCATTTCGATGAACTCCGCCGTCAAGACGGACGCGGTTTGGCTGTATTGCAAGGATTGACGAGCAGCCCAACCTTGCAACGACAATCGCGCGAGTGGCAGATGGCATTTCCTCAATCGCGTTGGTTCTGCTACGAGCCCATTCATCGCGACAATGAAATTGAGGGAATTCGAATCGCGTTGGGGCAAGCCTATCGACCGGTTTGGGATTTCGAAACGGCGGATATCGTCGCCAGCTTCTGCGCCGACCTGTTGGGGACCCATCCTGGTCGATTGCGCTGGGCGCGGCAGTGGGCCAACCGGCGCACAGGCAAGAATAGTCCGTTGAATCGCTGGTACGTTGCTGAACCGGCCCCCACGTTAACCGGCTCGATTGCCGACACTCGTCTGCCGGCGGCTCCCTCGCGAATCCCAGTATTGCTCGAAGCTCTCGCCGTGATGCTCGGTATCGCCGGAAACAATGGCGACGTCAGCTCGATGGGTCTTTCTCCGACCGAAAGCCAATGGCTCAAGTTGCTTCACACGGATTTAGTCGCGCACCAAGGCAAATCCGTTGTGGTTGTCGGTTCTGAATTGCCCGCTCGAAGTCATGGACTCGCTGTTGCAATCAACCAATTCTTGGGCAACGTTGGCGGTCCCGTCGCCTTTGTCGAAGAATCGATTGCGAATCAAGGACCATGTGGCAAGGACATCCAAGAGCTGTCCGCAGCGCTTGAGAGCGGCGAAATAAAGACCTTGCTCATTTTGGGCGGCAATCCAGCGTACGACGCACCGAGCGATGCGAGGATCAAGATTCCGCAAGGCAAGGCGTTAACGTCGATACATCTGAGTTTGTTTTTCAACGAGACGTCGGCCGAGTGCACGTGGCATGTGCCCATGGCGCACTGGCTTGAGTCGTGGGGAGATGGTCGTGCCTGGGATGGAACCTATAGCGTTCGCCAGCCACTCATCCTGCCGTTGTTCGACGGGAAAACGGCGACCGAGATGCTCGCCGTAATGGGGCGCGCCGTCACAACCCATGGGCGCGACTTGGTTCGCGAGACATGCAAGCAACAGCGGTTCTTGCCAGCCGATAACGACGCACAATTTGAGCAAGCTTGGGAAGCGTTGTTACACGACGGGGTGTTGGATCGATCGGCGTTCACGCCAGCCAAAGTCCCCGTTCTTGCGACTGCGGACTTGCTGCGATTTGTTTCGACCGACGATCGGGCTGCAAACGCTGGCCCCGGCCAATTTCAGTTGATCTTTCGTCCGGACGCATCGGTGTATGACGGCCGGTTCGCCAACAACGGTTGGCTGCAAGAAATGCCGGACCCCATAACCAAGCTTACATGGGACAACGCGGCGTGGATCAGTCCGTCGGACGCGCAAACACTGAACTTGAATAACGGCGATGTGATTGAGATCGGCCTGAATGATGATCTTGGTCGCTGCGAGATTCCCGCTTACATCATGCCCGGCCAAGCAGTTGGCACGATAGGTCTGTCGTTGGGTTATGGTTGACAACTCGCTGGCGAAATTGGCAACCGGATAGGTACCGACGTCTATCCACTTTACACTGCCGCGCCAAGTGCTTTTGGTTTGGCGGCCCGCGTGATTGCCACACGACAACACTATTCATTTGCGATGACACAAGATCATCACATGATTGATGCGGTGGGTGCTTGGGGTCGGGATGAAAGAGTCGGAAAAATTCACGAGTCGGGCTCGCTAGTGCGCGAGGGGACCTGGGCGGCTTACTCACAGCATCGTGAAATGTTTCAAGGCCACTCCTCCCACGGTCCGGCGGAACTTCAGTTGTTTGACCCACCGAGCAGCTTTTCCCATCCGCACGCTTGGGGCATGTCGATCGACCTGACTAAGTGCATTGGGTGCAGCGCTTGCGTCATTGCTTGCCAAGCCGAAAACAACATTCCGATCGTCGGAAAGGACCAAGTCCAGCGCAATCGCGAAATGCATTGGATTCGCATCGACCGATACTTCAAAGGCCCGGCAGAGCAACCCGAATTCGTGCATATGCCGATGACCTGCCACCATTGCGAAACGGCGCCTTGCGAACAGGTCTGTCCAGTCGCGGCAACAGTGCATGACAGCGAAGGATTGAATACTATGGTGTACAACCGTTGCATCGGCACACGGTATTGCAGTAATAACTGCCCAGCCAAGGTTCGGCATTTCAACTTTTTTGATTATCAAGCTACCGCCCCGAACGAAGTTCGAAAACCTTGGCTCGGTATCCCGGACACGCAACAAAACAGCGAGATCGATCCACTGCGACGGATGCAATTCAATCCCGAAGTGACCGTGCGAATGCGCGGCGTGATGGAAAAATGCACATTTTGCACGCAGCGAATTCAAGCCGCCAAAATTTCGGCCCGCGTCGCTCACGCCCAAGGCCGCCGCGATACCCCGCTGGTCAAAGATGGTGAAGTCATTCCTGCCTGCGCGGCGGCTTGCCCGACCCAAGCCATTCTGTTCGGAGACCTGAACGATCGCAACGGTCGAGTCGCGTCGGCCCACGCAGACCCTCGCGCGTATCAGTTTTTGGAAGAATTGCAATTGCGGCCGCGGACGCGGTATTTGGCCAAACTTCGAAATCCGGTTTCCGGATCGCCGGACCATCCGCCACACGGCGAGGAGCGTTGAGATGGCCACGGCAACCTATACGACCTATTTGCGAGATCAAGAAGCGAATCTTTCCACGGATCCGCGTCATCGCGCACCACTGGTGCTGGGCGACCACAACCTAACCACGGTAACCGACAAGATAACAGACATCACGTTTCGTCCAGCGTCGCGCGGATGGTATATCGGATTATGCGTTTCGCTCTCGCTCCTGTCGCTGCTGTTTGTCTCGATTGCCTTCTTGTTGCTCGCCGGCGTCGGCGTTTGGGGAAACAATAATACGGTGGCCTGGGGCTTCGATATTATTAATTTCGTGTTTTGGGTTGGCATCGGTCACGCGGGCACCTTGATCTCGGCGATTTTGTTCTTGTTTCGCCAAAACTGGCGGACCAGTATCAACCGTTTTGCCGAGGCAATGACCATTTTCGCGGTCATGTGCGCTGCGATTTTCCCAGCGTTGCACATCGGCCGCGTGTGGTTGTTTTTTTGGCTTTTTCCGTATCCCAATACGATGGCGATGTGGCCCCAGGCCCGCAGCCCATTATGGTGGGACGTTTTCGCCGTTTCGACCTATGCCCTGACGTCGCTGTTGTTTTGGTACATGGGCATGATTCCGGACTTTGGCACGTTGCGAGACAAGGCCAAAAGCCAGTGGGCTCAAATGATCTACGGCACACTGTCCTTGGGGTGGACGGGCTCGTGTCGCCAGTGGCTGCGCTTTGAGCGTGCCTATTTGATCATGGCGGCGATCGCAACTCCACTTGTGCTCAGCGTCCATAGCGTTGTCTCGTTTGACTTTGCCGTCGCCCAAGTGCCAGGCTGGCACGCCACGATTTTCCCGCCCTATTTCGTGGCAGGCGCGGTATTCGGTGGCTTTGCCATGGTGCTGACGCTTGCGATTCCAGCGCGGCAGATGTTTGGCTTGCAGGACTTAATTACGACGCGCCATTTAGAAAACATGTGCAAGATCATGTTGGCCACTGGAACCATTGTGGGCTACGCCTATGCGGTGGAGTTCTTTACGGCGTGGTACAGCGGAGAACATTTCGAGCAATTTGCGTTCTTAAATCGCGCTCTTGGACCTTATTCTTGGGCGTTTTTCGTAATGGTGTTTTGCAATGTCGTTGCGCCCCAAATGCTTTGGATTCGCCGCGTCCGGACCAATCCAATTACCATTTTCATCATTGCGATCCTGGTCAACATTGGCATGTGGTTTGAGAGATTCGTGATCGTTGTCACCAGCTTGCATCGCGATTTTGTTCCGGCGAGTTGGGCAATGTACATCCCGACGTGGGTGGATCTTGGCATGTTCGCCGGCAGCTTCGGATTATTTTTTACGATGTTCCTCTTGTTCTGCCGGTTTTTGCCGATCGTGGCGATGGCCGAGTTAAAAACAGTAATGCCCCAAGCTCGATTAACGCACGGACCCCATCGATTTGATTATCAGCCGGATCCAGATACTCCGCCTGAACTTCGGCGCGGAGGTCGGTGGACATAAGTGTTTCCAACAGTTTCTAGATCTTACAAACAAGCGATGGCGGTCGTATATGTCAAAGAAAGATAGTCACCAGATGAGCTCAGCGAGTCAAGGAATCGAGCCTCCGCCTGTCAATGCAGACGATCACGAACTGATTTTGACCGCCCGTCAGCGTCCCGTCGCTTTGATTGCCGAATTTGCCGATGTCGATCGCTTCGCGGCCGCAGCCGAAAAGGCGCGCGACGCCGATTACACGCATTGGGATGCGCATTGTCCGATGCCCATTCACGGAATGAACGTGCACATGGGTCTACGACCCACGATCCTGCCTTGGATTTCATTGGTTCACGGAGTGGTGGGATTGATCGTCGGCTTGCTGATGGTGTGGTGGATCAACGCCTACACGGCGAATTGGGTTTGGACACCCTTCCAGGGTTATGAATACTTGGTCAGCGGAAAACCACGATTCAGTCTTCCGGCGAATATTGCCGTAATTTTTGAAACGACAGTCTTATTTACCGCGTTCGGAACCATTTTGGGAATGTGCGGCCTGAACAAGCTACCGATGCTCCACAACCCGTTACTCAATAGTGATCGCTTTCGGCGTGCGACAGCCGATGGGTTGTTCATCGTAATCGAAGCCACGGATCCGCTGTTTAATCTGAACAAGACTCACGATTTTTTGAAATCGCTTTCGCCGCTGGCGATCGAATTGGTGGTCGACGAGACGCCCAACAAATAGGAACTGTCGGTTCGCGACGAATCAAGGTCGCAGTGGTAATTGGGTTTTTGATATGCACGATCAACCTCACGAACACGTTCCGATTCCGTTGCCTTGGCGGCTCAGCCGCGAACTGCGATTGCCGAAACCACCGTGGTGGATGATCGTCAGCTTGGTGGCCTTGGTATTGCTGGCAGCCTTGCCTTTGGTTTGGCTGTTATCGACGCGCGGTCGGCCGTTCAGTTCGCCACGAGTCGATTGGATTCAAGACATGGGAGTCCAACCCAAGTTCGGACCGCAAAGCAAAAATCCGATGTTTGCGGATCAGCATGCGATGCGATTGCCGGTGGCTGGGACGGTTGCCCAAGGCTCGTTACAGCACGACGCACATTATTTTTACGGCTATGAAACCACAATCAATCCAGCCAGTCAGCAGCCTGAGCTGCATTTCTTTGCCCCGTTTCCCGATGCGATACAACAGCTCGATGTGGAAGCCATGCGCTCGCGTGGGCAGGCGCGATTCCAAATCTATTGCGTTCCCTGTCACGGACCCAACGGGGCCGGAGATGGTTTGGTCAGCCGAAGAGCCCTGGAATTGGCAGAAGCGAAATGGGTTGTGCCCACCCATTTGATGACTCAAACCATTCGCGACAAACCTAACGGCTATTTATATAGCGTAATTTCACGCGGCGTTCGAAACATGCCGAGCTATGCGATTCAAATTCCGCCGCAGGATCGCTGGGCGATTGTCGCCTATTTGAGACAACTGCAAAGCGAGCAGCCCGTAGCTCCAGAACCTGCGACAGTAGGCGCAGCACCCGCAGCGCAACCCTCCGCGCCAATGGATTCGTCCGCACAGGAGCCCAAGAAATGAGTACTGCGCATGATCCCCAGAGGCTGGACCAACAAAACTCCGATCGCTGGCGACTCCGCGACGTTGGACGGGCGTATTTTATTTTGTGCGTTTGCTGCGCTGCGGGCGTTGGCACATTGTTTGTGAGTCTCCAGTTTTCTGTTGTCGGCTCTGGGAGATTCATGTCGGCGTATCTAGTGGCGTTTGCGTTTTGTTTGAGCTTATCATTGGGTGCTCTGTTTTTTCTGATCACGCAACACTTGTGCCGCGCAGGTTGGTCGGTCTTGATTCGCCGCCCCGCCGAAGTATTCGCCGCGAATCTGCCGGTCGTTGCCCTAATGTTCATCCCAATTGCAAGCTCGGTATTGTCCGGCCAAGGTGACCTGTATTCTTGGGCACGCGCCGATTCTCGAGGTAGCCAGACAACAGTAATCCGTGCAAGCGAGAATTCCAGCGCTACGGCCGGGAGCGAAACAAGCCACTTGCAGGACGCGCAGGTTGCATTGGGACCAGAAAAACGCGCAATACTCAATCCGCCTTTCTTCATCGGGCGGTGGTTCGTGTTTTTGGCGTTATGGTCGGGAATGGGAGTTTTCTATTGGTGGAATTCAGTTTGCCAAGATCGCGATCGTGACATCATGCGAACCGCACGGATGGAGCGATTTGCAGGTCCGGCAGCACTGTTATTTGGACTTAGTGTAACCTGGGCGGCGTTCGATTTGCTGATGTCGCTCAATCCTAAATGGCAAAGTACCATGTTCGGCGTGTACTACTTTGCGGGCACCGTCGTGGGAGGCTTGTCGCTCATTACGTTAGCAACGATTTGGCTTCGGGGGCGCGGTCAATTGCCGATGGCCGTCGGCACGGAGCATTACCTGGATCTTGGTCGGCTCATGTTTGGTTTTGTGTTCTTCTGGGGATACATCGCATTTAGTCAGTATATGTTGCTCTGGTACGCAAACATCCCGAGCGAGCTGACGTGGTTGCGCGATCGAGGCGCGACAACGGCGGTGGGTGAATCCAACGATTGGAGCTGGCTCATTCTGTTTCTTTTGTTTGGTCATCTGTTGATTCCATTTGCTGGACTGATGTCACGCCACATCAAGAAACGCCCTGGGCTATTGGTGGCTTGGGCGGTGTGGTTATTGGTTTGTCACTACTTGGACCTTGTTTGGATCGTTCTCCCGGAACTAGGGCCGCAATTTCGATTGGGTCTGATAGAGTTGGGGATCATGCTTACGCTGGGCAGTATTTTTCTGATAACGGCAGTCAGTCTCGCCAGCCTCAATTCCTTGTTACCGATTGGCGACCCGCGAATCAGTGAATCGCTGCATCATGAGTCGGCCTATTAGGCGGTGTCTTAAAATACCATCCGCTGGGCGCTTTTCGCCGCGCCGGACTCTCAATCGACGTCAACTTCGGCCAGTTGACCAAACAATGCTCAATAGTCCTCGCTGAACGTCGATAATCGAAATTGGCGTGAATGAGAGTTGATTAGCGTTCCCGCTTCCGGGCCAAACTTCACTTCGTGATTTGTCGATCAGAGTATTCGTTTGGCATGCAGAGAGGGACTAAAAGGTGTCAAGTACCGTTGTTAGAAGCTGCGCAAACCTTGGCTTGTAAGTTTGGTAGAAGTAGTTATCTTTGGTGGTTTGTTTGACCCCCAGTATTGTATAGAAAACCGTTATGGGCAGACCACCACGGGCCGATGAGGCGGGGGGCATTTATCATGCACTCAACCGAGGCAACGCGCGACAGGATATCTTTTTTAAAGATGCGGATTTCGAAGCTTTCGAACGTTTGATTGCCGAAGGTCTCCAGAATTTTCCAGTCTACCTGATCGCTTACCAGTGGATGAGCAACCACTGGCACATGGTGTTAGCTCCTCAAGTCGACGGCGGGATGTCGGCTTTCATCGGTTGCCTAACGCTAACTCACACCCAACGTTATCACGCGCACCACGGCACGACGGGTTACGGTCATGTTTACCAAGGTCGATACAAAAGTTTTCCTGTGCAGGATGATGATCATTTTTATGTGGTTTGTCGGTATGTTGAACGCAATGCGTTAACGGCCAAGTTGGTCAAGCGATCTGAAGACTACCGTTGGGGAAGCTTGTATAACTGGCTCGGCGGTGACTCGCCGATCGTGCTTGCCACTTGGCCAATTCGTCGATTGCCCCGCTGGGTCGAACGAGTCAATGAAGCGTTGACCCCCAACGAGCTATCGGCATTGCGCTACAGCGTCAAGCGGGGCCTTCCTTATGGTGACGAAGCGTGGACAGCCGAAACAGCAAACCGGCTGGGCCTAGAATCAACGACAAAACCGAGAGGAAGACCCAAGAAATTTGCCTAATCCCCCATTTCGGTACTTGACACCTTTTTCATTCGGTACTTGACACCTTTTTCATTCCTTTTTCATTCGGCGTCAATCTGAAAGCGTTTCGATTGCCTGATTTCGCAGGACCGCGACGGCGATGCCGATTTGGTTGTAGGAAATTTGGCCGTGAAGCGCGTCGTGGATGGGTTTGAGGCGTTCAAGGCCGGCGTATTGGGCGACGGTGCGGATCGTGGCGAAATCGTCGGGGGCGAGCCACGGCGAAGGGTCAGTGATGTGGCGCGTTTGAATATACGTTTCGAGATATCCGCGAACGGTGGATTCGGCGCGGATTAGTTTTGCGGCAACTCCGGCGAGCGAAAGACGTTGGTCAAACAGCGCAAAGGCAGCTTGCGTGGCGGGGTTTGTCGGGTCGATTTGCGGCGGTTCCGAGGGTGCTTGATCCGTCAGCAATTGATGGTCCGAACAATGTTGTGCGATTAGTTTGACAAGTTGCTTGCCAAAGTCCTCAAGCTTTTTGCTCCCGATCCCGTGAACCTGTCGCAAGTTCTCCAAAGTCGTCGGGCGGCGGCGCGCCAGATCGCGAAGCGTCACGTCGCCGAAGATAATGTAAGCTGGGACCGATCGCTCGAGGGCGACTTTGCGCCGCCAATCTCGCAGATGTTCAAACAACGGCGCGTCGACGCCTTCCCAGGAATCGACGATCGACTCGCGAGTTGTCTTTGCTTCACGCTTCACGGCTCGCGAAAGAACGGGAGTCTTGGTGCCTCGCAAGACTTCCCAGCCGGACTGCGTTACTTTCAGCACGTTGAATTCGCCTTCACGCCGCAAAAATTCTTGAGCGATTAATTGTTCGATCCAATCGCGAACGTCGGAAATGCGAAAATCTTTAAGCAGTCCGTAGGTGGACAATTCATTGTGGCCTCGGCTCAAGACATCTTTATTTTCCGAACCGACTAGGACGTTGGCGACATGGCCCGCTCCAAAATTTTCTTTGACTCGCACGAAACACGAAAGGATTTTCTGGCCGAGAATCAGCGGATCCGCCACGGCTTCGAACTCTCCCCGGCAAACGTCGCAGGCATCGCATTTGGCGCGCGTCCAATCTTGCCCGAAATGTTCGACCAGACCGCTATGGCGACAGTGCGTCGCAACGCAAAAGCCGTGGATCGCTGTGAGCATTGCCTCGCCGGCAATCCGCGATTCGGGCGGGCTGTTTTCGAGAATTCGCCGCCACAACATTACGTCTTGGCCCGAATAAAGGAGCCAGCATTCGGCTTCTAAACCGTCGCGGCCCGCGCGCCCGGATTCCTGTTGATAGTTGGCGAGGGACTTGGGCATCCCGGCGTGAATCACAAAACGGACATCGGGTTTATCGATCCCCATTCCAAACGCGATCGTGGCGACGATGATGCGAGTCTCGTCGTTGATGAAAGCTTCTTGGCGACGTGTTCGTTCGATATCACTGAGCCCCGCATGGTAGGCCGTGCTAGAGTAACCCAACTTTTCCAAACTGAGGGCGAGTGACTCCGTTTCGGCTCGGCTTATGCAATAGATCAAACCGGATTCGTCACGATGGCGATCGATGACCGACACGATTTGATTGATCGATTTGTTTTTCTTGGCAACGTGATAGACCAGATTCGAGCGAAAGAAATCGCCCACAAGGACTCGTGGGTCGCGAAGCCGAAGTGTCTTGATTATTTCTGATTGGACTTGCGGAGTGGCAGTCGCGGTGTAAGCGTGAATGGCCGCAGCCGGAAACCGATCCCGCAGCCCGGCAAGTTCACGATACTCGGGGCGGAAGTCGTGTCCCCAAGCGCTGATGCAATGAGCTTCGTCGATCGCGAAAAAACTGACTCGTTGCTCGGCAAGGAAATCTAACATTTGCGGCCGAACCAAAGTTTCCGGAGCTACATACAAGAGTCGAATTTCCTTGCGACCAACGGCGTCTGCAATCGTCCGTTTGCGATCGGCCGACAAGCCGCTGTGGATTGCTTCGGCCGCGATTCCGCATTCGCGGAGCGTGTCGACTTGATCCTTCATCAGCGCGATCAACGGCGAGACGACGATCGCAAGCCCTTGGCGGCAGACGGCGGGAGCTTGAAAACAAAGCGATTTTCCGCCGCCGGTTGGCAACACCACCAGCGAATCGCGTCCGTCCATCACGCTCGTCATCGCCTCGAGTTGCAATGGCAGAAAACCATCGTAACCCCAGTACGTTTTCAAAACTTCCGCCAGCGCGGTAAGATTGTCGGTTGTCGTTAACATGCTTATGGAAGTCGAATGAACCAAAATTGATTCAATTGTTTTAACACACGATGAGCGGCGCGCATATTCTTT
This sequence comes from Planctomycetota bacterium, assembly GCA_031409895.1. Taxonomy (GTDB): domain Bacteria; phylum Planctomycetota; class Planctomycetia; order Pirellulales; family Pirellulaceae; genus JANMEB01. The sequence goes on from JANNYC010000182.1 coordinate 26,248, forward strand.
ACACTATCGGACACTCCAATCACACCGAGGAACATTTCGTCGAGCTGCTCAAACAGCACGCGATCGAAGTGTTAGCGGATGTGCGGTCGCAGCCGTTTTCCAAATACACGCCGCATTTTAACCGTGAAGCTCTACAATCGGTGCTGCCACGACTGGGAATTAAGTATTTGTTTATTGGCGACGAGCTTGGCGGGCGGCCAACGGGCGAACAGTTTTACGACGAAGCGGGCCATGTTCTGTATCATCGCGTTGCCGAGGCGGACTTTTTTCTCAAAGGCGTCGAACGAGTCGAGCAAGGTATCCGTTCGTTCCGCGTAGCAATGATGTGCAGCGAAGAAGACCCACTGATCTGTCATCGGCATCGGCTGGTCGCGCGAGTCTTGCGAAAGCGTGGCGTGCCCATTGAACATATCCGGGACGATGGCCGTCTGGATACTTATGAACAAGTCGAGCCAGCAGAGCAACAAAAGCTCCTGTTTGGCGAAATGGAGATTGATGAATGGAAATCTTTACGATCGGTTTTACCAAAACAAACGCCAGAGATTTTTTCGGCAGACTGAAAAAAGCCGGAGTTCAACGGCTGGTCGACGTGCGGTTGAACAACACGTCACAACTGGCTTCGTTCGCCAAGCGGGACGACCTTGAGTATTTTCTGGCCGAACTCTGCGGTGCAAAGTATGAACACGAGCCATTGCTCGCTCCGACGCAGGAGATTTTGGATGCATTCAAAAAAAACAAAGGCTCGTGGGAGGACTACGAAAGAGTTTTTTTGGCGTTGATGAAGTCGCGGCAGATCGAAGTCAAATTGGACGCGAAGTCGTTTGCAACAAGCCGCAGCGTTTTGCTGTGCAGTGAAGACATCCCCGACAACTGCCACCGCCGTTTGGTTGTGGAGTACCTAAAAACAAAGTGGCCCGACGTTCGAGCAGTACATCTTTAATCGCAATACCGTTCAAATTTCCTCAGCCGGAACGTGCTAGCGTCCGGTTTCGGCGAGGCACACTTCGCCGTAGTGACGAAACCGGGGGCTAGCGCCAGGCGGCTGTCGTAGTCAAGAAATGTTATACGGAATCGGATTACTTTACATGCAGATCGTGATCAATCATCTGACCCGAATGCAGCCCGGTTTTTTCTGTGCCGCTGGTTTGGACTTGAAGACTGGTATGCACATTCGGCCGCTTATCGAAGGTGGTTTGCATACCGACTTGCTCAGTCGCGAGGGTGGCCCATTTGCATTGGGAGCCATTCTTGATTTAGGCCCAACGAAGTTTATCGGCCGCGTGCCGGAAATCGAAGATCGACTTTGCGAACGCGCAAATCTTAAACTGGTTGGAGAGATGGACTCAAACGTATTCCGACAAAGTTTGGAGGCGTCCGCAAAAGTTTCGTTGACCGAAATTTTCGGCGCATCATTGCGTCGAGCCGGATCGACGCGAACCATCGCGGAAAACAGTGGTCTTTTTTCGCTTGGCTGTTGCTGGGTCGACCATTGCAAGTTGACCATCGTTCAGCGCGAGGGAGGCCCACGATTGAAATTGATGTGGCGTGATCAAGGCGATGAACTTTTAACCGCCGTCGCCGACATCCGTCTTTTTGAATCCGACCATCGGACGTTGAACATGGCTACAATCGAACTTGCCAACACGCAGCTCGCGACGCAAGAACGCATCCTATTATCGGTCGGACTATCGCGGCCTTATCGCAAAACCGAAGACGAAGCACCCATGCACTGGCTACAAGTCAACAACATTTTTTGTTAATGGTGAATTGCAGGAGTCGCTCGAACCGCACCTATTCGCCAATCGCACCACCCTCATCCCGAGCTGCACCAAGTCGATTAATTTTGGTTTCGCTACTCGCCGTAAGTTGTTGCTTCTGCATAACACCGTTCGGTAAACTTCGGACCTGTCGCTGTATAATGCAGCAGAGACAAACTCTTTTTCCGGCTTATTGACATCAGTTTCCAATTTCTCCAGAATTCTAGAGCCTCGCAAAGCCGCCAATAATTATTTTCTGGCGGTATACATCTTGTTCGTCGCGTATTGTTCTTCCGGAGAATGGCGGTCCATAGGCGATGTCTTTACCTATTCTTCAATATGAGCCAAGCAAAGACTGTTCATTTGGCGCGGCTGGCAAAAAGCGCGGCCTGCCCGACGTGGTCCAAGAAATCTTGGGCTTCATGCAAAAATGCACAATCGGCGGGACTAAGGATCGAGTGTTGCTGCAGTCGAGCGCGAGTCCGATTCCGCTTGCGGTGGTCAAAATCGACGGCGACTGGCGAGTCGACGCCAGTCCAATTATCGCGTTTCGCAAAATAGCGCAGGAGACGTAAGCTCACAACACGGCATGTGGTCTTGGCCGCAAATAAAGTTGCTTGTTTCGCGTGCGACAGGGCATCCGAGCAATTTATTGGGAGGGGCTGAAAAGGGGACATTCTACTTTTTTAATAATCTAGAATGTCCTCTTTGATTTGGAGATGGACGAGTCGCCCATTGATTCATTCGATCGGCTCGCCGGTAATGTGTTCCAACATTCCCGGCTTTTTAGCTGCGACAATTTCGATGCGGCCTAGTTGTGGATCATCGTGTCGCTGCTTGTAGAAGATAATCTTTTGATCGACAAACCCCGCCCATTTGAGGATTTCCGAAAGAACTTTCGGCCCGGTCGCATACCATTGCAATCCATAAACGCCCGACATTACCAGTTCGCGACTTTCTTGCGCACGCTTCAGGTAGCCGTCCGTTTCGCCCCATGTAGTCGAAGTATTGAAGAACATAATTTCGTTGGTCAAATCGGCAGCAATCTTTAGCCCCCAAATCGGATCAGGTAGGTGGTAAAAGATGCCTTTGAACATCGTGATGTCTGCAGGGCGGATGTTTTCTTTCGGCAGGTCGTAGAGGTCGAGTACTTGAAAATGAATTCGGTCGGTCGGCGCGATCGTGCGATTGCCTTGGATGAAATGGGCTTGGCGAATCCAATGTTCGCGCACGTCGAAACCAAATGCACTTTTGACGTTTCGCTCGCGCACCCAAAAGCAATATCCACCCGCATTGCAGGCACAATCCAAAAACGTCTTATCCGACAATCCCTGCGGATAAATCCGGTCGATTTTCCTGAGAAATTGTTTCTGCAACGACAGCAAACTGATGCCGCTATTATTTTGGCGGTTTCTAATCGTGCCGGACGGGTCGAAAGCCTGTCCCGTGCTCAATGACTCCGTGAGCTGCACGTTCATGTGCCACGGACCCATCTCTCGGATTTGCTCAAGCAATCCTGCATCGAGCGAATTGACATTGACCGGTCCATCGCCCGTTATCGGTTCGGTATTTGTATTAATGGCCTTCTTCGCACAAGTTTTGTCCTATTACGAGCACTGCGTCGCGACCTGGTTTGGCCGGTCCAAGCGAACTGATTGTAGCATGACTGGCCAGAATCTGATGCTATCGGTGGTCAGGCTGCCGAAGAAGTCGAAGACACGGTGATTGGCGATGATGAAGGCCAAAGTGGCCTCGATGAAGTCCACCAAGTCGCGGATCGATCCCTAATGATCGGCGAGCGGCCGGAGCTCCACGACGGTATCGATAAATGCGACGTGGATTGTCAAGCTAGTGTTCCAACGGCAGTCCCAATGCTTCGGTAAAGTGATTGAACATGTTGGAAAAACAAGTCATAAAAACAATCTCGGCGACTTCGTTGTCTGAAAACAATTTGCGAAGGTCGTCGATGTCCTTGTCGGCGATTTGACGTGAATGAGAGGTCAATTTTCTGGCAAAGGCAACAGCGAATTGTTCGCGAGGATCGTGTAGACTCCCCCCGGAATCTATTCCGAAAATCTCGTTTTCGGTTAGTCCTAGCGTATGCAACCAACGCTGCGCGTGACCGACCGAGTACCAAGCCCGATTTTCGCGTGACGTTGCCCAAAGAATTTCCGCCTTAATTCGAGGCGGCAATTGACCTTCGTTCATGATCCCTTGCATCGTCTCCAACTGCCGTTTAGCAGTTGTGGGAAATACAGCCAGGGCGCGGGCAAAATTGGGAACCCCCAACGACTCGCCCAGACTGCGCAGCGTTGCATCTGCGGCGTCCGCTTCGGGTAACAGAACATAAGCGGCACGTTCGCCGCAATCGACCAGTTTTTTCGCGACGTCCGCTGGCGACTCCAATGCCGGTCGAAGCGGATCGGTCAATGCAACTACCTCGGAGCCGCAACTTTGATACGACTCCGACGTGGCGGTTTCCAATAACGCAGAGGCGCCGCCAAATTCTTTGTCTTGCGGCAATCCCAAGGAATCCGTCCATCGAGTAGTCGAGTTGTACCCGGCGACGGTCTGCACTAATTCAATGATTTGATTATCAGTAAAGTGTTTTTGCAATTTACTTAGATCTTGTCTACCAATCAGGTGCGGCTCCAGCGTCAACTTTCGCGTAAAAGCGAAGGCGACTTGTTCGCTTTCGGGAAACGCGCTCCAATTGGAATCTAATTCGGCGATTTGATCTTCTGCCATGCCCGACCGAGCCAGCTTTAGTTCTTGATGGCCCAGTCAGTATTGACAGTTGTTCACGCGCGACACGATCCAGAACAACCGTACCTTGAAGGTGCTGTCCAAGGTCATTGCCGGATCTCCGCGGCGACCTGTCTCAACTCGTTCACCGCGTGAAGCAACGCCGCTCGATAAACGGGGTTGGTTGCCACCCTGGCCTCCTCGCCAAGATTCAGGCAAATAGAGAGCACGAGCCCGTCCATTATTGACCGAACTTTCGCCCTCAGCGGCGGGAGGCAGAGGCAGTCGCGGTTGACGCGACTTCAGCAGCTCCAGGGCGCGTTTCATCTCGGGACGTGAAATTGGTATTTTCTTCGGCATTGCAGTCGCCGTCAGGTCATTTGATTCCTGGGCATAAAGCGACCAAATGCTCGAACAGAAAACGCCAAAAACTAAAAGTGGATTCATGGCTAAGCTCACATTGAGATTTTTTTCATACTCTGACCAAGTCGATCATCGATTGCTAGTTATCCCGAAAAATGGAGACCAACGGTTTCGTGCCGATTACGTAGCGGATGGTCTTGTCGCGTTGCTCGCCAGTTTCGTCCTTTAACGTCAACTTGACGTCCAAGTACAAATTGCTTCCATCGTCGTCGCCAGATGTCGGAATCTCAAACGCCAAAAGCTTATTCCCTGAATCCCAATCAGCGTCGTTGACCACGACGGAAGGTGAACGGTCCTTGAGCGAATCGGGCGATCCTTGATCGCGCCAAGTTTCAAGAAATAACTTCATTGAATCCATCGCCAACGTTCGATCCAAAGGCCTGGGATTACCCGTCCGAGGTCCACAGCCGACAAATACCGAACACAACAAAAAAACCACGCTTAGGTTTGCATTCAGCCGACCCACGGCCAAAAGACTACAAACCGGGCTCTTTATATTAGTACTCACTGTCGTTGACGTTTCGATCATTACGACTCCCCATGTTTCGCCAAACCTGTAAATCGATTGTTTCGGGAATGAAGCGAACTGAGCCATCCACATGCGCCAATTGAACCCCGTTGGGATGGTGACTGCTTGCGGTCGTCATGATCCGATTCGGAGGAAACATCGCCGAACGACCGTTCGGTGTGTTCACATGCCAATATCTAGTCGTCGAATGGTAGGACCTTAGCCACGTCGCGCCGACGTTGGAATTTCCTTGCTTAGTCAAATCGGTCACATCAACTGCGTTGGCATCAGCCAAGGCTTCATCGGGAGTACTCGGGTAGGTGCCGGGCCGATACGTGTCGGACTCAACAGAACTAATTCCGTTGCTGCCATCACCCGTTATCCGTTCACTAAACAACGCAGTATGAGAGGTGCCATCAAGTACGTCAGCGAACTTGATCTTACTTTCGTTAAAGAAAATGCCATCGCTGCGGGGCATACCATAATTGGGATCACCCGGATCGGGGTCGGGTATTCCCGAGTGCAGGATGTTGACGCCAGCGTTTCCATAGTAGTTGTTCCGCCCTCCCAGGCCCAAGGGAAGTTGATCGACGTTGCTGGGACACAAGTATGTCAACACCTGAACATTGCGGGCAGTTGTATTGTTCGCATGATTGTAGCTGACTTTGAAATCTACAAGATCGTAAAGGTTTGATTGCTCAATGTAGCCAAGCAAGTGAGCGTGGGTGGAAATGCTGTTGTTGACGCCGTTAAAACGTTTTGAGCCTGGCGGCAAAAATCCGAGCGCGCTTTCATAGTTGTGCGCGGCTATTGCCATCTGCCGAATGTTGTTGCCGCACTGTGTGCGGCGCGCCGCTTCTCGGACGCTTTGAACCGCGGGCAATAACAACGACATCAAAATGCCGATGATTGCAATTACAACTAACAACTCAATTAGCGTAAAGGCCCTACGACGAAAACTATTCATGACGACACTCCTGATTAAATAAGAACACTTGACGAAAGGAATAACGGAACATAATGACTCTGACGCGATGAAGCGAACAGAAACTCGCAAGAGTATTAAACCCAGTTTGGCCGCTTCGGTATGTCGTGCCGTGGGGGATTTCCGCGTAGTAAATTTCCTACAAATTAGGTCGAGCGGTCAATTCTTCGGCTCCACGCGGCGGCAGGACATCGAGGCAATTTCTGCTAAAGTGAAGCGGATTCAAGAATCCAATTCCCAAGTTATCCGTGAAGGAACCGTTGACCCGATGACGAACGCTGTTTTCCGGAATTCGGGACGCCCGCATGACCTTTGGTGGAGCCCCGATGTCAAACGACAACTCTTGGTGAGTCTTGGGGCGACCATTGTGTTCGGCATCGTCGTTTTAGTGCTCTATCTAAACGACCGAGCCTACGAAAAAAGTTTGCACGAATATCAAGCTCGGTATCGACTTGATATGGGCCAGGAATTGATTTCGCGCGAAGTGAAGGCGGTCCGCTCCGATCTCCTCTATTTGGCCGAGCAAAAGATTCTATCGCGCTTTCTTTCCGGCGATGAGTCGGCGCGGGCCGAATTGGAAAGCGAATACAAGCGGTTCGCTGAACAAAAGCAGATCTACGATCAGATTCGTTACTTGGATGCTTCGGGCGCGGAGGTGATTCGTGTGAACTTCGTGGGTGGCCGCGTTACGGTTGTTCCTGCGACGGAATTGCAACATAAGGATGATCGATATTACTTTCGCGAAGCGATTGAATTGGAACGCGGCGAAGTTTTCACTTCGGATTTCGATCTCAACATTGAACACGGAACGATCGAACGTCCTTTAAAGCCCGTATTACGTTTTGCGACGCCAGTGTTTGATTCATCGGGCCAACGTCGAGGGATATTGGTGCTGAACTTCCTTGGCGCTCGGCTCCTGAGGGATCTTATCGATTTCGCCCTTCCCGGATCGACGATGCTTGTCCGATCCGACGGCCAATACTTACTTGGATTGCAACCCGAAGATGCTTGGGGTTGGATTCTTGACCACGATCGATCGTTTGACAAACAATTTCCCAAAGTATGGCCGTCGGTTGAGCCGGGAATGACTCAGACGGCGATGATGGATGAAGGGATGTTCCTGAGTCAAGTCGTTGACCTAGGCAGCAATTCAAACGCCGCAAGGAGTTTGGGATCGACGACCGAACCACAGTCGGATTTCGCGTCGACCGACCGAGGTCGTTCGTCGTTGATACTGGTTTCATATTTGTCGCGCGCTGATTTCTATGCTCGATCGACAAGTCTGCTATGGCAGCTGTTACTCATCGTGTGCGGCGCGATCTTAGTGGTATTTGTTATGGCTGGATTTTGGGCTCGAGCCACCACAATTCGCGAGCAACAGGCCAAGAAAATTTCGGATTCTGAGTCTCGGTTGCGCGCCTTGTCGTCGCAGTTGTTTTCGGCACAGGAGGTCGAGCGGCGAGCCATTTCGAGGGAGATTCACGACGGCCTCGGACAACAAGTGACTGCGGTCAACCTTGACCTGAAGTCTGCCCTTAGCCAACCAGACATCGATAAATCAAAATCAATCTTGGAACGTGCGATCGCTGAAACTGACGAAGTTTTGAAAAGCCTGCATTTAATTGCCGCACGGGTCCGCCCAGCCGTCTTGGATGACCTTGGGCTACTGGACGCGGTGGAGTCATACTTATCGGAATTCCAACAGCGCTCCGGAATTATCGTCGCCGCCCGCTTGAATTTTCAGGTCAATGCAATTTCGCGCACGATTGGTGAAAATGTCTACCGGATTCTTCAGGAATCGCTGGCCAACGTGGCAAAACATGCGCGGACCAAGCAGGCTTGGATTGAAATCGAAACGAATGAAGATTCATTGCGTTTAAGCATCCGTGATCGCGGCGCGGGATTTAGTTTGGATCAGCAGAATTCATCGCGGTTGGGCCTTTTGGGGATGAGAGAAAGAGTCGAGCTTTTGGACGGCGAGTTCCAAATCAACAGCTCGATTGGAAACGGAACTGAAATCTATGTCAGCTTGCCGCTAAACACGAGAACCGACAAACCCGTCGGCAGATTAATGAGGGGATAAATGATACGTCGAATAACCGTCGTCCTCGCGGATGATCACGCCATGGTTCGGGAGGCCCTCGCAAGAATTCTACGCGACAGCGGAATGATCGATGTCGTCGGCCATGCAAACGACGGATCCGAGGTCGTAAAAGTAGTCGAACAGACGATGCCACAATGCGTTGTATTGGATTACTCTATGCCAAATCTCGATGCACCGCAGGTGATTGAAATATTAGTCCGCCGCCAACCACAGGTTAAAATACTTGTTCTGACGGTGCACGAGAACGTTCACTATGCGTTAAGGGCTTTGGAGGCCGGCGCACACGGTTATATGATCAAGTCCGCTGCTGCAGATGAGCTTGTGAACGCGATCAAGGCCGTACATGGCGGCGAAATCTATATTTCGCCGCGCGTTTCACCTGACGTCGTGAGACTCCTGTGTCGACCGAAAAGAAAGCGTGTTGGCTTGGAATCACTATCGCAGCGCGAATTTGACTTCCTTCGAACTCTAGGCTCAGGGAACACGCTTCAGGAATGTGCCCGTCAGCTAAACGTAAGTGTAAGCACGGCGTCGACCTATCGTGCTCGGATCATGGAAAAACTGAATTTAGACAACACCGCGGAATTGATTCGCTTCGCGCTTGAGAACGGAATGGTAGATTGAGGCAGAATCTAAGTATCGAAGTGGTTGTCGGGAACCGAATACACCTCAACACTCGTAGTAGGAACGGTCAGATTGCTCTGACTAAAACCGGGGGCAAGCTCAATATTTCACCGAGCGCTTGTCGTGTCGAGGAAAAAACCGAAATGCCCGGATGATTGGCAATCCAATCAAACCTGACATTGGCCCCGTGACATCGAACACGATTCCCGCGCCAGTTTGGGGATCTGGCTGGAGTTTATCAATCGACCACGTCAACAACTTGTGGAAGTGCCTTGACGTGTGCCTCAAAGTCGACCCCGTTTACCGTTCCTTCCTTTTTCTCGGAATACATCTTGATTCCTTTCACGTCGTACACGTGACCAGAACGGGAGATCGCCTTTACGCCAAACAAAGTTCCATCCGGACCGAAGGCCTTGAGGGCGATGATACTCCCTTTACCTCGAATGCCCTTGACATCAAGTTTCTTGCCGTCAGAGGTTAGGGCCTTCACGTCCAAGATTTGGCCATTCTGTCCGATCGCCTTTACGGGAATTCGAGGATCTTCACTTAGCAGCATCTTGATCGGAATTTGTTTTCCATCCACGATCGCCTTTACATCCATCAGATGTTTATTCCCGTCGCGTTCGAATGCCTTCACATCATAGATTTTGCCATCGGGACCAATCGCTTTAACATCGAGCAAACCGCCATCAGGATGGAACGCTTTGATGTGCCAGATAACATCCTCGCCACGAGCGACGTTCAAGGAAAGCGTCGCAAAGACCAATAAAACCATGCAGGATGAAAGTAAAACACGCATCGGAACCTCCTTGGATTTGAAAAAACGTGAACTTTTTGGCAATTTTCTGTTCTTCTTCAATGAATTGTTCGGCCAAAGACGCTACGGTCGGGGCTTGGCGGTACCGTCAAAATACGCTTGATACTTCGGCCAGCTCCAATTGGCGATCTTGCGGCCGACTTCCAGACCGACGTTGTTGTCGATCGGAATGTGGTAGCCGCCCATCGCGCGGGAGAGGGCTGCCATCTCGGCAGTGGCGCTCCATGTCGGCAAGTTTAGAGTCACCATATCACCAGCATCTGTTTCCGTCAATTCACAGTGCCGGCGCTGCTCGAAAAATCCGTATTCGTCCGTCCCGGTGAATAACTCGAGAATTTTCGCGCATGCTCCACTCACCGTAGCGTGGCCGCTGGTGTAACCAGGAAACGGAGGAGTAATAAATACGGACGGCGAATAGGGATGCCAATCTTCGGCCGGCATTTCGACCACGCCCCCCTTGGGACCAGCCCAACCCATAATCTTCTGCCCTTGGTAGTAATGCCGAACGAGCGTCCATGGTCGCGATGAATCGTAGAACCGCTTGGTCTCCCAACACGAAATAAACGCATCGTGGGCCGTATTGGCAATGGCGAAATACAATTTAACGTCCTGATCCAAGTCGCACTTGTCGCGGCGCGAAACATCTTGAGCAAATCGTAGCCAGTGGCCGCTTTGCCCAGTGGAGCGCGGGCCGTCCCTCATGAATTCGACGATCGCTTTTTGCTCGTTGGTCAAGTTTTGGTTGTAGGCCAATACTTGGTCGATCTCGCGTTTGAGAGTTTCATTGTCGGTCGTCGTTTTGGGTGGTGGTCCCGGTCGAAATTGAGAGCTGCTTTCCAGCACAAACGGCTTCACGCGATACCAATGAGGAGTCAGGAAGCCGGGGGTAAACTTTGTGCCGTCTGGTTTGGTGAATGTGATCGGCTGCCAACTATCCGGATCGACGATTTTGTCCGGTGGATTGACAGGTCGGTAATACGTGTAGTCCGAGTACGGTTTACCATTTCCTCCGATTTCATCCCCGAGTTGGTTCGCGCCATCACTTTTTCGGTCTTCAATGACGGCTTGCGCCGTGAGATAGCCCACTCCTTCCGGTTTTGTGGGGTCTTCGGATATCAGGCTCGGATCGTAACCGAGCTGTTTCATCTGCTCCGCTAGCCATTCCGCTGATTCCGGATACACGAAGACGAGCGCGTGATACGAAGCGTAACTGATTGCCTTTTCCTTATTGGCCAGCGAGCGGTCGGCGGGCGGGCGGCGAAGCTGACCACCCAAACGGGATCCCACCGCCTTCGGATCGTACACAGCCCACGCGTCATACATCGCGGTGGCCCATATCGCCAGCGTTCGCGCAATGACTGTGGGACGCGCTCCGCGGAGATCTACTTCACGCGCGGTGGCTTCTTCGGCAATGTCCAGCCACTGATAAGCCAGCGAACACTTTGACTTGTCTTCGACCGGCAAGAACTTGTGCAATCGATTCTTGTCGACCGCTTGATCCTGAGCTGGGCTCGACGAAACCTGTGCGCCAGCAAATAGAGCTAATCCGAGCAAAAGAGATTTCGTGTTCATGAATATTTGATCCTGCTGTTTAATAAGTGCATGGACATCGCGATCCTAACCCAGGGTGCCACCGAACTTCTGTCCTTTATTGAACCAACCGCCGCAGGCTCGGTATGTAGGAAAGCCGCGCTTTCCGTGTAGCATATTTCCTACAAATTCTACCGCGCGTTGGCCGCCCAGCAAAAAATCATTGAAAGATTCTCGAAGGTTTCGGATCGAGCGAGACGGCAGCAGCCCTAGCAGCCCGTTGAAAAAGTCCCGTTGCGGCACACGATACTCCTGAGTCGAAGCCAGAGCAATTGGGGACTGAACGAAGGGCAATGGGGAAGCGAGGAGTCGAGGGCCAGGACGACTTGTTTGTGATGCATGACAAGCTCCCCAAATCGCCCTTGGTTTAGAAGCGCGACAGGTTGCGGCGAGGGGGTCATACACAAATTTTTTGAAGCAAAAAAATTGAGTCAAACCCCGAAACCGTTGGGCTATTGGCCGACGAAATAATTGCTGGCGGCGATATCGATGACTTGGCGGTTGAGACGGCGCGGTTCGCCGTGAAACTCGCAGAAGTCTTTGGCGTGCATTAGTAGGTCGGAGACGTGGCAGAAGCGAGCTGGACGTTTCAACTTGCGATAGAACTTTTCCACCAAGTGTAAAAACCCGTCTGGCTCGACTTCGAAACCCATGGTTTTGGCCTGAATATCGAACAACTCGGCAAATTGCTTTTCGGTTGGGCTGGGAATCTCGATTTTGTAATGGATTCGCCGCAAGAATGCTTCGTCGCACAAATCGCCGGGCGACAAGTTCGTTGAAAAAATCAGCAGTTGATCGAAATTGACTTCGATTTGCCGGCCGCTGGGCAAGTTTAAAAAGTCATGCCCGGTCTCCAATGGAACGATCCAACGATTGAGCAATTCCACAGGAGCAATTCGCTGACGACCAAAGTCATCGACGACCAAGCAGCCGCAATTGCTTTTGATGTGAATCGGGGCTTCGATAATTCCAGTGACGCCACTGCGAACGGCTTCGAGATGTTTTAGCGTTAGCTCGCCACCGACGACAATCGTGGGACGCTTGATTTCGACCCAGCGTTCATCGACTTGGTTCGAGGAAACGAGGGACAGAGATTTTTCTGATTTAACTTCTTCGTGAACGGTTGAATCGAACATGCGAATCATTTCGCCGGAGACCGTAATCGTGCGCGGAATCCAAATCGTGTCATCGTGGGCTCGAATCGCCCGTTTGGCGATACTGGTTTTGCCGTTTCCCGGATCACCGTACAACAGGACACTTCGTCCCGAATGGATGGCTTGACCGATCTGACTCATGACGAGGTCGCCAATCATCAGCCCCTGCATCGTGTTCTTGATTTCATTAAAAGTAATCTTGTTTCGGCGTTGCGACTGGCGGTGGACGGATTTGCGATAATCGTCCAGCGCCACAGGTGCTGCACCGCAGTAAGTATTGTGGCCCAACATCAATCGAGCTTGTTCCAGTCCTTCCGGCGTAAGGAAATAGACGTAGTCATTGACCATCGCCGAACCGCGATACGCGACGAGCATTCGACGCTTCAAGTCGGCCAGCACGGGCTCGATTACGGAAATGCTTAGTTTAAGTTGTTTCGCGACCTCTCGTCCAGATTGCGCGCCGCGCGTGAATAAGTACTTTAAGATTAACGGCAAGACGTCATTTTCATCCAGGCCAGCTTCACGCAACGTCATCGGTTGTTGCGGAATGAACCGTCCTTCGTCATTGGCAGTAGCCTCGGATTTAGGAATCGTGAAGAACCCGGCAGGTGTTTCAGAAGTCGTTATGGAACCGCTATCGAATGCTGGTGTGGTCATGGGGCTTCAACTAATCGTGGGTGGAATTGTCTAGACGTAAGTGAACAGGGCCGCTCCATTGGATTTTCGTGAGCCGGGAGTTTTGCACGATTTCGGCCCGCGCGGATTGGCCCGCAATGTCAAACCGTAGTTCTTGGCAAAGCTCACGATTGATTTATTGTTGAGTGATTTTTCAACTGTTACTGGTGGCAAGCGCATAAACAGAACAATCGTTGCTTTCGGAAGGGTCAAAAAACCACGGTAGTAATCGCATGGAAACTGGCGACGTGATCGACCGGAGCAAGCCACAATTGAGCACAAATCTGTTTGACCCGAACTTCCTGCGCGACGACCGTCCATGATTCACGTACGCCAACTTTGCAAGCACTACAGCGACATGAACGGGGAGTTCGTGGCTTTGGACCAGGTCAGCTTTGACGTCATGCCTGGCCAAGTCTACGGGCTGCTCGGCCCAAACGGCGCAGGAAAGACAACACTCTTGCGCATTCTTTGCACCGTGCTGAAGCCGACATCGGGAACCGCGATCATCAATGGGTTTGACATTCTAGAACAATCGGAACAAGTCCGCCGGCAACTAGGTTTCGTTTCGACAAATACTGCCGTTTACGATCGGATGACCGGCTGGGAAATGGTTGAATATTTTGGGCGACTGTATGGTTTGTCGGACGCTGTATTGCTGCCTCGCCTCGAGTTCTTATTTGATCGTTTCAAAATGAACGACATGCGAAACGTACTCGGTTCGCATATGTCGACGGGTATGAAACAAAAAGTTTCAATCGCTCGCGCCATGGTGCATGATCCCCCAGTACTTGTTTTTGACGAAGCCACGTCGGGTCTCGATGTCGTGGCCGCGCGCGATGTCCTCACGACCGTGGAACAACTGCGCGACGCAGGCAAGTGCATTGTGTTTTCTTCGCACATCATGAGCGAAGTACGCCGCGTGTGCGATCGCATCGCCATCGTTCATTGCGGTCGCGTCGTCGCCGAAGGAAGTATCGGTGACTTGGTCAAACGCTTTCATCAGCCCGACCTCGAAGAATTGTTTTATCAATTGATTGCTTACGGTCAAATCGGGGCCGAAGCACCAGCCGCCGACGGCAAGGAATTATCCCGGTAGCTGCATGAACCTCAAGACGATCAATCTGGTGTATCAACGCGAACTGCGCGATCAAATGCGCGATCGTCGCACATTGTTTACCGTGTTGATACTACCTATTTTGATCTACCCGCTGTTAGGCTTGTCGATGTTGCATATTTCGCAATTCTCGTCGGCCGAACCGTGTCGGATCTGGCTGATCGGCGCGGACCACTTGCCTTCCGATTCGCCGCTGATCGCCAAAAGCCGATTTTGTGAAGGGCTATTGGCTGAGTCTGAACGTAAAATCACCGTCGTTGAATCCGCAGTGCTTAATGACCGCAGCTTTAACGAGCGTATCCGAGAGTATCTCGCATCTGGTTCACCTGATCTGCCACTTCCGGTGCCTGAATGGCTAAAGCAAGAGATGATCGCCCGCAATTTTGATCTTGCGATCCTGGTGCCTGCCGTCGTTAATTCGTCAAGCGACGACTCTGCGGGAGCAACGAATATTCGAATCGTCAAGAACTCGGCCCGCGGCACTTCTGTTACGGCCGCTCAACGTGCCCAGGTCGCAATTCAAAAATGGACGCGGGATATAGTGGTCAAAAACCTGGGACAACTTAATATCGATGTCGACGAAGTCAGGCCTTATAGCGTCTCGGTTGATGACGTCGCTGACAACGCAACGATATCGGCCATCAAATGGTCAAAGACACTTCCATTGATCATCGTGATCTGGGCGCTGACCGGTGCGTTCTATCCAGCAATCGACTTGTGTGCGGGCGAAAAAGAACGCGGTACACTTGAAACATTACTCAGTTCGCCCGCACCGCGCTCCGACATCATCGGCGGCAAACTTTTGACTGTGATGACGTTTAGCATGTTGACTGCGGTCCTGAACATGTTGAGTCTGGGGATTTCGGCGGCGCTGCTCGTTGGTCCATCGACACACTCAAGTTTCCTTGGCCAACAATTGGGAATTACGCTTCCGCCATTTTATGTTTTCCCGATTTTGTTGTTGGCTCTGTTTCCCATTTCGGGATTGTTCAGCGCACTGGCCTTTGCCATCGCCTCATTTGCGCGCAGCACCAAGGAAGGTCAATATTATCTTATGCCTTTGATGATGCTGACGTTTCCGCTGCTCATCATCCCGATGTTACCGGGAACTCACCTCAACATGGGGACGTGCCTTATTCCGGTGACCGGACTCATCTTATTGTTGCATTCCATCATCGAAGGAAATATCGGAACGGCGGCAACTTTCTTTGGCCCGGTTTGTGCCGTGACGCTAATCGGCTGCGGACTGGCGCTCAAATGGTCCGCCTATCAGTTCAACGACGAATCCATTTTGTTCCGTGCAGCGGACCATATAAGCTTTCGGGCTTTGTTCAAACATTGGGCCAAACGCCGCACGGAAACGCCAACGATGACTTACGCGATCTTGTGCGCAGTAATGATTCTGATTGCCAAGTTCTTCAGCACGTTCATGGCGTCAGCTCACCCAAATTGGGGAACATTTTGGCGGCAGACCGTAATGCTACTTTTCATCGCGGTCGCCCTGCCAGCAATTGTTCTTGCTCTGGCGACATGCCGAATGCCATTGAAAAGTTTGCAGTTGAAAATGCCGCAGCCGTGGACATTGGCACTTGCCGGACTCCTGGCGATCTTTTTGCATCCAATCTTCGCCGCGCTAACCGATTTGGTGATGAAGCTCTATCCCCTCAGCACTTCAACGGTCCAAGCCGAAGGCATGATGCGCGACATTTTTAGCGGCGCGCCTGGAATGTGGGCCACGCTGATGGTCTTGGCGGTCGCGCCGGCCATTTGTGAAGAGCTGGCGTTTCGCGGATTTGTTTTGTCTGGGCTCCGATCGGCTTTAGGAAAATTTCCAGCCGTGCTGATCGCCAGCGCGTTTTTTGGTTTGGCCCACAGCGTCCTTCAACAATCGATCATCACGTTTTTCATTGGCATCGTGTTAGGCCTCTTGGCAGTTCGCACGGAGAGTATCGTACCATGCATCGTCTTTCACGCCGTACACAATTCGTTGACCATGTTGTTTGTAAAAATCGATCCGGGCGTTGTGGCCAATTCCGAATGGTTGCAAAAGATCGTTCTCGTTCGCGACGGAGCTTTGATTGGTTACCAGCCGATGGCGGCCACTTTGTGCGGGGTGGCGGCGTGCGTGTTGGCGTTGATACTCTGTCGGCATCGAGTTGAAGAGACGGTTTGGAAGTGGAGTCGACTCCCTCGTGCGGCTTCGGCTGGCGGCTAGTGTCGGTGGCTCATTGCGATCAAAATTGAGCCGTCAATTCGACTTGATTCAAGGCCGACGGATGAGCGAACGTGAGATTTGCCTGCGCGCAAAGTGGATATTGCCGGTCGATGGCCCGCCGATTGAAAACGGCCGTATCGTCGTTCGCAACGGGCGCATTCAGTCATTGGCTTCTGCACCGGCACAAACCAGCGATCATGATTTGGGAAATGCAATTGTCTTTCCGCAGTTCATTAACGCTCACACGCACCTTGAGTTTAGTTATTTATCAAAGCCGCTCAGTGATTCGCAAACGAGCTTTGCATCGTGGATTCGAAACGTCATCGTGGAACGACGGAACTTGAGCGACGACGCCCGTGTCGCGCAGAAGCGCCTTGCGATTCAAACAGGCTTGTCTGAATCGCGCTTGGCTGCGGTCGCTGCACTTGGAGAAATCGTGTCTTGGCCAGATTGCATTGATTCCTATCACCAAGCCAATCCGGCCTGCGTTGTTTTTCATGAACGGTTGGGGTTGGCTGCCCCTTCGATCGCGCCGATGATCGCCGCGCTCGACGAGTCCTTGGCAAAAAATCTTGTGGCCAACGCAAGGTATCGTCCTGGCATAAGTCCTCATTCGCCCTATTCGACACATTTCGAATTAGTGCGACAGCTCGTCGCGCTTGCAAATCGTCGTGAAATCCCCGTGGCAATGCACTTAGCGGAAAGCCGCGAGGAGCTGGAGCTGCTCGCAACGGGTCACGGGCCACTGCGGCAGATGCTTGACGAACTCGAAGTTTGGCAGTCGGACGCAATCCCGCGCGGCATCCAAGTGCTCGATTATTTGCGGCTGCTTGCCACCAATCCACGAAGCCTCATTATTCATGGAAACTATTTGTCCGAGTCGGAAATGGATTTCATCGCCGCCAATCGGCAGCGAATGACCGTGGTCTTCTGCCCGCGTACACATTCTTTTTTTGGGCATGAGCGGTACCCTTTGCAAGCACTGTTGCAGCGAGGAATTACCGTGGCGATGGGGACCGATTCGCGTGCGTCTAATCTGGACTTGAGAGTTGCGCGCGAAATCGAATACGCTGCACGACAATTCCCCGATGTCGCGCCCAAAATGTTCCTGCGCATGGCGACGCTCAATTCGGCCCAAGCCCTTGGTCTCGAAAATGAACTCGGCGCGATTGCGCCAGGAAAATTGGCGAAACTAGCGATCATCGATTTGCCAAACGGTTCGGGTGGTGATCCGCTGCGAATTTGGCTAGAGCATATCGACAAAAGCAGGCCGCTGTAAAAAACTGGGAAGGGTACACCGTCATTCGCGGTTGCATCGACGACAGAGCAATGCCCTCGGTTGCGAAGCGACTCGAGTCAGCACGAGCGTAAGGGTCTTCGGCCCGTCCGATTTGATTCGCTTGAATGACGCCAAATCGACGCCTACCAGTCCACGCGTTTTGATTTCGAAAGTGCCCTCACCACAAAGTTTTAGACTTTTTTCAACCGCGGATGGCTTCAGCGGAACGGATTCGAGAATCTCAAAACAGCTTGCGAGCAAAGTCTGATGCGGCCGATCGGTCGTCAAGTAAGCAACTTCGGGCGAGAAGCGATTGCCCTCGACCTCTGCCGCCAACTCCCAGTTCAGTCCGGCTGCCAACACCGCCGAATGCGCTTCAACTAGAAATTTGTTCAGCGGTGTTATCGCGGGTATTTTTGAACGTGGTGAACATCCGATCAGTTGATCGTGCTTGAGTCCGTCGTTGCTGATGACTGTTGCAACACGGCGGCCAACGTGGCGCGCGATGTCGCCGCTCCAAACGATTTGTTGTTTGCATTCACCGCGATGGCCGATCCACTCGACTTGGAAATCGCGGTACCAATCATCAGGCAATCGCGTGGCCGGTGCCAACTTTATTGCGGCAGCAGGGGCTTGCCGCCGAACTTGTTCGATCACGGACAAGCTTGGTTCAAAGTAATTCAAATCGACGGTCCGCGTGGTGGAAGGCCGTCGATCCGGATCCAAGTGCACGCATTCATTTGCATCAAGCGTTACGTTCTCGACTCCGTCGCAAGCGATCATCGCAGGGTAAACGCCATTGACGCGACAATTGTGCGCCGCGCAAAACGCAACGACTGGGTCTTGGTCGACGCCTCGCGCCGTTCCGCGTTGTGCAAGTCCGATTAAATCACCGCCGATACCGCAACAGAAATCCGCGACCGGTCGATGGCCGAAATATGTTGCTTTGTAGCGCGCGATGATTTCGCTCGAGGCTTGGGACAAACCTTGTGCGGTGAATAGCATCTTGTCGGCTTGAGAAAATTTCTCGCTCGCCCGTTGCCGCAGTTCGGCTTGTTCGACAACTGCGGATGCTCGTTCCACTCCGAGCGATCGGCGCAATGCCTTCAAAAGCGACAATTCGCTCATGCCGTGTTGTAACGCCTGCGAAGTCTGCACCACCGCCGCTTCGCCGGTCGGTTCGCAGAGCCAACGCCAAATCGATAATTCGGAAAGACTATTCCGCATGATTGGTAACGAATGTGCCTGTTCCAAGGTATCGGCAAACGCAAACAGGGCACGAAACGATCGGGCCCGCGCGGCTTGTTCGCAAAGCGCCGTCCAAATCGATCAATCGTAACTCAATGATCTTGAGTACGACACCATCGAAAGTTTCGTTGGGCCGCTTATTCTGCCGAAAACAGAAGATGACACGCGACGACCTCCACCGTCCATAATTCGCTGTCGATGTGCAAGACGTCTACCTCAAGTTTCTGAATTGGGCCAGCCATGCTACCTCGAAATTTATTGCTACCTGCGGCGTTTCTAACTGCAATCGGTGTCCCGATGATCGCGTTCCGACCCGATGGAAACGCTTTCGGTACGAGTGCCGCGAATTCGGCTACAGAATTGGCGAGCCCATCCGACCCGTCGATCGATCTTACGATTGACGGAAGCGAGATGGTTTTCATTCCGGTAAGTGACTTGGGAGAAATCTTTCGGTTTGATGTTTATCCGAATTGGGTCAAGAGCCGCTGGCCAAGAGTTTCGACGGCTCCCGGTTCGGACGGCCTCCAAGGAATGCGAGTTTCACTGGTGACCGGGTCGAATACGTGGGACATCAGCGGGGCGCTGACGTATTACTTTGACGAAAATCAACGCGTGCAGCGAATTGCGTTGACGGGAGAAACAGGCGACGCCACGCAACTCGTCAAATTCTTGATGGACAATTACAAATTCAAAGTCCATCAGACTCAGGCTGCAGGACTGTTTACAGCGACCGCGCGGCGGCGAATGTACGGTGTCCTCAAACTTGAGAATCCGATCGTCATTTCGGCCGACGAACCCAATCGCCAAATCCGCGCCATCATGGAACTGAATCGCCCTGATGGCAAATTGCCATTGAGCCAATCCACGATCGGCCTCATTCAAGGCACGCCCTATTAAGGGCTGCCATCATTTTGGCGGATCGTTCAGAAGGCGACCTTGGCGAAGAATGCCGAGAATGCAGGCGAATTGGAGCCAGGCGTTTCCATATCGGTCGAGTACGGTGCAAAATTGAACGTGTATACGCGAAATCGCGCGTAAGCGACTTTTTGCGGCAAGCGTATTCAAATTCTCAAACTCACGTAGATTGGGTCGCTTGGACTTTCGTTGAATAAGCACTAGCAATCGTCTCCTTCGAATGTCGATTTGTACGAATCGTCGTGAGTTCCCGGTGATTTTCGCGTGGAATTTCTTGCTGTTTTTACAAACGTCAAATAACTTGTCGCGAGGCATCGACAGTTTATCCACGATGGATTTTTTTCGACGCGAAAAATATTGTCCTTGGAAAAAATATTTTTGCGTTCGGCGCTCGACGAAATCGCGGGTTTTGTTGGTCGAAAATAAATTGTTCCCGAATTTTTTTGTGGGTGATTTGACAACGGTGCTAGCGGCCTTAGAATCTGCGTCTCAAACGTGTCGATCACAAACCGTTTTCGGTTTTTCATTGAAATAAAGCCACGACTTTTCCGTCTCACAATCCTCCGTAACCGTCGGTCGCTGCCTACGGTTTTTCAGTCTTGTTGAGGGGTCGTCGTGCGCGCGTGGAACGCGTTAGGAAGTGACTCCCTTGCTTACGGACATCAACCGACAGATCACGGAAGCACTGGTTCAACGGATCGGGCAACACCGATTCGAATTGTGGTTTACTGCACCGCATGGGATATCCGTCGCGGACGGAAAAATTCGCGTCACGGCGGCAGATACGTTTTCGCTCGGCCGAATCCGCGCGCAGTTTGACGATGACTTACGGCACGTGCAACGCGAGCATGGCGGAATTCTTGACAACGTCGGTTACGAAGTTGCCCATCCTTCCAGCGTCCCTGCCAAAGACTCCGTAGCCGACCGAAAAGCAGCAGTGCCCCCAACTACCAAGGCGAACCAACCGACCGCGACTCGCCGATCGCGCAAGCACGCCGAGTCCATGGGTGACGGAGCTTTGCTGTCGAGCGAAAGCGCCGCAGCAATAAGCGATTTTGCTTTTGGGCCACAAAATTTGCTTGTCGAAAACGCGGTCAAACAAATCATTGCTCGACCGGGACAGATTTCTCCGTTTTGTTTGCACGGACCGGTCGGGTGCGGCAAGTCCGCGCTTCTTAGCCGAATTGTTCAGGCCTGCCGAGCCAATAATCGGCGTCCCCGAGCGATGTTCGTTTCCGCCGAGCAATTCACTTCGCAATTCATCGAAGCACTCAACGGGCGCGGCTTGCCGATTTTTCGCCGCAAGTACCGCGACCTTGATGTCTTGGCGATCGACGACTTGCAATTTTTTGATAACAAGGCAGCGACGATACGGGAGTTCCAAAGTACCGTCGATCAATTCTTGCGTGACGGCAAGCAAATCATGTTGGCCGCCGATCGCGCCCCCGCCGAACTTGGATTTCTTTCGCCCGAATTGATGAACAAGTTATCGAGCGGCTTAGTCTGCCGATTGAACTACCCATGTCAAACGGGTCGAACCGGAATTTTGCAACGAGGTTGCGAGTCGCGTTCGCTCGCGATTTCGAGCCAATTTGTGGGGATGATTGCCGAGCGTCTGGACGGCGATGTGCGGCAGTTATTGGGAGCGGTCAATCGCTTGCACGCAGCCCATTTGTCCCAGATGAACTTGCAGCAATGGTCGACGATTCAGGATTTATTGCAGGACTTGTTTCAAGCCAGCCAACGCCCAATTTCAATTGAATCGATCGAACAAGCGGTCAGCGATTTCTGCGGTGTTGCCACCGCGGAACTTCGATCACCGATGCGGTCAAAGCGAATCAACGTCGCGCGGAACTTGGCGATGTGGCTCTCGCGCAAACACACCGGCAACGCGTTCTCGGAAATTGGCTTGCACTATGGCGGTCGGAGTCATAGCACGGTTATTTCCGCGCAGCAAAAAGTCAGCAGGTGGCTTCAATCTGGCGAGACGATTCCGCTGGCATCGACCGCAAGCTGCTCTGCTGTCGACGCAATCAAGCGTATCGAAGCGAAACTTCGAGTTGGATAACACTTGTGTTCGCCGCTAGCGAGCTTTGTTAGCAATTCGCCCACAGAGCGCCCAAGCAGTCTTTCGATCAACTTCGGTCGTTCCAAAACGGCTGAAATCCGATATTAGTATCGAGTCGTTGGCAATTCAAATTTCCCGCTAGGTTTCCTAATCGTTCATCCGAACGATTTATTGGAAAGTTCGCGCGAACAACTCCTTCTTGTGTGGCCGCACCGCATGATTTTTTTTCTTCGCGCTTTGCAGTTGTCGCTTCGGTACAAATGGAGCATCGCGGGGGCGGTCGTAAGTTCCGTCGTGATCGCAGTGTTGTTTAGCGTCAGTCTCACTACGGTTTATCCGCTAGTCACGGTCATATCGACGGAGCATAAGACGATTCCCGACTGGTTCGATGATCGGCTGGCGCAATACGATATCGAAATTGCCAAGTTACAAAACGAAGTCTCGGCACTTGAGGCAAAGCCCAACGAGAGCGACGCCAGCCAATTACAAAAACGTCGAACGGACTTGGTTAGCGAGCACCGCGCACAAGCCTGGACATTGTGGCTCAAACCGTATGTCGATCGCTACTCGCCCCGGACGCCATTTACGACGATTGTGTTC
Source organism: Planctomycetota bacterium (assembly GCA_031409895.1). Lineage (GTDB taxonomy): Bacteria > Planctomycetota > Planctomycetia > Pirellulales > Pirellulaceae > JANMEB01. The sequence goes on from JANNYC010000182.1 coordinate 49,072, forward strand.
GTCATGGTTTGGCTGCTGGTGATTTCCGCGCTCAAAGGGGTCTTTCTGGTGCTGAGCGTGATCTTGGTTTCGCGAGTCGCCAATCGAACGATTTGGGATATGCGCCGAATTTACTTTCGCAAAGCACTTGAGCTGGACCAGCGGCGCATAGATCAGATCGGTACGGCCAACCTGATGACGCAGTTGGCTCATAACATCCAAATGATCAGCGCTGCGCTGGGAATGTTTTACGGCAAGATGCTGCGTGAGCCGCTGAAAATGCTGACCTGTTTGATCGGCGCGGCGATGATCTCGTGGAAGCTGTTGCTGATCTCGCTGCTCGTGATTCCGTTCGGCGCTTTTTTGGTTCACAACATTTCACGGCGCATGAAACGTGCGTCGCTAAAAGAAGTCACTGGCATGGGTGACGTTTATCAAACATTGATGGAAACCTTTAGCTCTATCAAGACCGTCCGCATCTTCAATCGTGAGCAGACCGAGCGAGTTCGATTCAAGGAAAACTCTGGTACGCTCTATCGCATATCGCAGCGGATTTCGCTGTACGATTCGATTCTGCGGCCCGTGGGCGAGATGCTGGGGATCATTTCAATTTCCTTGGCGACGTTGGCGGGTGCCTATTTGGTTCTCAGCGGGCAAACGGAGTTGTTCGGAATTCCAATCTGCAAAAAGCCCATGTCCGCCAGCAGCTTGATGATGTTCTATGCACTTTTGGCTGGTGCGAGCGACCCGGCGCGAAAGATGAGCGAGATTCTCAATGTGCTGGTGCGCGGCGGAACGGCTTGTGAAAGTTTGTTCAAAATGTTCGACCAGACACCCGCCGAGTCGACCAATTATGATCCAACGATAAAAGTACCGTTCCATCAACAGCAAATCGAATTCGACAACGTCTCGTTTTGCTTCCAAGAAAACCACAAAGTCCTCAAGCAGATTCGTTTGACGATTCCGTTCGGCCAATCGGTCGCCATCGTCGGCGGCAATGGCGCAGGCAAAACGACGCTCGTGAATCTGCTGGCCCGATTCTACGATCCGAGCGAAGGACGAATCCTGATCGACGGCGTCGATCTGACCAAATTGAATCCTAAAAAACTCCGGCGGCAGATGGCATGGGTTACACAGGATTCCGTTCTATTCAAAGGAACCGTACGGGCGAATATCATGTACGGAACCCGCGCATGCAGCGAAGAACAATTCCTCAAAGCCGCGGCGCTCGCCCGCGTCGACGAGTTTGTTGGTGAATTGCCGCAAGGTTACGACACCAATGTGGGAGACGGTGGCGGCCGGCTTTCGGCAGGGCAGCGTCAGCGCGTTGCTTTAGCGCGTGCGATCGTTGCGAATCCGCGAATCCTGATCCTCGACGAAGCAACCAGTCAACTCGACGGCCACACGGAACAACTTGTCCACGATTCGCTACGTCCGTTTTTGGCCAAGCGAACGACAATCTTGATCACGCATCGTCACACTTCTCTCAAGCTAACCGACCGCGTCATCGTAATGGATCGAGGCAAGATCGTCTCCGACACAACGACCGACTCGGCCGCTCAAGATTCCGCCGACTTCCGGTCGTTGTTCGCTAAGTCAGCGTGACGAAGATCTCTCGCGAGATTTCATTGGGGTTTACGGTAATGGATCGACGCGATCGATGGGCAACAATTGTCGAGCCTGATTCCACGCGTTTTGCAATTCGAGTTGATGTTGGGCTGCCCACTCCATCACGAGGCCGGTTGCGCGTGGCGTTAGTTTTCCTGCGATCACTGCCAACGTATCAATGCCGACTACCATTTCCGCACCGCCATATTCTGCGTGAAGGTGGGGCGGTGAATGATCGTTGTGGTACATCTTGATCACGATGCCATAGAACCGGCTGATTTCAGGCATTGACTTGTGCCTTCATCAAGTTGGGAAAGACTTCTTCGGGCGACTTTCCGGCAATCACGATGTACAAGGAATCGGGACAAAGTTCGACGTCGTCACTCCATTTGATCTCGCCACTTGGACCGATACACACGCGTTCAAATGCTTTTGGGTCGTTCCAAAGGGAAAACACACCCTTGCCAACGAGGTGCGAGAGATCCACGTCGCCTTTGACACCGTCCGCGTAACAGATGCGGATCTTGTAGTCTTGCAACGGCGTCACCTTTACGGGCTTAAACATTTCAACTTCCTCCTACGACAACGGCTTCGACTCGAAAACGCGAGGTGGTTTAGTCGATAGAATCATTGTACACAGGATTGCGTCTAACCGCCGGTCCGTGGCAGTAGATTGACGACGTCGGTGACGGTGGCGGCCGACTTTCGGCAGGACTGCGTCAACGAGTAGCACTTGCGCGCGCGATCGTTGCGAATCCGCGAATCCTGATCCTCGACGAAGCGACCAGCCAGCTAGACGGCCACACGGAGCAGCTTGTCCACGATTCCTTGCGGCCGTTTTTGGCAATGCGCACGACGATCTTGATCACGCACCGTCAAACTTCGCTCAAACTAACCGACCGCGTCATCGTAATGGATCGCGGCACGATCGTCTCCGATACCACGACCGACTCCGCCGTCAAAGATTCCGCCGACTTCCGATCGCTGTTCGCTTAGTCAGCGTGAGCAAAACACGTCGCTGGTGGAACCATCGTTGTCAACCAAAAAGAGGCTAAAGATTTTCGCGTGTCAATCCAGTACGCTTCGCAATCCTCGCGAGCATTTTCGGACCAATCTCAACGTCGTCGTGGAAAGCGAACACGTAATCGGGCCAACCAATTCGTTCCAAGACGCGATGCGATCCGCCCGATTGCCGTTTGATGCCCCATCCGGTCCGCAAGAGAGCGGCCAATACCCGCCGAGCTTTGGTCGATGGCCAGTGGCTCATGGCATCACCGCGAAAACAACCTCCATTTGAGGGACTGGCTCCCCGTGATCAAGTCGATCCGCAAGGACACGCAACGATAGAGCCTTAATGCGGTCGATTGCTTCTTGACGTGATTGTCCGTAAGCCATCGCTCCAGAAAGCTCTGGCACTTCTGCGATCCACCGACCATCGACTTCCTGTTCGACTTCAATTGTCATTGGCGTCATTTTTTTGCTTCGCTTCGAGGATGGTTTCGGCTCCAAGAGAATATTGTACACCGGTATGCGGTGTCCGTCGCGTTAAACGTACAGGCTCAGCTTGCGGTCAACCGCCGGTCCGTGGCAGCAGATTGACTACGTCGGTGATGTCGATGAGGCCGATGGGCTTGCCGCGCGAGTCGACAACGGGAAGTTCGCTGATGTTGTGACAAGCAATCGTCTCGACGGCCAAGAGCGTTTTCTCGCCGTATTTTATGGAAAGCGGATTGCGGGTCATTACGTTTGACATCGGACCATCCAGCATTTCGTCTTGTTGGCGTTCGAGCAAACGCGCCAAGTCGCTGTCGGTGAACAGTCCGCTAAGCATTCCGGCATCGTCGATTAGCAAAATCGCGCCACTGCGTCGGGCTGGATTTTTCAGTCTCACATAAACAGCGCGGACAGATTCGTTTTCATGAGCGATTCGGCACTCTGCCAGCGGCCGCATGATTTCCTCGACCGTTGTCAGACTTCGCCCAAGGCTGCCGCCGGGATGGTTTCGCGCGAAATCGAGAGCTTGGAATTGGCGCTGTCGAGAAGCGACCAGAGCAAGCGCGTCGCCCAAAGCCAACATCGCGGTCGTTGTCGTCGATGGAGCCAATCCCAAATGACAAGCTTCGGTGAAACGACCGTAGCAAATCGCTACGGATGCCTGGCGAGACAGCGAGCTAGACACATCCGCTGTAATCGCAATAACTGAAATTTTGCGGCGGCGAATGCTCGGAACGATTTGCAACAACTCGTCGGTTTCGCCGCTGTTGGAAAGGGCCAAAACTAAATCATCGTCGCCGATTCGGCCCAAGTCGCCATGCATCGCTTCGCTGGGATGGAGGAAATGGCTGCGCGTTCCGGTTGAAGCCAACGTGGCCGAAATTTTTTGCCCGATCCAACCAGCTTTTCCAACGCCCGTTACAATCACGGCACCGCGACAATCGACGATCATTCGTACCGCGTCGTCGATTTCCACTGGCATGCGATTGGCAAGCTGCTCAAGAGCTTTGGCTTCGGCCCGAATGATTTCAGCGGCGTCGCGGATCGTTTCAAACCGCGCAATCGGCAATCGTTCGGCAGTCGACATGTTTCACTCGTGGGTTTGCGAATTCGTCACGCAGCGACTTTCAATTCCGTTTGCCGCAAAGCTCGATACGTCGAGCAGCGGGCCATCAGTTGTTCGTGCGAGCCGTAATCGACGATTAGTCCTTGATCCATGATGAGAATCGTGTCCGCAAGTTCCAGTGTGGACAACCGATGCGTCACCATTATCGTCGTCCGACCGCGAATGAACTCAGCCAGTGTTTCGTGAATCAAAGTCTCGCTCTCCGGATCGATCTGGCTCGTTGCTTCGTCCAAAATTAAGATCGGAGGATTTTTGAGAATGGCGCGGGCAAGCGCAAGTCGTTGTCTTTGTCCACCAGATAGTTTTCCGCCATGTTCGCCGATCGAACTTTCGTAACCTTGATCCAAATTTGCAAGGATGAACGAATGCGCGTGGGCTTTTTTGGCGGCGTCAATTACTTTTTCAAGACTTGCATTCGGCGAACCGTAGCGAATGTTATTGGCGATCGTGTCGTCAAAAAGCATTGTCTGCTGCGTCACGTATCCAATCGAGCGCCGCAGATCTTTGAGGCGTAACTCGCGAATATCGATTCCGTTGAGCGTTACGCTCCCGTTGTTCGGATCAAAAAATCGCGGCAACAAGTTGATCAACGTACTCTTGCCACAGCCATTGGGGCCGACCAAAGCCACGCAACTGCCGGATGGTATCGTGAACGTAACCCCGTTCAATACGGGTCGATCCGCTTGGTATCCAAAATTGATATCGGAAAAACCAATCTCGATATTCGATTTCGGCATCGGCTTGGCGTGCCTTGGGCTTTTCACGGAGGGTTGGCGATCGATCAGTGGGAACACGCGATCCGCAGCCACCATTCCGGTTTGCAGCAGCGTATAAACGTCAGCCATCTTTCGCAGCGGATCGGAAACCCCGACCAAAAAGACCATGAACGTCATCATTTCCGCAAAGCTCATTGGACTGCCGCACAAACGAATTCCTAAAAAGTCAATCTGTTCATTGAGCACGAGATAACCGCCCGCCACAAACGCCAAACAAGTCACGCTGACGCCCAGCATCTCATTGTTCATCCGCGCCATAGCTTGGTAGATTGCGATCCGCATCCCTTTACGATTGACTTCATTGGCAATAGTGCGAAACCGAAGTCGTTCGTGGTTTTCCATGGTAAAGGCTTTGACGATCTTCAAATGCGTCAATGCTTGGAACAAGCGATTGACCAACCGCGCCGATTCCTCGAACGCGCGGCGATTCGCCCGTTTGCTTGAGCGAGCCAACAACAACATCAGCGTGCCAGCCAGCGGGCAGACGATCATTGAAAACAAAAGTAACCGCCAATTAATCAAAGCAGCCCCAGCCAAGCACACCAGCATTTTCATCGGCTCGCGAAACGACTTTCCATACAGCGTCGTGACCGCGACGCCGATCGCGCCAGTTTCGCCACGAATCCGTCCGACCATGTCGCCGGTTCCAGGACCACCAGGCGCGTTGAGTTCCATCTGCAGCGTGCGACGGAAAAAGGCATTTTGCAAATCGAGAACGGTGCGCTGTCCGATGCGGGCCACTAAGACCATGTTTCCCATGAGCGCAAGGCCACGAAAGAACGTCCCTGCAAGCGCAAAACCAACCAACCAGAGCAGGGTTTGAAATGGATCGTCGGGCAAGTATTTCTTGATCAGCGGCGCAAAATAGCGTGCAATGTCGCCTTTCCTTTTCTCGGCGTCACGTGTGATTGTCAGCCGCGTAATTTCGCGTTGCACGACGCGAGCGTCGCTTTCATTTGCCGCGTTGAGCCGAGTGGTTAAAGCGTCTAGTTCTTGGCGCGACCGTGCGACGGCTTCTTCCGAGTTTGCAATTCGAACGTCGATCCACTTGTGAAGAGATTGTTGCTTGAAAACAACTTCGACGAACGGCAACACGACGCCGATATTGCCGCCCCAGAAAACGGCAACAAGCAAAGAGCAGATCGTAGCGCCGGCGAGGGACCAGCGGTACTTGAGCGACATTCGCAGCGCTCTACCTAAATTTCTCATGCTGCGTCGTCCTTGACGGTTTGGAAAACCAATCGCCCATCTTGGGCAGAAACACCCGAACTAATGCACCAATTTAGCCGACGGCACGTCATGGCGCAAGATCAAAACCAAGCACAAATTGCAGCCCATTTTTCGCCAAGGCCAAGGCCGCGAAGGGTCTTGCGACTTGCTTCGATTGGAACCCATAAATCCCATACATCCTATGCGTCCCATGCATCGTCGCGATTTCTTACGCGACGTGCTTCCATTCAAGCGGCGTGCCGCGCGGCAAATCACTGGCGGCGCGTCGACCGATCACGGCTTCCAAGTGCTTCGGTTCCAAACCATCTCCCGGACGAATCGACCGAACATGTTCGCGCGTAAGCACTTCGCCGGCGGCGACATCGCGCACGACAAACAGCGATCGCCGAAATGGCTTACAAGCTTTCTCGGATTCCGCTCCGCCGTAAGTCACTTGCCCCAGTGATTGTTCGGCCACTCGAATCGCGTCGACCATCTGCCGGAACTCTGCCGGCTCCAATGAAAATGCACTGTCGGGTCCGCCGGCTGTTCGTTCCATCGTCAGATGCTTCTCGACGATTGACGCTCCGAGCGCGACGGCACAAACTGGAACCGCAATTCCAAGAGTGTGGTCCGAGAGCCCGACGGGAACGGAGAATCGTGTTGCCATGTCGCCGATGGTTTTCAAGTTCATCTCGCTAGGCTTTGACGGATAAGCACTCGTACATTTGAGCAACGCTATTTGTCGTGCGCCCGCATCGCGCAATGTCGCAACCGCCAACTCAATTTCTTCAAGGCTCGCCATCCCTGTTGAAACAATCACTGGCTTGCCAGTCCGTCCGATTCGCTCGAGCAAAGGGACGTCGATCAGTTCGAACGATGCGACTTTGTACGCGGGGACATTGATCGATTCAAGGAAATCAACTGCCGTATCGTCGAACGGCGACGAAAAACATTGCAAGCCGATATCGCGAGCGGCCTGCATTAGCTTGGGCTGCCATTCCCACGGCATGTACGCCGCTCGATAGAGTTCAAACAGCGTTTGCCCGTCCCACAACGTCCCGCCAACTATTCGGAACGGCGACGCATCGCAATCGATCGTGATCGTCTCTGGTTTGTAAGTTTGTAATTTGACGGCATCCGCGCCAGCAGCTTTCGCCGAGTAAACAAGCTCAATCGCCGACTCAAAACGCTGGTCATGATTCGCCGAGAGTTCCGCAATCACGTAAGTCGGTTGTCCGGTGCCAATCTTTCGACCACTTATTTCGATCGTTGAATTATTGATCATCGAATTGACTTCGCCGCCAATCTTTAAATGAATTTTTGTTTTTGCTCCGTTGCTGCGCCAAACCCAGCGCTCCGCCGGCTGACCTTGCACAAATTCATTGCGCGCAAACTCGAAGCCCTCGCTCGCAAACGTGCGCTGGGACGCGACATTGTCCGGTTTAATAAACGCGACGACCTCGCGGCCGCTATGCTTCTTTGCGAATTGCTCAAGTGCTGCGGCCAACACCACTGGCGCAAGTCGACAGCCTCGATACTGCGAGTCTAACGCAAGTCCGACGACAGCATGGTCGTCAACCAAGTCCAAACGTACCAAGCCGAATTCTGTCCCAGATTCGGTCTCACTTATCAGAAGGCGGCATTCGGGGTCGGCTAGTTTTCGTTCAAGCCACAATTGATGTTGGGCAAAATTCGATGGACCTGGCGTAAATGACCAACTACGAACTTGGGAATCTTGTTGCCATTGGTAAAGCCGCAAGGCATCATCGCGTTGCACTGCGCGCAGTCGAATCAATTTTTGAAACATTCGACGCACAACGCGACTTGCGCCAAGACCGTCGACCAACTGACTTGCGTTCTGAGACAGAATTTGACGCAACGAAGCGTCGTTTAAGAATTCGCGAATCCCGCTTGCCAATTGGTGATTGTCGATTTCGCTGTGTCGGCCGATGCAAACTGCTGCTTGCAATCGATGCAACTCAGCGGCCAGGGGAAATTGATTTTCGGCTATGGTAACGATCAATGATGGGACTCCGGCAGCCGCAAGCTCGTAACAAGTCGATCCACCCGCCGCGACCGCTAAATCCGCTTGTTGCATGAGACTTGCCATGTCTGAGACGTTGTAGTGCCAATGAATTTTCGAGTCGCCGGTCGTTTCGCGGGTTTGCAAATTGTGTTCGTTGCAGCCGCCAATCACTACGTCGATTTCTAAATCCTTGCGCCGGAGCGAATTGATTGCGTCCAAGACCCGTGACGTCACGTCATGTTGATCCGCGCTTCCCATCGTAACCAAAATTCGGCGAACTTCGAGTCGCAAGTCGTCTGACTTCGATGCGAACTTGCGAAATTCCTCGCGTAGGAGGGCGAACTCTGAGCCAAGCCACAACTCGGCGTCGCCAGCTTGGTAGACCGCTCGCCGCGCAAATATATTCGGATTGAGAACTGCTGACGCCGTAACTATCGTGGGCTGATCATCATCGCTGATCAGCAAAACACGCTTGGCTATTGATGAAACGCGCCGTTGATATTCAATCGAAAATGAGTAACCGTCGATCACAATCCAATCCGCGTTCGAATCGCGAGCAATTTGAGCCAGGAGGTCGGCGTCGGACGTACTGCCGATAGCCTGATTCATCATTTCGACGCCACAATCGGATTTCGCCAAACGACTCCTCAGCGAATCCGGCAACTCACCACAAACAAATAGGACTTTGCCGCCACCACGTTGCCACTGTTGGGCAATCGCCCAACAACGCATGATGTGACCGCCCCCGATCGTCGGACCGGCATCCGCGCGAATGACGAGCGTCGGTTGGAAGCGGGACACTTAAGCCACCTTTTGTTCAACATGCGCGTTGATAGTCCGCCATTGCGGATACTGTCGATAAGCCCGTAGACAATCGGTCCATGAGAAATTCCTCGCATTGAGCGCGGAATAGATTTCGCGAACCAATAGCAGATCGGACGGCTCGTCGACCGTCCAGCGCAAGTCCGACCAATCTTGATCGGAGGTCAACGAGCCAATGCGAAACCGTTTTGAGTTTTCGTAAATGGCCAAAGTGACGTGCTCGCGGTGTCGCGTTTCGCGATATGATGCATCCAACTTGGCCAGCGTGGTGCGAGTAATCGCTTCTACATCCAACCCTCGCGGAAAAGTGCGTCGCGGAAAAAAGTTGCACGCACAGTCCAACGCTGGATCCGCCAAAATCAACTTGACGGTCCTGTCGACGATTGCCGAATCAATCAAAGGGCAATCGGCAGTGACGCGCACGACGATGTCAGCCGCGAATTGTTCCGCCGCGCGCGCAAATCGATCCAATACGTCTTCGTGGTTGCCAGCAAAGTTAGCGTATCCGTTCGCCATGCAATGTTCGACGATCGCACGGTCTTGTGGTAAATCCGACGTTGCCACGACGATTTGGTTCAGAGTTGTCGCGCGGCGCAATCGACCGATGACCTGGTCGAGAATCGCGCGGCCAGCCAAATCGGCGAGAACTTTTCCCGGTAAGCGGCTACTCCCCATTCGAGCTTGAACGAAACAGATAATTTTTGGTTGTGTCATGCGACTTTGGCCCATCGTTGGCATTCAACTAATTTCCCGACGACATCGTCGACGTTCTGCTCGGTCATTGCGGGAAAGATCGGAAGCGAAAGAATTTCGCCGTACGCTTGCTCGGCGACCGGACACAACCCCGCCGGCATTTTCAAACGCTTTTGGTAGAACGGGTGCAAGTACACTGGCAAATAATGAACATTTACTCCGATCCTTTGGCTTTGAAGCCAACTCAACGCAGCGTCGCGCCCAATGCCGCAACGCTCGTGTTGCCAGCGGATCACGTACAGATGAAAAGCATGTTCGTTGATTTCCCGCCGAGCCAGCGGACTCGCGAATCGGTGGCCCGCGAGTCGCGCGTCGTACAACTTTGCTAACTGTTGGCGGCGCTCGGTCCACAAATCCAGTTTTTTCAGTTGGCTCAGGGCAAGCGCGCATTGAATGTCGTTCAGCCGATAGTTAAAGCCCAGCTCCGTCATCGAATACTTCCAGTTCCCGGCTAACTGGCGTTGACGAAAATCCAGATCGATCCCGTGATTGCGAAAGCCCCGAATCCGGTCAGCAAAGAATGGATTTGATGTGGCGACAATTCCTCCTTCACCGCTTGTGATTGGCTTAACGGGATGCATGCTGAAACAAGTCAAATCCGCGAGCGTGCCGACTTTTTCGCCGCTGAATCGACCACCGAGAGAATGACACGCATCGGCAACCAAAGTGAGTCGATGCTGGTTCGCAATTTCGCGCAGCACGTCGTATTCGCAAGCCGCTCCAGCATAATCGACGGCAACGATGGCTCGTGTCTTCGCCGTTATTTTTCGCGCAACGTCCGCCGGATCGATCAGCAAAGTTCCCGCCGAGACATCGGCGAACACTGGTGTTCCGCGTTGATACAAAATCGCATTCGCCGTGGCTGCAAACGTCATCGCGGGCACGATGACTTCGTCTCCGGGTCCAATCCCAATTGCGTTCATCGCACAATGCAAAGCCGCGGTGCCACTGTTGACGGCCACAACATGCGGTGTGCCCAAATATTCACTTAGCGCCGATTCCAACTCACCGACCTTCGGACCAGTCGTCAGCCAATCGGAGCGCAGCACATCGACGACCGCTTGGATGTCGTCGTCGTCGATCGAATGCTTGCCGTAAGGAAGTTGCGTCATCGTTGGCTTAGGCGTGTGAAATTACTTTAGGCCGCGTGAACTTTCAATGCTGGAATCAAACTGCTTGGAGCAGGCGAATGGACGTTTATCAAGTCAACAAGATCGGACGGCGACAACCACTGATCATTGGCATCGCTTGAGTAGCAAAATCCATCAGGGCAAGGTCGACCTTCGCTGACGTATTTTGGAATCTGGCGAGTCCAACTTCGGCGAACGGGCTGAATCACAAAATGGTCGTCGAACTCCAGCGTCTGTCTCGCTTCGTCGACAGGGATCATGCATTCATGCATTTTTTCACCGGGCCGGATGCCGACGATACGCGACTTGCATTCCGGAGCAACGGCCCTCGCGATCTCCATGATCGTCGTGCTTGGAATTTTCGGGACGTAGATCTCTCCACCCGCCATTCGCTCAAAAGCCTTGATGACTAGCGCGACGCCTTCGTCGAGCGTGATGATGAACCGCGTCATATCGGGATGCGTAATCGGCAGCACACCTTTGATTCGCTCTTGTTGAAAAAACGGAACAACAGAGCCATTCGATCCGAGCACATTGCCATAACGCACGACGGCGAAACGAGTTCCCGACTCGCCCGCAAGTGAATTGGCCGCCACAAACAGTTTGTCACTACAAAGTTTCGTCGCCCCGTAAAGGTTGATCGGGTTAGCGGCTTTGTCGGTTGAGAGCGCAACCACTTTTTGGACTTGGCTGTCGAGACACGCGTTGATCAAGTTCTCCGCGCCGCCGATATTCGTCTGAATGCACTCTTGCGGATTGTATTCGGCCATGTCGACGTGCTTCATGGCCGCCGCGTGAATTACAAAGTCAACTCCGCGCAGCGCTCGCCGCAATCGTTCCGCATCGCGAACGTCGCCGATGAAGTATCGCAGTTCCGGATTCTTTTCGGGGGAAAAGTCACCACGCTGCATCGCAACATGCTTTTGTTCGTCGCGACTAAAAATGATGAGTCGCTTCAATCGTGCGTGCCGCAAAAGATGGGCGGCGCATTTTCGACCAAAAGATCCGGTTCCACCGGTGATCAATACGGTTCGATCCTTGAGCCAGAACATCCTTGTTCCCTCAGTGAGGCAAATGATTTGATCGAATCAAGCTAATCCATCCGGTTCGAATCGACAACACGAAAGTAGCCCATACATTCCATGTGCCGTGGCCAGAAGCCGATGGGGCCAGAAGCTGACGGCACATGGAATGTGCCTGCTACTTCGGTGGATTTAGTTCTGTCGTCCGCTAACCGCCGAAAATTTTGGCTAGCGTCGCGTAGAATGCTATCACCCCGACACGACCGAATTGATGTGAGCAGTTTCCATGTTTGACTGGTTTTTGCGATCCCGACGGAAGCGAATTCTGTCCAGCCCGTTCCCCACGGATTGGGAGGAGTGGCTTCAGCGAAACGTGGCACATTACCGACGGTTGAGCGAGCGCGAGCAGCGCGGGCTGCGCAGCGGAATTCAAGTGATCGTCGCCGAAAAGTTCTGGGAGGGTTGTCGCGGCTTAGTTGTCACCGACGAAATGAAAGTTGCGATCGCTGGACAAGCCTGCCTCATGTTGCTCGGCATCGAACACGATTATTTTGCTGCCGTAAAAACGATTTTAGTTTACCCAACCAGTTTTCGAATTTCCGGAGAGCGAGGCACCTACGAAGGGCAATCACACCACGGTGGCCCAGTGATTTTGTCGTGGGATCGAGTTCTCGCCGAGGGACGCGACCCATCGTCCGGCAACAATTTGGTGATTCACGAGTTTGCCCATCAACTCGACGAGATGGACGGTTTTGTTAACGGCACGCCGTATTTGGCGGACCGCGCGATGGCGGACCGTTGGCACAACATGATGACGAAAGAGTTTTCGCGACTTGCGCGCGAAATTGCCGCGGGTCAGGAAACTTTTTTGGGAGATTACGCTGCCACCGATGATGCGGAGTTTTTTTCCGTGACGTCCGAGAGATTCTTTACCCAACCAAAAGCTTTGCGGCAGCATCATCCGGCGGTATTCGGCTTGCTATCTGAATTCTACCGCGTCGATCCAATCGAGTGGTTCGTAGCGGACAGGCGACATTGATCGTTGGTTCTGCGACCCGGCGTCGATCTGTCGTTGACTTGGGATGCGGAAGCGAACAAAATGCATATGAAGTTCTTGTTTTGGCCAAAAAAAATGTCCGCCATTCGTATTTGCCAAGTTTGAGGAGTAATCTCATGCACTGCCGACTTATCATTGGCTTGATTGCCTTTACGGTGATTTGCGTCGTATCGATTTCCCCGGCGAATGCTTTCATCGGACGCCAAGGTTCCGAAAACGAACCGAAGCCGAAATCACGAGTTGATTCCGAGGACGATTCAACAAACGAGAAATTGTCGGCGGATGAAATTGAGTCTAACGCGGACGCAGATGATGGTGACGGCATGAAGACATCGTTCGAGGCGACGCATCAAGAAACTGACTTCCTGAAACCAACACTCGATGGTGAGCCGGTCCAGCTAAACACGTTTGAGCTTGACGATCAAGGCAACATTTGGGCTTGCGTCAGTTTATTGAACAGACCGAAATCAAATCGCGATGCCTCTGACGACGAAGACAGCGGTGACAAAGCTGAAGACGACGCGGCGAAAGGGTACATCTTGGTTTATGGCCCCGACAAAGAGCTTGTTCGGCAAATCCCAGTTCCGTTTGCCCCGACTGCGATCGACCTGGATCCATCTGGAATCGTATACACCGCAGGCGAAGGCAAAATTTGCAAGATGACCGCGGAAGGCAAAGTCCTGCTTGCGGCCACAACGCCAAACATGGCGGGCAAGGACATCGAAGATCTACGAAGCGATGCAGTCGAAGCGTATAAAAAACAAATCGAGCAAACCGCCGAACGCTTTGCCAAGCAAATTACGCAATTGAAAGAGAAAATCGCCAAGCTCGAATCGGTCGAAGAAGAAAAACGGACCAAGCGCCAAACCGCACAATTGAAATCGTATAACCAACAATTGACCCAGCTCGATCAGTTCTCTCCGCAAGAGGAAATTCCGGAGGACCTCGTTGATCATCTAATCGAAGGTAAATTTGGCGTGCCGTCGATGTGTGCGACCGCGAATCACGTTTTCGTAACGACGTCTGCAACCACTGGCTTCGGCTATTCGATCTGGCGGACCGATATCAACTTCGAAAACCCCAAAGAAGTTATTGACCAAGTCAGCGGTTGCTGCGGCCAAATGGATGTTGAAGCCGATGCCGACCGTTTCTACGTCGCCGACAATACAAAATTTTCCGTCTCCGTTTACGACCACGATGGCAATAAGCTTGATTCGTTTGGCAAGCGGGTGGGAAACGGCGACAACGGCTTTGGAAGTTGTTGCAATCCGATGAATGTTTGTTGCACCAAAAATGGTGACATTCTTGCCGCTGAGTCCAGCATCGGCAAAATCAAACGGTTTGACCCAGCCGGCAAGATGATTGGTTATATCGGCCAAGCCCGGATCGGAGCCGGCTGCAAGCACGTCGCGGTCGCATACGACGAATCCCGTGACCGATACTACATTCAGTATCAAGACAAAAATCAAATCTGCATTTTGATACCGAATTCGGAGGCCGCTGATGTGATTGCCGAAAGGCGGGCAATGGAAGAAAGACTTCTCAAGGCAACCAAGCCGTTCATCGGCAGATGGATTCGTGAAAGTCAGGCGGCTTCACCTGACGTCGAAAATCCAAAAGAGGAAACCGCCGACTCCGACCCTGCATTCCAAATTGATTTTGAGACGTTGGCTTCTCAGATTAATGAATTCGAGATTCTAGAAAGCGGCAAATTTAAGCTTAAACCTGTGGGCCAAAACCCATTCTTGATTGGGGTCAAGAATTGCAAATGGGTTCCGGAAAGCGCTGATGAACATGGCATCATTACTTTCGGATTGGAAGCCGATGGCCTCGTATTGCTTCGAATGCAGGTAAAACTCGAATCCGATAACAAAACTGCTGTATCGGTTTTCTACGAAGGCGCGGGTGGAACTCCCAAATTCGAGTCGTTCAACCGCGGCGAATAACCGGCTTCAGTTGGAGTCAACGGAGCATTCGGTAATGACGATGCAACGGCGCGATTCGAGGCGCTAACGCACTCCGAAGACTGCCGTTGCAGGCGATGACTCGACGTTGCCGAACGCATCGACGGCGCGAGCCAAAACGCAAAAACGCCCCTTGGTAAGCGGTGGGCAATAACTCCAAAGGCCCGATTGGCCCGGCTTGATGGAAATCGTGCATATCGAGGCACTCCACATCGTTCCATTCCAATAGGCTCGACTTTTCATGTCGCGCAGAACCAATTGGACTTGATCAACACTGAGATTATCGTGCGTTTTCCCGACTATCCTTGCCTGACCTACGAAATTGAAATTGTTTGTTGGTCGAATAAATTTCGTTTCGGGCCTACTCGCGTCAACTTGAATTTCCATGGCTTTAGTTGACTTCGATTCATTCCCCTCGTCGTCCACAGCAATCGCGGTTACCTCGACCAAATCAACTTTGTTAGGACTTCTCTCGTCCAGTTTCGGATGATGGTGCCACGACGTTAGCAATCCTTGGGGTCGATCCAACGCGGCGAACAGCCCAATCGATTCTTCCTGCCAAGCCTCTCCATTCCAAAAAAGTGACGTTTTCGGGTTGCGGATGAATATTTTTACGTTTGCTACGCCTCCGTCATCTTCTGCCATTCCGGTAATCTCATCGCTAATACCAATTTTGGGTGACGTCGAATATTTCGGCGAAACAACGGTAGCTATCGGATCGCAATCCTGGAACTTGATCTTGCCCATTGTCGACCGGAATTCGGTTTTTTGAGCCGTTTCGAGTGCCGTAAATTGATTCTCCAGTTCCTGCGGATCCTTTTCCAAGTCGTAGTACTCAGATTCCCCGTTGGCCCATTCGACAAACAGCTCGTCGAACATTCTCAGCGCCGAGAATACTGTTACGACTTGTCTATTCCTCGACTGAAAAGTTTCCCAGTGTTCGATCAGAATGGGCCCTCGCCATTCGGCCTCCGCATAGTTCGCAGGTGCAGCAAGCAATGGCGCAAAGGATTTGCCATCGACAAACGAAGGAGCTTTGCCCCCTGCCAGTTCGACAAGAGTCGGAGCGACATCAAAGTGGGCGATTAGATGTTTCGCCGACACGCCCTGAGCAACCCCCGGTCCGCGGACGAATAATGGAACGCTAGTTGACTCAGTGTACGGCAAGCATTTTCCTATCAGTCGATGCTGGCCGAGCAGAAAGCCATGATCGGACGTGAAAACGATGTACGTATTTGCTATTTGACCGGTCGCTTCCAGCGTCGCGTATATTCGACCAACCATATCATCGACCGATTTCACCGAAAGCATCCGCTGTCGATACACACGTTGAACAACGAGCATTTCTTGCGAATCCAATGGCTTCATTTGCCCAATGATTTTAGGCTTGTCGCTGACATCTTGTTCATTCAAATCCTGGGTCGCGGGCAACTGCAAGTCTGGCCAACCGTCGCGGTATTGTGGCTCAATCCATTTGTCTTTGTTATTCGGATCGTGCGGAGCTATCGGAGCTAGATAAAGAAAAAACGGTTGCTTTCCGTCTGCGGTACAGTTCTCAATGAGTCTCACAGCGTCATCGGCTTCAACCGTGTTTCGATATTGTTCAGGCGGCAGCGGCGAAGAACTTCCGGCGTTATTCGGGGCTGTCATGAATCGATAGGTCTCAAAGTACTTGTTGCCCAAGGAATAATAAAAGTCGTCCCAACCGGGAGGGACTTTAAAGTCAAAGTTGTGGTGTAGATACTTCCCCACGAGCATCGTGCGATAGCCCAAATTCTTTAGCCAGACACTCAAATCATCTTGGTGCATTTCTCGTCGCGTATATTCGGAGTAACTTCCCGAGAACCCGTTTGCCATTGTGACCGCAGGGTCGTTGACCCGAACCGCCGTGCGATGCGCGTACTGTCCGCGCAAAAAGCTGGCCCGCGAAGGAGCACACACGGGCGTCGAAGCGTGACAATTCGTAAACCGTATTCCCTCATTGGCGATCCGACCGATATTGGGAAACATTTCGCGCAACGATGTCTCGGTGAACATGCCGCTGTCTGCGTCATCGAGAACAATCACGATGAAATTTGGTTTGGGAGTCGTGTTCGTTTCCTGGGGTTCGGCTGCTTTTTGGAGGCCAAATACCGCGAACCCAATGGCCGTAACAGCGGCGAGGCTCACTATGATCATTCGCATAATAGATGCCTTACTCGACAAAATATTTATTTGAAAATCCGCGGCGCTCAAACGCACTTTGCCGCGATGGAAAGAATAGACCACGTCATCGACATGGCAAATCGACTCTACGCTGCTCGTTTGCCGACCCAGCGCTTAATCTTTTCGGCGATACGGATGAGCCTGGCTTTGCGCGTTTGGTCAAAAACGATTTGACCTCGAAACCGACCTTCGAATAAACCGGTTGCCTCAAAGTACTTGAATCGTTCGCCGTGCGTTTGAAACCAATAGCCGTACATGAGAGCACCTGACTTGTCCGCCGCTGGCTTCAACTCGGTGTTCAACATCGCGATGGCTTGTTCGTGCGAGCTTGGCTGATGCACTCCAGGAAATCCGCGATAGAAGCACGCACCTAACAGGATGGATGGACGCTCCCAATAGACGGCTTCGATTCCGGTACTCGAACCAAATGTCACGATGGTATCGCTGCGTCGCAAAAGTTCGTAGCTGTCGACTGAATCTTCGGGTGCAATCACGGTGACGCGCGGACCTGACGTTTGTAGCAGCGCGCGAACATTTTCGTTGTTCACGTCCTTCAAGTTTGGATGCACTCGCACAAACAGCCGAACCCGGTCATCGAGTTTCGGCAAGTCTGCAATGATTCGCCGTAACGCTGAAGCCTGGTCAGAATAAAGCAAATTCCGCCAGCTATCGCCGATCGAAGCGAACTCGTCTTCGGACGACGTGAACACCGTGATGTTGCGATTCGCGGGATTCCAGTCTTTTGGTAAACGACCTTGAATCTGATCCTTTACGAATGAATGCCAGTTACGTTCGATTCGCTGCGATCGATCTGTAAACCACGACGACGCAATCGCTTCACGGTTCGGGTTTGTCTGCGCGGATTGCCAAGCCGCTCGCATTCGCTGTTGCATGTATTCAATGTCATGCGGCAAACGATTTTCGAAGACTTGAAAGTGGTTTACATCACAGCCTCGCTCGTGAATCCAGCATTCGATTCCCAACGACTGACAAGCGCGAAGGACGGCGCGAGTCGCAGCGAACCGGCCATTAAAAACATATACTCGGTCGGGACGCTGCGATCGGCAATAACTTAGAGATTGCCGATAGGTCGTCAACGCCGCGTTCAGCAACCGGCCCAATAATACCCGATGCACTTGCAAATCTGGCTGAGGATCACGACAGATCGACACGAGGGACGACAAGGCGGCATACCCTACATCAAATTGCTCAATTCGAAATTCCTTCAAAGCCTCGATTGAGTCAAACGCATCCGGCGGAATCGAATCAGTCACTGCTGCCGACTCCAGCGGAATCAAAGTGACTCGCCGATCCAGCAACTTGAGCCCAGCGTTCCGCCGACCCGCACACGAGCCGCACTGTTTTGGTTCGCGTGTCACGTTGAAATCGCAACAGGGAAGCGCGCCCATACATGCCAACATCTCGACCCGATCGCCAGCATCCAAGTGTCGCTGGGCAAGCTCCAGTTCCGTTTCGAAGTGGGGGGCGACCGTTGCAAGCGGCGCTACAATTCCGATTTTCATCGTCGAACCGGTCTTTCTAAAACAACACTACGATGCCGCGCGCCGGATGCGATGCCACCAATTTCGCCAATTCGCGGTCTTGGATGGACGAAACGCTTCTAACATTGGCCTTGGTTTGAAGACTTGTGACCACGAATAAGCGTCCGCGTCGACATTGCGAATCGCTTGTGCCGGATGCAGCAGCCGACCCATTTCGCGACGCGGCATATTCGCCAACGGACTTGCCACATCAAGCGTATGGGTCGCCGAATCGCCAAACCCAATATTCGTAACCAAGTTGCGATGCGGTAACACCGTCAATCCATTGTGTCGCCAGCAGTTGTACATCCAGGAATAGTCCCACGTATCGATCAGGCCTGCATGTTGTTGATCGAAAATCGAATTCCAATGTTCCAGTTCGGCTTCGTCGCAACACAACGACTCGAGCCAAGCTGATTCTCTGACATCTGGCCAATCGGACATTTCCAGGTCGAATTTTCGCCAAGCTCTGCGCCACGACGCCCATCCCCAGATATGTGTCCATTTCGAAAAATAATAAGAATGTGGCGAATGCGATTTTGGCAGAAAATTATCGCCGCTGATCATCATGACGCGTTCGTTTTCGTCGAACCGATTCAGCAGCGATTCGGAAAAGCCAAAAAAACTCTCGCTCGGCAGGCAATCGTCTTCGAGAATAATCAGCCGTTCGAATTGGTCGAACCCCCAACTGATCCCGCTCGCCATCCGTTGCTTGCAACCCAAATTCTCGTTCGCGAAATTCGTGCGAACATCGCAGTCCCAATCGACTTCCTCAAGTATGCGTCGCGTCTCGGCGACACGGTCAGCTTCACCCTTACGATCGGCTCGTGGGCCATCTTGCACGACGAGCAGTGTTTGCGGACGTTGATGCCGAATCGTCTCGAAGACTTGCCGCGTCAGTGCTGGGCGATTGAAAATGCAAAACAATATGGGCGTTGGTAGGGTCATGTGAATCGGACCTTTTGAAACCAGCCGTGCTAGCGGCGAATTTGATAGGCGCTGCGCACAACGTAGATGAGATCGAGTCAAACGGACAAGATGAATTTCGCGACCTTTACCGCCCCGCGCGAATTTGGTACATCCTTGTCCGAATTCAAGTAGACGAAAGCCCTTTTGTCCAGGATCAATCGATGCTCAGGATTTTTCGCCGACGACGCAAACCGAAAATCGACTCAGGGCCGTCGTTGCGCCAGCAGTTCCCAGATGCACACGTTGAGGATTTGGAAACGATCGAAGCGGTTCGCCCGTTTACCATGACGTCGTCCGAGCGAATTTTGGCATTGTGCCAAGCCGTTCGATATCTTGTTCAGAATAAAATCCACGGCAACATCGTTGAGTGCGGAGTCTGGCGCGGCGGCAGCATCATGGCGATACTGCGAACACTAAAACTTCTGAACGATAGCGAGCGACAAGTTTGGTTGTTCGACACGTTTGGCGGAATGCCACCGCCGAGTGCGCGCGATGTGGACTTTACTGGGCACACGGCACATGAACTTTTGCGTGCCAGCAAGCCGGACGATGCCGAATCCGTTTGGTGCCGCTCGTCGCTGAACGAAGTCCGTGCGAATGTGGCCCGTTGTGGATACCCCAATCGACAAGTCCGTTTTATCGTGGGCCCAGTCGAAACAACTTTGCACGCCGAACTTCCCGAATCGATTGCACTACTGCGATTGGATACCGATTGGTACGAATCGACTCGCGTCGAGTTAGAGCAGCTTTATCCGCGATTGGTGACCGGAGGCGCATTGGTGATCGATGACTACGGTCATTGGCAAGGCTGCCGGCGCGCGGTTGACGAATATTTTGAAAAACATTCCGTTCGCATGATGCTGAACCGAATTGATTACACCGGACGGATCGGAATCCGTCACGCCGCATAACGCCGACGAAATTTCACAACGATTTGAAAAACCCGTTGATCCAGTCAACCCATCCGAAGTCCGCACTAGGAAGTTCGCCGATGAGCGCCTGTCGCATGCGACCGAATTCCAACAAACTCAACATTGGGTGCGGCGACCATTTTCACGCCGACTGGTGCAATATCGACGTGCGCTCAACCGAGCCATCTGTTCTTGAATACGATGTTCGCAAAGGACTTCCGTTCGACGACGATTCGTTTGACTTCATCTACCATTCGCATGTGCTTGAACATTTGACAAACTTCGATGGCGAACGATTGATGATCGAGTGCCGTCGCGTCTTGCGCCCTGGCGGAGTCTTGCGCGTGGTCGTTCCGGATTTGGAAACGATCGCCACACTGTACCTCGAGAAACTTCGACGCGCCGACATCGGCAAAGAAGTTTCCGTCGCGGATTACCAGTGGATGAAGCTCGAATTGCTGGACCAGATGGTTCGCGACAAGTCGGGCGGGTCGATGGGTCAATACATGGCCAACCCCAAAATCGTCAATTCGGAATTCGTTACGTCACGCATCGGCAACGAGTATTGGCGCTGTCGACCGCTCGACGAAAGCCCTCGCCCCATCCGTAACAAGCAACAGCGGCGCGTTCGTGAACGCATTCGCGCGGGATGGCAAAGAATCCGCGAAACCGTGGCGTGCAAGTCCGTACAACTATTGCTTGGGCGGTCCGGCGAATCCGCTCTGGTCGCGGGATTGTTTCGCGAACAAGGCGAAATCCATCGCTGGATGTACGATCGATTTTCGATGAATCAACTTAGCGAACGACTTGGGTTCTCCCAATTTCGAATCTGCGGGCCGCAAACTAGCGCCATCCCGGATTTCGCGTCGTATCAGCTCGATGCCGTCGACGGTATCGTTCGCAAGCCTGACTCGCTGTTCGTCGAATGCATCAAGCCGCTGACAATGGCGGCAGCCAAAGCTGCTTAAAGCCGGCGCAAGATTTGGTCATTCTCGATTGGAATTCGGTTCGAGACCAGAAGTGAAAGTAGGGTGGGCCGGGTCGGCAATTGGTCAAGAACTACCAATTGAGCCAAACCGAAACCCGAATTTTCCGGCCAAGATAATAAACAGCGAGAAAACCGTTCGCTTCGGGAATCCCGACCCCGCGAAGATTTGCACAAGCTATATCGAGGGCGTCAATCTCACGATTCGGATGCAATGCCGACGATTCACCCGGTTGACCAATGCTCATTCGAAGTCGCTGGCCCATCACACCGCGATCCAATCTATCCCCGTGGCTTGGTATGATTTCTGTCGTAAGCATGAACGATCCGCACGACTCCACCCGTCGAAAGTGGACTAACTGACCGGCCCTGGAGCCTGCGAGATTTGTTGATTGCGGCGGCGAAGTAATTTTTACCCAAACGGTCGTCGCTTCAGATGCGTAAAATCTATGGTTAACAGAGTGCATTACCGCAGTTTCATGAGGTGCAGAATGAAGTTTTGGATATTCGGCATTGGTTTCGCGATCCTCACCGTTGGGCCGGTTTCCGTACCACTGAATCGCGGTGACATGTCGCCAATGAATACAATCGACGAGGATTTAGTGCGTGCTCGCAATTGCCTGGTAGCGTTTAAAGTTGATGAACATGTCGTAACAAAAGCCGACGCGCATGAAAACATCGTCGTGATCTCTGCCCAAGGCCTAGGCGCCGACGACGAGAACGCAACTGTCCGTCCTGGATCGATTCGATTTTTCCGCGCCGATGCAAGCCTGGACGAATTCACCAAGCAGGGTGGGTGGTATTGGCGTCACGGCGAAATAAAAGGCAAATCACAGTTTGCACAGCCGGGGGCGCTAATCATGGTCGTCTATCAACCGGATGGCACAGTTCATTGGTATTCTCTTTTACGTGAGTTTCGGTGTTAATCGTCGCTGTCGTGGCTCGCGCGAATTTCCGGAACAGGCAGCAAACTAATGTTTCCTTTCTCAAATGACGACTTAGATTGGTGGTTTTGGCTGCGTATCCTATTCTTGATCGTGCTGGTGGCTTTCCTTTTGTTTTTCAGGCGCGAACGCGAACGCCGCCCGCCCCAAGATTTTTCCTAGCACCCGAATCTTGAATCAGTGCCAAACATTTTGGCAAATCTTGCGTTTAGACGCGTCAACCCCGACAATCGTTCCGCATCGAATTGGCGATCACCAACACCGGCGACCCACGCTCATCCTTCTCCACTCGCTTGATTAGGCCCTGGAGCGGTGCTTGAATAGCGTTTTTCTCAAACTCGCTTGCTGCGATTTCCTAGTGGGGTATTTCTTTGCCAACGTCGCCATGTTCGAGCGGAGCGTAAATGGCTCGTCAGGATTAACACATTCGAGGATGTAGGCCACGACTGACGTGCATGTCGTCGCGCCTCTCGACCGCTAAGTTGCGCAGTTAGTAAAATGGTGACATGCTGGTAAAATACCGAAGCATGAAACGGCGTCAATTCGCTGTCCGGCTAGCTCCCGACTGATACGCCAGTAACACCGAGTCTTCGAGTCTCACCGAGTTCTCTGCCGTGCAATCGTTGTTCGCTTACTCAGGCAACCGAACCGACCAGATCGGCGATTTCGCGAACTCACTGACGACGATTACATGTTTGCCGTCAGCCGCGAAGCAAATGGCTTCGCCTTGCTTTTGAATCGGCAATGCAAAAGTAGTCGGTCGATTCCGCTTGATGCATTCGATCCACGATTCGTCCGTTTCGCGTTGAAACAAATGGCCGTGCAGATAATCGCATACGACCAGTTCGCTGCCAGCGGAGGAAAACGACAAACCGGTCACGTTGGGGATTGCAATTTCGGCGACCCGTTTTGCTTTCGCCGCTGATTGCTTAGTCCGATCACCGCCGTCAAGCCAAGGGCGAATATCGATTGCGTAAACTCCAGGCGCTTCTGCGTCCGTACGCGACGCAAGCTTTTTCTCAACGACCAAAACCGTCGCACTCGATTCATCGAATCCAACAGCTTCACAGTTACGCGGACCATCGTTGTAGGAGAACCGGATTTCGCGCCAAGCTTGAATGGGGAATTCGGATACGCTAGCCGGATCTAAATCGCCGATTGGCTCCTCAAACAAATAAAGTTTGCACTCCTTTTGCTTTGAGGCATTGTCGCCCACGTCGCCGACGAGCAAGTAATTTTTTTCGCCAAATTGGAAACAACAAATGTCTTCCCAATCGCGATTCTCGGCTCCCACCAACGGGCAGCGGGCCAACAATCGGCCACGAAATGAAACGAGGTATACGGTCGGACCGCCCCCGGAATCGTTGTGGACCCAAGCGGCGTCCTCATAACGGCGAGACCGGGCGATGCCGCTGATTTCGTTCAACTCTGCAGACCGAATTGTCCCCAGCCGTTCCAAGATGTCGGGTTCTTGGACATGAGAACGCTGCGCTGCAGACAGAGACGTGACGGGAATTCCAAAAACGCCGCAAGCGCCCGCGACCAGTAGGATCAATGCGACAAATTGCGAATGGCGTTTGTTCATGATTTCGTGAGCAAGCGTCTTGGCTCCATTGCGTCAGCACAAACGACTCGCGTCGGTTGCCTCTCGCCCAAGCCTATAGCCTCACGCCTCCAGCCTCAAGCCTATTCCCCAGCTTGCGTTTTGCAAATTGAATAGCCATCATAATCACCGTCCGCATTCGACTAACTTTGTGAGGTAAAAAATGACCAAATCGAATTCCAATCGACGTGAGTTTCTGTCGACAGTTGCGCAAACGGGTGCGATGGCTGCTGTAGCGCCCTATTTTGTTTCGCCGTCGGCACTGGGCTTAGATGGTCGCGCTCCGGCCAGCGATCGGATCGTCATGGCGGCGATTGGCTCTGGCGGAAAAGGGCGTCACAACACGGGCGAGTTCCTTAAAATCCCCGACGTCCAATTTGTTGCCGTTTGCGATGTCGACTCACAACACGCGGACGAAGACAAGCGTCAAGTCGACGCGCTCTACAAAAACTCCGATTGCAAGTCCTACAAGGATTTTCGCGAAGTCGTCGCGCGGGACGACATCGACGCGGTTCACGTTTCTACACCCGATCATTGGCATGCAATTGCATCCGTCGCGGCAATTAATTCGGGCATGGATGTTTACTGCGAAAAGCCGCTCGCAAATTCAGTCGCCGAAGCTATTGCGATTCGCGACGCGGCTCAGCGAAAGCAACGCGTCGTGCAAACGGGTAGCCATGAACGCTCCAACGAAAAAGCCCGGTTCGCTTGCGAGTTAGTGCGCAACGGGCGGATCGGCAAACTGCAAACGATTGAAATCAACATGCCGTGCGTCGACGAGGACCACCATAAACAAGTCATCGCTTGGAAGGGCATCCCCGAAGCGCAGCCCGTCCCGGCACATCTCGATTGGAATCTTTGGCTCGGACACACCCCTGTCGTTCCGTACCACGAGCGACGATCGCATTTCTGGTGGCGATTTATCTTGGCCCATGGCGGAGGCGAAATGACCGATCGCGGCGCACACATCATCGACTTGGCCCAATTGGCAAACAACTCAGACGACAGTGGCCCGATTGAGTTCACAGCGACTGGCAAACGTAACGAAGGAAGTCTGTACGATGCTTTCATGGACTACCAGTTTGAAAATGTCTTTGCCAACGGCGTCAAAATGATCGGCAAGAACCAAAGCCCACGCGGCCTCAAACTGATCGGTGCTGACGGTTGGATTTTCATTCACGTACACGGCGCCGAATTAGAAGCGAGCGATCCTAAACTTTTAGCGGAGAAGGCGGATTCGTTCAAGACTTCGCTGGGTCGCAGCCCCGGCCATCACCAAAACTTCATCGATTGTGTCAAGAGCCGACAGCAGCCGATCGCACACGCAGGAATCGGCTGCCGCACCGCGACCATTTGTCACTTAAACAATATCGCCATGTTGCTTGGCCGAAAAATTCATTGGGATCCGGCCAAGGAACAAATCGCTAACGACCCGGAAGCAACGAAACTCCTCCAGCCGCCGTTCCGCGAACCGTGGAAGTTATAAGAGGTGTCGCTTTCGTTTATATCAGCGTTGGATCGGTGAGCTGCAAATCGTCAGAAAGCGAGCGATTGGGATGCCGACCAAAGCGTTCCAGTTCGGCGTGGTACGCGCGGACGGCTTCGTCGGGATTGATCTCATCATCTGCGACGCCGCGCAACAATCGAATCATGGAAATTTGGTCCTCGGCTTGGTTGATCTTGCGCCCGAAAAGCGCCGCCCGGGCACCGTATTTTTTGGCTTGCTCAACCAAGCGAAATGCGTCGTGCGTCGTTCCTGCCGAGCCGCCCAAAACGCCAACGACTAGACTCGAATCGAAATGGCATAACGCTTCGAGCGCCGCGGGACCAAAGTATGGCATTTTCAAGAACAAGGGACGCGATGCCTGAACGACGCCAGCCAAAATGCGCGCAATCGAATCATTGACGAAACGGGGAATATCCGCAATTCGATTTGTCGGAGCGTTGGGCGCGAAGACTTCGAGAAAATACCGGAAGCCCGCCGAAACCGACCGACTGCGAAATTCACGAAAGCTCTCCAATGATTCGCGATCCAAGACCGTGTCGTTGTTGAGCGTTACCGAATAGAGACCCAAATCGACTCGCGCGATTCCATCGGTTGAGGTGTCAGACCCAAACTGAATTTGTGAAATCGATGCCGTGTGAAAACTTCGCGACGGCTGACTTGTGTAAACGCCGCTTTGCCCAAGCCAAATATCGGTCGCGTCGTTGGCGCGTGCGGCAGGCGTCACGCTGCTTTGTTCGAAAAGTCCTTCGTTGATTGCCAATAGCTCGCTGCTGCTTGGGCTCATTAACATAATGTCGACGAGGCCTTGGCGGACAATTTCTCGCATCAATTCGCGGTACTCCGCGAGCGAGCGATGTGGCCAAGCCGAGCCACGTTGGCTTGGACCCGGCGCAGCGATGCCGAGTCCCATGTCGGCGTCTTTGGCGTCGGCTAGAATGAAATCGCGACACGAACCATCAGCGCGAATCCGAGCAAGTTTAACGTCAAGCGATTTTTTAAGCGGTGTGATAGTCACAATATGGTGGAACCCAAGAACGCTGTTGAAGTCATTGTGTGCGGGTTGGCAACTGTCGACATTGTAACTCGCCCCGTTTCGCTCGACCAAGCCGTAGGATCAGGCCGTTTGGTTCCGATGGATCGAATCGAAGCGACGACCGGCGGCATTGTGTCGAATTCCGGAATTGCTTTGAGCCGCCTGGGAATCCGAACGGCCGCGATTGCTTGCGTGGGAAGCGACGCGTGGGCCGATCTAATCCGGCAAAGGTTTCAAGCCGAAGGGATCGACTCGACATCGCTGATGACACATCCAACGGATACAACAAGTGCCACGATCGTTCTTGTCGATCCCAGCGGCCAGCGGAGTTTTTTGTTTTGTAGCGGAGCCGCGCCCCGATTGTCGACCGATTACGTGCTCCGGCAACAACAAGCGATTCGTGGAGCACGCTGGATGTTGCTAGGCTATTTTTCTCTATTCCCAGAATTCGATCGCCAGCTTCCGGAAATTTTACAAAAAGTTCGAGCGGCAGGCTGCAAGACTGCGCTGGATTGCGCAGGGAGTGGCGGCACGGCCGATGCACTTCGACCGATCCTGCCGCATCTTGATTTATACGTTCCAAGCTTCGATGAAGCAGTTTGTCAAACAGGATTGACCGACCCGAAAAAAATCTTGCAGCAGTTCCGCGATTGGGGAGCAAGCCATATCGTCGGTCTGAAACTTGGAGCCCAAGGCGCGCTGCTCAGCCCCGCACCAAATGACTTTATCGAAATTCAAGCTATTCGCCCGCCCAGCCCGGTGATCGACACGACGGGAGCCGGCGACGCATTCTACGCCGGCCTGATCGCCGGATTGGTCCGCGGAAAAAGTCTCACCGAAGCCGGCCGCATCGGAGCCGCAACCGGCGCAGCATGCGTGACAGCCTTAGGCGCTTCCGCCGGTCTAATGTCGTGGCCAGAGACGTGTCGATTGGCCGATGTCTGACGCATTTTTCCGTCAATGTTCGACACGCTTGGAAAAAACCCAATTCCGAAAAATGGTTCTGACCACCATGAATCCAAGAACTATCGTTCGAACCCGTGATCGCTTAGTTTCTTTCGCGCCAAGAAATTCTGCTCCTGCAAAATGCGCTTCCGTATAACCCGGTCGAGCAACCATTTTCTCAGCGTATTGACAACACTTTTCAAGTTCTCCACACTGCAATCGTCGTGTAAAGCTGCCAGCGAATAAGTCGCTGTCGGTATTCACCTTGTTCGCTCAGAAAAGTTGAAAGCCCATGGCATCGGTTTATCTTGAGACCTCGGTCATTGGGTACTTGGCATCGCGCCCCGGCGCGGACATCATCTTTGCCGCAAACCAACTGATGACGCTTGAATGGTGGAACAATCATCGGGCGAGGTTTGATCTTTTCGCATCACAAGCTGTTGTTGATGAATGTTCCGCCGGAAATCCCGTTGCCGCACGAGAGCGGCTTGTCTTTTTGAACGGGATTCCCGTTTTGGTGATCAACGCTGCGACTCTGAATCTCGCTCAGGAACTGAGCCGCCAGGTGGGATTACCGGCAAAGGCTGCGGTTGATGCCGTTCATATCGCGACCGCCGCGTTGAATAAAATCGACTATTTGTTGACTTGGAATTGCAAGCATATCGCCAACCCCGCGTTTCGGCGTAAAATTGATGACGTGCTCGACGGGGCTGGTCTGCTTTCACCTGTCATCTGTACGCCACAGGAGATACTAAATGTTTGATGATCCAATTGTCCTCGAAACTAGAAAGTACCGCGAACAATACGCGGCGTCATTTGGCTTTGACCTCGAACGGATTGTTGCCGACCTGCAATCACGCCAGGGCTCCGATGGTCGCACGGTTGTCGATCGTTCATCCACCGGAAAGTCCGAACAAAACGATGCACGGGAGACCTCGGCGCAGTCGGTTTTGAATTCAACATCCACTTCTCGATCCCCGTGATCTTGGTCGGTATCCTTTGCGGTAATTTTAATGGCCGATGCAATATGGGACGAAGCCACCAAGGAACATTGACCTTTACGAGAGCTGAAGTTGTCGCAGGTGTACGGTTCATTTTGTTTCTTGTTTCACTGGCACTTCCGGCCTACAAACACGGACGCATCAGTATTTGCCTCGAAGGTTTCACGGTGGGGACGTTGTTACTGCTTCGACCTGTGTTTGATGAGCTTCACCGCATTTGCATTTGGTCGTTTGCGATGCATCTTGCGGCAATCATTGCCTGGGTATGCGTGTTCAACCGTTGGACAGTTTCGATTACGGTAAAGGCCGTTTTGATGACAACAATCGTGCTGAGTGGGCTGCGAGTCTTGGCGGCTCCTTATTCAAGCGTTGAAACGGTCTATTTCGGCTATTACCTTTGGGTCTTTGGTGTTGTCGTGATCGGATCTGCACTGTTTATCTCGGTAGAAACTCAGCCGGAAATCCGACCACAGGATAGCAATTAAGTATTTGACATCGCGAGTCTTCGAGCCGAAGTTCAAGTCATCTGTTCGAGAAGCCCGGAGTGAGATGGTGGCGAGGGGCTTATGGGGTTTGCTTTGGTAGGCACGGGTTAGGGGAAGAAGTCTCCGGCGAGACAAGGTCTCGCGCGTGCGCCGCCGCTCGACGTCTCGCCCCCATTCAATCATCAATCGCACGTCGTCCCTCGCCGCTACTTTCGCCAGGACCCCTCACCGCTGGATTCAGTTCGACGTCGGACCCATTGAATCCACTCACCCGCTGCCACACGAATCGCTCGAAATCCCCACCTGCAAACAAAATTACTTGCTTCTGGCTTGCTCGCCTCGTAAAACTGGCGACTTCCAGACGCCGAGCCACAAACTATCCGCATACCTCGCACCAGCGAAGCGCCTCAGTTCAACGCACAAACTATCCGGCTGAATACAATCGGATAGTTTGGTATTCGTTATCCCTCGGTGATTTGCATTGCCTTTGCGGCGTGGTAGAATTCGGAAATGGACGTTTCTATCGACCAAATACGCCAATTGCCGGTTCACGAACAGCTAACCCTCGCAGAACAAATCTGGGACGGGCTGCTCGCGTCCGGGCAATTATTGGATCAGTGGCAGATCGACGAAGTACGGCGTCGCGCGCGAGAGCTAAGGGAAAATCCGCAAATTGCATTGACTGAGGATGAGGTCTGGCGGAGGGTCGACGAGCTTCGGAATGGCTGACAAATTGCGTTTTCATCCAACCATTTCGCAGGACTTGACGGACTCAATTTGTCGGTATGACGAGATTTCGCTGAAACTCGGGAACAGTTTGCGTGCGGCATTCCAAACCGTATTTGCGAACATTGCGATGAATCCTGAACTTTACGCGGTTGTTTACGATGACATCCGAATTGTTCGCGCGAAACCATTTCCTTATCTCGTACCCTATCGTCTTGACGGCAATGTTCCGCATGTTGTCGCAATTTTCCATTCTGCAACCGATCCTGATCGGCGCCAAACAACGACGTGGACACGGTAGTGGCCCGAACAACTAAGGATTTGACTTCGCGAGTCTTCGAGCCGAAGCTTCCGTCGCGGCGGATTCAAGGAGCCCGTTGACGTTGCATTGGCAAGAGGCCTATGGGGTTGGTTTTTGGCGGCCGGAGTTCGGGGCAGAAGTTTCCAGCGCGAGAAGATCGCGCGCGAAATCCGTGGCTCAACGCCTCACCCCATTCGATGTTCCCTCGCATGTCGTCCCGCGCCGCGACTTTCGCCGCGACCACTCACCGCTGGATTGAGTTCGACATCGGACCCACTCAATCCAATCAACCGGTGCTGCAAGACTCGGTCGCAATCCGCTCCGGCGACCAAAAACTACTTGCCGCTGGCCCGCTCGCCACGCTAAACTGCCATCATCCAGACGCCGCGCCGCAAAGTATCCAAAAACCGCAGCGAATCGTCTTAGTTCAACGCACAAACTATCTGGCTGAATACAACCGGATAGTTTGCTATTCGTTCGAGGTGTATTATTCCGAAATGGAACATACACTTAACAACTTTGGCCAGCGCATCGGTTGGCCTTTGCCTGATTGGGTGCCCCCGCCCATCCCGCCGCGCGAGACGATGCCGGGCCGATATTGTCGGCTCGAGCCCCTCGACCTTGAACGCCATGCGGCAGCGTTGTTCGAGGCAGATGCGGCGGAAGAGGACGGGCGGAGTTGGACCTACCTTGCCTATGGACCGTTCAGCGACTTTCAGAGCTATCGGGCCTGGCTGAGCGCGTACTGCCTGGGCAACGATCCGTTGTTCGTCGCAATTATCGATACGGTGGACGACCAGCCTGCGGGCCTCGCGAGTTATCTCAGAATTGCCCCGGCCGCCGGCTCCATTGAGGTGGGTCATATACACTATGCACCGCGACTGCAGCGAAGCCCGGCTGCTACCGAAGCGATGTATTTGATGATGAAGTGGGCGTTCGAGTCCGGCTACCGACGCTACGAATGGAAATGCGACGCGCTGAACGCGGCTTCCCGTGCGGCGGCACAGCGCCTCGGGTTTTCGTTCGAGGGAATATTCCGGCAGGCGACGGTTTACAAGGCGCGCAACCGCGATACGGCTTGGTATGCCACCATCGATACCGAGTGGCCTGCGCTGCGTCAAGCATTCCTGGAGTGGCTTGCCCCCGCCAACTTCGATAGTACCGGCCAACAGCGGACCCGACTGTCCGATTTGACCAAGCCAATCCTCAAGGAGAGTGGGTGAGTTGGCGCGAGCCACAGAACAAGTTGAAAGTTGATTTGCCTTTCAAAGTCCACCGTCGCCGATCGTGTCGACAAAAAAACCCGCAGCAAGTGCCGCGGGTTTCTCGTTCAATCGTCTTGGTTTTGTCTTATTGAACGATCTCGTAATCTTTCAAGTGAGAATTGGTTTTCGCAAATTCAGCCAGTTTCGCTTTGTAGTCGACGTCTGGCTTGGTTACTTTGAATGAGCAAGTTCTCGCGGTCGTGTCAGTATTGATATCAGCGACCCCATCAATTTTTTCCAAATCACCTCGGACCGAGGTTGCACAGCCACCTCACGTCATGTTGGGAACTTTTAGGCTCACCAACGTCCCTGCGGTTTCGGAAACGGTGTTCGTACTGGCGGCGGGTGCCGTTTTCTTGGTCGCGGGCGAACTAGCCTTGTCGCAACCAATCGCACCGCCAATCACGGCGGTTGCCATTGCGGCAATAAAAAATCGATTCATAGTTACCTCAAAAGTAGAAAAAGCGAAAACCAAAACTGTCTTAATCTTAGCAAAACTCGCGGCTAAATCCACCTGTGATTCAGCGGGCCCGGACTATATTTGGGACAAATCTAACGGGCAAAGTTTATCGTTGGGTCCTGTCGCGCGCGTGAAGCCGTCCGATAAAATGAACTCACGACTTTCAATGGCGTAACGCAAATCGGCTGCTCCCGAATCGATTTGCCAACAGCAGCAATCAAGCGATGAATCAAGATTTGCTTAACGAAAAACGTGCGAAAATCGCGACGGCGGCTAGCCGGGAGTTGTTGAGCCTGTTTCCTGCGCTTCGGTTCGGCCGTTTTCTCGACCAAGTCAATGCCCGTCAGCACTTTGTTGACGCGGGGACAGGTGAGCCGATCTTGTGCGTGCATGGAAATCCGACGTGGTCGTTTTATTGGCGAGCCATAATTGAAGCGTTTCGCGACCAGCGTCGCGTGGTGGCAGTCGATCATGTCGGTTGCGGATTGAGTGACAAGCCACAACGCTACAGCTATTGCCTTGAGCAACATATTGAAAACTTGTGCCGGCTGATCGAAGAGCTGGACTTGAAAAATATCACGCTCGTCGTTCACGATTGGGGGGGCCCGATCGGCGTGGGGGCGGCGGTTCGATTACCAAAACGATTCAGCCGAATCGTCCTCACCAATACCGCTTGTTTTCCCCCGCCGTTTATTCCGTGGCGCATTTTGGCCTGTCGCATTCCTGTATTGGGAACGCTGATGATGCGGGGAGCAAACGTGTTCTCAAGAGCTGCCACGAAGATGGCGACAACACGGCGCGGAGGCTTGGAAGAATCGGCTTGGCGCGGACTTCTGGCACCCTACGACAATTGGCACAATCGAGTCGGCATCGATCGGTTCGTGTTCGACATACCGCTTTCGCGGCGAAATAAGAGCTGGCAACTCTTGAAACAACTCGAATGCGAACTGCCAAAGTTGTCCGACAAACCCTGTTTGATGATGTGGGGCATGCGCGACTGGTGTTTTCGGCCAGAGTGTTTGCGACAGTTGCAACGACTGCTGCCGAACGCGAAGTCCATCGAATTTGCCGATGCGGGGCACTACCTTATGGAAGACGCGGCTCGTGGTGTGGTCGACGCGTTGGCTGCGTTTATGAATTTGAAAGTCAGTTCTCCCGAGCGGCCAAACCCGTGATGCACCGACGCGATACGGTTCCATCGATTGGAGAGTGCGCGTCGCTGGCGTGTGCGTTAGAAGTCCTTGCGCCCAAGCCTGGAAACGTCCACCGCTCGGCAGATTTCGAAACGACTACGCTTCAAGATTTCGTGGTCAGCGCGATTGTCGTTGGCCCCATCTTGAATCAAGCGTCCCAGCTACGAATTGGGGAAATGGTGTTGCAGTCTGTTGATGCGACGGCGAGATGGGTTGGAACCAACACGAACTTGGGATTGATCCTCCTGCTGGCACCATTGGCCAAAGCTGCCGCTACAGCCGCGGATGGGGTTGACCGCGCCAACGTCCTAACCGTGCTGAGTGAATTGAACGCACTCGATGCGCGCGACGTTTATGCTGCAATACGATTGGCCCGTCCCGGCGGACTTGGGACGACGGAAAAATTTGACGTGTTGCAAAGCCCGCCGGAGAACTTGTTGGTCGCAATGTCTGCTACCGCCGACCGGGACTCGATTGCTCGACAATTTGCCAACGGTTTCGAGCAAGTCTTCGATTTCGTCGTTCCGAAACTCGTCCAGAATGTTAGCAACGGCTTACCATTGGCAGATGCGATTATTCAAACGCAAATGCAAACCTTGGCTGAGATTCCTGATACTCTCATCGGGCGAAAATGCGGTATGGCGACGGCCCAAGCGGCAGCCGGTCGAGCGGCTGAGGCCTTACAGCACCCACCCGGCAGTCGAGAATATCTCGATGCTTTGGCGAATTTTGATTTTTGGTTGCGAGCGGACGGAAATCGCCGAAATCCGGGAACCACAGCGGATTTAATTGGCGCAGGGTTGTTTGTCGCGTTGCGAAATGGCATGATCCATTTGCCGTTGCGATAGGGATAAGGATTGGGAAGAAGAATTAGGACGATGATTCGCTGCGCTCGGCATCACGGAATATCGAATATCGAACACTGAACACCGAACACTGAACATGAGTCGTCGATTTCAAGTCTCGCTGTGCAAAGAGCAATTGACGTTTAGCGCCGCGCATTTTATTACCTTCAATGGAGATATTTGCGAGGCGCTTCACGGACATAACTTTGGAGTTCGCTGCGAGGTTACTGGCCAGCTTACGACGGACCGTTACGTTATTGACTTCGTTGCGCTCCGGGACGAACTTGCACAAATTGTGCTTGAGCTGGACCATCATGTGCTGCTGCCGGAAAAACACTCGATGATCAGTGTGGAGACGGGAACAGGTGAAGTTGTCGTTCGATTTCGTGATCGACGCTGGATTTTCCCGTCGGGCGATTGCCGAATCTTGCCGGTCGCGAATACGACTGCAGAGGAGCTTGCGCAATATATTGGCGATCGGTTAATGGATGCGCTGCGAGCGCGACTGGGCATGCTCGACAACATCGATCGCGTGATTGTCGGAGTCGACGAGAATCAAGGGCAGTGGGGTAGTTGCGAAGTCTTTCGACGAAGCGCTGGTGATAACGATTCTGTGGATTGAACCGCTGAAACCAAATGAGTGCTGATCGTTTGCCAAGCTTCTAAGCGACGGCGTAACCTAGACTTGATGGCAGATTCCGTCGGCAATTTTTCCAACGGCCTCGCGGTCCACCGAGATCAGTCAATGTGTGCTCAATCTATTGCCGAGAACGTCCGCCCAACTTCATCGCGATCATCGGGCCGCTTTGTGCGCGTATTGCACGTGATCAACGGCGAACATTACAGCGGAGCCGAGCGCGTGCAAGATTTGCTGGCACTTCGCATGCCGGAATTTGGTTTCGATATTGGATTTGCGTGCCTCAAGCCGAATCGATTTCCCAAGATGCGTCGTTCGCAAGCAGCATCTTTGTATGAAGTCGCCATGCGTGGTCGCTTCGATTGGAGTACGACGTCTCGCGTGGCGCGAATCGCTATCGAAGGCGACTATGAAATTTTGCACGCCCATACACCGCGGTCGCTAATGATTGCGAGCAAAGTCGCGCAAAAAACGGGTTTGCCGCTCGTCTACCACGTCCACAGTCCCGTCGGTCGCGATTCAACGCGGGGGATTTCGAATCGCATCAATCAATGGATCGAGACCAGGGGCTTGCGCGGTGTCGATCGAATGATTTGCGTTTCGCAGAGCATTGGCCGGTACATGCAATCGCTTGGCCACGACCCACAAAAGATCTCGGTCGTGCCCAATGGCGTACCGATTTCGAATCTGCTGCGGCAACGAAAAGAGAATGCGAATCGTTGGACCATCGGAACCGTGGCGCTGTTTCGGCCGCGCAAGGGGATAGAAGTTCTTTTGGACGCGATCGCACTTCTCCGAGAACAAGATGCAATAGTGCAGTTATTGGCCGTCGGCCCGTTCGAGACTCCAGGATATGAACTTGAGATATTGAATCGCGTTGAAAAACTGGGGATCGGCGATAGGGTCACGTGGACTGGTTTTTGCAACGATGTCGACGCCAAGCTGCTTGAAATGGACGCATTTGTTCTGCCGAGCTTGTTTGGCGAAGGTTTGCCCATGGTCGTATTGGAAGCGATGGCGGTCGGATTACCCGTCATCGCCAGCCGCGTGGAAGGAACGCCTGAAGCAGTGCGCGACGGCATCGACGGTTTAATATTTGAATCGGGCAGCGCTGCAGAACTGGCCGCGAAACTCAAATCGTTGTTCGTTGGCCGCGTCAACTGGAACTCATTGAGCCAAAGTTCGCAGGCGCGGCAGCGTGAAAGTTTTTCCGACATTAGCATGTCGCGCGGCGTCGCGCGTATCTATCGCGAGCTATTGGTCGGTTGCAAAAAACGATGACACGGCATCATCATGCCGCTTTTCGGTGCACGGCTGTTGCTGGTTGATTCTTGCGAACCAATTTTTGGTTCAGTGACGCTTCGACGATAGTCAGAACTTTTTCGGCGTAGTCGGTGAAACGATATTCGGAGTGTACGCGTCGCTTGGCAATTTTTCGAATTCGTTCGGCGACCAAAGGCTGGTGGGCAAGCGTGAGGATGGCTTCGGCTGCGCCGCGACAATGGCCATAGGGAATTATAATGCCCGCGCCATCTTTCAAGGCTTCGGGGGCTCCTCCGGATTGATCGAATGCGACGACTGGCAATCCCACAGCCATTGCTTCGTGAATTACGCAGGG
The DNA here is from genome assembly GCA_031409895.1 of Planctomycetota bacterium. Taxonomy (GTDB): domain Bacteria; phylum Planctomycetota; class Planctomycetia; order Pirellulales; family Pirellulaceae; genus JANMEB01. The sequence goes on from JANNYC010000182.1 coordinate 85,215, forward strand.
AAAGGGATCGACGCGGGACGGCAGCAGGAATGCGTCGGCTCCAACGAAATAGGGGTCGACCGCTTGTCGCTCGCCGATAAAGTGAACTTGACCGTTGGCAGCCGTTCGCCCGATGTCCAACTCGACGTAATGGTGCGGCGAGTGCATCCAGCGCGGCCCTTCACCGACCCACACGAAATGAAACGGCTGGCTCGATTTATTCAGCCTGATGACTTCGTTCGCGATGGACGCAAAGTGATCAATGCCTTTGCGAAGGTCAAGCGTTCCGCAACCCAGCACGATGAACGAATTCGGCGGCAAGTTTAGCTCATCGCAAATTTGTCGGCGGCTTTCCTCGCGCGTGACTTTTGCTCCGAATTTTGGGTCCAGCAATCCTTGCGGCAGGATGCAGGCTTTGGCTTCCTCAAATGGAGCTTTGGCAAATACGCTGTCTCGAACCGCTTGGACTGGGAAGATGATGCGATCAGCAACTCGGTAAACGGTCTCGAAATCTTCTTTGCGGTAAGAGACCGGCAGTTCGTGAATTAGAAACACTATCGGCAATCCCAACCGGCGTAATTCGTGCGCGATAAAACGAGACTCCATCGAGTTGCAAATCGCCAAGGCAGGCGGACCGCCCAGCTTGTGATGAAAGATTTTATCCATTTTCCGCTCAAGCGAGTCACCAAACTCGCGTGGTATGTCAAGACAATGTACGGTGGAATGTTGCGCAAAGTCCCAGGCAAGATGTCCGCCGTGATGCAACAGTGTCTCACAATGAACGTGCGTTTGCTTCGAGATGTGCTTGAGCAAGTTGAGCACGATTTTCGGAGCGCCCGTGCGAGTCGCTTCATGCGAAACGAACAACAATCGCGGAAGTGCTGGCGCAGCCCGTTCAATCGAAAGCATTCTTCCGATTCGTTTGCCAAATCGATTGGAAAGAAAACCCACTTACACGACTCCACACACGAACTAGCAACGAGGAAGTTTTTCAGCGACGAAAAAGGGGCGATCGCTAGCGATGTATATTCGCAATGTGTGGCGCTCGCCTGATTTCGTCGGTTCAATTTCGACGGAACCTTAAATGATTCACGGAGTTGGGGAAAGACCAAGACGCCTATCGGAATAGACGCTATGGAGTTTGACAGCATGCATCGCTGGCGACTATTGAAATATTTCCGAGTCGATCGCCAGCTAGACGTAGCGATTTAAAATGTTTTCGAGCAGCTCTTGTCGGCCGCTGGTGTTGGAGGCGGCTTCGCCTTTGCCCAACATGTACGCTTCCAGCGTTACGAGCGAATGGCTGCCTTGCTCGATTTCAGCTCCAATTCCGCAGTCCCAGCTCGCGTATCGTTCGCTGAGCATCTTGTCCAATGTTCCGTCGCGGCGAATTTTGCTGGCAATCAGCAGCCCCCGGGCAAATGTATCCATCCCGCCGATGTGGGCGTAAAACAAGTCCAGCGGGTCAATGCTCTCGCGACGGACTTTGGCATCGAAATTGACCCCGCCGGGAGCGAGGCCACCGCATTTAAGTACGATCAACATGATTTGTGCCGTCAAGTAAATGTCGGTCGGAAACTGATCGGTGTCCCAACCAAGCAGCGTATCCCCGTTGTTCGCGTCGATCGAGCCAAGTGCGCCTTGCATCGCGGCGTATTCCATTTCGTGCATCATCGAATGACCAGCGAGCGTGGCGTGGTTGGTTTCCAGATTAAGCTTGAGGTCGCCCAGCAAATCGTAGGTGCGCAAAAAGTTGATGCAGGCAGCAGCATCGCTGTCGTATTGGTGTTTGGTCGGCTCTTTCGGTTTCGGCTCGATGTAAAAGGTTCCTTCGAAGCCGATCGAGCGTGCGTAGTCGACCGCCATATGCAAGAAACGACCCAAGTTGTCCAGTTCACGCCGCATGTTCGTGTTGAGCAAGTTTTGGTAGCCCTCGCGCCCGCCCCAAAAGGTATAGCCTTGGCCGCCAAGCCGATGCGTGACCTCGATCGCCTGTTTGACTTGGGCTGCTGCATACGCGAATACGTCCGCATTGCAGCTTGTTGCCGCACCATGAATGTAGCGCGGATGGCTGAACAAGTTGGCGGTTCCCCACAGCAGGCCGATGCCCGTGCTTTTTTGGGAACTGGCAACGACGTCGGCGATTTCGTTCAAGCGGCGATTGGTCTCCGCCAAGTTTTCGCCTTCCGGTGCGATGTCGCGATCGTGAAAAGCAAAAAACGGTACACCAAGTTTCGACATGAACTCGAAAGCAACTTCGACGCGGCGTTTGGCGTTGTCCATGCTGCTGGTGCCGTCGTCCCAAGGCCGCTGCAGCGTCGGCGCACCGAAAGGATCGGCCCCGGTTCCACGAAAAGTATGCCAATACACGACGCTGAATCGAAAGTGGTCGCGCATTGACTTGCCGTCGACGACGCGGTCGGCATCGTACCAGCGAAACGCCAGTGGGTTATCGCTATCCGGGCCTTCGTATTTGATTTTGTCGACTTGGGGAAAAGCAGCCATCGTTGCGCCCGTGGTAAGAGTTTCCGGAATTGAATCAGCAGATTGTGACCGTAACCCGTTTGCAACTCAACCGGCGGTCAGAACGGATTTCTGAAATGCCAACCGCGACCATTAATCTCGACTCATGCGAAACAGTCCGTCCGTTTCGTACATTGGTCTTCAAATGTCGCGAATGCGCAAAAAAAAGCTTGGCCCAAAAGCCAAGCATGTATTATTTTCAATTGCTTCAAGCGAACCAACTAGATCGCCATCCGATTGCGTTTGCGGCGAATAACTACAAACGCTCCAACGATGCTCAAACCAGCAAGCAATGCCATCGAACCAGGCTCTGGAACGGCAAATAGATTGACTTGTCCAAATGTGGAGGTGTCTATCACCCACGAATATCCTGCCGAAAGTGTTGGCACAGACCCAAGTGTGAGCCCAAAATTGTTCAATATTCCCGTGTAATTAAAGAGCCGCCATTTATCGCCAAAATTGGTACCCAAAAAAGATCCCGCCCCCAACACGTTTAATGATCCGTCAAGAGTTAGATCATCAACGCCATTGATCAAGTCGTTAATGCCACCACCGACGGTCATATCGTTGCCGACTAAATCAAACGTAAGCGTCGCGCTGGAATTGAGGCTGAAATTCCCGTTAACCGTCAAGGTACTTGCACCCGTCGTGCCCGGCGAGACTTGGCCCGAAACTACATTCACGTCTCCATTAATCGTTCCTGTACCGCCCAGTGTACCGGTTGAATTAACCGTTACCGTGCTGGCCGCAGCCAACGAACCGTTAACGAACAGAGTTCCGGCATTGATCGTCGTGGCGCCAGTGTAGGCGTTGACGCCGCTAAGCGTCAGACTGCCGCCGGTTGATTTGTCGAAGCCAGTTGAGCCGCCTAAGATCGCCGAGACTGTGCCGCTGCGACCATCGAAGTTCGCCGTACTGGACAAGACGCCGGTCGATCCGCTGATTGTTCCACCATCGATAATGACCGATCCAACGGTGTCGATGAACGATCCAATGTTAACCGTTCCAGTGGCGTTCACCGTCAGACCACCCGTTGAAAGAGCATTATTGACACCATAAATAAGTGTGCCCGCGTTAACCGTTGTGGTTCCCGTATAAGTATTGACTCCACTCAAGGTGACTGAACCGCCAGTCGATTTGGTCAATGCGACGCCTGATCCGCCCAAGATCGCGGAGACCGAGCCGGCTTCAACCGCGTAGGATGTACCCGTCAAAGTACCGCCCGAACCAGTAATCGATCCGCTGGTCAAAGAGACCGCTCCGACCGTATCGCTAAAGCCAGCAATACTCAACGTACCGCCAGAAACCGTGACTGCTCCAGAAGCGATTGCGTTAGTAACACCGTAGGCCAAAGTGCCCGCGTTTACCGTTGTCGTTCCCGTGTAAGTATTGAGTCCACTCAGTGTGACCGAACCGCCAGTCGATTTGGTCAGGGCAATGCCTGATCCGCCCAAGATCGCCGAGATCGTGCCGGATTCAACCGCGTATGATGTACCCGTCAAAGTACCGCCCGAACCAGTAATCGATCCGCTGGTAAGAGACACCGCTCCGACCGTATCGCTAAAGGTAGTAATGCTGAGCGTGCCGCCAGAGACCGTGACTGCACCGGAAGCAATTGCATTATTGATACCGTAGATGAGCGAGCCGACGTTTACGGTTGTTGTGCCTGTGTACGTATTCGCCGCATTTAGATTCAAGTTGCCGGCGCCATTCTTCGTGAGACCGCCTGCTCCGCTGCCGATGATACCGCTGATCGTCGTGTTACCCGCGCCGCCAATGGTTAACAAATTGCCGCCGTTAGTTACCGCGCCTGAGATAATCAGACTTCCACCGGCCGTTGTGTGTTGAAACGTCGCTGCATTTCCGAGCGTAATTCCCGCGCTGATTGTGTTAGTTCCGTTTGAAGAATTAATCGCACCAACGCCGCTCGATGTGCCGATCGTTAGAACTCCACCGGTTGGAGCTGAAATCGTAAAGTTCTGATAGACGCCGGCGACAGACGTCGAGTCGCCCATAGTGAGAGTCAAAAGGCTAACATTCAAAAGGGCGTTTCCGTTAGTCTCTAAATGCACCGTTTGATCGGCGGTAATGTTGTTAGTCATGTTGGCGACGGACGTTAATCCGGAAACCCAATCGCCATTGCCCACGCCCCACCAATTGCGATCACCACCGCTTGTCGGAGGTGCCCAATTAAACGGCCCCGCAGTCGTGCGATTCCAAGTACCCGTTCCGTTGACGGCAACTTGCCCAAACAAGTGGGATGGTTCGATCGTTGCGAACGCCAAAAATCCGAGCGCAACAAATAAGCAGCGACGCAACGTCGAGCAAGAAGAAGTCATGCTGACGCGCGGATTGGAAAACCCAAGCGGCAAGGCGACCGTAGCAGAAGTCACGGTGGGAAATTTCATGTTGATCAACAAAGCTGTAGGTCTAAACAAAATCACTTGACCCCAACACAGTCAACAAACCGTGACGGGGTGACGAGGCGGCAATAGTCCTTTCCATAATAAACCACACCGGTTGGCTGACTAGGGGAAGCTTTGCCAAATAATGGCAATTGGATTGGATATTCCAAAATGTCGGAAAATGCACAATCTCCAGGCTATTCCAATTGAACAATTGCTTAGGGCTTAGAATTTGGCTTTAACCTATTCTAAGGGCGTAGGCACCGTACGGGCTCATCAAATCTTGGGAGATTTCGCCGGCTAACCCGGGAACGGATTTGCTCTGTGTTAACACCGAATAAGTTTTAGTGCATTACTCGCCGCAAAACCCAGTCGGCCAGCTGCGGCGAAAATGCGGCAATGACGAACAAGAGCCGCACACGCAACGGCATAACCAGCTCGACCCGGCGGCGTTGACAGGCTCGAACGATTCCTTTGGCGACTTTCGTCGCGGAGAGTCCTTCGATCCGCGCGCCGGCACCTGGCTGCAACGCATGACCGGGAAGTTGTTCGGTTGCACCTTGATAGCGCAATCCGGAATCATCGCGTTGGATCGGACCGGGACAAGCCAGCAAGTAATGCACGTTGGCTGGTCCTTCGATTCGCAACTGCTGCGTGTAGCCAGCCAAAGCGAACTTGCTGGTGGTGTAAGGGGCCAGAAACGGCCAAGCAGTTCGCGAAGAGAGCGAACCGATGTTTACCAAGTGACCGCTGGTTCGCTCCAAGTGCGCCAGCACCGCGCGCGTGCAGTTCACCGCCGAAATTAAGTTGACTTCCATTAATTCGCGGAAGTGGTCCGCAGTTGCTTGCGCCAAATCAATTCGCACGGAGCGGCCAACATTGTTGACCCAAACGTCGATCCGGCCAAAGCGGCTCACGATTTCTGCGACGGCCTGGGCGATTTGTTCGACAATCAGCACATCGGCGACAATCGCGTGCGCGTCGATTTGATCTTGCTTCAAGGCTGCAATGGCCAATTCCAAATTTGCTAGATTTCGGCTGATGATAACCAGCGTTGCTCCTTGTCGGCCAAATTCACGGGCAATCGCCAAACCAAGTCCTGCCGAACCACCGGTGATCGCGACGATTTTGTCCTTCCAAAATGACATAAGCAGTTTCTAGCTGAAGTAAGGCGTTATGCCCCGAATGGCACTGTTCCGTTCGTAAACAGCATAGCCGAGGCGACAGGCTTGAGGCGACAGGCTTGAGGCTGGAGGAAAAACAACGCAAGTCCTCTAGCCAACGGTATGAGGCTCTACCGACTCGCGTCGGTAGTTTCGAACGGATGCGCTCAGACGCCCGCACGCAAGTGCTGGCGATTAAAGAATTCCGATCAAGTCGCCGATGTCGATCAATGGAACAGGGGGAGATAGAAAAAATTTACGGGTCAAGTCGACCTTTCTGAACGCGGAGCTTCCCTAATGACCATTCGAATTGCCGTTGCGATCCTCCTTATTAATTGTTGCGGCGGCGTTGGTTGCGCGTCGATCGGCATGGGCTTGCGATCCCAGAAACCGCCGGTCGAAACTGAGACTTATGGTCTGAAAGTTCACGGCGGCTTGATGGGAAACCGAACGGTAAATCAGCCGCTTCGCGAAGGAATGACCGTGCAAGATGTCTTGGATGATGCAGGACAAATTTCTCGAAACCGCGATTATGAAATCGATATTCTTCGGAAAACCAACACGGGTTCCGGCGTAGTGAAGATGCCAACCAATTACGAACCGGCAAAACATCGCGTTTCTTTTGAAACCGACTACGCGATTCATCCAGGCGACCAAGTCGTCATTCGTCCGAAGTCGTACTCGCCCATGGAAAGCGTGGCCAAAATGCTGGGCGGCCAGAACTAATTGCCCCGAGCGATTGTCCATTTTAACGACGCACCACGAGTTTGCATTCGCGGCTAGAGTCGCAGACAATGGGAACTTAGTCCAAAGTCGATTAGGTGGTCGCTGGCGTCGAAAGTCGTCAGAGGAAAGTCCGGGCTCCACAGGACAAGATGGTCGGTAACGCCGACCGGCCGCGAGGTTAGGGAAAGTGCCACAGAAAACAAACCGCCGAACGCACGGGCAACCGTGGCGTGGTAAGGGTGAAACGGTGAGGTAAGAGCTTCACCAGCGGGCGAGGTGACTCGTTCGGCTTGGTAAACCCCATCTGGAGCAAGGCCAAATAGGCGGGAGGCAGGGAAACTTGCCGCGTGACGGTCCGTCGCGTTGGACCGTCGGGTAGGCTGCTCGATTCGTTCAGCAATGGGCGAGCTAGAGAAATGACCGCTGCGGTTTTACCGACAGAACCCGGCTTATCGATCGACTTTGGACTATTTTTCAGTGCCTAGTTCGGCTTTCCACGATTCGATTGTCTGCAAGGCTTTCATCGGAGTCACGTGATCGGTATCGAAACGCTTGATTTTATCCAATAGTGGATGACGCGAATATTCGAACAGCGTTAGCTGAATTTTTCCATTGGCGTCATTTCCAGCGGCGGTGGCCACTGCGGAATTCTGTGCGTCGGGCGGTTGATCGGTTTGCAGCTTGCTCAAGATTTGATCGGCGCGTTGCTGGACCCAATTCGGAATACCGGCAAGCTTTGCAACATGAATGCCCCAGCTTCGGTTTGCCGCACCGGGAACGATCTTGTGCAAGAATACGACGTTGTCCTGCCATTCGTGGACCGACACGTTGAAGTTCCGCGCGCCGCCGAGCGATTTTTCCAGCTCGGTCAGTTCGTGATAATGTGTAGCGAACAATGTCCGGCACCCAATTTGATCATGCAAATATTCAACGATCGCCCAAGCCAACGAAACGCCATCATAAGTGCTGGTTCCTCGCCCGATCTCATCCAAAATGACCAAACTCGCGGACGTCGCCGTGTTGAGGATGCGTGCCGACTCGGTCATTTCGACCATGAACGTGCTTTGGCCCTTGGTCAGTTCGTCGCTGGCGCCGACTCGCGCGAAGATTCGGTCCACAACGCCAATCGTGCAAGATTTAGCCGGCACAAAACTACCGACTTGTGCCATCAGTGTTATGAGCGCGACTTGGCGAATGTAAGTGCTTTTTCCCGACATGTTCGGGCCGGTAATGATATGTATCCAGCCGTGCTCCTCGTCGATTTGCGTGTCGTTGGGAACGAACGTGCCAAGATTTTCGATGATGTCTAGCACCGGATGCCGACCTTCGACGATATGAATGCCGCGATCGTCGTTTATGGTGGGACGGCAATATTTGTGGCGATCGGCCAATTCCGCAAGCCCGCAGAGAACGTCGAGCGTCGCCAAAACGTCGGCGTTTTGCTTGAGTCGAGCAGTCGCCGCTTGGACCTGGTCGCGCAACCTGCAAAACAAATCGTATTCCAATTGTTTGGCGGTCTCATCGGCTGAGAGGATTTTCTCCTCGTACACTTTGAGTTCTGGCGTAATGAATCGCTCGCCGTTTTTGATCGTCTGTTTGCGAATAAATTCGGGCGGCAGCTTATTTCGGTGCATGTTGGTGACTTCGAGATAGTATCCGAAGACTTTGTTAAAGCCGACTTTGACGTTCGAAATTCCGGTCTCCCGTTGCACTTGCTGCTGATAGTTCGCAATCCATTGCTTGCCGCCTGCGGCAAGCTCGCGCAGTTCATCCAAGCGTTGGTCAAAGCCATCGACGATCATTCCGCCGTCGCGTGCGGAGAGCGGCGCGTCCGGTCGGATCGCCGCCCGTAGTTCGCCGCGCAAGTCTTCCACTAGGTCCAGATTCTGTTCAAGCTGGTTCAACAAGCCGCTGCGGCGGGCTGTCAATTTGGCTTTGATTCGCGGCAATGCGGCAAGCGTCTGGCCGATGAAAGCCAAATCGCGCGGCGTCGCACGCTGGGTCGCGACGCGGGCCAACAATCGTTCAAGGTCGTACACCGACTTCAGCCCATCGCGAAATTCCGTACGCGCTGGCCCGTCGCCCAACAACTCCTCGATTGCAACTTGTCGGTTGCGAATTTGCTCAACGTCCGTGAGCGGCTGCGAAAACCACAACGCCAACTTGCGCGAGCCCATTGGCGTTGCGCAGCGGTCCACGACATTAATCAGCGATCCGATCCGAGAATTGTCGCGAATGGTTCGAGCGATTTCCAACGACCGCCAAGTCGCGCGGTCGATTTCCAATGTCGAACCAGTACGATAAGCAATAAGCGAATCGATGTGATCGAGCGACGATTTTTGCGTTTCTTTGAGGTATTCCAGAATTCCCCCTGCTGCGCGGATCGCCAACTCGTCGTCGGATTCGAAACCGAAACCGGCCAAAGTCGCCGTGCCAAATTTTCTTTGCAGCGCCGTGGCCGATCGATCGTACGCGACAGTCCAAGCCGCTCGCGTCGTGACCATCCACGATTCGGCTTTCAACCGCTCGGCCCAATTTGAGTTTTCGACGCACAAGACTTCGCGAGGCGCGATTCGGCCGAGGTGATCCAAGAGTTGGTTTTCGGAAACCGTCGCGGCGTAAAAAACTCCAGTCGAAAGTTCGATCCATGCCAGCCCCATTCTCGCCGGAGGTTCTTGCCGCTGCGAATCAACCGAACCACAAACCATCGCCAAGTAATTGGCTTGACGCGGATCGAGCAAGGCATCGTCGGTCAGCGTTCCGGGTGTGACCACGCGAGTGACTTCACGCTTCACAATGCCTTTGGCCAATTTCGGGTCTTCGACTTGTTCGCAAATCGCGACGCGGAACCCGGCCGCGATGAGCTTGGCCAAGTAACTATCGAGCTGATGGTATGGAAAGCCCGCCATAGGGATCGCGGATTCAGTCTTGTCGCGACTGGTCAACGTCAACCCCAGTGTTCGAGCGGCAGTTTCGGCATCCTTGTAAAACAGCTCGTAAAAGTCACCCATGCGAAACAAAAGCAAAGCGTCGCCGCAAGCATTTTTTGCGTCGTCGTATTGCTGCATCATGGGACTTTTTGGCATAGCGACATCGTATCAATGGACGATGCTGGCTTCGAGATGGTGATTTGCCAGCATAAAAAATCAGCAGCGGAACTTGGAGGCCACAATCGAACCCGCGAAAAGTGTGGGTTTGACGGCAACCTCTCGCTAATTGTCAAACTTTCTCAAGCGCGCGTTAGTCTGCCTGCGCAAGATTTTTGCATCGTTTCGAGGCAAGCAGATTTTGAGGATTGAGGCTACCTGTTTGGTCGAACCCAAACAGATGAAAACCCGGAAGGCGTTTTACGACGCGAGTCCGGCCATTCTTTTGGCTTGTCGGACCATGTGAATTGCGGACGAAAAACGATTCACATCAACCAAGAGTCAAATTGCCAGCAAGACCCTTTAATTCAAGCATAATGAACGAAGCGGTTGAGATTCGCGTAGGAATGTTTATAGTTATGGTCGTGTTGCATCGCACTGAATCCGTCGGCCCACGCTGCATTACCATTAGATTTCTTTCCGCTCTCGTATAAAGCAAACGAGAAATACCTTGTTTGGAGGCCTTTGTGGACACTCTCCCCTCAGTCGACTTGCAACCATCGAATCAACCGTGGACTGGCAGTTTGCCTGCTGAAGAGTCCCGCGTTGATTTCTGGGGACTTGTTGCTCGCCGTAAGTGGCTAATCCTATTGGGTTTGGTCACTGGTTTGGGATTGTCGTATTTGTACTTTGCCCAAGCCACCGAGTGGTTCCAATCGTCGGCGAAAATCCGCATCCGTCCAAAAAACCAGGCCCAAGTTGCATTCGTCAACAACGACAACTTGATCCCGGGCTCCGAGACTTTCTTGAAACGCCACGACAAGGATATCACTAGCGAGCGTATCGTTCGTCGCTGTTTTGAAGAATCGGCCGAACTTTCAAAAATGGGCATTTTTGATGGCCTCGCCGAGGAAGAGCGACTGCGAAAAGTCCTCAGAAATCTCGAAGTTCGGCCAGATAAAGAGGATGGCGAAGTCTTCGACCTGAATTTCAAGGCCACCAATTCCACCGAAGCCAAGACGATGCTCAACAGCATCTTGACGACTTATGCAAAAGATCTGGAACAGCAGTTTTCATCGGAATCCGACCGTGTCGTCACGACGTTTAAGGGGTTCAAGACTTGGTTGTCCGAATACATTGTGGCACGGCAGAAGACGCGGGACGAAATCTACGAGTTGGCGAAAAAGAACAGTGTTTCCGACGTCATCGTCGGATCAAATAACTTGTCGCTACATAACGTAAAAGTTGGTGAGCTTAACACTCAACTTGAACAGACGGAAATGAAGCGAGCCGAATTGCAAGCGGAAATATCTTGGATTTATCAACGCCTCAACGACCAAAAACCATCCGACTCCAGCAATGCAGCCGCCGTTAATGAGATTGTGAGCCCCGATCTTGCGGTAGATTCCATTGTGTTTGCGGCACCGGATGCAGCCATTCAAGACCAAACCTCGGCGGACGAAAACCCAACTCAATCTAGCGAGAATTCGACAAACCAAACTGCACAGTCGGCACCTGCTGGCGACGGCGTGACGCCAGGCGTTCCCGAACTGCTGAAAGGCGAAAACTCGGAGATCGTCGTCAAAAACGAGTATGGCGCAGACGCCACGCCACCTTCCGTTCCCGATACGGCTGCATCTCCTTCCTCCATTTCAATGGACTTGCCGAAAACCGGCAATGTGCAGGGGCTCGAAGGCGCGAATATTGGCAAGGATGGAATCGCTAGACTGGATCCCGTTCCCGGCATGATCAAGGAAATATTCGAAAAATTGCGAACGAAAAGCGAAGGAGCCACCCACGTCATTATGGCGCTCGCACTCATTCGACGAATTGATCGTCCGATTGAACTGAACAAGGGAGCACTTCAACCTTCATCCAATATGGACATAGACAAGAATCGATACGTTTTGGATTGGAAACAGAAAATCGAAATGTTGATGTCGGATCGAGAATCAAAAATTCAGGAACTTGGCGCTAAGCACCCTGAGATTCAGAATATCGATCGCAACATTCAACGCATGTCGAACATGTTGGCCACCTTGGAAAAAAACGACCAACCAATTTTGAACAGCGACGGGCCAAAGCCTTATTCCGATGAACAATTCCTCGCAGCGTATGTGAGCAACTTGGCCCTGAGTTACTCCTCTCTTGTTTCACAAATGCCAGGTTTGAAACAAGAATTGGCCTATCACCTTGGTCGCGCCGAAATGCTAAACGTCATGGCGCGAAAACTGAAGGATGCCGAAGAAGAAGTAACCATGTACCAAGAATTCCTGAAAGAAACCCAAAAAACACTTGCCCAGATCAACCCTCGCTACATCGACGATCGATTTGTCGACAACGAAAAAGAAGGATTCAATATCGTTTCCTTGGACTCGCCTTCGTCCGGGAATCGAATTTGGCCTGATTTGCCGCTGGTGCTTGGCCTGGGCGGTTTGGTCGGATCGTTATTCGGCTTGTGTTTGGGCTATTTTGTCGACATGGCCGACAAGACGTTCCACAACCCCGAAGAAATCATGCGACAGTTGAGCATGCCGCTCATTGGGCATATCCCTGTTATCCAACAGTCGAAGCGCCATGTCATTGAGAACTCGTATATCGATCCATCGATATGCACTTACCATCGACCTAAGTCGCAGGCATCGGAAGCGTTCCGCGCCATTCGGACTGCGCTATTCTTCAGTACCAAGGGCAAGACAAATTCCGTGATTCAGGTGACAAGTCCGACACCTGGTGACGGCAAGTCGACGATTGCGGCGAATATTGCGGTTTCCATCGCTCAATCCGGAAAGCGCGTCTTGTTGCTCGACGCCGACATGCGACGACCTACCGTTCACCATTCGTTTGGTATCAAGACCAAAGAAGGTTTCCCACAAGTACTTAATGGCGAAAAAACTTGGCGCAACGCCGTATATGAATGCAAGGAAATTCCCGGCTTATCGATCTTGCCCTGCGGCGATAAACCACCGAATCCGGCGGAGCTAATCTCGACTCCTCGCGTTGGCGAACTAATCGAAGAAATGAAGAACCATTATGACTTCATCATCATCGATACGCCTCCGGTTCTGGCAGTTACCGATCCGTGTCCCGTCGCGGCTCGAGTCGACGGCGTTATCCTTTCGATTCGTATCAAGAAAAATGTGAAGATCAGTTCCGATCGTGCCGCCGAGATTCTGCATTCGGTCGGAGCCAATTTGATCGGCGTCGTAGTGAACGGCGTCGGCAACCAGTCCGGCTACGGCAGCCAGTACAGCTACGGCGCTTACCGCGCTGGATATCAGTACAACGGCTACGGTTACGGATACGGCTACAGCTACGGTTACGGCAAGCAAGCGGAAGACGAGAAACCCGGACGGCCCGCGCCGATCCGAAATCTCCAAGCCCCGCAAAGCAACGACGTCGAAGTCTCATAACCCAGATCGACACCATCGTTGAATCAAAGAAAAGCCACGTGTTCCCGCGTGGCTTTTTTTATTGAAAACGGCTGACTTCTAGCTCTCGTCACATCTTCGGCCGCAAGCCGATGGCATGGATGCTGGCAACCCAGGAAAATGCCGCGATTAGGACGAAGCAACTATCCCTCGCTTTAAAACCGGCGTTTTCAAACCTTGGCGGTTTCTGCTAACCTCCCGCCGTGTATTGCGAGCCGGTCTAAATGCTGCCAACGCGCGGACTTTCCATGAAACCGATATTGCTATTTGTCTTTGCGCTCTGCATGTTTTTGAACATCACCACCGGCTGCGTCAAAGGTCCGTTATGGCGATCCGGATACGTTTCGCCTTGGGCCCGACAAAGGTGGGCCGAAGAAGAACAACTCGCCGCCTCGCTGTTCTCAAAACGCGATGACATGCAAGCGATCGTGGCGACCGCAGTAAAAGGGACTGACGCCGATCGACGCCAAGCCGCTTTGCAATTGGCTCACATCGCCCAAACGGACCCGGTTTTGTTAGTTCGAATTGACGCCATCCAGCTACTCGGAGAACTCGACGCCCCTGAAGCTCGATCCGCATTGATGGCCGCAGCCCAAGACTCGCAATCGGACGTTCGAATGGCTGCCGTCAATGCTTGTTCCAAAAATACGAACCCTGAATCAATTCAAATCTTGCAGCAAATCATTGGAGGCGATTCTGATATCGACGTTCGCTTGGCAGCCGCGCGTGTTTTGAAAAATTATCGCGGTCCCGAAGCCATCCAAGCACTGGCTTTAGCCGTGGAAGATCCCAATCCGGCGTTGCAGTTGCGCGGTGCCGATTCCCTGCAAGCCGTGACTGACAAAGACTTTGGACATGACGTCGTCGCTTGGCGTGATTATGTCCGCCAAAACACCCGCCAAAGTCCCGCAGTGTCACCGATTCCCACGACTGACTCACCAACTGACAAGCCAACGTTGATGCGCTAGTCAGTCGCGGATCAGGCCGATTTGTTTTCCATCGGCCCGTGCAAAACCCTTGATAGATTGCGCAAATCGTTTAAATTCATGGTCAACTTCGCCTGCCTGAATTTGCGCGCCTTATTCGCATGACCCATTCCGCCAAAAACGACGTGTTTGTGCCAATGGTTGAAACAGCCATTCAGCTTGCGCAAGTTTCGTCCGCCGATGCCGTGCTCGTGCTGCTTGAGGATGGCCCGCACCGCGAAGGATTTGCCGATGGCAAACGATTCCAATGGCTCAAGTCGCAACTGGATCGTGTCATGATCGTTGTCGTCGGTCATACTGCCGAGTTGCTGCAATTGGCGGCGGAACATGAACTCCCTCGGATCAAGCTTGAGAATCCCGATGCCACAATTCACGATCGCCTCACTCAAGCTATCTTGGACGGTGTCGCCGCAGAGTACCTTCGGCCCGGAGCTATCGTCGTCGCAGTCTACAGCAGTTTTAGTGTCGACCAATCCGATTCAATAAGCATCGTGCAGCTAACCGAACATTTGGGGAGACTGACCGCGCGCGATTTGCAAATGCTCGAAACGAAAGTACCTCTCGACACTATCAAGCGCGTCGTCGAGTTGGCAGTCGAGATTGGTCGCGAAGGGCGCGAGGGCAAGCCCGTCGGCACGATGATCATCGTCGGCGACCACCGCAAGGTACTTCAGCAAAGCCAATCGGTCGGTTTCGATCCGATGAAAGGGTACTCGCGCAAACAGCGAAACCTCAGCGATCCGCGCGTCGTCGAAGCCATCAAGGAAATCGCACAACTGGACGGTGCATTCATCATTGCGGCTGACGGTACCGTCGAATCTTGTTGTCGAATCATCGATACCGCACCGGTCGAACTCACCATGACCACCGGACTTGGCTCGCGACATTATGCTGGAGCCGCGATTAGCAAAAACACCGAAGCCATCGCGGTTGTGGTCAGCGAGTCGAGCGGGACCGTTCGCATATTTCAAAACGGTGAAGTCGTCTTGCGAATCGAACCCATGCGCCGCGCCATGAAATGGAAAGACACCCCACGCCGCCGCGCGACACGTTAGTAGGCTTGAGGCTTGAGGCTTGAGGCTTGAGGCTTTTATAGATGCCACGGGCTTGCCGCGTGGAGGTTCACGGTCGTTTCTACAAATGCCTTCCCCGCGCCTGCTTTGGTTCCCTCGCCCCGGCTTCTGGGGAGAGGGTTAGGGTGAGGGGTTTGGAGCCAACGAATTCGCGCCGCTCTCAAAACCACTTAATCTTGAAATAGCTGGCCATCGTTAGCTTCGGATGCTCGCGCTGCGGTTCTTCGTCGAACCGTTTATATGTGCCAAACACGCGGTCCCACACGTCGACCAAAATTCCAAAATTGTGATGCCACATTTTCTTGGAATGATGCAAATGATGCACAGGCTGCTGCATCCAAAATACCAACTCGGGCTTTTCGTGCTGCACCTGGTGAGCATACGCGGCCAACGCGGCATACACAGTGCAACCCGCCGCAAAGCCCATCCCAGCCGGAACCGTCACCAGAAACCCGAACCAAATTATCGCCAACCCTGGCAGTATGTAGTCTTTGAATTCCAATAGCCATCCTTGACCTTCGCCTAACTGGTGGTGTTTGGCATGAGTCTTGTGAAATAACTTTCCGGCATGCATCAGCCGATGCACAACGTACTCGACCAGCGAGCCAAAGATGAACGCAAGGACAAACGCGATAGAAACTTGTAGCCACATGCTCATTAATATCCCCGCGTGAGGCAGACAATTTTGTCGGCCAGTTTCACCAAACGCTCGAATCGGTCTCGACTATTCGCTCCCGCCATTTTCGCTCTGCCATCAGGCGAAATCAATCGCGCCTCCGCTTATCTGGTGTTGTTCGACGGCGAACTTGATTTCTTTGGGGACTCCAATATCGATTACGCTGACTTTTCCGGCCAAATTACGCCCAGGCTCAAGCAAAAAGCAGGGCTTGAGCGACACCAAAGTGCACGTTTGCGACGCTTCAACACAAACGCCTTCCGCTTGGCCCGTGTCACAATCCAAGCCGCTGGGGATATCGACCGCGAGCGTTTTTATTTTCGACAAGTTCATTTGCCGGATCCATTCATCCAGCGGTGGACGAACCGGCCCACTCGCGCCAGTGCCAAGCAGCGCGTCAACGATCCAAGCGACCTTGTCTTCGCTTTCTGGCATTAAATGGCGGCGAATTTCGTCGCTACTTGCGTGAGGCAAGCTCTCGATTCGCGTGGCGGTTTTGGCAAGAATTTCGTAGTTCGCTCGCGCGTCCGGCGAAAGCTCCGACGGTTTGGCCGCCAACATCACGCGGACTTCGATGTCCGCATTGGCCAAATGCCGCGCGATGACGAATCCATCGCCGCCATTATTTCCAGACCCGCAGCAGATGACGACTTCACCGTCGATGCCAAGATTCAGCAAATGCAGCGCGCAACCCCGACCCGCGTTTTCCATCAGCACCAAGCCGCTCATCCCAAACTCGCGCACCGCGATTTGATCCACCATTCGGGAATGTTCGCGATCCAAGATCATGGCTGTTTGCATGGTGAGTATGTTACTAATCTTTCGCTCCCACAGGGCAAGCCCGAATGACGTGGACTTAAGGATTTTCAAGCTCCCTCGCCCCGATACTCCGGGGAGAGGGTCGGGGTGAGGGCGCACGTTTGATTCGCAATTCAGCCCCTCACCCTAACCCCTCTCCCCACCCTGTACCGTGGGGAGAGGGAACTTTTTTTCTTAAGTCCACGCCATTCGGGGCAAGCACGCCGGGGACGATTCACAACCATTATTCCTTCCGCTTCTTATTCTTAGCCAGCGACTTGCGGACCTTGCTCGCGAACTCTGGGCTGACACGAGCAACGCGACATTGTCGCAAATCTTTTGTCTGCCGAGTTCCATCGAACGTTTCGACCAACAAAAAAGGCAGGCAAACCGCGATAACCTCTAATGGGCTTCCGCAATCACCGGGCATATAGCTTAAGTGAACCAAATCGGTCCGCGATGAAACCTGGTAATCCAAGGACCAATAGAAACTGGGAATTTGAAGTGTAACATTCATTACGACCAAATAATCTCCAACGCTCACGTCGTCCGCCGCGAGTACGCGAACTGCGTCAGTTGCATTTTGGATCATGGACGTAACCTATCCGAAAACGATGAACTGAACTAACTCAAGAACCACAAGCTTAGAATGCGGTCATCCTGCGTAAACAAGACGTCGTTTCAGGCAAACGGTTCGCGTAATCCTAGACATAGGTGCTGAATTTCCTGCTGGTTTGTTAGCTGCGGACTTTACGGCAACAATTTCTCGTCAGGCTGGCCCGAAGCGACAATCCGAACTTCTCGCTAGAATCAAATGCATTCTTCGTTTAACCGCCCGGCTTTCGGGCGCTGCAACCTCGCCGCGCGGCCCGAAGCGGTCCAGTTAAAACGGAGTGCATCAAAAACGGAAGGCGACGAACATGAATCATAAAATAATTCGTGGGAGCATTTTGGCGGCATGCCTATGTGCGGTCTACGCGACCGGCACGCTGGCGCAAGAGTCCACGGACTTGCCCAAGGCATTCGTGGACGGCAATGGGTTGGGCTGGCGAGCGCTTGGCGAACAGGATTTCGTTCAAGTCAACTGCGACAAAGAGACTTGGACGTGGAAGGACGGCGAAGTCCATTGCACCGGCAAGCCGGTAGGCGTGATCCGTTCGCAGAAACCGTTCGATAACTTTGAACTCGTGGCCCAGTGGCGGCATTTAGAATCTGGTGGGAACTCCGGAATTTTTGTGTGGGCTTCCGAAGAGGCGCTAAAAGACTTGAAACCAGATTCGCTTCCACCCGGCGGGATCGAAGTACAAGTCCTCGACCACGGCTACACCGAACAGTTCGAAAAATCATCCGGCAAAAAAGCCGATTGGTTCACCACGAACGGCGATGTCTTTCCAGTGGGCAAGTCGAAAATGACTCCGTTCCCACCCGTCGCTCCGGGCGGCAACCGTAGCTTTCCGCGCAAGAACTTGAGCAAAGGGATCGGCGAATGGAATCACTACTACATTCGGGCGATCAACGGCGAAATCCGTTTGTGGGTCAACGGGGAAGAAGTCTCCGGCGGCACTAACTGCGAACCCCGCACCGGCTTTTTGTGCCTGGAATCCGAAGGTGCACCCGTGGATTTCAAGAATCTACGCATCCGCGTGTTGCCGTGAGCTGCATCAAGAAACAAAAAGAACGACCACGGTTGTGCGCCGTGGTCGTTCAACGAGCCAATCGCTCTCAAGACATGAATCGTTAGGGAAGTATTAACGCAACGGCAGCCGTTGCGACTACTTGGTGGCGAGCACCGCTTAGACTGATGGGGATTGGATCGCAAAGCCACGGGGCACAGTTGCCGGGGCGGTAGAATCCGAGGGCATACTGGCACTCATTCGCCGGATGAATGCCCATTTGATAGGGCAAGGAAACTAGCTGAACGAAAAAGTGCGCAGTCGACTTGAGGGGCTGCAACACTGGGCCGGCCGAATGACCGTAACGCTCCAGTTGCTCATCCTCAAAATAAAGTGGCTTGTGACAGAGATTCGATGCTTTCCAAGTATACGTTTGATTCGCCCAGCAACGCTCGGTCGAACTCATGTCACCCAAGGTGCATTCGGTTGGAATGCGCCAAGCTTGCGAGATCACTCCCAAATCGGCGTCGCTTAATCGAGCAACCGCGATCTGCTGTTGGCCGTTACCCGTGTCGATGACTGCATAGCCATTTCGCAAGTCGACAAGGAGGCCGGATGCCAAAATATTCCCGTAGCGGTCCGTCCAACCGCGCGAGATCATCGCTTGATCGCGCTGCTTGTCAGTGGGACGAGGAGCACTGATGTTTATGTCGACTTTGGTAATCGGTTGATTGAGAAGGTCCTCGCGATATTGATCGCAAGTCTTTTCGGCTGGCTCATTGACTTTGGGATCTTGCTGGGTGGCCGAGTCTTTTTTGCCTTGGTACGGATCGCGTAATTCTTCTTGGCCCTGGAACCCTGCGGCAAAAGCCCGACGTTTTCCGCTTGGATTTCGCCGTTGTTGTGCCGACCGGAACGCACTTCCGTCGTGCTCCGTGCGCAAATTTATTTTTCGATCATTGCGCTGGTCGTCGATTGGCGCGCGCAGTTCGGGGCCTTGGGATTCATCGGTAATCAGTTGCCCTTGGAGCGGGTCGTCGGTACCCTCGTCGACTGACTTTCGATAAACGGCGTTGTCAGTTTGCACTGCCGTCGGACCTCGGCGCAGACTTTGGTCAGCCGATTGCCATTGCAGTTCTTTGTCGTCGTCGCCATAGAAATCCTCGGCACCCGAAGTCCGCAGTACATTGTGGGTTGCTGGCTGAATGTGAACAGGTGGGCTGAATCGTTCTGGTTCGTTGGACTGAGCAAAGGCTGCCGTAGCCATCAATCCAAGTGCTCCGCTTGCCACGCAGCGAAAAGCTTTCCGCAACCACCGATTGCCCCGACGCCGCGTTGACACCAGCTCAATCGGAGCTTGTGGATTCGGCGCTGTAGTTTGGGGATTCTTGTGTGATCGCAATGTCATGGGGGTGACTCTCTCTTACGCTCGCCGCAGATACTTGGATGAACTGCGCCTCGGTCCGCAACTGTTCGATAGTTTGGGTACCGCAATAGCCCATTCCGGCTCGCAGTCCTCCGACCAGTTGGTAAGCAAAGTCGCCGAGCGCTCCCTTAAAGGGAACACGGCCTTCGACACCTTCCGGAACGAATTTCGCAAGTCCGTTATCTCGACTTTGGCGGTATCGCTCGCTGGAGCCTTGATTCATTGCGCCCAGCGAACCCATCCCTCGATAAACTTTAAAGGTACGACCCTGATACAAAATCATTTCGCCGGGACTCTCCGCCAGACCCGCGAACAAGCCGCCGATCATGACGTTCGAAGCTCCCGCCGCGATCGCTTTGGTGATGTCTCCGCTGTAACGGATTCCGCCATCGGCAATCACGGGGATGTTGTGAGCATCCGCAATTTCGGCAGCATCCATGATGGCCGTAATTTGTGGAACACCCACACCGCTGACCACTCGCGTCGTGCAAATCGAACCCGGACCGATACCGACTTTTACTGCGTCGGCACCAGCGTCAATCAGCGCACGGCAACCTTCGGCCGTTGCGACGTTGCCGGCGATCACGTCGATATCCCACTGACGTTTGATCGCTTTAACGGTTTCGATTACGTTCGACGAATGACCATGAGCACTATCGACGATCAAAACGTCGACATCGTTTTCGATGAGCCGCTCCACACGCTCCAAATCCTTGACGCCGACTGCGGCACCAACGCGCAAGCGACCTTGCGCATCTTTGCAAGCGTTTGGGAACCGCTTCATCATGTCAATGTCTTTGATCGTGATGAGTCCCAGTAGTTTGTAAGATTCGTCAACCAGCAAAAGTTTCTCCACTTTTTTATCCGTCAAAATTCGCTCAGCTTGCGCAAGCGATACGATCCCCGTGGCCGTCACCAACGATTCTTTCGTCATAACTTCCGAGATTTTCGTCTCGGCTGTTTCCAAAAATCGCAAGTCACGTCGCGTAAGAATTCCCACTAGCTTTCGATTCGCTAGCACGATTGGCACGCCAGAGACATTGTGCTGGTCCATGATTTCGCGCGCCATCGACACGGTAGCATCGGGAGGCAAAGTCACCGGGTCGTCGATCACGCCGTTGGCGCTCCGTTTGACTTTGTGGACCTCTTTGGTTTGCGCCTCGATCGACATGTTCTTGTGAATCACGCCCAGCCCGCCCACTTTCGCCAATGCGATCGACATTTCACTTTCGGTGACCGTGTCCATCGGTGAACTTATGAGTGGAATGTTCAGATTGATCCGCCGAGTCAATCGCGTCGTGACCTCAACATCAGCCGGAACGATGCTACTCATTCGCGGAACCAACAAGACATCGTCAAACGTAATTCCCTGTGCCCCAATCGTCCGTTTCATGGCCATCCTCTAACTTCCAGTGCCCGACTAAACAAAGTGGAATCTATGCACGCCGTTTAACACGAGCTTGCGCTTCGCGCTAGTAATTCAACGGGCTGCAAGCCATCACTTCGCCGAAAAATGATTGCCGCATTATGGTGCCGATGGCATCGATTGACAACGACCATTTCAATTCAGACGAACTGTTCCCAACGAGCTTGATTCGTTGGTGGATGAGACTTTCGGCGCCAGATCAACGAACGCACATGGCCCAGCGAATCTGATTCACCTCACGAGACAAGCTCGCGGCGGTTTTGGGCACCTGATTTTTTGTTACATTCAAAGCAACATCCAATGTTTCTCCACTGGCATCCCGATGATTCGCCCTCAACCCTCCGATCCAGACGATGTCTTGTCCGTTCGCGAATTGACGCGGCGGCTCAAGGAGTCGCTCGAATCGTCGTTTGACCGAGTTGCCGTTGCGGGCGAAATTTCCGATCTCACGGTTTCCACCGCCGGACATATTTATTTAACGCTTAAGGACGAAGACTCGCAGATTCGCGCGACGATTTGGAAACCGGTAGCCCAGCGGCTCAAGTTCGAACTAAAAGACGGCCTCGAAATCATTTGCCGAGGCGCGATTCAGTTGTATCCGCCGCGTGGAACTTATCAGCTCAACGTCATGCAACTTGAGCCGGTCGGAATCGGAGCACAGCAACTTGCGTTTCAGCAGCTATTTCAAAAGCTCAAGGCCGAAGGGCTCTTCGACGCGCGACACAAGAAACTTCTCCCTACTTACGCGCGTCGGATCGGCATCGTAACGAGCCCCACCGGTGCGGCAATTCACGATATTTTGCAAGTCATCCATCGACGCTGGCGCGACGTCGATCTGCTCGTGTTCCCATCCCAAGTCCAAGGCGAAGCCGCTCCCCAGCAAATCACGGCTGCGATTGCTTTGGCCGCTCGAATCATTCCGAACCTGGACGCATTGATCGTCGCGCGCGGCGGCGGAAGCCAAGACGACATCGCGTGCTTCAATGATGAGCGAGTCGTCCGCTCTGTTTTTCGTTGTCCGATTCCCGTGATCTCCGCGGTCGGCCACGAAGTCGACGTGACGCTCTGTGACTTGGTCGCCGACGTCCGAGCGCTGACGCCCAGCAACGCCGGCGAGTTGGTCGTTCCCGACAGCGAAGAAATCTCGCGCGAACTTCAGCAGTGGTCTGCACGCTTGCGAGTCGCATTGACTCGCCGGGCCGATCTTGCCGCGCATCGGCTGGCGGCGATTGCAAAACACCCCGCGTTTCGCCGCCCGCTTGATCGAATTGCGTTGGTGCGCCGGCAATGCGATTCGTGCGGCGAACGAATTTCGCGCGGACTGGTCAATGCGTTGCGACGTCACCAATCAAAAGCCGCCGAGTTGGCCGCGCGCTTGCATTCGATCAGCCCAGTCCAAGTCCTTGCCCGCGGATACAGTGTCACTCTCGACGAAGACCGGCAACCGATCACCGACGCTCAACATGTCGTTGAAGGCGAGTTAATCGAATCGCAGTTGGCGATAGGTCGCCTGAAAAGCCGCGTCGAACGAGTTTGGAAAACAAACGAGTTTGAGCGCTGAACGTCAACGCGAGAGGGTCAGGCCCCAATTTACTCCGAAGCCTACGCAAATTGGCGTCGGACCCTGAGGACTTGACTTTCGACGGATTTGCGATGAGCCTCATAGCATGAACAAGAAACAAAAACCGACCGATGAATCCGAACCGACGAACTTTGAGTTTCACCTCAAACAGCTTGAGCAAATCGTGCAGCAGCTCGAGACGGGGCAGATGGACTTGAGCGATTCGTTAAAGGTCTTCGAAACGGGCTTGCAGCATTTGCGAAATTGTCATCAGCGACTTCGGGAGGCCGAGGAACGGATCTCGCTTGTCGTCGATGTGGACGCGGACGGAACGGCGCGACTCAAAGATTTCGCTGAGGCCGCCAAGAACAACCCCGACCGGCCACGCTCCGCCAAACGTCCCGGCGGAAAAGACGCCGATCAGTTGTTTTAAAAATCTCCGGCGATTCGTGACCCCGCGCTGTGACTCTAACGCCAATTGGTTATATTGGTACTTTGACAAAATGAGTTGCCCTCGTTCCCAAGCTTCGGCTTGGGAACGGAGTTCCGCGAAGCTCCGGCTTCGCAGCACCACCGGCGACTCAAGACGAAGCAGGAGCTTCGAAAACGTTGCGTTCCCAAGCAGGAGCTTGGGAACGAGGTGTAAATGAGTTTCATCGACCCGCAAGGATCTTCGATGGCTGTCGGCTCGTGCCCAAGCAACTTGACCCAGTTTGATACGTTGCGTCAACGGATTGACGATCAATTGGCCGCGTACTCTCGTTTTCCGTCGAGCTGCCCCGAACGACTTGGAGATGCGATTCGCTATTGTTTGCTTGCACCAGGCAAGCGCCTCCGACCATTGATCGTCTTGCTCGCCAACGAAGCTTGCTGCGGCCGAGTCGAGTCCGCTCTCGGTGCCGCGTGCGCTGTCGAGATGATCCACGCGTATTCGCTTGTGCACGACGACTTGCCGGCGATGGACGATGACACGATGCGACGCGGCCGGCCGACGTGCCACATTCAATTCGACGAAGCAACCGCAATCCTGGTCGGCGACGCGCTACTTACCCAAGCTTTCGAAATCCTCGCTACCGACGTACAACCGGCTGAAACGGCCCTCCGCTGCACCCAAGTCCTTGCGACGGCCGCCGGTTCTTGCCATTTAATAGGCGGCCAAGCTGCGGATTTGGCGGCGGAAAACCGGCAGCTTACAATAGACGAATTGGAATCCATTCACGTGCGCAAGACGGCCGCGTTGTTTTCGGCTGCTGCGTACATGGGCGGCGCGACGGCTGGTGCCGACGCGACGCAAACTGCACACCTGTCGGAATTCGGTCGGTTATTCGGGCTGTCGTTTCAGATCGTCGATGATCTGCTCGATGTCCACGGACGCCCGAACGATTTAGGAAAGCAAACCCAGAAAGATCAACAGCGCGGTAAGTCAACTTATCCGCAATTAGTCGGCGACGCCGCAAGCCGCGACAAAGCCCGCCGTCTAATCGATCAAGCGCTCGGGCACTTGGCCACGTTTGGCCCAAGCGCGGATTCGCTGCGAAACTTGGTACACAGTCTTATCGACCGCAAAAGTTAGGCACGACCCATGACGAATGTCCTTTCACAGCTTCGCTCGCCGCTCGAACTGCACTCGATGACTGTCGAGCAACTGAATAGTTTGGCGGACGAGATTCGCGAAACGTTGTACACGCTGTTGAGCGTCCGCCCGGCGCACTTCGCGTCGAATCTGGGCGTGGTCGAATTGTGCTTGGCCCTACACAGCATTTACGACTTCAGCCACGACCGGCTGATATGGGACACGGGCCATCAAATCTATCCGCACAAACTAATCACTGGCCGATACGATAAGTTTTCGACCATCCGAACCAAGGGTGGTCTGATGGGTTTTCCCAATCCCAAAGAAAGCCCCTATGACTTGTTCATGACCGGTCACGCCGGATGTAGTGTGTCGACAATCGTTGGCTTGAAAAACGGCGATGACTTGCAAGGCCAATCCGATCGCCGCGCGGTCGCCGTGATCGGGGACGGGGCGCTCCCATCGGGAATCGTGTTCGAAGCTTTCAATCACGCCGGCGAACTCAACAGCAACGTACTCGTCATCCTGAACGACAACGAAATGTCGATCTGCCCTCGCGTCGGCGGTCTTGCAAAATACTTGGACCGAGTCCGATCGACGTCCTTCTACAAAGGGCTCAAATCCGAAGTCGTCAATTTGCTCAACCACGTTCCGGTATTCGGCGACCCGACCGAACGATTGCTTGCACAAATCAAAGAAGGTGTTAAAGCCGGATTGTGCGGCGGAATGTTGTTTGAAGAATTCGGCTTCCGCTATTTCGGTCCGATCGACGGCCACGATATCACGATCCTGCGCAAGTATTTGAAAATGGTTCGGCACCTTGAAGGGCCAGTGCTATTGCACGTCATCACCAAGAAAGGTTTTGGCTTCGAACCAGCCGCAGCCGATCCGGTCTATTTCCATACGCCGCCGTCTTTTGATCGCCAAGGCAATCAAGCCGTTTTGAAAGCCAAATCATCGCGGAAGGCGTACACCGATCACGCCAGCGATGCGATCTCGGATCAACTCGAACACAATCCAAAAACAACGGTGCTGACAGCGGCAATGTGCCAAGGGAACAAACTCGAAGCCGTTCGCGACAAGTTCCCGACGCGATTCTTCGACACCGGAATTTGCGAATCGCATGCCGTTGCTTTTGCCGCAGGCCAAGCCAAAGCTGGACTTCGACCCATCGTCGACATCTACAGCACGTTTCTGCAACGAGCCTACGATCAAATCTTTCAAGAAGTCTGTCTGCAAAATTTACCCGTGACGTTTATGCTCGATCGCGCCGGACTCACCGGCCCCGAAGGCCCGACGCACCACGGCATGTTCGATTTGGGCTACCTTCGCGTGTTCCCCAACATGGTCATCATGGCACCCGGCGACGCAAACGATATCGGCGCGATGCTCGATTTTGCGTTGCAACAAAACGGCCCGTGCGCTATCCGCTATCCGAAGGACAATGCCGTCGATCTTTCCCGGCCTCTGCAACCCATCGAGCTTGGCAAGGCTGAGATTCTCGGCTGGGGAGCGGACGTGATCATCCTCTGCGCCGGAACTTTGCTGAATGAATGCGTGGCTGCGGCCGAAGCATTGCGGCACGATCAAATCCACGTCGGCGTAGTCAACATGCGGTTCGTCAAACCTCTCGATCAAGCCATCGTCCGCCGGGCATTGGAACAAGCTCGGCTCGTCGTCACAGTTGAAGAAGCCGCGTTGATGGGCGGATTTGGCAGCGCCGTTTTGGAGTTCGCCTCCGATGCAGGGTTGCCGACTACGCACGTCAAACGATTGGGAATTCCCGATCAATTTATCGAACACGGCGACCGAGCCGAATTGCTCAATGGCCTAAAATTGGATGTCGCCGGAATTGAGCAGACGATTCGCGACTCGCTGCGCGGCCCAGTTCCAGTTCCGCATTCGAGCGAAAGTGTTGTCCATTGATCGGCGCGACATCTACCACCGAGACAAATTCCGTTGAGGCCAAACTCCCTTGGACGGGCCGCCGCCCGAAAATTCTTTTGCTAGGCTCCGGCGACCGACGGCCGGCAATCTTGACCGCGATAGAACAACTCCGACCAAAAATCTCGCGGCTCTGCGACGTGGTTTTGGAAGATCTGAATTTCTCAGAAATTTTATCGAAGCATCAAGCTGACTTCGCGATCGTGTTCGGCGGCGATGGTTCGATCTTGCGCGCCGCAAGGCAGATGGGCGAGCAGCAAATTCCCGTCGTTGGTGTGAACTTTGGGCGCCTCGGATTCTTGGCCGATTTGCTTCCGGATGACTTGTTGCCAGCGTTGGAACAGATCGTTGCCGGGAACGGTCAAATCACGCCGCACCTGATGTTTCGTTGCCAAATCCTACGTGGATCGCGTGTCATCGCCGATCATTTGGGACTTAACGAAGTTGCTATCATGAGCGGCCCGCCGTTCGCGTTACAGCAGATCGACCTTTACGTTGACGCGGAATTCGCGACTTCCTATAGTTGCGACGGTTTAATAATTAGTACCCCCGTCGGTTCGACCGCACACAGCCTGTCGGCAGGCGGCCCGATCGTTCGCAAGGACTTGCGCGTGTTCGTCATTTCGCCGCTCAGTCCGCATACGCTGACCGTACGGCCGGTTGTGGACTCGGCCAATCGAGTGTACGAAATCGTCGTTCGCAACCCGAACGCTTCGACGCACGCGTTGGTCGATGGACAGTCGATCTGTTCGCTGACCGTGCACGAACGCGTGCGCGTTATACAAGCCGATCCGACGTTTCAGATGATTCAAATCCAAGGCCAAAGCTACTATCGAACGCTTCGTGAAAAACTTGGTTGGGGCGGTGCCATCCGCGACGCCCGCAGCTAAGGCCCATCGACAATTCCTCATTCCGCAAGGACGCGACCATGAGAACTGTTTTTATCACGCTCGGTATGATTTGTCTTGCGACGGCCGCTATTGCCCAGGACGACGGGCAAGGGAAGTTCGCCGAATCGCTTTCACGGGCCACCAAACAAGCGACCAAGCAACAGCTTTTCGATTTTCGCTACAAGTTTGCGGTGGGCGAAAAATTGCAATGGAACGTCGAGCACGTTTCCACCAACAAGACTTCGATGGACGAAACAACCGAAGTCATGTCGTCGCGAACACGCTCGACCACGACTTGGAAAGTCCTCAGCATCGACTCGTTTGGCCAAGCCGCCTTGGAGCAGACGATTGAGCGCGTCGATATGTGGCAGAAAAATGGCACGCAAGAACCAGTCAGTTACGATAGCTCCAAAGACAAAACTCCCGCCAAGGAATTCGAGGCAATGGCTCAATCCGTGGGTCGGCCGCTGATGACCATGTCGGTCGACGAACGCGGAAAAACTGTGACCGGACAAAATGAACCGAACCAATACCGATTCGGCACCGGCAGCCCGTGGATACTGTTCCCCAACGAACCTATTCCCGTCGGACGCAAATGGTATGAACCCAACGAAGTCGCAACTTTCAATGACGACAAGAGTATCAAGCGAATCAAAATTCAAATTTGCTACGAGTTGCTCGAAGTAAATGACGGGTTGGCGAAAGTTGGCTTTCACACGGAAATCTTGACGCCAATTGAAGACCCGAAAATTCGTGCACAGCTTTCGCAGCGAATCACGCGTGGGCACATGGACTTTGACCTCGCCCAAGGCCGCATGGTCGGCAAACGAGTGAACTGGAACGAAAAAGTTCAAGGTTTTCACGGCCCAAATAGCCTGTTGCATTACCTCGGTGAATACACCGTCGCGTTCGTCGATCCCGCGCCGAAATCAAACGCAAACGCTAAAGCCAACATCTCAACGATCAAACCAGTTAAAATTCGAACTCGCGACGACGGCCCCGTATTCCGCCGGTAACAATTGTTCCCTCGCCCCGGTACTCCGGGGAGAGGGTAAGGGTGAGGGGTTTTTGTATTGCTTAGCTCTTCATTACGTCGCCGCCAATTGAAGCCCGGAAAGTTCGCGATTACTTTGAAACACCATGCGACTTCGCGCTGAAATTATTTGGTTTCTAATTTGGCTGTTCGTGGGTTCACTGGTCGCGGCGACTTGGATCGGCACGTCGAATGCGACTTTCGGCAGAATCTTGACTCAAACGATTGTGCTCGCAATTCTTTCGTTCACAATCGCCACGCCGCTGGCCTTGTGGTGCGCCCATCGCTGGGTTTTCGGCAATCGCTGGGAACGCGGCCTAACAACGCTCATTGTTTCTCTGTCGCTCGTTCCGTTGTGTTTACACGTCGCCGCATGGGAATCGGTATTCGGCAGAGTGCGGACTTGGCTAGTTGCGGACGGTAACGTAACCGCGCTGATCGCCGCCAACTGGTCATCGGCCGTTTGGATTCACGCTACCGCCGGAGTCGCTTGGTTGACAATTCTGTTTGCGATAGGGTTTTGGTCCCGCGGCTGGATTCTCGAACAACAAGCCCTCTTGGACGCAAGCCCGTGGCGGGTTTTTTGCCAAGTCACCTTCGTCAGATTGCTGCCACTGCTGATCGCTGCCGCGCTTTGGATGCTCGTGATCGTAGCGCGAGAAATCGCTGTGGCCGATATCTATCAAATTGGAACGTATGCCGAGCAAGTCTATTTGGGATACGCCCTGAATCGAATGCCGTGGTCGATTGAGCTGCCGGAAAACCAATCCATCATGGAGTACTTCGGTTCGATCCGCCAATTTGCGCTGGTCGTTTTTCTCGTCGTTTCGGTCCTTTGGGTGTTCCGAATTACATTCGTTGGTGACGACGAAGAAACGGCACGGCGTCCCGATCGCTCCGCCGGTCGTCGTCATTTGTGGTCCACGACAATCACGACTTTGATGTGGCTGGGATTATTTGCGTTGCCGATAACGGGCCTTGTGATGCGAGCCGGAACGGCGACGGTCGCCGTCGCAGGATCGGTCCAACGTCAATTTTCAGTGGCACACTTGGCCGACGCGATCGCAAAGTCCTTTTCCAATTATCGCTGGCCGTTGTTTTGGAGCGGTTCTATTGGATTGTTAACGGCGATTACGACAACCGGCATCGCGCTCGTGTTGGCTTGGCTCGCAATTCGGCGAAAGCCATTTTCAAGTTGGGTCTTCTTTCCGCTCGTCGCCGCAAGTTTGACCGTCCCTTATCCAGTCGTCGGAACTTTGATTGATAGCATTGCGTCGAGCATCAAGCTTGAATCGTTTCGCCAACTTTGGGACAGAAGCATTTTCGGGCCTGTCGTTGCGAACACTTGTATCGCGTTCGGACCCGTTGCACTCACGCTGTACTTTGCTATGCGGCAAACTTCTCAATCCGTGTTGGAATCGATGAAGACTGAACGTGCCGGCTCGCTCGCGTTGTTTTGGAGTTTAGGAATTTCGGCCAACCGAATCACCATTTTCGCCGCCGCTGGTATCGCCTTCCTCATTGCCTCCGGAGACGTCGCCGTCAGTTTCCAAGTCCTCCCCGCCGGCATCGACACAGTCGCGCGTTCGATATTGGGTCAACTGCATTCCGGCGTCGATGATCTCACTGCGGCCATAAGTCTAACAAGCCTCGTCGCCACAACTTGTTTAGCGTTTGTGATTGTTCAAATCCTACGTCGACGACACGGAAACGTCGTTCACGAGACTCATCCGGCCGAGCCAGCGCAATGAAATCTTTTGCACGACATCTTGTTCGAGCAGCCGCGATTGGGGCAATGTATCTGACTGCGCCATGGATCGCGCACGCGGACGAATGGATCGTCGGCAGCCAAACAATCAACGGCGACCTTATCGCGCAGACGGAAACAAAACTTTTGATTCAGTCTCCCGATCAGCGCCAATGGCTTGTTGAACGCGACGATTTCCGCGAACACCGTCCGTCTACCAAGACTCTATCGCCTCTTGATCGGGAGCAGCTTGCGAAATTGTTAATTGAGCAATTTCCAGAACACAAAATCGTCGAGACGAAGCATTACTTGATCTGCCACGACGTGAATTCGGATCAGGCTCGCCAAGCGGCTCGGCTGCTTGAGCAAGTCTATCGAGCGTACTTTGAATTTTGCCGCGACCTGAATCTCACCGCAAACATGCCTGACTTTCCGCTCGTTGTGCTTTTGTTTAGAGACGCGCAAGATTTTTCGCGCAACATGGACCGCGAGCTTGGCGGTAGTGTGGCCAACGTCGTTGCGTTTTATCAATTGGCTTCGAATCAAGTCTTCGTTCACGCGGGTTCGCATCGATCGGCGTTCTTAGCAAGCTACGTTGTCGCACCGAATTTGCCGTTGGATGCTCGCACAACCTTAGCGACGCATCTTGTCCACGAAGCCACCCATCAATTGATGTGCAATTCGGGGATGCAGGCTCGTATGTCTGACTATCCACTTTGGGTCAGCGAAGGGATCGCGGCCTATTTCGAACCAGCCGACGCGTTCGCGCGAAACGGTTGGCGGCGTCCTGGCGGCTTGAATTCAATTCGCTTTGCGCAATTGAAGCAACTCCTCCAATCCCAAACGGCGATCGATCTGAAACCGATGATTCGCAGCGATGAATCTTTTCGCCAGTCAGCAGCCTCCGGCGAGAGCTACTCACTTGCGTGGGGCTTCAATCATTTTTTGCTAAAGCGGCGTAGCGCAGAGTATTCCGAGTACTTGCGGTACCTCGCCCAAAAGCGTCCATTGGAGACCGACTCGCCGGAGCAACGCGCGAGCGAATTCCAGTCCTTCTTTACCGACGATTTATCGACGCTCCAGCGGCAATTCGTCGAATACATCAACCGGTTTTAGTCTCGATCTCGCTAACTCGCGTTTATTTTGGGATACGTCGCGACGATGGGGAGCAATGACGTTTGCCCCGCTGGCCTTGTGCCAGTCGACGAAAGGTTTGGAAACTAGAGCAAGGCGCTAGTTGCCAAACCGGCTTCCATCGGCACAGGGCCGAGGGGGAGCGTTGAAGCCCGTTCAGGGCACAACCAAACGCAGCTTGCGAACGCCACGGAAGCAGCTACGATGAACCATCATCGAAACTGTTTACTTCTGCGAGAACCGATCATGACTCAATCTTCTCAATCGCAAACTTCCGACCGCCGCAATTTTCTGAAAGCCACGGCTGCACTTACCGGCGGAGCAATCGCTGCGGCGACTCGACCCGCGTACGCTTACCATCATTCGGTCGATGACACTCTCAAAGTCGGATTGATCGGTTGCGGCGGGCGCGGAAACGGTGCCGCGGTCAATGCGGCCAACGCCGATCCGAACGTAAAGATCACCGCGTTGTGCGACACGTTTGACGATCGCATTCAGTCGTCGCTGAAAGCCCTGCAAACCGAACTGAAGGACAAATGCACGGTCGATAAAGATCATTGTTTCAGTGGCTTGGATGGTTACAAACAGCTAATGGCCAGCGATGTGGACGTGGTGCTCCTTTGTTCCACTCCGTATTTTCGGCCAGACCACATGGAAGCAGCGGTCAAAGCCAAGAAGCATATCTTTTGCGAGAAGCCAATCTCGACGGATGTCGTCGGTGCGATGCGCGTTTGGGACGCTTGTCGCCAAGCAGAAATGAGCGGCCTCAACGTCGTCTCTGGACTTTGCTGGCGCTACGATCACGCAGTCCGCGCGGTCATGGAACGAATCAAAGACGGCGCAATTGGCGAAATTCGTGCGATCCAAGAAAATTATTTGACCGGCACGCTTTGGCATCGCGGTAAAAATCCCAGTTGGTCGCCGCTTGAATATCAGATTCGCAATTGGCTCTACTTCACTTGGCTGTCGGGCGACTTGATTGCCGAACAACACATTCACAGTCTCGACAAAGGAATGTGGCTGATGAACGACGAACCCCCCGTGAGTTGTTACGGAAGCGGCGGTCGCCAAGTCCGCGTCGAAGAACAGTGGGGCAATGTCTACGACCATTTCGCGTGCGTTTACGAATGGGCAAACGGCGTCAAAATGTTTTCCCAAGCTCGGCAAATTGCCGGCTGCATGAACGAAACCGAAGACCACGTCATTGGAACGACCGGCCTTGCCCAAGTCCTGCGGAACACAATTCAGCCCACCAAGGGCTCAGCTTGGACGTTTACGAAACCGAAAGACATGCCCGACATGTACGACTCGGAGCACCAGGAACTTTTCCGCGCCATCCGCAACGGTACCCCAATCAACAACGGCGATTACATGTGTAAGACCACCCTCGTCGCGATCATGGGCCGCGAAGCCTGCTACACCGGCCAGAAAATTATGTGGGATGATTTTCTCAAGTCCAATCTAAACCTCACCCCCGACATGCTCGACTGGCACAACGCCCCCGAATGCAAAGTCGCCATGCCAGGAACAACGGCTTAATTTGCCGTAGAAAACCGTGGAGCACGTTTTCAACGTGCTAATTCCTGAGTAAACGGGCACGTTGGAAACGTACCCCACCTTTTAAAAGGCAACTGAAATGTCTCGCGGCAGTGGCGATGTCTATTACTCAGAATACTTGCAGCTCGACAAAATCCTCGGCGCACAGCGACTTGTCAGCGACGAAGTCGGCAATCCCGCTCACGACGAGCTCCTGTTCATTATCGTCCACCAGACTTATGAGCTTTGGTTCAAGCTCATTTTGTTTGAACTTGACTCGGTGATCCAAGTTTTCGACACAGACCGAATTGACGAAAAACAAATGGGAGCGGTCATTGGACGGCTCGATCGAATTCACACGATTCAGCAGACGCTAGTCCAGCAAATCGACGTGATCGAGACGATGACTCCGATGGATTTTCTCGAATTTCGCGACTTGTTGATCCCCGCGTCAGGCTTTCAAAGCGTCCAGTTCAAGCAAATCGAGGCCCGCTTGGGACTCAAACGCGAGCAGCGTCTGCGGGCCGACCAAGAATTCATCGCCTCGCGACTGTCCGCCGACGACCAAGCCCTGCTCGTTGGCGCGGAAAGTAGACCCAGCTTGTTCGAACTGACCGAGCGCTGGCTCGCGCGAATGCCGTTCCTAAATTTCTCCGGTTTCGATTTCTGGCAAAAGTACCGCGACGCGGTTGCCGAAATGTTGGATTCCGACGAATCGATCGTGCGGCGTAACTCCGCGATCAGTGAGCGCGAACGTGAATTTCAACTCAAAGCCTTCGCCGCGACGCGGGCTTCGTTTGCAGCGTTACTGGATGAAACTGAATATCGCCGCCTCCAAGCGTCCGGCCAAATTCGCATGGGTCAACAAGCCTTCTTGGCCGCGATCTTCATCTACCAGTATCGCGGCGAGCCGATTTTGTTTTTGCCGTTTCAATATCTTACTTTGCTGGTCGAAATCGACGAGATGTTGACCCGCTGGCGTGCTCGCCATGTGATCATGGTGCAACGCATGTTGGGTACCAAGATTGGAACGGGCGGCTCATCCGGCCGCGATTATTTGAGCCAGACCACCGAACACAATCGCGTGTTCATCGACTTGTACCATTTGTCGACGTTTCTCATTCGGCGGTCGGCACTCCCCGAACTCCCCGTATCGCTTCGCCGCGAAATGGGCTTTCAATTCGGCGACATCGATTCCTCGTTTAAACCAAATTAAGGAGACCTCCCATGACTATTCGTATCGGTGATATCGCTCCCGATTTTGCAGCCGACACAACGCAAGGTCGCATTCAATTCCATGATTGGATCGGTGACGGCTGGGCGATTTTGTTCTCCCATCCAAAAGACTTTACGCCAGTTTGCACGACCGAACTCGGCTACATGGCCCGGCTCAAGCCGGAATTCGAAAAGCGAAATACCCAAATCATTGGCTTGAGCGTCGATCCGGTTTCCGATCATGAAAAATGGAAAAAGGATATCGAGGAGACACAGGGTGCTGCGGTGACTTACCCCATGATCGGAGACGCCGATATGACGATCGCCAAGCTCTACGATATGATCCACCCCAACGCGACCAGTGCCGGCAGCCGCACCGCTGCCGACAACGCCACCGTCCGATCCGTGTTCCTCGTCGGTCCAGACAAGAAAATAAAAGCCATGCTCGTATATCCGATGAGCACTGGCCGCAACTTCGACGAAGTCCTCCGTTTGTTGGACTCGGTACAACTCACGGCCAAACAATCGGTGGCCACGCCCGTCAATTGGCAACCCGGCCAAGACGTCATCATTCCAACGACCGTATCCGATGACGACGCGCGGAAGAAATACCCGCAAGGCTTCACGACCCACAAGCCTTACCTGCGAACTGTTAAGCTAACGAGCTAACAACATGTGACTAAGAAAGCGGCGGCAAGCTGGCTTTGATTGCGGATTCGGCGCGGGTTTTGTCGAAGTCCTTTGCGTGATGGATCCCTCGAACCAGTTTGTCCAAGATTTTTTCTTGGACTAGCCCTCGTTCCAAAACAATTTGGTATGGGATTCGGTGGAACATCACCATCGAGTAACGCGGAATGAACTGCTGCGGAAACATTCGCTCTAGTTCAAACCCAATTTCTTTCTTGAGTTGATAATTCGGGTCGCGTACGCTGTCACGCATTACGACGTAATTTTCCAAAGCCATCGTTGCGATTGCGTCTGTGTCGGGTTTACGATTCGTTTGAAATTCCTGCATCGCCGCTCCCCAGTCGTCGTGATGCTGATCAAGCAATTTGCACCACTGGCTGCAATCTTCAAAGCCACAGTTCATCCCTTGGCCGTGAAACGGAACGATTCCATGGGCCGCGTCTCCGATCAACATAGCTGCGTCGCGAAAAATCCACGGCCAGCAGCGTACCGTTCCCATTTGGCCCGTGGGATTGGAAAAGAAATCGTCGACTAGTTCAGGAATCAACGCTTGAGCATCGGGAAAATTGGTTTTGAAAAACGCGAGCACATCTGCGGGAGATTGCAACTGCTCAAAACTGTTTTCGCCCTTTCGCGGCAAGAACAATGTCACGGTAAA
Organism: Planctomycetota bacterium; assembly: GCA_031409895.1. Classification (GTDB taxonomy): domain Bacteria; phylum Planctomycetota; class Planctomycetia; order Pirellulales; family Pirellulaceae; genus JANMEB01. The sequence goes on from JANNYC010000182.1 coordinate 120,504, forward strand.
ACTGCCGTCAAGGTTGGGGAGTGCGATCAGCATGAACCCGCCGCGCGGCCAAATGTGTAATGCCTCTCGTTCAAGTTGAAACTCGCCATTGGCTCCCGCTGGAATGTTCAGTTCCTTGTAATCGTGGTCGAGAAATTCGGAACGGTCTTGGCCACCGACTTTCTTGATCAAGGACTGGCGCACCGCCGACCCAGACCCGTCCGCACCAATCAAAAACTCAAATTCGACGGTCTGATCTTTTTTGTCTAACGTGTCGACCATCGTCACGGTCCGCGCATCGAAATCGATCGAGCGGACTTCTTGGTTAAATACGAGGGTAGAATCCGAAGCTTGTTCGACGGCATCGAGCATGATTTGGTTAAGCTGACCTCGGGAAACGGAGTAGATAACCTCGCCCGGTCGCTGTCCGTAGGGTGAAAAATCCGTGGTTCCATCCAACTCATGCAACTGTCGCCCGCGCATCGGAATTAATAGCGGCTCGATTTCGTCGAACAGCCCAGCCATGCGAAGTCCGTGTATGCCTCGCTCGGCCAACGCAAGATTGATGGACTTTCCGGCTGCTATCTTAACCTTCCGCAAGTCTGGTCGCTTTTCGAAAATCGTCACCCGATATCCGCGCCTGGTCAGCATGGTTGCCAACAGCGCGCCGACTAATCCCGCGCCGATCACGACGATGTGCTTGGGTTTGGTCATGCCTCTGCCTCCAAGCATTCTCGCAAATGTTCAACAAACTGCCAAATGTCGAGAAACGAATTATAAAGCGGCACCGGCGCGGCTCGCAGTACATCCGGTTGGCGATAATCCGTCGTCACGCCTCGCGTCGCAAGCTCATTGCAAAGCCAACGAGCGCCGCGCGCAGTTTTTGCACGCATCGAAAGCTGACAACCCCGCTGCGAAACTTCGCGCGGAGTGATAATTTCGATTCGATTTGCCAATTCGTGATCAAGCAATTGAATCAAGTAATCCGTCAGACGTTCGGATTTTCTTCGGAGTACGCTCATTCCGCCGGCTTCGTCGAACACCGCCAGGGCCCCGCGAATCGCAGCCATCGAAAATATCGGCGGATTGCTGACTTGCCAGCCTTCGGCGGTCGGAATGGGGGCGAACTCGCTAGGCATTTCGAACCGCGTGATTTTGTCGTGCCCCCACCAACCCGCCAATCGGGGCAGGGCAGTATTGCGAGCATGGCGTTCGTGCACAAAGCAACCGCCCACTGCGCCGGGGCCCGAATTGAGATACTTATAGCAACACCAAACCGCAAAATCGACGTCCCATTCGTGCATCCGCAGTTCCACATTCCCCGCCGCGTGGGCCAGATCAAAACCGACGATGATTCCGTGCCGATGGGCTTCGCGAGTGATTCGCGCGATGTCGAGGACTTGGCCGGTGTAATACTGCACGCCAGGAAGTAACAGAACGGCGATCTCTTTTCCTTCGCGCGCGATTCGTTCACAAAGATCATCTTCACTCAACAGGACTTCGCCAGTTCGTGGTGCAAAACTAATCAGCGACTTGTTTGGATCAAGACCGTGCCAACGAATTTGCGACTCGACTGCGTAATGGTCCGAGGGAAAAGCTCTCGACTCGATCAAAATCTTGTGTCGAGTCGGCGTCGGTCGGTAAAAAGTCGCCAACATCAAATGCAAATTCGTCGTCAGCGCGTTCATCACGACGACTTCGTGCGGTAGCCCTCCAACGATGCGACTCATCGGCTCGGCCAAAAACTCGTGATACGGCAACCACGGGAAATTTCCCTCGTGATGCCCGCGAACGCCCATCGTGCGCCAACGCTCCAGTTCCTCATTCACGTAGGCCGCCGTTCTTTTCGGCTCCAACCCGAGCGAATTTCCCATCAAGTAAAGTTCATCGCGTCCATCCGGCGTCGTGGGAAAATAAAATTCGTCGCGAAATCGACGAAGTGGGTCCGCGCGGTCAAGATGTTCCGCGTAAGCTCGTGTTGCGAATTCGACAGCGATGCTACTCTTTGTGCTCATGTTCGTGCGTCGCAAATAACAAAGGGCGGGCCGGTGCCGCGTCCGTGGCCCAATCGGGAAACTGCAAATTTAACAGATAATGTCCGTCGGGAACTTCGTCAGGAACGAAAACCATTTCGGTGATCGATCGGCTAACGCTCGAATCAGCCGCCAATCGATGCGTTTGTTCTGGAACATTCCAAAACAAATGGTGGTTCGTCAACAAACCATCGTCGTGCATTCGATCTAGCGACGGAAAATCAACCAGCAAGTGTTCGAATCGCTGGTCGAGAATCCAATGCATTGCTTCGATTGTGAAAAACGGCGGATCGCAATCGACGCCGTACCGATAACTCAGTTTTCGATTGTCGTTGGGCAATGTTCGCACGATTAGGGCAGGAACTTCGAACGCGCCAAGCGAAATTTGTTGGGCCGCTTTCTGCAGAGTCGCGGCCAGAATCACACGATCTGCCGCATCAAGCAGAGGTCGGTAATGCTCGTGTCCTGAATCGCCCGCATCGGTTGGTTCAACCGTGATCAGGGCGGCCGACATCAGCGCGGGTACTTGGGAAAGCGTCTCACCGGTAACTTCATCCACGATGTGCCCTACGTGTTCGACGTGCGTACCGTTGCAGTGCGGGATGATCGAGATCTGATCGACGTTGCAACTTCCGCCGAATCGCGTTGCGCCAACGAATCCACTGGCGCGAATTGGTTGGCGGCTGGCGACGTCAACTCCAAAGTGGTTAACTTGGTCTTGCGCGAACGATTGCCGAATCGCAATGGAAATGGGCTGACCCAAGTCGGCCCAGACGCGACGCGATCCGATTTGAAAATGGAATTGCATCAAAGTTGTTAGCACGTACCGCTTGCCGAGCGAGTCGTCCGTTTTGATAATGGCCGGTGCAAATTGGATCACGTCACGTTAACGTACCGAGACTATTGTGATCTGATTGAAGGCGTTCGCAAAGTACGCTCAATTTTTGTCCTGATTGGCGGCGACGATGAAGACCCAAATCAAGAACTTTATTGGTGGACGATTTGTTGAGCCCGCCAGCGGCAAATGGCTCGACGATATCAACCCCGCGACGGGCGAAATCATCGCCCAAGTACCCGATTCCGACGCGAACGATATTGCCTCCGCCGCACAAGCCGCACAAGCGGCTTTTCCAACATGGTCGAGCCTTCCTGCCGCCGAGCGCGCGGGCCATATGAATCGTCTCGCGGATTGGATCGAGCGAAATCTTGATTCGTTGGCTCAAGCAGAATGCGACGACAACGGCAAAACTTTGCGACTAGCACGGACCTTGGAAATTCCGCGAGCCGTGACGAATTTTCGATTTTTTGCGGCGATGGCTCTCACTTGGAGCAGCGAAAGTCACGCGACGCCCGATGCAATTCAGTACACGTTGAGACAGCCGCTAGGAGTTGTGGCCTGCATTTCGCCGTGGAACTTGCCACTGTATTTGTTCACATGGAAAATTGCACCGGCATTGGCTGCGGGAAACTGCGTCATCGGCAAACCTTCCGAGATCACGCCGCTCACGGCTTTTATGTTGTGTAAAGGCGTCGAAGAATGCGGTTGGCCCGCTGGCGTTTTGAACGTCGTGCACGGAAGCGGTGCTGCAACAGGCGAAGCACTTGTTGCCCACTCTGCGATTCGCGCTGTGTCATTCACGGGGGGTACGAAAACCGGTGCGCGAATCGCGGCGCTGCTTGCGCCACGTTTTGTCAAAGCATCGCTTGAATTGGGCGGCAAGAACCCGAACATCATTTTCGCCGACTGCGATTACGAGCGAATGCTGAACACGACGATCCGTTCATCGTTTTCCAATCAAGGCCAAGTCTGTTTGTGCGGCTCGCGAATTCTCATCCAACGATCAATTTACGATCGTTTTCGCGCTGACTTTCTGAAGCGAGCCGCGAGCATGATCGTTGGCGATCCGCTGGACGACAAGTCCGAGTTGGGCGCGGTGGTCTCGCGACCGCACATGGAAAAAATACTTGGTTGCATCGACTTGGCAAAAAAGGAAGGGGGCAAAGTTCTCGTTGGCGGCCAGCAAATTCGACTTACGGGGCGTTGCGCCGGCGGCTTCTTTATCGCACCGACGGTAATTGAAGGGTTGGGCCCCGAATGCCGCACGAATCAAGAGGAGATTTTCGGGCCCGTCGTGACACTGCAACCATTCGACGATTTGGACGACGCTATTGTTTTGGCAAACGCCACTCGGTATGGCTTGTCGGCCAGCGTTTGGACGTCTGACACAAACAAGGCCCTGGTTTGTGGGGAGCAAATCGCGGCCGGAGTCGTTTGGGTCAACAGTTGGCTCGTCCGCGATTTGCGCACGCCGTTCGGTGGGACTCGCGAATCGGGAGTTGGCCGCGAAGGAGGCGTGGAGGCGATGCGATTCTTCACCGAATCCAAAAATGTTTGCATTCAGCGACACTAATCGGCGAGAGCCTGCGGAAAAGCACGCCTTGGCCTATACTGGCGTCCTAATTCATTGCGGAGTTCGTCGATGTCTGATTCCAAGCTTTACTCGAACCTCGCGCCGGAGCCGGTCGGCAGCTATCCGCACGCGCGTCAAGTCGGCAATTTGTTGTTCCTCTCCGGCATCGGCCCGCGCGAACGAGGAAGCAAAGAGATTCCCGGTGTCACGCTGGACGCAAACCAAAACATCTCCGATTACGACATCGCAACCCAATGCCACAGCGTTTTTCGCAATGTCCGTACGATCCTAGAAGAAGCCGGTTCTTCCTGGGACCGATTGGTTGACGTGACGGTTTACCTGACCAACATGCAAGCTGACTTTTCCACGTATAATCGCCTGTACGCCGAGTATTTCGCCACCAACCAACCTTGTCGGACGACGATCGAGGTCAAGTCCTTGCCGACTCCAATCGCAATCGAACTCAAATGCATCGCAACTATCGAATGAAAGGTAAGCCATGAAAATTCAACGACCGTTTAACTTCAAAAAGTGGATCGACGATCATCGCGATTTTCTTAAGCCGCCCATCGGAAATCAATGCGTTTACGAAGCCTCGGAGGACTTTATCGTGATGGTGGTCGGTGGCCCAAACCAGCGCAAGGACTTTCATTACAACGAAGGCGAGGAATTCTTCTACCAGCTTGAAGGAGACATCACGCTGAAAATCATCGAAGACGGCACCCCGGTTGAAATCCCCATCCAGGCTGGCGAAATTTTCTTACTCCCTCCCAAAGTCCCTCACTCGCCGCAGCGGCCGGCTAACACCATTGGCCTTGTCATCGAGCGAGCGAGAAAATCATCCGAAACCGATGGCCTGATGTGGTTTTGCGACAATTGTCATGAAAAAATTCACGAAGAATTTTTCAGCTTGCAGCAACCCAAGGACATCGTCGTGAAAATGAAGTCCCTCATCGCGGGCTTCAAGGAATCCGAAGACAAACGCAAGTGCCGCTCGTGCGGTTCGGTCTTGTCGATATAATTTTTTTTAGAATTCGCTTGCGGCGATTATGGAATCATCACGGACAGTTCAACTCGATTTGCCCGCGAATCCGCGAATCGATATCCACACGCATATCTTGCCCAAAGAATGGCCCGATCTGGCGGACCGCTATGGCTATGGCGGTTTCGTGCAGCTTGTTCACCATCAGCCAGGCTGCGCGCGGATGGTGATCGATGGCAAGGAATTTCGCGAAGTCCAAGAAAATTGTTGGGATCCTGCGACTCGCATAAGTGATTGCAAAAAGTCGGGCGTCGATTTCCAAGTCCTCTCGACCGTCCCCGTCATGTTCAGTTATTGGGCCCGGCCGATGGACACGTACGATCTTTCGCGAATCCTCAACGATCATCTGGCGGGTGTGGTTCAACAATATCCCAATCGATTCGCGGGCCTGGGAACCGTACCGCTTCAGTCGCCCGACCTGGCGATCAAGGAACTTGAGCGCTGCGTGAACGAACTTGGACTTCGCGGTGTCGAAATCGGTTCGCATGTGAATCAATGGAATCTCAACGAAGCCTATCTGTTTCCGTTTTTCGAAGCGGCCGCTGCGCTGGGCGCTGCAGTCTTTGTGCATCCGTGGGATATGATGGGCCGCGAGCGTATGAACAAATATTGGCTGCCGTGGCTGGTTGGCATGCCTGCGGAAACTGCGCTGGCGATTTGCAGCATCATTTTTGGCGGCGTGCTAGAGAGATTGCCGCGATTAAAGATTGCCTTTGCTCACGGCGGTGGATCGTTTCCGATGTCGATCGGTCGAATCGAAAACGCTTTTCACGCTCGCCCGGATTTGGTCGCCGTCGACAATCCGATCAACCCCACGGAATACCTTGGACGATTTTATCTCGATACGCTTGTCCATCATCCCGACGTACTTCGATTTTTAGTTCAACTTGTCGGCGCCGAGCGATTGGCCCTCGGCTCGGATTATCCGTTCCCGCTTGGCGAAGCCGAACCCGGCAAGATGATTCGCGAAATGACCGACCTCGGCACCGTCGTCCAAAACCGGTTACTGGGCGGCACCGCGCTGGAGTGGCTGGGGATAAACCATTCAATTAGCGTGAAGTCCCCGCGCTGAGTATTGCGACAATTCAACCCAGGTCTCATTGACGCTTGGATATGTAAAACGCAACGACATCGCCCGGCGGCTTTTGCAAATGACCCTCCTATTCAAAACGGCGCCATCCCAAAGCCGTTTATGCTGCAATATGCTGCGAACCGACGCTCTGCTGCAAAATGTGCATATAAACGCGATTGGCAACAGTTTGTTTCTCTTCCACCGTAAAGGGCGGCGAAGGCAAAGAGGCGAAAACGTGGTCCAAAATCAGAACCTGCACTTCGGCCTGGGTCTGCTCTTTTTCCGTCCATCGCTCTAAGGGTGCGATCAAGGCCTGGACTGATTCCAGTAGGCTTCGGCTAGCCTGTTTCACGCGCTCGCGATCCACCTTGCTCAGCGTCTCCTTATTTAGCAGATCAAAGAGAGCCAACTCGTCCTCGCTAAGCCCTTCTTCCGCCGCGCGTCGTTGTTCTGCGTCGAGGCTGTTGGCCAGATCGACTAGTTTGGCAAACGTCTCTTCAATCGTTACCCGATCTTTCTCGCGGTTATAATCGGCAATGATATCGGAATACTTCTTGTAAAAGTCCATTCGCTGCGGATTGCGGGCGAGCATCTGGGCCAGCTTGTCCTCGACGATCTGGCGGACATCCTGCAACACCGTCGCTTTGCGTTTGCACTTCTTTGCAAACTCGTCGCGAAGTTTCTCCAAGTCGATCTGGCTCAGGTCGAAGTACTTGGAATCCTTTTGATCGTCACCGGCCGCAGCAGCACGAATAGCTTCGTTCACAATGCGATGCAGTTCCTTAAGCAGCTCGGTCACATCTGCGGTGTCACGTCGTTCCTCGAGCTTCTTATAGATTGCCTCGATGTTGTCGTGGCGCTCCGCGTATGTGAACGCCGACGGCTCCATGACAAGCGACTTAAAACGTGTGAAGACAACCCGCGACAGAATCTCAAATCGCCGTTTGCTTTCGTCGGACGTGTAGACAGCCTCGACAGCATCAGCAATGGCCTGAATCTTTGTAAAGCCACGAGCGCCGATCAAACGCTTCGATTCGAAGCCGAGGCCGCGTAAATGTTTTTCCGTTTCGTCTAGTGCGTCAATCAACGCCTGCACGCGTTCCTCAATCGGGGCGACGATCTCCTCTGCGCCGTCGGCGTCATCGCCAAGAGCATACTGGGCGAGCGCTTCGCGCAGGCTCTTGAGCATGCCGTTGTAATCCACGATCAGGCCGAAATCCTTGCCGGGATAAACTCGGTTCGCCCGCGCGATCGCCTGCATCAGAGTATGAGCCTTCATGGGCTTGTCGATGTAGAGTGTGGAGAGACATTCCACATCGAAGCCAGTCAGCCACATCGCGCACACAATTGCGACGCGAAACGGATGTTCGGGGTTCTTGAATGCCGAATCCACATCCATTCGCCGGTCGCCCACGTCAAACCCTTGCTTTATCAGAGCACGGTGTGGAATAATATCGAAACCCCATTTTCTGAAATCGGCTACTTCGTTTTGCGCTTCGCTGATGATGATTTCGATGATCGTCCCTTCCATCCATGCAGCCTGCCCGCGCAGCCAGGCCAACTCCTTCTCCTTTGCGGCGATTTGGTCGGCATCTGTTTGTGATTGAACCTCATGTTTCATTCGCGAAATCGAGGCTTGCACCGCAGCCAATTTTGCTTGCCAGCGAGGAATGATCCGCTGATGCATTCGTGCGCAAGTAACTTTATCAATGCAGACCAGCATTGACTTGCCGGATTGCCAGCGCGTTGAGCAATGCTCCACGAAGTCGGTGGCGATCTTGTCCAGCCGGTCGTCAGCCGTAATGACCTCGTAGTCCTTGCCCAGCAAACGTTCGAGCTGTGCCTCCTGGTCGGGGTCGAGCATCGAGCGCGCTATGGCATCGGCGATTCGATCGTTTAGGTCGAGGCGGGCGATGCCCAGTTTCTCGCCACGGTTTTCGTAAACCAGCTTGACCGTCGCGCCATCTTCTTCCGACCGCTTGAAGTCGTACCGCGAAACATAACCGCCGAAAATACGCTTGGTCAGGCTATCGTGCTTAAATAGCGGCGTCCCCGTGAAGCCAATAAAGGATGCGTTGGGCAAGGCCAATCGCATGTTGCGAGCCAATTTGCCCGCTTGCGTGCGATGGGCTTCATCAGATACGACGATGATGTCATCTCGCGTGCTATAAGGCTTGAGTGGATCGACGTCCTGATTGAACTTGTGAATCAGGCTGAACAGGAATCGATGATTCTCCTTCAAGTAACGTCGCAAATCCTCGCCCGTGGTCGCGCGAGGCGTCTGCTCGTCCGCCACGCCGCAGCCGACGAATGTTCCATAGATTTGGGTGTCCAGATCATTGCGGTCGGTCATGAATAGAAACGTAAACTTCGATGAAACCTGTCGACGAACTTTCTCGGCAAAGAACGCCATCGAATACGACTTGCCGCTCCCTTGTGTATGCCAGAACACGCCGAGCTTGCCCAAGTCAGGGTGCGCTTGCTCGACGACCTCCAACATTTGCAACGATTTTTCCTGCTCTTTTGCTTCGATGAGATCGGCAGACGACGATGAGTCAAAATCTGGCTGTCGCTCGGCAACCTTCAACTGCTTTTCGACTACCGCTTGTCGCCACACAAGTCGTTTGTCGGGCGGATACTGCTTTTTCAGTTCTTCCTGGCGCCGTACTGAGTCCACCGCAGCATTGACGCCCAGCACTTGGTGATTGCGGGCGATAACCTTGCGGGTCGCCCCCGGCTTACTGGCGTCGAACAAGATAAAATTCTCCACGAGATCTAGCAGCCGATCGTGGGCCAGCATTCCATTGAGCAGCACTTCTGCGTCAACGCTCCCTTTGTCCTTTTCGCCCAGACGCTTCCATTCGTAGAAGTGCTCCCATTGGCTGGTGATTGAACCGTAGCGGGCGCGATGGCCGTTGCTGACGATCAGAAACGCGTTGTGGTGAAAAGCGTGCGCGATCACGTTTTCATCGAGATAGTCGCGCAGATTGCCATCGAAGCCGGCGCGAATATTCTTGTAAACCGCTTTGAGTTCGATGAACACCAGCGGCAGACCATTGACGAAACAGACCAGATCCGCACGCCGGTTGTAGCTCGGTGCCCGCAGTCCTGTGATCTTCAATTCCCGCACCGCCAGGAAGCGATTATTCAATTGTCCATCCGCACCGCAGCCATTAGCAAAGTCGATGACCCTCGCTTGGGCGTGACGCAATTGGCCTTGGGCGTCGCGAAAGCTAACCGGTACGCCCTCACGGATGAACTTGTAAAACGCCTGGTTGTGCGCCATCAGCGATCGCGAGAAATCGTGCTGCGTGAGCTTTCCAATCGCCTCCTCCACGGCTGCCGGCGGCAACTCCGGATTGAGCCGCTCGATTGCCCGGCGCAGGTCGCTCGTCAGCACGACACCGCGAGTGTCGTTACGCCCCAGCGTCCCGTCAGGTCCGAACGTCTCGTCGTTCCAGGCATAGACACTATCCCAGCCCAGTTCCTTTTCCAGGTGCTCGGCGAACGTCGTTTGGACAAGCCGGTCTTCGCTATTAATGTCGGTTATCATGACGGGAGCATCGCCCTTTACTCATCCATTCCCGATTCGTCCGACTCATCGACGAAACCAAGTTGACGCTGGCCGTTAGGATCGAAGAATGCCAGGTCGAATCCGTCCTCTAATTTGATCGAACGGAACGTCGCTTTTCCCGCCGTCGTGAGTTCACGAGCGTATTTGTAAAACGAGCGGGTGTCGTCAGTGATGGTCCAAGCGGCATCTTTCACCATAGCTTGAGCGATGATCTTCACGTCATCCTTCAAGGCATCCCGCGACTCGTCCTCTCGATCCGTTTTGGAAAAGTCCAATTCTGCCGCCTTGAGGGCATCGTCCCAATTGAACGGCAGCACCACGCAAGCGCGAAGGATGTCCGGTGGGATCTCTTGCTTGATGCAAAACTCTGATACAACAATCGTCGGCAGAAATATCGGAATCGCTTCTTCCGTGAAATGCTGCCAATATCTCCTGGCGACGTCATGGTGAGGACGTGTCGGGTCTGCCAGAGTGATAAGGAAACTGGTATCAACGATTACTCCAGCAGCCATCACGATCCTCCACGGAGGTTTCGCACCCACTCAGCGGCGTCCGGCACATCAGCCCATGCGAGGCGTCCCTTTTCTGCGAATCGATCCAACGCCTCCTCATCGTAGCCCGGTCGATAATCCTCAAATGAAATCAACCGCAGATTTCGAAGTTGAGCCGTGCGATGGTGCTGCTCTGCCGCCACACGAACGAGAACCTTGTGGTAAAGGCGGTTTTCCTCTTGGTCTTTCAAATAACCCTGGTTCGTCCCAATACGCATGATTTGACCAGAGTCCTCGAGACGAATATGGACGTTTGCCTTCTGAGCGCCCCCCATATCGATGACGGTGCCAAAGAGATATTTCTCGACCTTCACCCACGGAACGATTTCACCGATACGGAAATCGGTGTCGGCGTTTAACTCAAGTGGCCCGGCACTCATTCCAAATGGACGAATCGAGTACCGCACGTCCGAACGCTGCTTACTACGAGCTTGCCATCTCGCGACCACTTCAGCTCGCTTCGGGTCAATTTCTCCCATTGAATCCTGTCGCTGGAGCAATTGTAAATCGGGCTCCAGTGCGCTTGCGATCAGTACCGTCAGAATTACGGTAAGTTTGTACGAGCCTTCGCCCACACTCACATGCACTTGATCCAGTTTCAGCCCCTCTGATCCCGCGATGAAAGTTGCCACCTGCTGATTGAATTCATTGAACAACGACAGTCCGATCGTGGCCGGCGTGATTTCGACGCCATCCACCTTGTCGTGCAGAACAAACTCAATCTGGGGTACTTTGTAGTTCATATTACGATACCTTGGGCATTTCATCACGCAGGTCGACAATCTGTCCTTGCCGGATCACGAATACCGGCGTTTGCGTTCGCGCGGCAAGTTCGCGAGCTTCGGCGGCCGCCCGGCGGAGGGCGGCTTCGATCCCTTTTAGGCGAAAAGCGAGATTGCTGTCGTCATTCGGTTTCACGGTTTTTCTCCTTGATCCATCAGTATTTGGGTCTCCCCCGAGTTATCGAATTTCAACCAACAATCAACGAGCGACTTGTACCGATGCTCAAAATTATACCATCCCGCATCGAATAAGTTCGCAGCGCTGAAAGGGCCAAAACTGCGAATCAATCCCACACATATCGTTCGTCAAAGTCAATTCCGTGTCGTTTGAACAACAACCGCAATTCATCTTGAAATGTTAATTTGAGGTGATGCTCCTCCTGATTCTCAATGTATTTGCGAACGCCCTCCACATTTGACTGGCTCACCGAGAAACCTGCGTAACCGTTTTGCCATTGAAATTCCTGGTTGCCCGTTCCATCGCTCGTCTTAATCCATTTGGAACTCCCCTTTTTTACTTCTTCGACGATTTTCTTGAGCGGATAGTTCTTTGAAAGCGAGAACAACGCATGGACGTGATCTTCGACGCCACCGATGACCAAGGCCGGGCTTTCCCAGGTTGAGAAGATGCCAGCTTGATACGCATACAGTCGTCGGCGGATATCGAGCGGAATCCAAGCCTGACGGTGTTTCGTACTGTAGACCAGATGGATCAGGTTCTTGACAAGGGATTGGCCCATTCGCGTTGGTCCTTGTGTTTCGCACTTTCAGGGCTTGGGTGATTGGGCGATCGGAGATCCCGTGTAAAAACGATTGATAACCCAGGGCGGCGCGATTCGGCTGCGCCGAATGCGCTTTGCCCTGGGCTGATATGTTGTTGCCCCTTCGAGGCCGAATGCCGCCCGCGCGTTATTTACATTATCAAATTTCCGAATGTGATTACACGATCCGAAACCGTGTGATTTTAACGCCCTGAAAGGGCGAAACATATCAGCCCAGGGCAGAGCGAAAGGGCGTTAGCCCGTTCGCGCCGCCCTGGGTTCGTGTGGGCGCGATCAACATTGCCCTGAAAGGGCGAAACAATGTATCAATCCGGGGGATCACACGATCGGCGATGGCTATTTTGCTTCGCCCTTTCAGGGCTTGTGTGATTGGGGGAACCGTTGTCCCAGGGCGGCGCTTTTCGGCTGCGCCGAATGCGCTCTGCCCTGGGCTGGTATGTTGTTGCCCCTATCGGGGCGGAATGGAACCGGCATTGCGTTCGGGACGTAATGGCAACGTCGCTCATACCACCACCTCTCCACTCATCAGTCGTGGCAGCAGCAGGTCGCGGGCGGCGCGGAGTTTTTGATTCGTTTCAATGAGGCAAATAATCTGTCGAAAGAGAGGTTCTGCGACTTCCTCGAATGCGGTGATGAGTCCGGGGCGAGACGGCAAGATGGCGGTGTAATTGAGAATCCGAGTTGGAGCCGTGTGCTTGACTGAGGTTCCAGTCGCCGCGCCCACCACATGATGTCGAAACCTATCGTCGCAAAACAGACAGTAAAGGAAGTGTCTTGGAAAGGACTCGCCGGTAGGAACCACTTTTCCCACGCGTTGGTTATGCAGAAACGTCAGGCCGTCGAGTCTTGGGACGAACGCCGGAAAACCAAGGGTATCAGAGGACTTGCTCAGGTCGGTCATCGTCAGAATCAAATCCATCGGAGCCAGCACGTTGGACGACTCAAGCGGACCTTCCTCCGAATAATACTTCAGCTTATCGATCTTGATTCCGCCGCCGATTTTGAAGTTCCCCGGCGTCGTCAAAACCCTGGAGGTCGGTTCTTCGGAAAAGTATTCCCCTTGGAATGCACAGCCGTGCGTGACATTGATAATGCAATTCAACTGAATTGGCCCCCAGCCTTCGGGCACCCCGTTGACGAGACGAGTGTGTTCGTGGCCGGGGAAGCGGAGGCGGACGAACCACTCCTGGTACAAAAGCCGCGCCGACTCCTCCAACAACGCCATCCGCCGCCGGTTGTTCTCAATCAGGTCGTCGTAGGCGGAGAGAATGTCGGCGATGCGTCGTTGGGTAGAGGGCTCAGGAATCAAGAGCGGAAACGACAAGAGCTTCTCTTGGCTCAAATTATCCTGAGCTGCCCCATGAGATACTTGCTGAAAAGTTCGCTTAACGACGTCGAGCTTGTACTTTATGAACCTTACATCACATCGCGACTCGTTGGCGATGAATCCAATCACGCTGTCGGGGAAACAGGCATCGATACCAAGAATGGCTGTTTCGGCGATATTCGCTGCAATCGTGATGCAAAGAGTTCCCGCAGGCCATTTCTTGCTTTGCTCAAGTCCTGCTTCGGTGTAGGTCTGCGAGTACTCGGTGAGATAGAGTTGCGCCGCCTTGATGTCGCCCGTCTGGAAAAACGGGTGTGGTCCATCGTAGAGGTGCGCAGCATCGCGAGGGCGGTGGCGTGACCGCCCTCGCGAGACGTGCCCAAGCTCATCGAGTGTCGATTCCTTCCAGTTCATATTCCGAGCCCCTGGAAGTTCTCCTGAATCCTTGCCGCAAGCGCCACTGCCTCCTCGTTCAGGTCGGCCAGTTCGGTATGAATGTCTTTCAGCGCCTGCTCGAAGTCAAAGTCATCGTCGACCTCGGCCGGCGCGACGCCGACGTAACGGCCGGGGGTGAGACTCCAATCGGCAGCTTCGATCTCCTTGAGCGTGACTGCACGGCAAAGCCCGGCGACGGGCGCGAACTTGCCGTCGGGAAAACGCGATAGCAGCCAATGGGAATGCCGCTCGAAGTAGGCGGTGCGTTTGAGTTGTTCGACCAGTTCCTTCCGACGTGCATCGAGGTCTTTCGCCAGCCGGCCAATCGCGCGGCTGTCCCAGGCGTCGTGCTCGCGGGCCGCGCAGTCTTTCTCGGCGGTATCGATGACGCGACCGGCCAGCTTGCAGACCAGATCAACATCCTTCACCAGATCGCGGCAGGCCTGGGCAAGCGGATCGAGCTGCTCCAGCCGTTTCTTCTGCGCGGAAAGCTTCTGATCGCAAGGCTTCTTCCAGTCCTTGCCGATGCGCCCGGTCCACTCGTCGAGCGATGCAAAGCAGGCCTTGGCTGCCGCGTCGCGTTCCTTGAGCAGTTCACGTATCGCAGAGTGCTCACCCGCGGCTAGCGCCGTCGGCTCAGGGGGCGAGGGGAGTATCGATTTCAGGAATGGGGCGGTCGCCTTGATGACAGTTTTGTAGGCGGTTTGCAGCGTCGTCGCGTGACCTGCGATCAAAGCCGCTTCGCTGAGCGTGCGATCCAAGTAACTTTGCACGAGGCCCAGAAAACGATCGGACTGGCCCCGATAGAGCCAGACAATGGCGGTCAGGTTGGCGAGTTGCTCGGGGCTGAAATCGTAAATCTTGCGAGTGACTTTGCGGTAGATGTTCCGCGCGTCGAGCATCAGCACCTGGTCGCGTCGTTCCTTCGGCTTGCTGCGGTCGAAATGCCATAACTCACACGGCACGGTGCGGGTGTAGAAGAAGTTGGAGCGAATCGAGATCATCACATCGACTTCGCCCGTCTCGACAATCTTGCGTCGCACTTCAGCCTCGCCGTGGCCGGCGCTCGACGCCTGCGACGACATGACGAAGCCCGCCCGACCCTTGGGAGAAAGGTAGCTGTGGAAGTAGGAAATCCAGAGGTAGTTGCCGTTGGAAACCTTCTTGGCTTTGTTGACGCCCGGCAGTCCAAACGGCAGGCGTCGGTCGTCTTTCACCTTCTCGGCGTCGACCATATCGACGTTGAAGGGCGGATTGGCCATCACGAAGTCGCACTTGCCGTACAGGTTATGCACGTCTTCATAGAACGTGTTGGCCTCGCGAATGTCACCTTCCAGGCCGTGCACGGCGAGATTCATCTTGGCCAGCCGGATCGTGGTCGCCGTTTTCTCTTGGCCATAAAATGTGACGCGGTGGGACGTGTCCTGGCCCAGGCGTTCGATGAAGTGGCTCGACTGGACGAACATCCCACCCGAACCGCAGGCCGGATCGAAGACGGTGCCGTGGTCGGGCTCAATCACATTGACAATGGTTTGCACGAGCGACGGGGGCGTGAAGAACTCACCGTTGTCCTGCGCTCCCTGCATGGCAAACTTCATGAGGAAGTATTCGTAGATGCGTCCGAACACGTCACCGCTGGCGGTACGCAGTGTCTGGCTATCGAACACGCGCAGCAGATCTTCGAGCAGGTCGTTTTCGAACTTGTCGTAGTCCTTGGGCAACTGGCCTTTCAGCGGTTCGAACTCGCGTTCGATGGCGTCCATAGCCTTGACGATTGCCGTGCCGAGATTCGCTCCCTTGGGCAGCTTAAGCAGTTCGTCGTAGCGGGCTTCTTTGGGCAGCAGCAGAGCGCGGCGTTTGAGGAAGTCGCCTTTGATGAGCGCCCGTTTGGGCATCTTGCCCGCCGCCTGTTCAGCGACGATCTGCGCCGCAGCTACATCGTATCGGTTGGTCGCATGACGCAGAAAAATGACACCCAGCACCGGCATGCAGTATTCCGACGAAGTCAGCTTCGAGTTCGCGCGGAGGTTGTCCGCCGCGGCCCAGAGGTCGGTTTCCAACTGTTCGATACTATGCTTTGCATTATCCGTCATGCCGTTTTCCTGACTCACGTTCTCTGCTGGATGCGGCTCTATCTTGCTTTTTTGCGTAGCGATGTCGTCACCGGCGTCGCCGCCTTCTTCAGGAATTTTTTAGATCGCTCTGCTTGAACAGGCGATAGCCATTGGCCGGATTCTTGTGCATTGGGATTTCCCCTCGTGCCGCCCATTTGCGGAGCGTGTTCTGCGCGACACCAAGTATCTCGGCCGCCTCAGCCGTTTGCACGTAGTCGCTCAGTTTGCTCATGTCTTCGCCGCCCTGATGAACGCGAAATGATCAACTCGTCAGTCTAGCAAAGTCTGCACACTGCCGAAATCAACGCCACGGAATCGTCGAGGACGGCGAGAAAAGTGAAAATCATAGGGAGGCGATCCAGATTCCTAGCCAGGAGCGATTGGCCCTCGGCTCGGATTATCCGTTTCCACTTGGCGAAGCCGAACCCGGCAAGATGATTCGCGAAATGACCGACCTCGGCGCACCCGTTCAAGACCGTCTGCTCGGCGGAACCGCGCTGGAATGGTTAGGAATTAAGCACCCGTCGCTGGTGTAACTGGCAATCCGTTGAATCGTCACAGCCGATGGAACGGCTATACGGGTCTAGGTTAAGAAGCAGGTTGCAAGCTGTGAGCGAGAGGATTAGGCTTCCCATCATTCGAATTTAGATGGCAGCATAAATTAGTATCGGCGCGGAAGATAGGGACATTTGACATGATCACTCGCCTCAACAGGGCCATTGTTCTCTCGTTGCTTTGGGTCGTTGCTTCGATCTCAACGGCGAGCGCTGATTGGATCGACGATTTCATTGCGGAACAGCTCAAAGAACGAAAGATACCTGGACTGTCGATCGCGGTCATTCGCGACGGTGAAGTTCTCAAAGCTGCCGGCTACGGGATGGCAAATCTCGAGCTTCAAGTTCCAGCGACGAAAGAAACTGTCTACGAAATTGGCTCGATTTCTAAACAGTTTGCCGCAGAAGCCGTAATGCTGTTGGTCGAAGACGGGAAATTAGATCTCGACAAGTCAATTGCCGAGTATCTTCCTTCGAACGCGCCGGAATCATGGAAACCAATCAGCGTTCGAAACTTGCTCAACCAAACATCTGGCTTGAAAGACTGGACGGAAGTAAAGGCGTTCTCCTATCGACGCGAATACACCAGCGAAGAATTCATTGACTTGGTTTCCGCGTTCCCTCTGGAGTTTCAACCGAATGACGAATGGAAATATTCAAATACGAATCTGCCTCTGGTCGGAATCATCGTAGAGCTGGTGAGCGGGAAGTCGTATGAAGCGTTCGTTAGCGAGCGGATTTTTGCCCTTTTGGGCCTTCCGTCGATTCAATTTAATCACAATAGCAAAATCGTTTCCGGACGAGCAAGTGGATATGTATTGCGAGACGGTGGATTGGAACAAGGCGAACCCTTTCGTCCGAAGATTATTGCGCCCAGCGGCGGAGTTTTGGCGAACGCGGTTGATTTGGCGCGATGGTGGGAAGCGATTTTACAAGGTCGATTGCTTAAGGCTGCTAGTTTGGAGCAAATGCGGCTCCCGACCAAACTCAACAACGGCAAGAGTGTGTCGCACGGATTCGCTTTTTTTATTGATACCTTCAACGGACATAAGATGATCTTTCATCATGGTTCGACCGTGGGGGGCTTTGGAAGCGTCGTGCGCTATTTTCCAAATGAGAAATTGTCGATCGCCGTTATCGGAAATCTCGAGGACGGTGGATTCGGCCCTGAGTACATTTCAAAACGCATCGCGAATTTCTATATTCCTGGTTCGTACATTGGAGGATTGACCAAATCCGAGGATTCGGAGAGTTCTCAACTGGAACAGGTCCATCTAGAACTTCTACGCGAAATCGCTGAAAACAAACCGTCGTCAATGCTCACGGCGGAATATGCACCGCGAATCACGCCGGAGTTTCGAGAAACGACCGCGAGTAACTTAAAATCGCTACTGACCTTTGAGTTTCTCGGCCGAGAAAGAATTGGCGACGACCATTTCATTCTCGATCGTTCGTTGACGGAGGCTCGTTATTTCAAGATGACCACGGGCAGCCGGACCTACTACTATCACTTTCGATGCCGCGACGATGGAAAATTTGGCGTTATCTTTTCGGAAGAGTAATGCGGAAAAGGAGCGATCGTTTATGCCAACTGCTTTTGAATCGAAGTCCCTTCCTTCGTTGTGCGGACTTCGAAGCCGGCGGCGATTATTTTCTTGCGAATCGCGTCGGCTTGGTCAAATTGTTTGTCGGCCCGTGCGGCGTCTATCTCGCGGCACCACTGCATCGCTTGTTGCAAGGCCGCGTCGACTTCGACGGAGGCTTTCGCCTCGTAATGAAGCCCTTCGTGGATCGGGGCGATGGCAAGAACCGAATTCATTTTTTTCCAAACGCCCAGGGCTTCGCGAGCGTCCGCCGGTTCACTGCTGGCCCACGGCAAAACAACGCCAAGCGCGCCGGCTATATTCAAATCATCGGCCAAAGCGGCCGCGAATTCGCCAAGCACCGGATGACTCAAATCGACTTCTGCGGCAACGCCGTTCGTTTTTTGCTCCAGTTTCTGACGGAATTCCGTCAAGCGTCGGACGATCACGGCGGAATCCGTCAAGCCTTTGGCGGTGAAGTTTAGATTCGAGCGGTAATGTGACTTGATCAGCTCAAGCCGAAGCACGGCTGGGTCCACCGGTCGGCCGGAGACTTTGCCTTCCAGCACGTCGCGCACGGTGAAGAACGTCCCGTTGCGTTTGGACATTTTTTCGCCTTCGACCATAAGGAAGCGCGAATGAATCCAGAACCGCGCGAACGTGTCTTTGCCGGTCGCACCGCACGTCTGCGCGATCTCGCACTCGTGATGCGGAAAGATCAAATCTTCGCCGCCGGTGTGAATGTCGATCACCGGCGATTCCAAAAGCTTCGTCGCCATGACGGAGCATTCGATATGCCAGCCGGGATAGCCAGCTCCCCAAGGCGAATCCCATTTCATGATGTGCGTCGGATCGGGCTTCCAAAGCATAAAGTCTGCCGGATGCCGTTTGCGCGATTGATTCTCGTCGGATACGCGACCGCCCGCGCCGCTTTGTAAATTTTCCAGCGTGTTTCCACTGAGCGCACCGTATCGCGGAAAACTTTGAACATCAAAGTAGACGACGCCGTCGGTCGCAACGTAAGCGTGCTTGCGCGCGATCAACTGCTTGATCATCTCGATCATGCCGGGCACGTGGTCGGTCGCTTTGGGCATCCGCTGCGGATATTCGAACGCAACCTTAAACCCAAGGATTCGGCCATCTTCGAGAAACCTGTCGGTGTAGAACTTGGCGATCTGATATGGATCGTTCGGATTTTCGATTGCGCCCGGCGGAACTTTGCCTGATTTTTTGTCTTCGCGTAAACGGACTGCGGCGGCCTCCATGCGATCCTGGCCAGCGCCGTCGGCGTTGGAGTCGTCGGTCATGTGACCCACGTCGGTGATGTTCATGACGTGCCGCACGTCGAATCCTGCAAGCTCCAAAAACCGACGCAGCATGTCGGTAAACAGAAACGTCCGGAAATTGCCAATGTGGGCGTAGTCGTAAACCGTCGGTCCGCAACCGTACATTCGGACGATGCCGGGCGTCAGTGGCTGAAACTCTTCGAGGCGGTGTGTGAGCGAATTATGAAACTGAATCTTCATTGGCGAACATCCTTGGGGTCTAACACTATTAACTTTCATGTTTTCGTCAGCCGGAACGCGGTCCGCCGCGGCGGATCCGGATTCGGCGGAATTCTGAGCAACCGGGGACTAGCGCTCAATGCCACTTACTTTGGCCCCATTGGGGTTAACACAATGCGTTTCCAAGCTGAAATCTAATCCAAAGACTTGGTTTTGTTCAAGCCGGATTAGATACAACATGTGTTTCGTGTATCGAAACTTGTGCTTTGTCAAAGCCAAGATTTTGGGGTTGAAGCCTGAAGCACTAGCGAATGTAAATCCGTTCCGCTTCTTCGCTCGCGCTTTTTGAAGTTGCGCAGTTCTTGTTCCTTCTCCATCAAAATCAACGGGCTTAGCCGTTGATTTTGGGGAGAAGGTTAGGATGAGGGGGCTGCACTCGGCGTTGCGAAATCACGGCCCCTCACCCTGGCCCTCTCCCCAACACGACGTGAAATCACGTCGTGTTGGGGAGAGGGAACTTAAAATGCGCAACTGCAAAACTCGCGGTTCAGGCTTCAATTTCGGGAACCAGAAATTTAAGCGTTGGCAGAGCACTAGACTTCATAACCGCGAGCGGCCATCCATTCGTACAACCACGGATGGACCCAAGGGTTGTCGATGGCGTAACAAGCCGACGCCACACTGATCGCCAATAGGATCAAACACATCAACATTAAAACGAATCGTCGCGACGCCCATTCCAGGGTCGGAATCATCCAAATCAACCACAATGGATAAAGCCAAAACACCCAGCGCAATCCGCTGGTCATCCCGCCGTAATTCCGATCCATCTCTTCGCGAGTCATATAAAACGCGAACACAACGACGGTCAACGCCAGCGTCGCCAACCCCAAGAATCGAAAGCCGTTACGGCGGACGAAACAAAGTGGCAGAACGCCCAACAAACTCAACAAGAAAATCGGCGTGAGCGAAAGTGCCCCGTGATGGCCCACGGTCGAATGAAGCAAGTACTTCCACCGGTCCGATTCGCCCCGATCGATATTCGATTTCCGCTCATTGTCTTGCCGCCAATAACTGCCGGGAAAATCGTACCAATTGTCCCACAATCGCACGCTGAACACGTTTTCCGTCTGCGCGATAATGAATTGATTTGGGCGATCATTGTTGACAACCCATTGCCGATTGCTCGAAGCGTTCATTCCACCCGTTCGTATTGCGACCGATGAAGCGATGTCGACAGCAAAGTCCATTTGTTGTTGCTTTGTGTCAATTGCATCGACGAACGCTTGTGGCAATGTCCCGGCATCCAATTCAGTGGCAAAATCACCGGTGAGGTTCGCGACAACCTGCCCATCCGTGCGGTGTGCATACGGCGGTCGCCAATCATCGTGTGCCAGATAGTTCACGCCAAAAAGTCCGGCGGCAACGATCAGAACTCCAGGCACAAATCCGCCAAGCGACTTGCCGAACCCACGACTGAAAGCGATCACTGAACAAATCGCCAACCAGCCTGCGGCCGGCAACTCCAACGACGCTGCCGAACTTGCGATCAACCCCAATGCAAAAAAATGAAACCAGCCGACCGGTCGCCGCATGATCAAAAGCGCAAGCCAAAGCGACATCGCAATCAACGCTGCCGCCGGCAGGTGATTATTCAGCGTCACACTGAACGAAGTCAGATACGTCGCAAGACCTCCAGCGGAAACCACAAAGCAGCGGGCCCATGCATCCTCCGTAACCATTTCCGCAACGCGCCCCAAAAACCAAATCAGCAGCCCAAGCCCAATGACGTTGTTGATGATCAACATCAGCCGAACGATATTGAACAAATCGTTCTCCATCGTCCAGCCGGTCGCTTTTTGGATCAGCCAATACTGTCCGGCAAGCATCGTGGGCCACAGCACCGGCTTGCTAGAGTACGAATGCATCAGGCCGTCGGGCCCGGCATGCCGAACCTTGTCGATCGTATCCCACCATTGCCCGTTTTTGCCATCGATCACCGGGTCGATCGCGAATGTGCCATAGTCAACGAGCGAGTGAACCGTACACCAGCGGCTTCGATCGTTGGCGCTCATGAACGGAACGGGTCGTTTAGGATCGGGCGAATGACAAACTAGAATTCGTGCGACGACCATTCCAAATGAGACTGCGATCAACAGCCACGTCACGCCGCGAGTCACACGATTCAAAGCATGGGCATCTGGCTGAAAGCTTGTGCGGTCGAATTGAGAAGCCATAACTGTCGACCCCCTCTCAGGTTCGTTGCTTGTTGCGCGTGAGCGAAGGCCCATCGACTCGAACCGACGATCCGCCAGCCGGTTCGTTCGCGTTTTCGTATCGAGTCGTTTCGGCAATCGAGTATTGAGAACGCTGGTTTCCTCGATTCGCGACGATTAATTCCGCCAAGAATCCCAGCGCCATTAAATGCACGCCGACCAGCAACGCTCCCAGCGAGTACAACAGCAGCGGCCGCTCGTGAACCGGTGGCCATTGCGGATAGGCCACCATTCGCAGCAGCCAATAAATCGCTAAATAAATCATCCCGGTTGCTCCCGTGATCGACGAAAGCAAACCGAGCGTCCCCAAAACATATTGCGGGCGATGTTGATAGTTGGACAAAAACCCGATCGTGATCAAATCGAGCGAGCCTTTGAAAAAGCGTGACAGGCCGTATTTTGATTTGCCGAATTTTCGCCGCCGGTGGTTGACCGCAACTTCCGCGACGCGCCAACCTCTAGAATCGGCAAGCACCGGAATAAATCGATGCCAATCGCCGACAAGCTGAATCTCTTCAAAAATTTCGCGCCGCAGCAGCTTGAACCCGCAATTGTGATCATGCAGCCGCGTCCCACTCACGCAATTGACCAGCCAGTTGAAAACTTTTGAGGCCATTCGTTTCGAAAGCGGATCCTGGCGGGCCGCTTTCCAACCGTTGACTAGATCGAAGCCAGTATTCGCCCGTTCCAGAAGCTTAGGAAGCTCCGAGAAATCGTCTTGCAAGTCCGCGTCCATCATGACGATCCACTGATGCGTCGCCTCGCGGACTCCGGCCACGAGCGCCGCTGACTTGCCAAAGTTCCGCCGAAAGCGAATTCCTCGCACGCGAGTGTCGCCTTCAGCCAATTGTGAGATGATTTCCCACGACCGGTCGGTCGAACCATCGTCGACAAAAATGGCTTCGAATTCGTAACCGAACTTTTGAGCTACGCCGCAGATTTCCCCGTGCAAGTCGCGCAAGGAATCTTGTTCGTTAAAGACCGGTATCACGATCGAAATTTTCATTCGAAAGCCCAATGGAGATTTGTCACTTTCGCTCCAACCTCTCCCCAGAAAGGCGAGTGAGCAATATCGCTTGAACACAACTCGCTCAGCGCGAGCGTGCTTTTCGCAAACTGCTGCCCAACTGGATTATACCAACGATGCCGACTTCAGAAATCAACCAAATGAGACGGATCAGAATCGCACACGCCAACGCCTTGGGAGCGCCGAAATCGCGCGTTAAAAGCGGCACGATCACTAATTCGCGAACTCCCAAGCCACCTGGTATCAACGAGGCGATCCCAATCACGATCGACAAAGTCACACACTCCATGGCGACGCCGAAATGATTCCAATCCGCAGCGGGTCCGGGAACCGCTTTGAGGACGGCCCACATGCTCGCGCCAACGAGCGTCCATCCAAGCGACATGAGCAGCCATCCTCGCGCGATTGTTCCATAACCCACGCTACGAATTTCCGATCCGTCGTCAGCGCGGCCTTTTAATCGGCGTGCCATTTGCAGCGCGCGCCCCAGCACCGGCGGTGAAAGAGATAAAAAAGCGCACACTGCGAACCCGATTCCGATCGGCACAAGCCATTGTTTTTCCGGATGCAGAAATGCCAACAGCAAACTGCCGATTGTTGCACCGACCGCCATCCAAGTCAGTGTCTCAACGAAAACCGAAGTCACGGCGATCGCGGGGCGCACTTCTGGACCGCTGATCATGGTCGAGCGCATCACGACGACCATTGCTTTTCCGGGAACGTATTTGCCGAGCTGGCTGAAAAAAAACGCTCGCAGCGAACGTCGCCACGTTGGCCTTTGCCCCATGTCGATGAGGACTCGATGCCAGTAGATGCCTCCCGGAATTGTGCCAAGTCCATAAAGGACGCACGACGCAACGAGCCATTCCCAGCGGAGTTGCCCCAAGTCAATCTTGGACGATTGCAGATCGCGGATCACGCCTCGCAGCATTACGACCAAGCCCGCGATGACGACGACCACTATGGCCCACTTGAGCCACACGAACCATCGTGGCCGACCAGCTTCACTCGCCATGCTTTGCCCTAATGCTATCGCGTTTAAACATCCAGCGCAAAATAGCACGGCTGGCGGTACTTCAAAAGATCGGCAAGTCGCTATTTACGCACGAGCGGCAAAACAGCTACTATGAACAGTCTGAATCATCTGCACAAATCGTGGAGTGCCACCAGTGAAAATTCTGGCGTACGTCATTGTAATTGCGATCCTGCCGCTGAGTCTGTTCGCAGGACAAAATAACCCGAACAGTCCTCCGCAAACGCAAGCAAGCGATGGGCCAGTCATCTACACGCTGGAATTCGACGAAGAAATGATCGAAGCATTGCGCGCGGGAAAGTCTCTAGTCAGCATTGTCCCCGAGAGTATTCGCGGCCAGGTCGATAAAGTTCGCATCGAATATAAGCCTTCTGCGACCAAACCCGCGTCGCAGTCGCCCGCCAGCGGAAACTCGATTTACAATCAGGACAAATCAAATGCTTTGCCAGCGCGTTTTGACACAAGCAGCTTCGGAAAACCCACCGGCTTCGATGAAAGCGCGCCGCCATTGACTCGCCCAACAAGTGCCGCATCGGACTTGCCGCGCTCAGCCGGCAGCTATCAGCAAGGCACATCGACGCAAGCCCCTTCGGCATTCAACTTCAATCGCACCTCAAACCAAAAACAACTTCAGCCGCCCGCTCAGAGCGGCTCAATCCTCCAGAATTCAGGATCGAGCAACCGCGTCGCCGATAGCGGGTTTTCGAATCTCACGAAGCCGTCGCGCAGCCTAACTCCCGTCAACGAAAACGGCGGTTGGATGTTGCCCACTCGCAGCGACTCTAACACTACGCTCATGACCGGTCCAAACACTGTCGGGTTGCCAACATCACAACCGGCGCCTTACAACTCGGGCTTGAATCGATCGACAATTGAGAGCTCAAGCCCAAGCTACGGGTCAATATCAGCGCCGCCGGTGTCGCGCAGTATTCCGATCCTTGGCGAATCACAGTATTCGCAAGGCATGGCGACATCCAATCCGCCGCCCATGCATTCACCTGCCGATAACCAGCCTGGGTGGGATGCGAATCGATCGCTTTCAAAAATACCCGCAGAAACGTATTCTTCGGCGTTGCTTGGTGCCAGCGATGCAGCAACTCGCGCGGACAATCGAACGTTGTCCTACTTGTTCATGATGCTGCTCTGCTCGATCGGGCTCAATGTTTATTTAGGATGGATCTCGCGCGGATTTTACGTTCGCTATCACGAGCTTGCGGCCGAACTGCGCGAGACATTTACGCCAGGAAACGCTGCTTAGCGACTTAAAAATCGCTCAGGCTATCTTTTAACAGCAGGCCGTCGATTTCCAATTTGCGCGTCCAAAGCTCGCGCAGTGCGGTTAGATAAATCGAATTTTTTTCTGAATACGTGCGCTGCACCACAAGCACTTGGATAAAGCTGAACTCGCCCGCTTCGTATCCGCGTCGCACCAATTCCAGATTCTCGGCGGCTTTCGGCAAGATCGATTCGCGGTAATGGCCGACTTGATCTCGCGCCGTTTCATATTGCGCGAACGCGTCGCTCAGTTTGGCACGTAACCCCAATTGCTTTCGCTCCAAAGCCTGGCGGGCCTCGGTCACTTGCGCCGTGGCTTCCTGAATTCCGCCTTGGTTTCGATTGGCGATTCGCAACGGAAACATTACTTGCACGTTTCCGTTGATTCCGTCGGTGCCATTGTCGTATTGAAGAACTGTTTGAATTTCAACGTCCGAAATCGGTTCGGCTTGCTGACGGCGAAGGTTCCGACAAGCCTTTTCAACCGCGATTCTCGCCAACTGAATTTCTGGGCTCATTTCGTTCAACTGCGGCCAAAGATCTTCGAAGGCAAGTATTGGCTCGCTCGTTTCCATTTCACCGGTCAGCTCTTGTTTCGGCAAATCAGGCTGGCCGACGACTGATGCCAATCGCCGCCATGCGCCTGCAACTTCGAATTCAGCTTGATGCAATGCCGCAGTCACCGTTTCCAATTCGATCTGTGCTTGCAGTACATCAACTTTGCTACCCTCTTTGGCCCGTACCAACGATTCAGCCGCCGCTAGCGCCTGTGCGTTAATGTCAGCAAGTTGCCGCGCCAAAGCAAGTCTTTGCTGTGCCGCGAGCGCGTTATAAAAAGCGATTCGCACGTCGGTGACGACTCGCTGATGTTGCAATGCCAGCGCCGCGTTTTGTCGATGAACTTCTTCGCACTCGACTGCGCGATTCAATTCTAGCTTGCCGCCGCGTATAAATTTTTTGCTCAAGACGATTCCATTTTGTTCCGCGACTCCGCGGCTTCCCAATTGCTGGCCGGAGTATCCGATTTCCGGATTCGGCCCAAGCCCTGATTGCAACAAGCGCCCTTGGGCTGCCTCGACTCGAGCTGCTGCTTCGGCTATCGCCGGATTCGATGCCAAAGCCATCGCCTCGAAATCGGCCAACATGGCGTTTGCGTTTCCCGACGACGCTATTACCATCGCCGGTTGATCGACCGCCTGCGCCCCTTGAGCCGTCGGCCCTAGCCGCGAGGTCGGTGTCCCGGCACCGCGGGCATCTCGCCCATCAGCATCGGGCTGACCGGTCGTCGCTATCTGCGGAGCCGGCGCAAGGAAATCTGCTGATGCCCCTTGCTTGGTCCAACCGATTTGCGAGAACAAGCTAGTCGAGCCCGTTTCGGTCACACTAACTTGATTTGCTTTGGCCCCTGCGCAATTCGCAACGACAAACGCCATTGCCGCGTACAAAATCATTTGCGCAGAGAGTCGCTGAATACGCATGATTGGATACGCCTCGTGGATTATGTCGAATCATTGTTAGATTCGGAACCACCAATCCAGCCGGTCCATTCATTTCCCCCGCGTTCCGATTATGCCGCCGCTAGCATCAATAACTTAGCCACCTTGGTCGACTCAATGGTGCTCGTTGTCGGCTGGAAAGGCCGCAACCAGAGTTCGAAGTGTTGAACAATACATCAAAGCCGCTCATCGCAACGACAAAATGAAACTGACCAACTCATCAGTTTGCGGAACGCTAATAGTCACTAATCTTCACTCAAAAAAATTAGCGTCGATTCGTGTTGATTAGCGGTTCGATTTTCTTCGTTACGGTGCCAATCGCCGTGCGCGAAGTAGACCGATGGGCACTATTCTGACTTTACGTAACTGACCGCATCCTTGATTTCGGAAGGATTTGCTTTGGCCAGTTTCACGAATTCATCGACGCACGGAGGACAGCAGAATTCGTAGGTTTGGCCGTTGATGACCCAACTGCAAAGCGGATTGGCTTTGGTATCAGTAATAGGGCAGATGCGATCTCCCTTTTTGGGTTTCATGTCGTGTTTGGCTTGAAAGCCTTGAAATTTTTGCGACGCGGTCACGTTGCCGTTGGCCTTGATATCCGCGTCGGTGTAAGCGCCACTGGGCGTCAAGTACAAATCGCGTTCGGCGTCATTGGCGACTTTGGCTGGCATGCCTGTTTCGCCGTGGGTCGCCCCAACCGGTTCAGGCGAATCAAATCCGACTCGGAACCGGTCCGTTCCGATTCTCAAGTTAGGAATGGTGCAC
Organism: Planctomycetota bacterium; assembly: GCA_031409895.1. Lineage (GTDB taxonomy): Bacteria > Planctomycetota > Planctomycetia > Pirellulales > Pirellulaceae > JANMEB01. The sequence continues at coordinate 148,123 of JANNYC010000182.1, forward strand.
CTGACCTTCCGCCCGACTAACTCCACCGGCAGTTTTGCAACGAATTGAGAAGTCTTGTCAGGCGAATCGCCGTCTTGCGGTTGCGGTTCAAACTGAATGGCGATCGAATTGGTTTCTCCGTCCGGCAGGACATAAGCGGTAAGCGTCTGTTGATCGACATCCTGAATCTTGCTCTCGTCGGCTTGCAACATGAACATGCGAATGGTTCCATTGCTTTCGAAAACAATTTCGCCGTGATAGTTTTCGCGACCGATGGCCACGATCGAACCACCGTGGCTGCCACTTTCGTGTCCGTGTTCATCAATCTTCGCATCGTCAGACGAGACGGCTGGAAATTTTTTCGCTGCGGTTTGGTTGGGGGTTGGGCAAGCCACAAATAAAACGACTAGGCCGAGCATAGCCAACGCGAATATTTTGTAGGTCTTCATCGCAAGTCCGCCTTTTCCAAACAAGATTGATGTGCCTGCAAGTTGTGTGCAAGCACTTTCTCGATGAACATTATAGCGATATCGACGCGAAAGTCATCGTCAGTATTTTCACGCCAGCATTCAGATCGCTTGGGTTTGCAATCGTAGGGCGGACATTCCTGACTGTTAAGCGGTCGCGATTTAAGCTGCATTTCGCTCTTTACTCAATTTCGATTTGCGGGCAAAATACCCGACCGTTTTTAGCTATTCCCATCGAATGCGAAATTCCAGGGACGGAATCTTCGCTGGTCCCGCGACCTAATTGCAGCAAGGAGTGCTGACGTGAAACTAATCTACTCGTCTCTCTGTGTTCTGGCGATTCTCGCCCTGACTTCCGCACCGGCGTTTGGCCAAACCAAAATTTGTTTGGTCGACATCAGCAAACTTTTCAAAGCGAACAACGCCTTCAACGAACAAATGGCCAAGCTCAAAGGTGAGGCCGACCAGTTTCAAATGAAACTTCAGGACGCTCAGCAAAAACTGACGCAAATGACCGAACAGCTTCGGACACTCGACGCAGCGAAGCCGGAATACAAGTCGATGGAAAACGATATTGCGCAGCAGAGTGCCAAATGGGAAGTCGATCGCCGTTCCCAAGTCCGCGATCTCATGCAACGCGAGTCGCAATTGCACTTCAAAACTTACGCATTGATCAATGAAACGATCGGGCAGTATTGCGCCGAAACACAAATTCCGATCGTGATTCGTTTTAGCAGCGAACCGATGAAGCTCAGCGATCCGGAAACAATCATGCAAGCCTTCAACAATAGCGTTGTCTACTACGCCCCGGAGCGCGACATCACGAATCAAATTATCGAACGTGTTGCGTTGGCCACTCCCATTCAGAACAGGTAACTCGGTAGCTTGGCCCATTTGCGCCTCGTGTTGAAGGACTCCGCCGTGCAGCTTGTTTCGCGAAACCAACAGACGATTGCTCGAACCGCCGCCGTGTCCGGTTACGGCTACTGGAGCGGACTGGATGTGACCATCGAGTTCCGCCCCGCAGCACCCGACACGGGAGTCGTTTTTGTTCGCCGTGATTTAAACGGCACGCCGCGAATTCCGGTGCGGATTGAATTTCGCGCCGCCGTAGCGCGACGCACGGTCTTGGTGGATCGTGGAATTTCGGTCGATATGGTCGAGCATGTGCTGGCGGCATTGGCTGGCTTGCACATCGACAACTGCGAGATTTGGGTGGATCGCGCGGAAATGCCTGGCTGCGACGGTTCGAGCCAAGCTTTTGTCGAAGCACTCTTGGGCGCACGCATCGTTCGCCAAGAAGCCGTGCGCCGACAACTGGTCATTTCCGAAACGGTTCGCATCGGCGATTCCCAAGGTTGGATTCAAGCCGAGCCGGACTTTGGCCAACTTACGATTCAATATCACTTGGAATACCCCGATCATCCGGCGATCGGCAAACAGGATTATTCCATTGACGTCACTCCACGTTCGTTCGTCGAGCAACTTGCTCCTGCGCGAACATTTTTACTCAAGCACGAAGCCGATTGGCTGCGCGAACAAGGATTCGGTCTCCGCACCCGATACGAAGACTTATTGGTCTTCGACGACAACGGTCCGATCCAAAATCAGCTTCGCTACCCCGACGAATGCGTCCGCCACAAGACTCTGGATGTGATCGGCGATTTAATGTTGGCCTCTTGTGACATTGTCGGCCGGATCACGGCTTGGCGTAGCGGTCATCAGCTCAACGCCGAACTCGTTCGAACCTTGCTTGCTCAAGCGCAAATTCATCGTCCCTTCCTCAAATCAGCTTAAACTCTTCCCCCACGGTGCAGCGTGAACAAAATTATTCCGTTCAATACTGAAGGTCAGTGGACCGAACCGACTCGCGCCAATCCCGCTCGCATTTCGCAATACGCGGTCGTCGATCCCAAGGCCGAAATCGATAACGATGTCGAGATCGGACCGTTTTGCGTGATTGGTCCCAATGTGAAAATTGGTCGGGGCACTGTGTTGCAGAACAACGTGACGATCACCGGCCATACCACGATCGGCCACAACAACCGAATTTGCTCTGGAGTCGTGATCGGTAGCGAGCCCCAAGACCTGAGCTTTCGGGGCAGCGATACTCAAGTCATCATCGGCAACAGCAATTTGATTCGCGAAAGCGTAACGATCAACCGCGGATCGGAGAAAGAAGATGGCATTACGCGCATTGGCAGCGATTGCTTCATCATGGGAAGTTGCCACGTTGCACACGATTGCATGGTGGGCGACCACGTCGTGATGGCAAGCGGCACGATGTTGGGGGGCCATGTTCACATCCACGACAATGTAACTTTGTCGGGCGGCATTGGCGTGCATCATTTCGCGTCTGTCGGAAAGTTTGCGTTCGTGGGGGCCTTGAGTCTGGTCTCGCAAGACATCGCGCCGTTCATGTTGGCGGCTGGAAATCCGGCACGACCGACTTGCATTAACTTGGTTGCCCTAAAACGCCGCAATTTTTCGACGCATGTGATCCGCGCGCTTGGCGACGCTCATCGGTTGCTGTATCGCTCGCGCGTTGGTTTGGAAAACGCGCGCGAAATCTTGAACAACGACGGCATGTTGTGCACTGAAGTTCAATGTGTGCTCGATTTTATTCAGTCGTCCGCCGAAGGCCGCCACGGCCGAGGCCGCGACAGAAGGAGAAAAGTGGCGTGAGCCGTTTAAGAGTCGGTGTGATTGGTGCTGGCCATCTTGGAACCATTCACACCCGTTTGTTATTGCAGCACCCCGAAGTGGAGTGTGTCGGCGTATCCGACCCTAGTCCGACGGCTTGCCATCGCGCCGCAGAAAGTTTTCGCGTCGCCACGTCGCTGGACTTTCGAGGCTGGCTGGGCGAGATAGACGCGGCCATCATCGCCGCTCCTTCGCAAAATCACTACGAAATTTCATCCGAGCTATTACGACGCGGCGTCCATCTACTGATTGAAAAGCCGCTGACCACCACGACTTGGCAAGCCGATCAGTTGGTCGACCTGGCACAACAGAACGACGCAATCGTTCAAGTCGGTCACGTCGAACGCTTCAATCCTGCGTGGAACGCCGTGTGCAATCGCATCGGTCGTCCAACCTATATCGAAGCCGTTCGTCATAGCGGCTACACGTTTCGTTCGACCGATGTCGGTGTCGTTTTCGATTTGATGATTCACGATCTCGATTTGGTTCTCTCGTTGATGGGATCACCGGTCGCCGACGTCCAAGCGTTTGGTGCAACTATTTTGAGTCGAGACGAGGACTTTGCCCAAGCTCGGCTGCGGTTTTCTTGCGGAGCCGTTGCGAATTTTTCGGCGTCCCGTTGCAGCCCGACCGCAACCCGAGTGATTCGAATGCTCGGCCCCCAAGGATTTGCGACTATTGACCTCGCCAATCATTCAGCCGAATTTGTCGAGACGTCGCCGACTGCCACCGGCGTACGACACATGGCCGACGAATTATCCGCCGAGCAAAAGCAAAAGTATCGCGACGAGATGTTCACCACGGTCCTTCCGCGCTCAACGCTGACCGTCGAGCCGTGCAACGCGATTTTTGAGGAACAGAAAGACTGGCTTGAAGCCATTCGGACTGGTCAATCTCCGCGCGTTGACATCAGCGCCGGTCGCCGCGCCGTGGCTTTGGCCGAATGGATCACGCAATCGATCAATCGACCGTCACATCACGTCGCACCCTCCATCCTCCCGCTAAAAGCCGCGTCAAAACAACTTCGCAAAGCCGCGTAGTGACTATCTTTCTCACCAATTCGGATCCTTTGACAGAAACATTTTGGACAGAAATATTTTCCGACCGGAAAATAAGTGTCGAGGGAATCGTGAATTTGAAATTATCTTTCTGTCCAAAATCTTCCTGTCAAATCGCGGACTTCTGAATATTCGCCAGAGTTACGCAGTGATGCGTTATGTTGACCCAATACATCTGGCGCAAGGGACTGAAGCGAATCAGCTTGGCAAGTTCGTTCGCGTGAGTTGAATTTGGCTTGGGATACGTCGTAATCCGGAATGCTGTATTGCTATCCGCTAGATGAAAACGCTGATTACCAAGCGAATGGCCGTCAGATTGCATGGGCAATTCCTGCACAACTGTCGCTTCGCCGCCAAGGCAATAATTCATGGCTTGTGTATAGAGCGAAACGTCGAGTCCGGTTCCCCAATCATCTAACAAACTTCTGATTAGATCTGCGAATGACTCGTCCCCATTCCACTGGGCGTCGTCTACTTCAAAGCGCTTTCGCTGGGCGTCATCAAAAGTCGTGTTAGCAAAACGCGACTCGACCGACGCGGTGCGAAAATTGATCAATTTCCCGCGAGTGGCATTCGTCAAAAACAAATAGTTTAGAAGCTGGCTCTCGTGCGCCGCCGACAATGTGACGACCGTTTTAAGTTCGTAGATGACTTTTCCTTGAACGACGGCGTCCATCAGTTGTGTCGTGGAAAAATCCAGAAATGTGAGTGTAATTGGCACTTCGCGATCGGTATGAAGACCCGCAGCGCGAAGTCGATAAATCAATTCGAACTGATATACAGATTCATCGCAAAGCCGACCCAGTTCACGATGGGCCGCAAACGCATGCCCCATGACTTCGTAGTCAATCGCGCGCATCTCGTCGTCGGAAAGTCGCGGGATCGCTATTGGGCAACTGACTGGCATGACAAACAAACTTTTGACAGAAAGATTTTGGGCAGAAATATTTCGTTGCTCAGCGACAAGTCCTTTGTCCCCATCCTCCTGTCCCAAACTTTCCTGTCAATCATGCGGGTGTTGTTTTTGCGTCTCGCGCAAGTGTTCGAGCAGAATCCGGCGGACTTCGAGGATGGCAAGTGGATGGCGATGAATGTTGGCGTGCTCGGAACTGACTTCGATTTCCGACTGAGCATCGGCGGCGGTCGCGCTGGTCAAAGACACAACACCGTCACCTTCCTCGCCGTTGCCAAATGCTTTGATGATCAAGTTCTTCTCTTCGACGTGGCCGACGATGTTGTGATATCGAACGTCGTCCGGCCGTCGGGCTTGTTTCATGGTCTGAAAGAACTTTGAATCTGGCGAAAGCGAATCGATGCTGGTCTTGGTTGCAAAAACCGAATCGTCCCGAATGACGTCGGCGTTTTCCCGAATGATTTTTTCCGATTTGGATTCGAGCAAGTCCGGAATCTGGAAGAATTTTCGGCCCAGCCACTGAGTCGTCGAGTTGGCATAGCTGCTGCCCATGTGCGGCGTTCCGATTGTGATCACACGTTTGATCGACTGGTTCGGGTCAAAGAAGAATAGACTTTCGAGTTCGCGCAAAGCGTCTTTGTCGCCTTGCAATGACTTGAACGGTTTATCGCTGACCATATGCCAGAAATCGTCTCCGCTTTCCATCGTTTGCATCGACGATACGAGGCCGCCCATGCTATGTCCGACAAGAACCATCTCGTGGAGAGCTTGGCTTTCGTTCCATGGATCGAGCGTCTTGTGGACTTTCGCCAGGTCATTGCGCATTTGCTCGGCGCTAACCCAAAATGGCTGACCGGTTGGATAAAGGTAGAACCAAAACTGGTAGTTGCTGCGAATTTCCTCCATGGAACGCAAATCGTTATACATCTCGGTCCAAGTCACCGGCGTCGACCAGAGGCCATGGACGAGCACCACCGGGATTTTGTTGGGATCGAACGGCTCCAACATATACAGCCCGCTGAACTTCTTGATCAAGTCCGCGTTTAGCAGCGAAAACGTCGGCAGGACTTGGGTGTTCAACAGCGGGTCATTTAGGAAATAGGCGAGCGGTGTCGACATGTCGCTTTCAAGCGGTGCCATTCGCTTGTCGACTTGAATCCAAGTTTTTTGCAGTGGATCGTACAAGTGCAGCACACATTGTTGCGGATTGGCGTTTTCGCCCGGCGAGGGCTGCGGCGCGATCTCCAAGAACGCCGTTACGGAAAAGGCCAGTCCCGGTGGATAGAATTGTTCCCAAGGTCGCGCAGTCTTTTTGGATTCGCGAACCGCAATCAGCGGGACGCCTAGACCGTATGTACTGTACTGGTTTTTGAGTCCTTTGGTTCGGAAGTCCGACACGAATTCGAACCGGCTGAGGTCCTCGGGCTCCCATCGACCATCGGTTTGGATGACGAACTGCATCGGAGTTCCGAACAAGTCGATCTTGTGCGTCGAGTTGGGCGTTAGTCCGCCATTTCGGTTGATGATGCGCAGGACGCCTTCAAGCGATTGGTTGTACAAATCGCACGCCCTTCGAAACTCGGGATCGTAAGCATTCCGGAAGTCCGGCAGTTCGGAGTCGAACAAATATCGATAGGCGTGGATCAGAGCGGTCGCAAGCATTTTCGTTGCGCGATCTTCGTTCCCTTTGAGTCGCGCGGTCTCGCCTTGCAAATAGGCAAGTTCCGCCAAGACAATCGTCGACTCGAGCGTCGGTTCGGCTTGGGAAAGTTCCAAAATTGCTTCGATGCACTCATCCGGTTTGCGCGAGTACTTCGTCTCTAGATCGTAGCGCCGCAGAAACTGCATGACGCGAGGCGTTGGCTTCGGCGCGCCGCTGGTTAACAGCCGCAAATGCGGGGCGTAGGAAGCTTGTTTTTTCTTGACCGTGATTGACGCAGGATGTGCCAAGCTCGCGATCCGCGCGAGCTTGCGTGTCGCATTGATGTCCCAGCTTCGACAGCCGCCTTGGAATGAGCCGACGCACAGCGCGACGACAACAGTCCAGCGGCACCAAGTGGACGATTGAATTCCACAGTGCTTCGCTGGTCGGCGACGTTCGCGTTGGTCTATACTTAGTCTCAGCGTATTACCCTGTGAAAATATGTGAGAGCTATAGGAAAAAGTCGCCGCTAGCGTCAAGCGAAACTGGGGATTGTTTTATGTCCAATCGATTTCCGGCTGTGACTTGGCCGCCACGAGACGAGGCCATTGAGCGATCAGTTTCGCGTTTGCTCGCTGACGGAAGCTGGGCTCATTACACTGGCGTGGCGACTGAAGAGTTGCTCGCGAGCTTGCTGGCGTTCTTTGGTAGCTCTTTTGTGGGACTTTGCAGCAGCGGAACGATCGGCGTTGAAATCGCGTTGCGTAGCGTACAAGTTGACGCCGACGACGAAGTCATCCTAGCGGCGTACGATTTTCCAGGAAATTTTCGCGCGGTCGAACAAATCGGCGCGACTCCCGTGCTCGTGGACTTGGCCGCGAATTCGCACGGTTTGGATCCACAATGCGTCGAGGATGCAATCGGCCCGCGAACGCGAGCCGTAATCGCGACTCATTTGCACGGACAAATCGCACCGCTGGAATCGCTAATTGAAATCTGCCACCGACGTGGGCTCGCGCTGATTGAAGATGCGTGCCAAGTCCCCGGCGCTCGTTGGAATAGTCGGCGCTTGGGAACGATTGGCGACGTCGGCGTGATTAGTTTCGGCGGCAGCAAGTTGTTGACAGCGGGGCGGGGCGGGGCGATTCTGACAAACGACGAAAACATTTATCAGCGGTCGCGAATCTTTTGTGATCGAGGAAACGACGCGTTCCCATTGAGTCAACTTCAAGCTGCGGTCTTACCTCCGCAAATCGACAAACTCGATGCGCGGAATTCACTTCGACAAAAGCGAGTCCGATTGCTGATCGAGCGGCTGCGGGCAACGACGGATTTGATGATTCCGATCGATCCAGATGTGGAATCGGCTTTTTACAAGTTGCCTCTGATTCTTGATGGCGGCGAGGCGCAGCGGTCGCACTTTATAGCTGCGCTTAACGAACAAGGCATCGACATAGGCGAAGGCTTTCGGGGGTTCGGATTGCGTTCGGCGCGGCGCTGTCGAAAAATCGGAACGCTTTCCAATAGCCAAGCCCAGTCTGAGCGAACTTGTTTGCTGCATCATCCCGTGTTGCTGGCGGATGAACTCGTCATCGAAGAATTGTCGCGACGCATTGCCGCCGCGCTTATTCGCAGCAATAGTGCCGAATAAATTTGGCGTAAAGCTCGGTAGCCAACGAAAGTTGCTCGATCGATATCCACTCGTCGATCGTGTGGGCTTGGGCGATGCTCCCTGGGCCGAAAACGATCATTTTTTCGACTTCGGTAAACGTGCCGCCATCGGTCGCAAAGGGAACGGTTTTGGCTTGGGGGCGATGCGCGAGGTGAAGGGCTTGCTGAACGAAATCGCTTTCGGGACTTTGAAACATCGGCGCGGACCATTTTTCGATTTCCAAAATCAATCCATTTTGCTGCGCCGAACGCTTCACCCGATCGAGCAGCGGATCGATGTTCATGTGAGGCATTGGGCGAAAATAGACCGTGCAGACCGAATGGGCGGCCGTAACATTCACCGCTGTGTTGTTATCGTTGATCCCAATGTTCCACGACATGGTTGGGGGATCGAAATGGGCATGATGCCATTTCGGATCGCTTTCCGTCTCGTCGTGAATTGCCTTCATCTCCGCAAGGAACGGGATAATCGCCAGATTGGCGTTGGTGCCCGTTCGAGTCGCCGAGTGCCCCGCACGACCTTCGGACGTCGCCCGAATACGATACGATCCCTTGTGGGCATAGACGACATCCAACGATGTGGGTTCGGCGATAATTCCGCGCGTGCCGCCGGTGACCATTTCGCGATAGAACTTGCTTTCTTCAACGACGCAGCGCGCGCCGGCATGACCGATCTCCTCATCGGCGGTGACGACGAAATACAACGGTCGCTTCATTTGCTCGGCGGAAAAAAATTGTGCGGCAGAAAGAAAACATGCGATCGCGCCTTTCATATCGCAGCTTCCGCGCCCGTACAGCCGCTCGCGGGCCATTGCCGCTGTGAACGGAGAACATTTGCTCGTAAACCATTTCGGAGCGGGGACGGTATCGGAGTGAGTAAAGAACGCGAGCCCACCTCGCCCGATCCCTTTTTTAGCGACAAGATTGTACTTTACGACGCGGTTGCGATCCCGGTATTTGATTTTTTCGAGAACGAATCCGTGTTTGGTTAGTTTTGCTTCCAGATACTTGGCGATCGATCGATTCGACAAGTGGCTCGAGGATTCAAACTCGATCAATCGTTTCAAATAGCGAAGCGTCTTCATCAAAATCCTGGGCAATCCAAAGTCCAGCAAGTGTCCGTAACGGGCCAAGTTTCAGAATAAGCCGAACCGCGCGCTTTCGCAAGCAACTTGTGGCTTAGAATATCAAGCTTTGCTAAATGCTCGAATTGCTGCGTTGTTCTAAAGCGATCTCAGAGCGTGCCGCTGGTTTGTCGTCGCCCTATTTTCAATGCCATACAGGCTCCGCAATTGCTTTCTCAAACATGCCGCGTGAACGCATCCATTTCGTGACCGGTCGATTTGCCGAGCCGATGCTGCGCGACGTGGTTGCAGGTCTGGCTGCCCAAATCGGGTTCGACTATTCCGTCGACGTTTTGCCGATTACCGTCGCCGCACTGATGACACCCGAATGGATTGCTCGTCACATTCAAGTTCCAGAAGAAACCACTCGCGTGCTTTTGCCTGGATATTGTTCGGGCGATTTGCAGGCGTTGCAGGACATTGTCGCTTGTCCCGTCGAACGAGGGCCAAAAGACCTTCGCCGATTGGGACAATTTTTCGGTCATGCAACGGACCTCGCGGACTTTGGCGCGTGGGATATAGAGATCATCGCCGAAATCAATTACGCGCCCAGGTTGACGCGCGAACAATTGGTCGCGGAAGCAATGCGACTTGCGGCGGACGGTGCCGACGTGATCGATGTCGGTTGCGATCCCGGCAGCCGCTGGTTGCAAGTCGGCGACGCGGTCCGAACCCTGATCGATCGCGGCCTTCGGGTTTCCATCGACAGCTTCAATAAACATGAAGTTCGCGATGCGACCTCGGCGGGCGCGGAGCTTGTGCTGAGTGTTGCTCAATCGAATCGCGAAGCGGCGGTCGACTGGGGTTGTGAAGTCGTCGTGGTTCCCAATCAGCCAGACCAGCTTGAAACGATGAACGAAACGGCGCAGTGGCTGATCGAGCGGGGCGTGCGAGTCCGTTTGGATCCGATTTTAGAACCGATTGGCGTTGGGTTTGGGCGGAGTTTGTTGCGCTACGCCCAGTCGCGAGCTCAGTGGCCGCAGGCTGCGATGCTGATGGGGATTGGCAATCTCACTGAATTGACTGACGTCGATTCGGCGGGGATTAACTTGCTATTGGCGGCACTTTGCCAGGAGTGGTCGATTAAAAGCGTATTGACCACTCAAGTCATCAACTGGGCGCGCACCAGCGTTCGCGAATTTGATGTCGCGCGGCGATTGGCTCGCTATGCACAAGCCCATCAGTCGCCGCCAAAACATATCGACTCGCGGCTCATAATGCTGCGCGACCCAGACGTGCTCAGTTATAATGATCAGCAGTTGGCGGAATTGGCCCGCCAAGTCAAAGATCACAACTATCGGATCTTTGTCGCCGATGGGCAGCTCGTGATTCTTGGAGGAGGTCAAATTTTTCGTGGCAGCGACGCCTTTCAATTGTTTGACGAGTTGATGCAGACGCAATCGCCACACGTGGATCCGTCGCACGCGTTCTACCTTGGTTTCGAATTGTGCAAAGCGACCATCGCGCGGCAACTGAGCAAGGAATATCGTCAGGATGAAGCACTCCATTGGGGTTTGCTGACCGAAGAAGAATCCCATCGGCATCGGCTGCCAAAGCGCAAGGCCAAAACGCCACCTGGAGCGCCTTCGAGTGAGGGCGAATGACGCGAATGCACTTTTTCGACCGGCCACGATTATTTCAATGAACCAACGGACTTCAGTGACGAAACCAGATCTCGCGCAGATGAACGAATGCGTCGTCGTTCGACGATTGACTCCAATGCCAGACGCCGCGGAATGTTTTGCAAGATTGTCGCGGCTCCCTGGGTGCATTTTCCTTGATAGTGCGCTACGGCACCCGACGCTGGGACGATATAGCTTTTTGTCCGCCGACCCGTTCGACGTGGTTGAAGTTACTTCGCCGACGGAAAATCTTTTTTTTGATTTGGAAAAACGGCTTCAAAGATTTGCTCAACCGACGCTGGCCGGTTTGCCGCCATTCCAAGGAGGACTGGCCGGCTGCTTGAGCTACGATTTAAACCGAACACTTGAAGCGATTACTCCTCCTCGATTCGACGAGTTCCAGATTCCAATGGTATCGCTGGGGATGTACGACGTCGTTGTTGCTTGGGATCACGAACTTGATGAAGCCTGGCTAATCTCTCAAGGCTTTCCTGAAACCGAACCGCGAGCCCGCCGCCGGCGCGCCGAAGAGCGCGCGGACGAGTTTCAACGACGACTTGGCGAAACGACGGTTTCGCTGCCGGAATCATTCAACAAGGCTGATCGTCTTTCGATCGACGAACTTGCGCCACAATGGTCAGTTAGCGATTTGCCAGGACTGACGAGCGATTTTTCAGCGAATGATTACCTACATGCGATTCAAAAAGGGGTCGACTACATTTGGGCGGGCGACATTTTCCAAGTCAATTTGGCCCAGCGATTATTGCATCCGACGATTTGCGACTCGGTGGAGCTTTACCAACATTTGCGTCGGGTGAACCCCGCGCCGTTTTCCGGCTATTTCGGGCTTGGCAGCCATCAAATCATCAGTGCGTCGCCGGAACGATTTTTTTGCCTCCGCCAACGCCAAGTCGAAACGCGACCGATCAAAGGAACACGCCGACGCACGGGCTTTCCCGAATCGGATTTAGTAGCGGGGTACGAACTGTTGACGAGCGAGAAAGATCGCGCTGAAAATGTGATGATTGTGGACTTGATGCGAAACGATTTGTCGCGCTGCTGCGACGACGATTCGATTGAAGTTACACAGCTTTGCGGGCTGGAAAGATTTTCGACCGTGCTGCATTTGGTATCCGCAATTCAAGGCCGCCTGCGCGCGGGTTGTACGATTGCCGATCTGTTAACCGCAACTTTTCCTGGCGGTTCGGTGACAGGCGCACCCAAAGTCCGCGCGATGGAAATCATCGCGGAGCTGGAACCGACGGCGCGTGGACCGTATTGCGGATCGTTGGCTTATTTTGGTTTCGACGGCTCCGTCGATACCAACATATTGATCCGAACGATTACGGCGGCCCGCGGCTGGTGGCAAGTCCCGGTCGGCGGCGGCATAGTCGCAATGAGCGACGTGCGCCGAGAGTACGATGAGACTTGGACAAAAGCCACCGGCATGTTGCGGGCGATTTACGAAAGTTCGCGCTAAAATGATTTTGTTAATCGACAATTACGACAGCTTTGTACACAACCTTGCGAGGTACGTGAGGCGGCTAGGTTTTGAGACGCGCACGGTTCGCAACGATTGTGTTACGCTGGACGAGATTCGGGGATTACGTCCTGAAGCCATCGTTATTTCGCCCGGTCCGTGTACTCCGAACGAAGCAGGCATTTCGCTGAACGTGGTTCGCGAGTTGGCGGCTGAGATTCCGATGCTCGGCGTTTGTCTCGGACACCAAGCGATTGCCCAAGCGTTTGGTGGCGACATCATTCGTGCAGCCGAGCCGGTGCATGGCCGCACCAGTTCGATCTTTCACGACAATAGTCCATTATTCGTGGGCATCAGTAATCCTTTTTCGGCTTGTCGTTATCATTCGCTGATCGCCCGCCGAGAGAGTTTGCCCGCGTGCCTGAAAGTTACCGCGTGGACCGACGATGGCACGATCATGGCGATCCGACATGACTCGCTGCCCACAATCGGAATTCAATTCCATCCAGAATCGGTACTTACGCGCGATGGAGTGACTTTGCTAAAAAATTTCTTTGCCGCGATTACTAACGCTTCTTCGCGTCGGTCTCGAACGAGTGCAGGATCATGATCTTTTGCCAGATTTTGCGCGAGAGGTCGGCGGTTAGGGTTTCGACTTCGTTGACGGCAGTGACCATCACGGAATCATCAAAGCTATTGACGTATTCGGCGGCGATTTTTCCGGTCAGCGAAAGCATCTCGGCGCAGTAATCGAGATAGCGCCGCAACTGAAAGCCATCCATCTTGACCTGGGGCGAAGATTTCGTGGCCTGAAAAAGCGACGGCTGGGCACGTTCGGGGTCCTTGGTGAGTTGGTGCATGTCGATGATGTGCGCGACTGACCGAAGTTCATGCAATGCTTTGAGACCTTGGCGACGTTTATATCGAGTCTCCAGCGTGACGAGAAAAAAGATCGCGGCTCCAATGAGAATGGCTTGGTTCGCGAGGGCGTCCATGCCTTGGATAAAATCGGGCCACGCGATGCCTTGTTGTTTCCATTCCATAAAGAACAATTGCGCCCCGCTGGCGAATAACAGTAGGCCGATGACGACGACGGCGGCAATGCGAAAACCCAGCAGGGGACGGCCAAGCCAATTGGATTTGGCTTCCGCTCGCTGCGCAATCAGCAAAAGCTGCGAGCAGACTTTTCCCAAACCCGAACCTGGAAAGCGGTCCTGAATTCGTTCGGTAAGCCGCTGGATCGTACTTTCGACCTGCTTCGGCTGAAGCTTTAGTTCGTTCATTCGAAACACTGTGTCATTAGGCATTACACGATACATTGTGCGGTCGTCGTTTGACCGGCCCGCTTCGGGCCACGTGACCCCGCCAGCGCCCGGAAGCCGGGCGGTTAAACAAAGAACAAGAATATACTCCGTGACCCCGCCAGCGCCCGGAAGCCGGGCGGTTAAACATCGAACATGGCGAGTGGATCGTACCCTGGAATTCGCCGCTTACTGTTTTTTCGACGAGTCGGCCGTAATTGTCGCCGCGGGTGCTTCGCGTTTCAACAGCAAACTCGTGATGAGCCAGCCATCGTCTTTTGATTCGACGACCCACCCTGTTGCGCCGAGCTGAGTCGCAACGACCGATTCATATTCTGGCATTTTGGACGGATCGAATTTGCGCGGTTCACCGCCATTCTTTTCCGCCTCCTCGCGGACGGCACCCATCAATTTGGCAAGGAAAGTGTTGGCTGACTGCAGTTCGTCTCTTCGAGCCAATTCGTAATTAGCTTCCAAAACGCGGTCCAACCGAGAAAAGTGCCGCAAGCTAATATCGGGCGCGTTCGTGAACTTGTTCAGCATTTCTCGGATGCGAACAAAGTCGCCGTTCTTCCCAATGTCCTGAGGCTTGGCAGTCAAAACTCGCGTCAAGTATTCTTTGTCATTCGAGACAAAGATCGTATCGTTGTGGACCGCGACAAAAGATTTCGACAATATTTCGCCACGCCTTGCGGCGCCACCCGCGTCCGGTTCGCCGTCACCTGGGTTGGCCTCGCCCTCGGGCAAATCCCCTGGTTGCTCTACTTCGACTTTCACTTCTCCAAAAATGTCGTCGCTATCGTCTTCGACAGGAACTTCTTCGGAATAGATTTTGATATCGCCAACTAATTCGGTCTTGAGAGCGCCACCGTAATAGTTTTGGACTTGCATTTGAACGAATTCCGCGTCTTTTTTGACGCCGATCCCGACGACGACCTTTTCGCAATTCGCGTCGATCGGCGCAACGATTTCAGTAACGATTGAAATCCGGTTATTGAGACATTCAACTAGTTTTCGAACATCCACGTTGTTCGTTTCTTTGATGTTCTTGAGCGCGTGTTCATAGGCTTCTGGGGCTGTCGCCGCGTCAACCACGTGATAAACATTGTTGACGACTTTTTCGAGGTTCCATGTAAACGTGGCATAGGACGCGGCCGTTTCTGGCACCCAGGATTCAGGATCAAACGCAAGCTTACCGCGATTGAAGAAGTCAAGGATCGCGGCGGCTTTGGGATATTTGTTCGCGCCTGCGGCCTCTACGGCGGGAGCATAGATAAACGTCCGATGAAGTATTTCCTGGTCACCGGTTGCCAACGCCAAGCTTCCGGCGGCACCTTTGATCGCGTCGATTCCGGAATTACTGACGATCTCCGCAAATTTTGTGGATCGCTGTTTGGTTTCGGGATCTTGGTCCTCTTCGGCGATCAAACGGGCCAAGTCCAGATACCCGAACGGATCGACGAACCAGCGGACGTGGCTCCGAAATTCTTTCGCGTCGAACTGAGACCGCTTGATTAATTCGATAAAGATTTTGTCATTAGCGAGCGAGCCCTCGGCTGGCGTCGCTGGAACGGTGATTCGATTGATTACTTGGCCAAACAAGTCGGCGTTATCGGCCGAAATTAACCAGTCACCGGCGATTGCATGAAGCGCGACGCGCTGCCGAGTCGCGTTCGGCCGCAACGGGAAAGTCCATTTGGTGGCTTCGATGGTGCTGAACTTTTCCGTCGAGGAGACCGCGTTGTTTTTGCGAAGGTCATCGGCGGCTTTCTTCAATATTTCTGCCGCTTTGTCTTTGCACTTGGAAACGTCAATCAGCAAGATGACACCATGTTTATTGCGTTGCACTTCTCCGGCGGCGTCGCGGGGCAAAACGCCGGCGATGCAGATCTCGCCAGTATCGAGAGCTTCGAATTCCGAAAGCTTGATTCCGTGCCGCAATTGATCTTCGTTCATTCGCGCGCGAATTTGCTCACGCAGATCGTCGACAAACGGTTTAAGCCGCTCGTCGTGCGCCAATTGCCCAAGTTGAGTTATGGCAAAAGCATCGTTAAGCGCTTTGGGGTCGGGCACGGAAATCCAAGCCCGCGTGGAATTCGGCAGAAGCTGCTCGCTAGGCTTTTTGCCGGTCGCATCTTGGCTTAATCCAACTGCGGCACAAATTAACCAGACGCCACAACCGGCCACCGCAATTCCAACTCGTTCGCAAATCTTCACGTCATACTCCTTCGTCGCGGCGCTGGCGTGCCTCAGAATCTATCGCGTCTTCTTATCGACCAGACAAGTGACCGGAAACACGCTATCTTCGTTGATCGCCACGAATTACGTAAACTGCATAATCTGGCGGTAATCATATCAAACCGTCGCACGGCATAAAACTCGGAAACCGGCCCGATCTAAATGAATTCGAACAGAAGTTTTCGGGTTCGCTGAACTCGCAAGGCTTTTTCGAGCGATTTACGTTAGCCGTTTCGCGCATCCGCAACGCGAGTCGATCCTTTTAAATGAGGCAAGAAATGTCCGAAAACGAGATCTATTCCAATCCATTAGTGACTCGGTACGCCTCGCGAGCCATGAGCCAATTGTGGAGCGAGCAACGAAAAATCGCGACTTGGCGGCGACTCTGGTTGTATTTGGCGGAAAGCGAACGGGAGCTTGGGCTGGACATTTCGGAAAGTCAATTGACCCAGATGCGCAATAATTTGGATCAAGTCGATTTCGAACGCGCTGCACAATACGAACGAGATTTGCGGCATGACGTGATGGCTCACGTTCACGCTTTCGCCGATGTCTGTCCGGCGGCGCGGCCCATCATTCACCTTGGCGCAACAAGCTGCTACGTCACGGACAACGCTGATTTGATGCTGATGCGCGAGTCGCTGAACTTGCTCGTAGGGCGATTGGCTCAAGTCATCGACGAGCTCGGAAAGTTCGCGGCTCGGCACGCCGATCTTGCGTGCCTAGCGTTTACACATCTGCAACCAGCGCAGCCAACGACCGTCGGCAAGCGTGCTTGTTTGTGGAACTACGATTTGGTCCTGGACTTACAGCAAGTCGAACGGCTGCTGAGCGATTTGGCGGCACGCGGAGCAAAGGGGACAACCGGCACCCAAGCCAGCTTTCTCCAATTGTTCAACGGCGACCACGACAAAGTAAAACGACTCGACCAAATGGTCGCGCGGCGGATGGGCTTTGAACGGACGCTTCCTGTGACCGGGCAAACGTATACGCGAAAGATTGACTCTCGCTTGTTAGACGTGCTGTCGGGAATCGCGCAGTCGTCGCACAAGATCGCGACCGACTTGCGGCTGCTGGCTCACCGCAAGGAACTTGAGGAGCCGTTTGAATCGCAGCAGATCGGGTCGTCGGCGATGGCCTACAAGCGGAACCCAATGCGATCCGAACGGATTTGCGGACTAGCAAGGTTTGTGTTTAGTTTGCAAACCAGCACGGTGCAAACGGCCGCCAATCAGTGGATGGAACGGACGCTCGACGACAGCGCCAACAGGCGGCTGGTAATTCCCCAAGCCCTCATGGCCGCCGACGCAATTCTCATTCTGCTGAAAAACGTCGCAGCGGGACTCATCGTTTACCCTCAAGTCATCGCGCGCTATTTGGATGCCGAACTGCCGTTCATGGCGACGGAAAACATTCTCATGGCGGCGGTCGCGAGCGGGGGAGACCGACAAGCTTTGCATGAAGCCCTTCGGCAACACAGCCAACTTGCGGCCAACGAAGTAAAACAAAACGGCAAGCCCAACGATTTGATTCAGCGACTCGAGCAAGACTCCAAATTTCGGGGCGTCGATTTGAAGCGCACGCTGGACGCCAAGTCCTTCATCGGCCGCGCGCCACAGCAAGTCACCGATTTTATCGCAGAATTTATCGAGCCCATTCGAGCCAAATACCGCAATCAAAAGGTCGCCGAGGGCGAGGTTGTCGTATAAGCCATATCAGCCGCAACGCTCTAGCGTCCGGTTTCTTTGAACTCTCGGTCCCAAGCTCCTGCTTGGGACCGCATGTCCACGAAGCTCCGCTTCGCACGAGCGACGTCGCCAACTCAACGTCGTTACGCAAACGGTACTTCCTCTCCGAGAATTTCCGCCATCGCGTTCGCGGCCGCCAGTTGTTCCGCGATCTTCTTGCTCAAACCGCGGGCTGCCGTAAATCGACGGTCACCGACCATCGCGCGAATTTCAAAAGTCTTGCTGTGGTCCGGGCCTTGTTGCGACAGAACTTCATACAGCGGCGATTTCCCGAAGTGCTTTTGGCAATATTGTTGCAAAGTCGATTTATGATTCTGTTCCAATTCGCCTTTGACTGCCGCAATCACTTCTTTCTCAAGCTGCCGCATGATGAACGCTTTGGCAACGTCCATTCCGGCATCCAAATAAATAGCGGCAATCGTCGACTCAAACGCGTTCGCTAAAACGGACATGGGAATGGTCGCGGTGCGCGTCACGCCTTTGCCCAGTACAAGGCATTGCTCAAGCTTTAATTCGAGTCCAAGTTTTGCACAAGTCTGGCGGCTGACGAGGATTGACTTGATTTGCGTAAGGTCCCCCTCCATCCATTCGGGATATCGGTCAAACAAAAACTCGCAAACCGTGAATCCTAATACAGCATCGCCTAAAAATTCCATTCGCTCGTTGGACTCCAAACGCGAATCGGAACTCGATGCATGAGTCAGCGCCTCGAAAAGCAAACATTTATTTGCAAATTCGTAGCCGATCCGCCGCTCGCATTCGCGCAGCCAACTCAGTTGAATCTCGCTCAATTCCGAATCGTTGATTGGCATTTCAAAAATCTTCTTGCAATAGAAACACGGGCAATAAAAAAATACCACGCACGGAGAATGTTGGCTACGATAGTTGAGCCGCGCACGGTTTGGTAGATCAACAGCGATTCAGTCAGTTTGAGGATGGCTCATTATCCTCGCAATTGGTCGGCGAACTGCTTTCGATAGTGCCGATACCATTCGCTTTGAAAACGCTCGCTGGGGTCGTACTTCTTTTTCAGCTTCAGGAATTCGACGAATTGCGGATAGGCGGACTGGACTTGATCGCGGGTCGCCCAGCGGTGATAGGTAAGGAAATAGCGCCCGCCAAATTCGATAGTGCGACCGATGAGACGGCGGAGATCGATGGCGGCTTTCGCCTTGCCGGCGTCGTTATGCACGACGTGCAAGTTGCACAGGACGCAGACGGATTGCTCCTTCGCCCAGGCCAAGAAGCTCTCGTCGTCCTTCTCGATGAAGCGAATCGTTCCGTAGGTCAAATCAATTTGGTGATCGATGATCTCTTTGCGCGCGGCGCGGAGAAAGGGGACGAGGTTTTCACGACGGACATAGACTTCCGTGATCATCTCCGAGCCTTTCTCCGTTTGGCCGGCGTAACGCACCAACGATTCTTGTAGGTTATGGACGTCGAGTTGACCCGCGACTTGATGCAGGTCTGACCAATAAATCTTTCCATTCGTTTTCAGATAATGACTGGCGTAAGCATCGAATGCTTTTTTCTTGTCGGTGCGGGCTAGGACGTAGAGCTTCGCCCAATCCTCTTCGGAAAGCTTGCGCGTTTCCGGGATCGGCACATCGTCCGCGACTGGCCGATAGCAGGAAAAGACGCCCGGATGGTCGGGCGATTCGGCATCGATATCGGTCGAGTATTGGCAATCGCCGTAAACGAAGCCATCGGCAATCCGTTGCTCGACATGCGCAATCAAGTCTCGAACCGGAATAATTTTTACGACTCGCTCCATTTTCTGCCGCTTGACCAGCCGAAGTGTGACTTGGGATATGACTCCGAACAGCCCATAGCCGCCGATGGCAAGACTAAACAGCTCTGAATTTGAAGTGCGGCTGCACGTGTGGGTTTTTCCGGCGGCATCGACCAGGACGAAGCTCTCCACGTCGTCGATGATCGGTTTGAATTTCAAGCCGCGGGCGTGCGCATTCGCGGACAGAGTACCCGCCATCGTGACGCGATCCACGCCGGTCTGCTTTTGGCGGATTGTCCATTCGGGAGTCTGCCCCATCTGTTCTTTGTGCAGGTAAGACAGCAGCTCTGGCCATTGGATTCCAGCTTCAACCTCGATCTGGCCCTTCTCGCGGTCGAAGTTCAGGACCCGGGACATGCCGGTAAGATCGATATGCAATGTATCGATGCCGAACTGCTGTCCGCCCATAGCATGCCGTCCACCGGCGACGCTAACCGCTCGGTTATCTTTCGCGGCTACGGCGAGGACTTCCGTGACTTGGTCAATGTTGGTCGGTTTAAGGACCTGATGCACGCGAGTCGCATTGAGCTGCGATTGCACGTCGTTTAGCTCAATTCCCTGCTCAATTTCGGCTCCGGAAAAACGAGACGCGACCGCAATTGCGGTCGCAACTCCGACGGTGGAGCGGAGAAACTGGCGACGTGTTTTCATGAGTCGGCTTCGTCAAAGGTGAGAGAGAGGGAATAGCTCCGGCGCCTGAATGGAATCAAGCAGCCCTTGCACGCTATCTTGCAGTCGATCCGTAAGCAAGCTGACGGAATCTTTTCTTGTGTCTGCCCGATCGATTAAAAGTGGCTCGCCGAAGGTGACAATAGCGCCTCGCGGAACGCGCGGCTTGGCAAGCGGGACTTTTAAAATGTCCTCTTCCAGTTTATCGAGTGTTTCGGATATCCGCGTGAGCGAAGGCTGCTCTGCGACGTAGTCTCCGGGGTAGCAAAAGAGTTGCACGACGACAAAGATGTCGTCCAATTCAGTTCTCAGTTTCGCCGCTTTCTCCGCAGGGACGACTTCCTCACCGAGAAGGCGGACAATGTGCCCACGCGCTCGCTTTAAGCGCTGCGGCACGTTGCCATCGGAAGATAATTGATGCCGCTGTTCAAGCCCGCATAGCACATGGTTAGCCAACGAACCCAATCTCTCCGGCAATGGTTTAGCGGACGTCGTGCCCGTATGCTCAATCTCCTTCAGTGCCAGCGCACCGTCGGCCAACCGGTAGATACGGTTCAGCAATGGCAAGTCTGGTCGCGGTCGCCAGTGCAGGGCGGCTTCCATCCGATCCAAGAGAGCTGCGAACTGCGGCTGGGGATCGGCGAGAGGATAGTATTTCAGTCCACACGGCAAACAGACAATTGGCCGATCGGACTTGCGAGTCGCGGACAGAGCCATCGCAGCCGCGCCTTCGTGAAATGGAGTGACTTTATCGCCAAGATGGTACATCTCGCCTTCGGGAAAAACGACGAGCGGTTCGTGCCGGGTTCGTAGGATTTCGACTGCGGTGCGAAAGGCCTGTCGATCCGTACCATCGCGGTCGACGGTAAACGCTCCATGTTTTTGCAACACGTATTGTTTGAGCCAAGATGCTTGGCCGAAGACTTGCCATGCGGACATGAAATAGGCGGCAATACCGGCGCGATCGGCAGCATCATAGAGAAGAAAGGGATCGGAATA
Source organism: Planctomycetota bacterium (assembly GCA_031409895.1). Lineage (GTDB taxonomy): Bacteria > Planctomycetota > Planctomycetia > Pirellulales > Pirellulaceae > JANMEB01. Next base: position 169,529 of record JANNYC010000182.1, read on the forward strand.
GGTGCAGTGATTCGGAGTAATCAGTACGCCTTGTCCCGCTGCGACCGCAGATTTCAGTCGTTCCAAGCCGTGAATCTCGACTTTGTGTATTCGTTCGAAATTCCGCTGAGCGAACTTTCTCATTGGCCGACAAAGTCGCACCCACCGAGGGCTGAGCCGCGGCGTCCAGCTTCGCGGTCGTGGTTCAGGTGGCAGAAGGCGGTGCATGTCGGGCTTTCGGATAAATTGCGTCGCAAGATAATATACCTCGCGCGACCACCAACGAGACCTCTTGCCTAACCCCGAGCCAACGGCGACGGAATCTTCGCAGCGTCAACGCCGTCGCCGATGGCTCCGGGTTAAACTACGAATTGAAGACCGTGCAAAGTATAGCTTGTCTCTAGAGGCTTGCTGCGAGAGAATACTCGCTCGTTTCGCCGTGTCTTAAACATTTGACTTAATGTGACGAAAGCGACTTTGACAGCGACGGAATACGAGCGGCGCGTGATCCCGTTCACGGCGGGTGATGGCTTTGCGCTTAACCTGATCAATGTCCGCAACCCAGCCCGATGCGATCTGGGGGCGGTGCTCTTGGTGCATGGAGCAGGGGTGCGCGCCAATCTATTTCGGGCGCCCGTCAAGACGAACATCGTAGATGCCTTGATCTCAGCAGGATATGACGTGTGGCTGGAAAATTGGCGGGCGAGCATTGACTTACCGCGCAACCTGTGGACGCTCGATCAAGCCGCCGCGTTTGATCATCCGGCCGCCGTGCAAACAGTCTGTAAAGAAACAGGCCACGAACGAATCAAAGCGATCATCCATTGCCAAGGCTCAACCAGTTTTATGATGTCCGCAGTGGCGGGGCTTGTGCCGCAAGTCGAGACGATCGTCGCCAACGCCGTCTCGCTGCATCCAGTCGTCCCGACTTGGTCGGCGGCAAAGCTCCGTTTTGTCGTGCCGTGTGTGCAAATGCTTACGCGGTATCTTGATTGCCAATGGGGGAATCACACGCCGGACTTGACCGCGTCGTTTTTGTCGTCGCTAGTTCGGCTGACCCATCACGAATGCAACAACACTGTGTGCAAGTTCGTGAGTTTTACTTATGGCAGCGGGTTTCCCGCACTCTGGCTTCACGAAAACTTGAATGAGACCACGCACGAATGGATCCGCCATGAATTTGCACATGTCCCGCTGACGTTTTTTAGGCAAATGGCGCGGTGCGTGGCTCGCGGTCGGCTTGTGGCCTATGAGAAACTACGCGGTTTGCCCGACGACTACACTGCTCAACCTCCACAGACAGACGCCCGTTTCGCGTTGTTCGCGGGGGACAAGAGCCGCTGCTTTCTTCCTGAAAGCCAGATGCGAACGCACGACTATTTGTCGCGTTTTCGCAAAGATTTTCACACGCTTCATCGCTTCCCAAACTACAGCCACTTGGACGTCTTCATCGGCAAGTCGGCAGACAACGATGTGTTTCCCCTGATGTTACACGAACTGGCAAAGCCCACGCGGTAGATCATGCGATACTTTCTGACAGGCGCGACTGGATTCATCGGTGGGCGACTGGCGCGGCAACTGCGAGAGGCGGGACACGATGTGGTGGCGCTTGTGCGAAATCGCCAGCGCGCTGAGAAGCTTTCCGAGCTAGGCGTTGAACTGGTTTCCGGCGACATCACCGATCGCGCGAGCCTGCCGCAAGGAATGCGCGGCGCTGACGGAGTCTTTCACTGCGCCGGTTGGTACAAGTTGGGCACGAAAGATTTTCAGGAAGGCATGCGAATCAATGTCGAGGGAACTCGCAACGTGCTGGAAGTAATGCGCGACTTGCAGATTCCGCGTGGCGTATACACCAGCACGTTGGCAATCTTTTCCGACACACACGGCAAACTCGTGGATGAAAATTACAAATTTCAAGGCCGTCATCTCACGGGCTATGACGAAACCAAATGGCGGGCTCATTATGAAGTGGCCGAACCACTTGTGCGCGATGGCTTGCCGCTAACGATTGTCTTGCCCGGAGTCGTCTACGGGCGAGGCGATACCAGCCCCATCGGAGATATGTTCGCCCGTTATCAGAAACAAAAACTGCCGGGCGTTCCTGCGAAAACGGCCTATTGCTGGGCACACGTCGAGGACACTGCCAGGGGTCACATACTCGCGATGGAACGGGGACGCAGCGGCGAGCATTACATTATCGCGGGTGAACCGATGACCCTTGCCAAGGTGCTGGCTCTTGCCGAAACAATCACGAAGATCCCGGCTCCGCGACAGACATTGTCACCCGGGTTGTTGCGCCTGCTCGCTTCGATACTTGCAGTCGTTGGCCGCGTTGTTTCGCTTCCGCCGCAGTATCAACCGGAGGTCATTCGCGCTTCAGCGGGCGTAACCTATCTCGGCGACAACACCAAAGCACGTCGCGAACTAGGCTTCGCGCCACGCTCTCTACAACAGGGCTTGCCTGAGTTACTCGACTTGCAAGACGAAAGTTCTTTTTGAATTCCGTCACGTCTCGTGCGAAGCACATGCGCCATGCCTTCCCTAGACGCGCGCGGGAATCGGCTACTTGCCGTTGACTGCTTTCAAGCCGCGGCAGAGGCCGGATTGGCAGTAGTTGATGTAGGCTTTCGAGATGTCCTGAAAGTCTTGAGTCGACGTGGGAACAAGCGAGGGGTTCGAAGGTAATTGGCCGCTTGTGGAGAAGTCCACTGGAGCGGACGGAATTGCCGGGCCTTGTTGATAGGTCGGTCTGCCGTCGTTCGATTGGATGGGCGAGTTGCCACAAGAATCGCATTGTCGCGGTACGACGAGTGTTCGCGGAACCCAGCGGCAGATTTGAACCGGGATTTGAACGGGGACTTGGTAGCAAACGGGAACCGAGTATTCGCGGGTCTGCGTTATTGGGAATTGCTCATAAATGGTTTGGTAGATCGTCCGCGATTCGGTACGTGGCTCCATCAGCGTAAAAGTTTCCGTGCGCGTTTCGGGAATCGAGCGATACACAGTCCGATAAGCGGTCCGCGTGCGCATCTCGGAAACCATTTCGGTGTAGGGGACTTCACGTTCCTCGGGAACGTGTTCGTATTCAGTCTTTGGCACGCTGTACGATTTCACTTCGGGTGCCGTGACGGTGTACGTTTCAGTTTGCGTGTATGGGACTTGTACGTAAAACGTTTCCTGAATCGTTCGCGTCTTGGTAACCGGAACGCGCACCGTAAATTGCTCCTCGCGAATGATAGGCACCCGCTCCAATCGGCTTACAGGTACATTATGCATCTCTGTCGTGGGAACATTGACCGTATAGGGAATTTTGAAGTATTTCGTTTGGGTCGTGAAATACGTGATAGGGATTTCGCGGGTCCGCGTTTCTTGGCGAACTCTTTGAACGGGTGTTTCGCGAACTTTTTGTTCGTGGCGAAATTTATTGAGCATCACGCTACGGGTCTGCGTTTCCAGCCGAGTTTCGTAGACCGTGTTTGTCTTCTGACGAGTTTTGGTCTCATATCGAACTTGTTGAACGACTCGCGTTCGAGTTTCCGGACGCATTACGGTGACTTGATACGTGATCGGCACATTCTCAACCTGAGTCCGATACGTCGTGCAAGGAATTTGTTGCTGTACGATTCGAGGACACCAGACTCTGCGGCATACGGTTTGAACCGAATCGCAACTCGACGCACATTCTGGGCAGGATTGTAGGCCGCAACACGTATCAGGCCGATTCTCACAACCGCATTGTGGGACTTGCTGGACTTCCGTTGACCAACAACCACAGTCGCGAGTGATTGTTTTGTAAGTGGTTTCGGGGACTTGGTGGTAGCGCGTTTGAGTCGTCGTTCGGGTTTCGGCTTCAGGTACCATCACCGTGTAATTTTGCGGTTGCTCGAAGGGGATCGCGACGACTTCTTGGTAAGTTTGCACTATGTCGCGTTCGACGGGGACTTGGACGGTGAATTGCTGCTGGACTTCTTCCGTAAAGGGGACCGTTTCCCAATACGTTTCGGAAAGGGTTTCGGTGTACGGCACGGAGACCGAGTAGTTTTCCTTTTCGAGTCGAACTTCGGGGACTTGGACAGTGTACGATTGTTCGCGAACTCGCTCTTCGGCTTTGTAAATCGTGAACTTTTTCGGGACCATTTCGATCGTAGCTTTCAACCGCTCGTCGGCGACTTCCCGAATTTGAGTTTTCTCGTCGTAAGTCACGTAAGTCTGTTCGACGGGTCGGGTACGGGCTTCTGTCTTGTAGCGGACGACTTCTCTCGTGCGGTCTTGAGGAATGTGGACTGTATACTGGCGAGTTTCCTCAATGACCTTTGGCACACGCCGATAAGTCACTTCGACCCGCGTTCGTTGTTTCGGCTCGGTCACGGAATAGTTTTCCGTGAAAGCCTCTTGCTCGACGATTTGCCGATAAGCCGTCTGCTCGCGCGTCTTCGTAACCGGCACCATTACGGCGTAATTGTGCGCGATCGGCTGCTGTCGCGCGATCGTTTGCATGATGGTTAGCGTTTGATATCGCGTCTCCATTCGCGTCCGATTTTGCAGAACCGTTTGATAGACGGTTTCCATTTGCGGAACGTAGATCGTGCGAAACTCGCATGAAGGCTGCGCCGAGCAACCGCAACCGACCGCGTCGTTTTGGCCGCAAGTCGGACAATTCCCTACCGACGTGAACATCGTCGAATTTTGATCGAAGCCGACTTCTTGGGCGAAGCCGCGGCTCCAAACGATGAGCGCAAGCGGTATGAAAACCGCCAAGGCTGCGCTTGTAGCGAAGACCCAGGATTCTTGAAGATGTCTACAGTGAAGTTGTCTAACAGACATGAAATTTCGGCGTCGCGACGAGAATCAATTCCCCAATCCAGAGTAATTACAAGGTTCGTGATTTTCAACGAAACCGCTTAACTGTGGGAAAAGTCGCCGAAGATTGAGGTAGGGAAGCCGCAATGAATTGCGGCTCCCCTCCCACCGAACCGGACTGGCGGATTTCCCGCATCCGGCTCTCCAGTTGATTGTTACTTGTCACAAGATCGGCTTTCGCAAGCATGGACCATTGCCAGACTA
>JANNYC010000183.1:0-11869 GCA_031409895.1 Planctomycetota bacterium
ATGCTGGGCCTGCTCGACATCCACGAGCCGGATATAGGCATCGTGCACAAGCGCCGTGGCTTGCAGTGTTTGTCCCGGCTTTTCGTGGGCGAGTTTTGCAGCCGCCAGTTTGCGAAGTTCGTCGTACACCAACGGCAACAACTTCTCCGCCGCCGACGGATCGCCGGATTCAATTTGCGACAGGATGCGAGTGACGTCGGACATAGCGAGGGATCATGGGACTGGGAAAACTGCTTTGGATTATAACTCTTGCTCGCCGATACAATGAGCAGTATGGCCGCAAGGTAGATTTACCAATGAGGCCACGCCCTTCGCAAAGCCTCAGAGCGTGCTGCCCGATGGAGCTTCGAATGATCTACGATTTCGCCACGCGGATCGAAAGTTCTTCTAGTTGCCGCTGATCGACTAGGCTGGGGGCCTCGGTCATCAAGTCCGTGGCCCGTTGGTTTTTGGGGAATGCGATCGTGTCGCGGATGTTGTCCAATCCACCGAAGAGCATGACGATTCGGTCGACCCCTAACGCTATGCCGCCGTGCGGCGGTGCGCCCAAACGGAGCGCGTCCAGTAAGAATCCGAATCGCTCTTTCGCTTGTTGCTCGGTCAGGCCGAGTAGTCCGAAGACTTGCTGCTGGGTCGAGTTCTTGTGAATTCGAATTGTACCGCCGCCGGCTTCGAAACCATTAATGATCAAGTCATACGCTTTGGCTCGAGCGCCGCGCGGGTCGGTTGCAAGCGAGGCCAGATCTTGATCGCGCGGTGCGGTGAACGGGTGGTGCATCGCCACCCAAGTCTTGTTTTCGGCGTCGAAATCGAACATCGGAAATTCGACAACCCAGGAAAAATGGAACTGTCCCGGTTGGTACAGTTTGAGTTCCGCCGCAAGTTTTTTGCGCAATCCGTTCAATGCGCGACATGTGACTTCCCAGGTGTCAGCGACGAAAAGCAGCACGTCGCCCGGTTTTGCCTCCATGCGCTCGGCGAACCGCGCGAGCAATGTTTCGGAAAAGTTCTTGGCGATCGAACCACCAAGTTTGCCGTCGGCATCGACTTTGAACCAAGCCAAACCCTTGGCGCCGAAATCTTCCTGCACATAAGTCGTGAGCTGATCGATTTTCTTTCGCGAGAACTGTTCTCCGGCACCCTTTACATTGATTCCGCGAACTTTGCTTCCCGCTGCGGCAACCGATTTGAAGACTTGAAACTCGGCTTCTGCCGCCAAGTCCGTGCAGTCGACTAATTCCATTCCGAACCGCAAGTCGGGGGCGTCGTGTCCGAATCGCCGCATGGCTTCGTCGTACGTCATCTTGGGCAGGGGAAGCTTGAGGTCGATTCCCAAAATATTTTTTGCCAATCGTTGCATCAAACCATCGATGATCCCTGTGATATCATTCGATTCGACGAACGACATTTCCACGTCGAGTTGCGTGAACTCGGGTTGGCGATCGGCCCGTTGGTCTTCGTCGCGAAAGCACTTGGCGATTTGCACGTAGCGATCGTAGCCCGCGATCATCATCAACTGTTTATAAAGTTGCGGCGACTGAGGGAGAGCGTAGAACGAACCGGGATGGACGCGGCTGGGAACCAAATAGTCGCGGGCTCCTTCCGGCGTACTTCGGCCCAAGATAGGCGTTTCGATTTCAACAAAGTTCTGTTCGTCGAAAAAGTCTCGCATTGATTTGACGATTCGATGACGCAGCAGCAACGTGCGCTGCATGACGTCGCGCCGCAGGTCGAGATAACGATATTTGAGCCGCAAGTCTTCGTTGGGAAGTTCGACTTGACTGGGGGTAAAAGGCAGAACATCGCTGACATTGAGAATTTCGATTGTCTCGGCGCGAACTTCGATCTCGCCGGTCGGCATCTTGGGGTTGGTCTGCCCGGCTGGTCGCGACATTACCGTGCCGGTCACGCGAATCACGTATTCAAATCGGAGGGAACTGGCCAGCTTCCGCGCGGCCTCCGGCGATTCTGGACCGACAACAATTTGAACTTTGCCGTAGCGATCGCGCAGCACGAGAAAATTGGCTCCGCCAAAGTCCCGAATCATGTCGACCCAGCCGCACAATGTGACTTTTTGGTCGACGTGTTTGGGCCGAATTTCGCCACAAGTATGTGATCTCAGCATCGAAGTTCAAATCCTTTTTGGTTGTACCAACGGCGACCAAGAAACGCTCGATACGAATTGCGTATCGAGCAAAGTGTGCCGCATTGTACCCCGTTGGCAGTGCATTCCAAGTTGACTTTGCCAACGTCCCGCGCGAACGAAAGAATAGTCGGCTGAGCCTGTCGACATGGCGTGCCGTTCAAACGTCCCCAGCGAGCTTGCCTCGTTGGAACGAAAGATTAGTGGGCTAGGAGGAGCCAAGCGATAAGGACCAGACCCCCACGAGCTTGGCTCGTGTGGTGAATCAGATTCTTTTAGCTACTGCGGCGCGTGGGTCAACCGACAGCGCGTCGTAAGCTGTTCGAAGATCCGTGCGCTCGGTGTGAGGGGTCAACTTTGATTGGCAATTCAGCCCCTCACCCTAACCCTCTCCCCACGGTGTACCGTGGGGAGAGGGAACTATTTTCCTTAAGTCCACGCCATTCGGGACAAGCCCGCAGGGGTCTAAGGTATCGTGTAGACGTGCTGCTCTAGCTTTCGAATCTTTTGTTCCAATGAGACAAGCTCGTTGGGGACATGAATTGATGCCCAATTGACTCAGGAAAACAAACTTATTCGCCGTCTTCAGTTTCCTTCGCAGCTTCTTTCGCCTCGCCATTCGGCTTGGAAGCATCCTCGGGCACAGCCAGCTTCCAAGTATTGTTGAGTCGATTTGCATCGGGCATTTGACGATCGGGGTCCACCGTTACTTTGGTGACCTTCTTGCCGTGCGTTTCAACTTCCGTCGTCCACAAATTGGAATAGTACCAGACGTAGACGGGCAAGTTGTGATCAATCGAAGTGCCATCGTCGAACTCGACGCGCAATTTGACGGGCATCACCATTTCGTCTTTGTTAGCGACTTGGATGCTGACTCGAGGCGAGCGTTTTGATTCAGCTACGGTGACGACCGCTTGATCGTGACCCGCATTTTCAATAAACCAGGCCCGCCAAAACCAACTCAGTTCCGTTCCGGCTCCGTTTTCCATGCAGCGGAAAAAGTCGGACGGTTGTGGCGATTTGAAAGCCCATTTGCCGATGTATTCCTTGAACGCTGGATCAAATCGATCCGGTCCCAGCACGACTTCGCGCAGCATTCGCATTGCTATGCCCGTCTTGTTGTATTCAAGCACGCCAAGCAACTCAGGCCGAACTTGATCGGCAGGCAAGCCAATCGGTTGCAAGCTATTTCGCCCAAGCATTCGGCCAAGCGCACGTGCCGAGAATGGCCGCGCGGTTTCTTTGGCTTCGGCACCGTTTACCGCAGTGTCGTAGTCCTCAAACCGATCGTAGCTGTTGACGAAAGTATTAAAGCCTTCATCCATCCAAGCAAAGCGTCGCTCATCCGTGTTCACCATCATCGGAAACCAATTGTGTCCGATTTCGTGCGAAGTCACGCCGTGCAAGCCTCGTTTGTCGGTATCGCCGCCGCAGAAAATGATCATCGGATATTCCATGCCGCCGACGACGCCGTTGACATTGGTCGCGCACGGATACGGATAGCGAAACCACATGTCGCTGTAATGCAGGATCGAATGCCGCAGCATTTGCGTGCTCTCGACCCAAGCCCCGCGCGCCTCGCCGGGATAAACCGACTGAACGAGCGTCGAAGTTCCGTCGCCCCAGTCGATCGACGCAGCGTCCCAGATGGTCGCTTTTGAACTGGTCCAAGCGAACGTTCGGACTTTGTCTGCGGAAAAATGCCAAGTCTTCGCAGGCGCGTCCGCCTCGGGCTCTTTGTCGAGTTCTTCTTCGCTACGAATGACGACCGTGGCTTTGCTCCCACGCGCAAGTCGCCACAAACGCATTTGGTTTTCGGAAAGCACTTCATCAGGATTTTTCAAATTACCGGTTGCACAAACCACATGACCGTCGGGGGCGGTAATCTGCACATCGTAGCTGCCAAATTCGCTGTAAAATTCGCCTTGGCCAAGGTACGGCAAAGTATTCCAGCCATGTACGTCGTCGTATTTGCAAAGGCACGGGAACCACTGGGCGATTTCGTATATTTTGCCTTTCTTAACCGAGCGAATCCCCATTCGATCGACGCCGTATTTTGGAATATTGAATTTCCAAGCGATGTCGAATTCAGCTTTGCCGCCCCGACCAGCGACTGGTTTGAGCAAATCGATGCGGGCAACCGTGTCGTAAACTCGTATCGTGAGATCGGTATCGCCGCTACGGACGTAGTCAACGTCAACGCCGCCAGCGAATTCGGTTCGGTTGTTGAATCGCGAACCTGCCGGCGTGAACTTCGACCCGTCGCTACCTTCGCGAAACAGATTCTGTTCCAAGTAAATCCACAAGTACGGCAATTCGTAAGGACTGTTGTTGGTGTATGTCACATGAGCCGTCGCAGAGATCGAATCCTTGACGTCATCCAAAGTCGCTTCGATTCGATAGTCGGCTTGCTGTTGCCAATAGTCTTCGCCGGGCAAACCTGTTGCGGTTCGCATACGATTCGGTTCCGGCATTTCCAGCGGCGAGAAAATCGTCTTGTCCGCGCGCGCGCCGGGCTGACGATAAGTCAATCGCGAAAGGTCTTCGACTGGTGGCGTTGCCGCCTGCTCAGCTGGCTTTTCCACCTTTGTTAGATCTACAGTATTAGCTTCTGGAGGTTGTTCAGCCGGCTTTGGTACTGTCGTTGGTTCAGTTGGCTTAACAGCCGGAGGCTGCTCAACTGGTTTCGCCGCTGCGTCTTGCCCGAAAGCAAATGTGGCTTGGCATGATCCGGCAAGCGACCAGGCGATGAAACCGACAAATGCCAAAAATGGAAAACGACGGAACGGCTTGTTGAACGACACTTTTTCTCTCCGACTTGGTTTTCGTTGAAACGACCTGCATTAAAGAATTCCTCAGTCGACATGGCGGCGACAAATTCAACCTGACTTTAGATTATTGTTACCGCCAAAGGCTTCGACCGCCATTGTCGTGCGAGATTTTCCGGCGTCAAACGAAATTCAGCAGAAAACTAGCTTGCGATCGGCCCCGAGTGCCAAGCACGTATTGAATGCCGTAAAGCTAGTTCGCGTGTCCAGGCTCATTGGCGACAAGGCCAGATTGGACTTCGCGACCCAATTCCATCAAACGGTCTGCAATTGACTGCGGCGAATCAATTGTGGCGATGTCGATCATGCGACATTCGGACAAGCCTCGGAACCATGTCTCCTGGTGGCGGGCGAATCGTCGGGTGCGAATTAAGACTTGTTCCATCGTCGTCGCTAAATCGCGGTCGTTGCGCAAGTGTTCGACGACTTCGCGATACCCAACCGCCTGCATTGCGGTATGGCTGAGTTCGGCCCAGCGTTCGAGCAACTGTTGGACTTCAGCGACCAAGCCACGGCGAAACATTTCTTGGACGCGGCTGGCGATTCGATCGTGCAAAATCGGGCGCGGGAAACGAATTGAAAATACGCGGCAGCGCTCGGCGGGAGTTCCAAGGTCAAATTCTTGTTGCCAATGACTGATGGGGACGCCGGTTTGCTTGTAGACTTCGAGCGCGCGAATGATGCGGCGTTCGTCTTGCGGATGAAGTTTGTGCGCGGCGAGGGGATCGACTTGTTGCAGCCGCTTGTACAGCGGTTCCAAGCCAACGCGCTGCACTTCAGCCATGACTTCGTGGCGAAAGTCCCAATCGGCTGGCGGCCCTTCGAAGATTCCGCGCAACAGGGCTTTTAGATAGAGCGCCGTGCCGCCAACGAAAATCGGCGTCCGACCGCGCTGGCGAATTTCGTCGATCGTTTGCAAAGCCAGTTCGCGATAGCGCGACACGCTAAACGTCTCGTTCGGATCGGCGATGTCAATCAAATGATGCGGAACCCGTTGGCGCTGTGCAGAAGTGGGCTTGGCGGTGCCGATATCCATGCCGCAATAAATGGCCATCGAATCGAGCGAGATAATTTCGCCGTTGAGCCGCTGCGCTAATTCAACGCCCACATCGGACTTGCCGCTGGCTGTTGCGCCAGTGACGTACCAACAGTTCAGAGCGGATTGTTTTTCAATCGCAAGTTTTTCGGGACTAGGCATGGTTAATGTGACACAGTGATTAAAGCCAATTGGAACACTAATTTTCACTAATCACCACTAATTAGCGTTGATTCGGGCTGATTAGTGTTTCGGAATTAATTGCAATATTCTTGATCGTCTAGCTCCGTTCGATTCCGAGTCTTCGGCTGGCGGCGAACGATTGCAATAATTGCTGGACTTGTTGAATCTCAAAGGGTTTGGAAAGGACGCGAATGTTGCGTCCGCCAAGCTGCTGAAGACGAACGGTTTCGTACCGACGAGGAAAACTCAAAACGATTATTTTCAGACTCTGTCGTTGGGTAAGTTTCGCGGCGCGCAATCGGCTTTCGATCCAAGCGTCACACGAATCGCCGACGATCAAAACGGCGTCGAGGATTGGCGGCGAGGTGAGATCGGTCACACCGTTGCTCGACGGTTGGATCGAATGCCCCAAACCTTCCAACATTTGCTGAAACATTCGTGCTTCGCTGCTCCAACGCGAACAAATACCGATTTGCAAACACTGTCCGCCAGGAAGTCGTGTCAACTCGGCAGCCATTAGCGAAGCTGGCTCTGCGACCCGGTCCCATAATGTTTGCCTACCTGCGCGACGCGCGGCTTGGAATCGCGCAAAATCGCTTGGCCAGCGGTGCCACAAAACGCGAACCCAACCGCTAAGCGGCTTTCCGGATCGCGATTCCCCTTCGCTCCAACTCGAAAGCAAGTTCACTGCGGGAACCGCCGGCCATCGCTGACGCAACCGTTCCGCAATTTGTCCGGTGAACTGATTCCTGCGCGATTGAGCTAACACAATCAAGTCGGACGTAGTCGTGACTTTGTCGATCAAGTCGAGTTCGCAGAAGTTTGTTCGCGGCGGCAGTTCGGCCAACACGTCGGCAAAGTCTGCGTGTTTCCAATCGCCGGTTACTAAAGTCTTCACGATTCAACGCCTCGTCGTACTAAGGAATATTGTCTTCTGCGGCCGCGATGATTTTCCATGCGGTGCGGGCATGGTCAGCACTGCGCAACGCTTCGACGAAATCGGGTTCCACGATTAATCGGCTTACACGAGCTAGGATTCGCAAATGGATCGCTTCGTCATACGATGCAATCAAAAAGAAAATGTCGGTCAACGATCCGCGCGGCCCGCCGAACGGAATTCCTCTGCTGGTTATGCCCAACGCCAAAAACGACTCGCCGATAAGGTTGGGCATCGGCCGCCGAGGGTGCAGCAACGCGACACCGTTTTCCAAAGCCGTCGGGTGAAGGCTTTCCCGATTTCGAATCGCTTCGGTCATTCCGGCCGCGTCCCACAACTTGCCAGAGTGTGCCGCCAATTGGCAAATGCTGTCAATGGCAGAGTTTTTCGTCCGGGCCTCCAACGGAATCGCGATCAATTCGACTTGCAGCAGATCGGCGATACGAACTTGGTTCGGTGGCGCGGACTTTTGCCGCTGCAAAATTTCCTCGACACCTTTTAATTCTGCGGAATCCGACGCCCCAATTTGGCTTTCGAACCAGTGATGTATGTCGGCTTGAGCGAATCGCCATTGTCCGGCGATCTTGCGGCCCGGCAAGCGTTCACGATCCGCCATCCGCTGGACCTGAGCCGGCGTCAAGTGCAAATATGCAGCGAGTGAGTTGATATCAAAATCTTGATGCTCGCTCATTCCATTCACCCAGCATTCGCCAGTTCCCACAAAGTGCCGTTAATTCATCGCGCAAGCGTTCAAGGGTTGGAACATTTGTTCTTGACAGTGTAGATCAAATGCTGACAATCAGGACCCAGATGAGCTGAAAGGATTCAGCCTCTCGAATCGCCAAGGTGAACTCGGTTTCACGACGGCGAAAAGCATTAAGGCAAGGAGGCCGCAAAAATGCAACAGTTAGCCCAAGTTCAGTCGGGACTAAGCCTAAAAAAACTTCTTCCCGAAGCCCAATTTGTCGGGCCGGTCGACGTCCAAGTCCGCTCTTGCTGCGGTCGCTGGTCCGAATGTGAACCGAATGATCTGTATGTCGCAATCGTCGAAAGCGACTGCGATGGCCACGATCACGTTGCGGACGCTTTGGAAAAAGGTGCCAGTGCGATCGTTAGCGAGCGGCTGCTGGCCATCGACCGACCACAGTGTATCGTCGACGACACGCGGCGGGCTTACGGTCGAATTTGTCACGCATTGGCCGGTGACCCAAGTACCAAGATCAACACGATTGGCGTTACGGGATCGGTAGGGAAGACCGTGACCAGCCACCTGATTCGCGGCGTACTCGCGGCGGCGGATGAGTCTGCCGGCTTGCTTTCATCGCTCGAATCATTCGATCGCAAGCCGCTGGAGCGAGAGATGCTTTTGTGTGCTCCGCGATTGGCCCACCTCTTGTCGAGCATGGTGATGAACGGTCATCGACACGCGATCCTCGAAAGTCCCAGCAGCGCACTTGCACAACACCGCTTGGCCGGTGTCGAATTGGACGTCGCTGTGATCACCAACATTCGTCGTGAGCATTTGGAGTTGCACGGCAACTCGGGGAACTATCGAAACGCGAAAACGCGAATCTTCGATTATCTCAAGCCGACGGGTTTGGCGATCGTAAACGCCGACGACCCGACCACGCATTTCCTACTCGATCAATTGCCTTGCCCGGCGCTGACCATAGGCGTGCGACAACCAGCGGAAGTCGTTGGCCAGATCATCGAGCAGTCGTCGAGCGAGCAAACGATCTTGATCCGCGCGGGCAATCAAGCAGCCCCAGTTCGCACGACGATGATCGGACCGCATCAGATTTACAATTTCCTTTCGGCGGCCGCTGTTGGGCTGGCTTTGGGAATCGACTTGCCCCTGATCGCGCGAGGATTAGAAAGCGTCGCAAGTGTCCCTGGACGACTGGAACGAGTGGTTTGTGGACAGGACTTCGGCGTGTTCGTCGATATCAGCCACACTACAAGCCAACTTGCAACCGCGCTGCATTCCATTCGACAATGCACCACGGGTCGCGTGATTTGCGTCGCCACGTCGACCGCGAACCAATCGCCCGAGCAGCGTTCGCAAAAAGGTCGAGTTCTCGAACGGGGCGCACAGTATTGCATCATGACGGCGGAACGATTGGGCTTGCCGTTGGATTATGAGCCCTATCATCAGATGTTGGACGGATTCAAAAAGACGCAGCGAGGACACGTCATTCCCGACCGCTTGGCGGCGATTGAACAAGCCCTTGGATTGGCCAAACCCGGCGATACCGTTTTGATTTCCGGCTGTGGCGAACATCCGATCGCGACCATCGGCGACGAAGCTTGGAACATTACCGATCGCGATGTCTGCCAAGCTTGGTTGTACGACCAAGCGATGAGCGAAAAGAACTCAGCGCCTTCAATCTTTCGCCTGGACGACTATCGCGAATAGCGTCCCAAGACGCCGCGAGCATTATCTCGGCAGTACGCGCACAGTTCCTTCTTCGCGGCGACGAAGTTGGCGCTCGGGATTGTCCACGTCGAACCAGAACTGGACCTTGTCGGCACCGGGCAGAATTTCTGGGCTCACGAAGTAAATCGTTCCCTCGAAGTTGCCGCCGGCGGACTTCGGCTCGAAGACGGCTCGTCGACCGATGAACGACTGATCGATGTCATTACTGGGCAACAGTCCCTTGATCCTCATGCGGTCGAGTTGCACGACCCGAATCAAAGTTTGGCCAGAATTGACCCATTCGCCCTCTTGAGAAATGACTTCGACGACCATTCCCTCGATCGGCGAACGAATGGAACGGTAGCCAAGCTTAACTTTTGCGGCGTCGGATTCGCGTGAATACAAATCGGTTTCTGCCACGGCGAGCTTGCGTTCGAACTCCGCTTTTTCAATGCTCAGCGTTGCACGTTCCACTTCCAAACGCAATTGTTCCAGTTCGGTTTTGGAAATGCTGTTTCGAAAATTTTCGACGGCGGACTGCGAACGGGCCAAAGTCGCCGCAGCGACTTCTTTCGATTTCATTGAATAGCGCATGTCGACGTCATCCGTCGCTTTGAGTTCCGAGATTTTTTGTTTCAATTCTGCCGATTGAACATCAAGCTCATTCAACTCACGGTCCAACTCTGCGATTGGCTGATCGGCTTTCACCCAGTCACCTTCCTTGACGAGAAGTTGCTTTAGAATTCCGGGCTCGCGTACCGGAACGAGCACGTCCTTGATCAAGTCCGCTTGAGCAAATTCCGACACGAATTCCGCTGACGACTGTTGAGATGGAATCGTCTCTTGTGCCGGAACCTGATTGATTGCCAAAAGCAACGCGACGATGACTGCCACTATTTCGTTCATAAAATGTCCTTTGACACTGCGTTACTATTGCGTTACGAGGGTGTGCGAAAACCAAAACGCCCCTCACCCTAACCCTGTCCCCCGGAAGCCGGGGCGAGGGAACCTGCTTATTGTATTCGCTTCGAAAGGTCGATTTTTCAAAGCGTCGGCATCCGGGAAAGGCTGGGATTCGTTTCGTGCGGATTATGCCGGTTAAAGGGGCAAATTTTAGGTACAAAAATGATCTTGGGTTTATACCCCATTCAGCGATATTGTATCCGCATGGATTTTCTTCGAATTCGACAAGCCTGTTTTACCGGCGACTCGCGACTTTTGAAAACGCTGGCACTCAGCGGATTAGCATGTTTGGCAGCGTTGGCGGCATTGAGTTTTGATCTGGCAGTGGCAAGGTCGTTTGTAGCAGATGGTTTGCCGGGCGACCTTCGGCGCGTCCTGGGCTTGTGCGAAATTTTTGCACATGGCGTTGGTGTCGCGCTGATCGGTTGGTGCCTTTGGCATTTGTCGCCGCCGCATCGTCGCTTTTTGCCACGCTTGATTTCGTGTGCCCTGCTGCCTGGGTTGGCCGCGAATTTACTTAAGCTGAGTTTCTGCCGCTTGCGCCCGATTTATTTCGGCGAGCAAGTCCCATCGTCGATCGATGAAACTTGGATCGCTACTCTGCCGTCAGTTTTCGCGATGCGAGCGGATTTTGGCACGTACGCTGTTACGTCGTTTCCATCGGGGCACGCAGCCACCGCGTTTGGGTTGGCGATTGGGTTAAGCTGGCTTTTTCCGGCAGGCCGAGCACCGTTTTACACGATGGCTGTCTTAGCAACCATTCAACGGGTCGCCAGCGGCGCTCACTGGCTGAGCGACGCGCTCGTAGGGCTTGCACTGGCCATATTCATTGCGGGAAGCTTGACGTCGCAGGTTCGGTTGGCTCGTGCGTTCGCTCGATTTGAGTCGCGCGATTCGACTAATCCGACCGCGCCAGAGTCGAGTCGCGTGGCCTAGAGCAACTTTCCATTTTATGTTCCGGCATATCCGCAGTGCAGGAATTCCGAATCAAGGTCGTCGAGGGTGTTTTTTCTGAGCACATGTTTGGCAGCGGCCAAGTTCTGGCGGAAGTTTCTCGCACGGAGTTTGCGGCTGCGCCGCTTAAACGAAGAGTCCCGGATAGAGTCTACAACGACTTGCCGCGCAAAATTGGCAATGGTTTTCGTTTAACCCCGCGCAGCGGGCGGGCGGAGGGAGCGAGCGGTTTGCGGTTGTTGGTCGAGTGGGAAAACGGATCGGAGTTGTGCAACAATTGCAGTCAGCAAACTGCTCAAATTCAAAAGTGATGCGCTGGCATAAGCCGCCGTCGTCATCGGCAAGAAACCTTTGTCGCTGCAACGGCGACCGGCGCGGTGACGGCCCGTACCCAACTTCCCCGATCGCT
>JANNYC010000184.1:0-17997 GCA_031409895.1 Planctomycetota bacterium
CCGAATCAACCCTCGTGTGATCAAACGTAAAATGTCACGCTGGAACAAAAAACGACCCGAACATCGAAAACTGCCACCGTTGACCAAAACCTTTGCGGAGACAGTGGTTATGAAAACTTGAACGGTATTGGCGTTAAACGAATGAGTTGGCAAACCAACTGGGGGCGCAGGACCTGGACGTTGTCGCCTCAAGCGCTCGTAGTGAGCCGCGCCACAGATCTATTTTTCCAATCCACGATTCTCGCGGTTGTTGTCGTCAGCTTGGGCCGTGCTGATCGCTTTTCGCTGCTGGTCATTGTATAAGTCGCTGCCCAGCGGTCGCCGCGGTACATTGTTCGACAATTGTTCGAGCAACGTCAACAATTCAGTTACGATTTTTGGTTCCGCATCGAGCTCTAAACCTGCGGTTCGCGCAGGCCAAGTTGTATAGCCACCCAACGCATGTTGTTCCGGCGGCGGAATATATCCTTCGGCGCCATTAGCCAATTCGATGTTGATAAGCGGTTGCAGCGGCGATTGTGCTTTGAGCTTTAAACCTGTAATGCCGAAGACTTCATTCGGAATTGCGGCGATTCCCATGTCGCCGATACGTATCGCCTGCAATACAAGTTCTGCTGAAGGATTTTCGTTTAGCCAGACCGCTTGCTCGGCGTAAACTTCGGGAAGATCTTTCGGCCGACGCTGGCCCCGTGTCGCGTTGACCTCGCGAGCCCAGGTCAAGCGAGCGACACTCGGCATTCGACGTGTCAACTTTAGTCGCGTCTCGACAACTCCAATCGGCGCGGAATCCCGATACTCGATCGAACCGAGAGCATTGAGGGCTTTTGTTGCTAATTCTTCTGAATACTGATGCCGAGTGTATGCCGATCGTTGCGGCTGGCTGTAATTCATCCAATGTTGATCTCCACTGGTCCCTTGCGACATGATCGCTAGGAACCGCTCCGACTGCTTCGACGCGGGCGTAGGCTGCAAACGCTCTTCGACAATTTGAGCGAACTCCCCAAAGTAATCTGCCGAAAATCCTTCGCCTGCTCCGAAGTAGTGCATCGAATAATTCGCGAACAGGCATATCGGTTGACCATCGCGAGTTTGCACGCTGATTAGACTAAGCTGGCTATCGACAGGTCCAGCAGGTCCGAGGTATTCCGGATTCTGATAACCCGGATGCATCATGGCTCGGACGGTTGTCCGACCGAATGGGTCGGTCGCAAATGCGGAAGGATGCTTCAACCATCGTCGGCAATGCGTGTGCTCAGGTGCGTCGACGACCGTCCAGCCGATGCGGGCGGTGCGCAAGTTGGATGCTGCAGCAATAATCCCTTGACTCACTTGGTCTATTAACTGGTCGGTGTAGGCGTGATCCTTGCGAGTTCCCAAACAGAAGTCCATTACGCTCGGTGCCGAATGAGTGTGAGTGGCCGCAATCAGGATGTTTCCGGGGGCGATTCCCGAGGACTTGGACGCCAGTCGTTTGATCGCATCGCACACGTCACGCGGAATCATGCACGAGTCGACGACCGCCAAGACAATCGTCTGCTTCGTGTCCGATAGAGCCAAGCATCTCGCATGGAGTGGATCATCGACCCGGCTCGATGATTGCTCGAGAAAGCCCCCGTTTCGAATCGCCGGTAACGCCCGCGGGCTGATATCGACCACCGCACAACCGGCTTGGAATTCGTCTGCCGAAAGCCGCGTCAATCCGACCATTGCGATCGAAACGACCAGTGCTAGTGTCTTACCATTGGGCACGCGACGTCCTTTGAAGGGAACGCGATTATCGAGCGTAATTCTTGTCGCTCGTCGAACGCGATAATGTAGACGACAAACTTGTTCACTGCTACACGCCGAATTTATCGCAAATGCCTTTTATCCGATACTTGAGGGGTAAATCAAATCAATAACAGATTGGTCTACAATATCGCGACCAAGAACACATCAGTGCAACAGGAAAAAACTCGTTTAGGATGAATCGATAAACAAATACCACGAGGAAATCGCATGTACGGAAGGCATTTTCACCCACTGGCTCCACGATTGGTGTTTGCGCGCAGGCTATTTCGTTCACTTGTTATTTCGAGTTTATTGATCTTTGCAGCCTTGCTCATTGGCGTGGCGGGTTATCATTGGTTCGGAGAACTTGAATGGGTCGATGCCCTTTTCAACGCGTCGCTGATCTTGGGCGGGATTTTTCCCGTCGATCAACTGCACACAGCGGCCGCAAAAATCTTCGCGGCAATGTACGCTTTGTTCAGCGGGCTGATTTTCGTTGGTGCGATGGGCCTAGTACTTTCGCCAATCCTGCACCGCATGCTCCACAAGTTCCACATCGACGACCTCGACCGAATCGATGAGGGTTCGATGTCGCGCCAAAGCACCCAATAAAAGCTTGTGCAGAACCCGCCGACGTCGTGCGATAGAATTAACGACCTAACCGAATGCCGAAGAATATGTTGTGCGCGTCGTATGCGAAATCGCCTAGCAATTGTGCGGTTGTCGTGTTCTCGACGCTGATGTAATCGGCACCTAGATATCGATACTCGGTGAACAGATCGATCCGATCGCGGATTGGATACGCAATGCCCGCGATGAACTGGTAGGCGAACGAGGTATTATTGGACTCGTACGTGTTCAACGCCGTAAAGAAATTCGCATCGACATAAATGGATCCCAAACCACCGCCCAAATAGAGCGACGGGGTGCCAATGCTCTGCTCCGAAAGATCAAACAACACATTGACCATTCCACTGTAAGTTTGCACGGTTCCGAATGCCGGAATGACGCTGTTGGAAGTTAACGTACCCGTGCTATTGAACTGTTGTTCGAACCAAGAACTTACGCTGTTATCGCGAAAAGTGAATTCGAATTCGGTGCGGCCATTACTGTTCCAACGTCGTCCCACTGCGGCGCCGGCTGACCCGCCGTCTTTGAGTTTAGCGCCATCGATACGCTTGGTGCTAGCGGTGCGGGTTGTTCGCTCGAAATTGTCGATGTCGGCGAACCCGGCGAAGGCACCAAGGTAGTGACCACCAGAGTCGGTTTCGCAAAAGTTACTCCAACATTCCGAGTTAGAGTTGACCGAACCGGCCTGCGCAAATTCGCTTGGCGATTGTCGAAGGTTCTCCATCGGCGTTTCGATTTGAGCAAAGGCCGACGCCGCACAGCACGACCACAGCGCAAATCCAACAAACAATCTACCCGACATTGCAACTCCTCCGTCGCGCTGGCCGTTCAAAGTTTGAGACATACCTACGTGGCAACAAACGACTTGTTTGACTTATCGGCATAACCGTCAAGGCACGGCGGCAAAAGCAACTTGACGCAATTAGTTCGCCTGACTTGCCAAAACCAATCATAAGCAAGCTACCAACGCTATCAACGAACGAGCTGCGGCCGCGAGTCGGTAGTGCTGACACAATGGGCTAAGAAGGCGTGAGGCGACAGGCTTGAGGCGTGAGACAAGTATTAAAATGCAAGCTACTCACGCAACAACTCTCAACTCTCAACTCATCGCTACCGCGTTACGCCCATGTAAAAGCTGAACATTTGGCGATCGTCGCCATCGGCTGTTGCCACGGGGAAAGCGAAATCAAACGCCAACGGTGCTCCGCCCATTCCGGCTGCGGGCATATGGACGCGGAAGCCAAATCCGGGCGCGACTCGAAAGTTCTCCGCTTTGAGTGCAATCTCTCGTTCCACAGTTCCGAAATCGCAGAACATCACGCCGCGAATCATGTCGTCCGAAGTGAGCGGAAAAGTATATTCCAGCGAATTGAGCCATTGGAATTCGCCGCCGACTCGTATCCCACCTTCCAAAGGCGAGGCACCACGGAAGTCAAAGCCTCGCATCGTCGAAAATCCGCCTGCAAAATAATTTTCAAACACGGGCGTGTCCGACCCGGAGAATCCAAGTCGGCTGCCCAAGCTCAGCGTATGGCGTCCCGATCCGTCGTCGCGCTGGTAGACCAAAAAATATCGGCGATATTCGACATCGCCGCGAGGGTAACTGTAATCACCGAATGCTTGGGTGTAAGCCATTTCCAAATAGGCGCCTTCCGTCGGCAGAAACGGATGATCGCGAGTGTCGTGTATCAAGCGAACGAATCCCAGGTATAAACCGCTTGTGCCGACGGCCGCATTTAATTCTGGCGAAGTCGGCAGGCGAGGATCGTACAACTTGACATTCTCCAATCTTGTTCCCGCACTTACCGAGAGCTCAGGCGTTAGCCGATAGCCCAACGATAACTGACCGCCCAATCGCTGCTCATCCCAATCGAAAAAGTTGCGGTTGAAAAAATATCCACTCGCGCTAAAGCTGACAGCGGAATTAAACAAATAGGGTTCGGTGAAACTCACCAAGTAGCGTTGGACTTCACGACCGGGCAGCAATTCCATGCGAAAGCCCTGCCCCGCGCCGCGGAACGCTCGACCATCGGTCATGTCGCGCCAGCTTCGCGGAAAGCGCATGATGTCAAAGTTTTTTTCGTCGATCGTGATCTGTCCAGTCAAGCCGTTGTCCGAGTTGTAAGCCCCGCCGATCATGATCCGCCCCGTTTGCGATTCCGTCGCGCTCACATCGATATCCGCGTAATTTTCGGGAAAATTGCGGCCCAACCCGGACGGCGGATACGGTTGCACAAGCGGGTTCAACGCATTGGGATCGCCCGGATTTGGATATTGGCCCGGCAAACTTGGAATGACACCTGTGCCATAATCCTGTGGCGCGAAATTCGTCGTGGGCCCATATACCGGTTGACCCGGTGGAACGAACTGCGGGCCGCCGACGTTTGAGGAATAAGGGTCGGCTGCCGGCAGCGTCGTTTGCGCCGCAGGGTCTTGGGCTCGCATTACAACCTGGGATTCATTTTGTGAATTTGTCGTCGGCGGACTGGGCATTGAAGCCGGAGCGGCCAAGTTCTGATTGCTTGAGAATAGAGGCCCAGACATGCCGGCCCGGTTGTTGAGCGCGCACCCGCTGGCCGAAACAATGCTCAGCGCAAGCATCGCCGTGAGTTGGCCTAGTCGCAACTTGTTCGTCGTAGAGTTCATGTGGAGCAGTTGATAACGAGACAATGGTATCGAGGCTTTTATCTTTCTGGCGAGTCGTTTTCGACTAACTGTTCAAGGTCCTGGAATTCTTTTGGTTTGACGACCACGCTTGGAGCGGGTCCGGTACCCGGCGAACCATCGGTGAAGACTTGGGAGCGTCCAATCATTGCTTTCGACTTCCGAACTTCGCGCACGTCGATAATGTCGCCGGGCTGGAGCGTCATGCGATTCATGATGACTTGGCGTTTGGTAATACCAGCGTCGCCGTCGATGTGGATGTTGATTTTGCCGACACGATATTGCTTACCTTCTTCGATTTTGTAAACCAGATCAAGCTTTCCGGGCTCATCGAGAAATCGCGGTTCGACTTGTACGTCCGCAAAGACATGTCCCTCCGAACCGTACAAATCACGTAGCGCAGTGGCGTCGATGTTCATCTCGCCCGAATTAAATTCAGGAAATGTGCCGTCCAAGGGCTTTAGTTTTAAAAGCATTTCCAATTGTGCGGCGTCATACTTCTGATTGCCGATGAATGAGACACTGTTGACGACGAACCGAGGTCCTTCGTCGATAACGTAACGAACGCGAAGCCAATTGCTGTTGGGGCTTTCGATGACTTCGCGACCTATGCGGGCATTGAAAAAACCAAACTGTCGATAATAAGCAGTCAGCCGCATCACATCTTGATCCACTTCTTCGCGGTCGATTGCAAAACCCTTGAGCGTCGACGATAAGCTAGGCTTGGCTTTCACAAAAGTTCGTAAGCGTCCGTCCGTCGCGAATTGATTTCCTTCGAATTCGACCCATAAAACTCGCTCTTTTTCGTCTTCGTTGATGACGAACACGATTTCCTGGTCGTTGGCATCGGTCCCTTCTGCGATCGTGACTTGGGTGTGCCGAAATCCTTCCTGATGGTAGTGATCCTCGAGCTGCTGCCGAGCCATTTGTATCTGATGCGGATCGAGCGGCTCGCCTTCCTTCATTTGAAGCTTCCGTTTCAGTTGCCAATCAGTCATGGCCCGATTGCCAACGAAGCGGATTTTCTTGACTTGAGGTCGCTCGACGACTTCGATGGTGACGATGACTCCGGCGTCGGTTCTTTCGATGAAAGGACCGTTGATGCGACGCAACTCTTTGATTTTCCAAAGTTGATCGACGTCCTGCCGCAAAAGATCGGGATCGAAGTATCGCCCTACACGAGTGCGGATGCTACGCATAATTTCATGGGTCGGTACCGAGAGATTGCCCTTGATGCGCACATCGGAGACCAAGTCCTTGGCTCGCGCCGGATCGGACACAGTTAAATTTACAGGTTCGATTTCCAAATCCGGCAGCAGCGGCTCCTGGATATTTGAATCTTGGTAGCGGACTTGTTGCTCGGACCAATTCGGGTTGAGTGAACTGGCGGAATTTTCATTTGATGGTTGTCCAATCGCTCGGCAGCCCACCAAACCACCGCTCGACAACATCCAGCCGATCACAAGTAAGCGCACTGCGATCCAATGACTATTCGCCAAACGCAGATCATCCATGCCGTTCGTCTTTCTGCCAACCGTTTTTGGCTCGAAGCAAGTCCATCGCCAGCGGGGTCGAATTCGCGGGATCGACGTCGAATAATTAGCGAATTCCGCTGCGCGGGACAAGCCGAATTTCGCGGCAATAGAAGTGCAGCAGTCGGAGCAAGCGATTGAATACTCGGAGAAGGCGAAATTCGCTTGGATACGTCGTCAGGACAAACCGTGGGTAGCAATTGATTGATGGCAATGCTGACAGCGGCTGGCGTCCATGCTAAGAATGCACTGATTTGGCAGGAATCGTTTCTGAAGAAGGTACGACGAACTCTCGCAATAATTTCAGCATCTGTTCGTCTTCCACTGGACTGAAGTCATCGTAAAACTGGCCGATCGCCCAAAAATGCTCGCTGGGGAGCAAGCAAATCGTCTCGTCACACCATTTGCCCACGTCCCGCAACCGGTCTGGCGATGCCACCGGGACGGCGACGATCAACTCGTGCGGATGACGCGGCCGAATCGCTTGCAACGCGGCTATCATCGTCGAGCCAGTTGCGATGCCGTCGTCAGTTACGATCACTGACCGGCCGACGATGGAGGCTTGAGGGCGAATCGCACGTATCATTTTTTTGAACCGTTCGATCTCCGCAAGTTGATGCTTGTGCTCTTCGCTCAAATTGCCGTCCAAGACGCCACGAGAGTCTTCGGAATTTGAATCCAAGTATACTTGGCCGTCTTCCGAAATAGCACCGACGGCTAACTCGGGCTGCGACGGTGCTCGCAGCTTGCGCGACAAGGCCACATCCAATTCGGCGCCCAATTCGCGGGCCAAAACGGCACCCGTAACGACGCCTCCACGAGGGATCGCCAAAACCAACGGGTTTCGAAATTTGCGCGACTTCATTTGGGCCGCTAGTTGTAAAGCTGCATCTACGCGATGCTGAAATCGAAGTGGCATGCTCACGAATTACCCCCTTCATTGGATTCCGGCAAGAGATATCGAACAAACCAGTTCCGAGCGAGCCTGGCGACTTCTTCTAACGCACCGGGCTCTGGAAACAAATGCGTCGCTCCAGGGACTACAACAATTTCCTTGGGACAACGAAGTCGTTGAAAAGCGCACTCATTTAATTCGACAACAACCCCGTCATTGCCTCCCACTATCAGTAGTGTCGGCGCGGAAACTTGGGATAAGGCATCACCTGCTAAATCAGGCCGACCGCCGCGCGAGACAATCGCCCGAACTCGTTTTGGGTTTCGTGATTCAGCGACCAGTGCGGCCGCGCCGCCGGTGCTTGCTCCAAAATAGCCGAGCGCCATCCCGCGAGTGTCGACATCCTCGCCAAGCCAGTTTAACGCATAGTTCAAACGAGATGCGAGTAGTTCAATATCAAACACGTTCCGTCGGTCTTCGGCTTCCTCGTCTTCCAGCAGGTCGAGCAACAAAGTCGCCAAGCCCGCCTTTTGCAAGATGCTGGCCACGAACTGATTCCGAGCGCTGAACCGCCCGCTTCCGCTGCCGTGAGCGAACGCCACGACGGCTTGGGCACCGCTCGGAATGCTCAAAGTCGCAAGCATCCGCCGCTGACCGCAACGAATGATAACCTCTCGAGTTTTGAACCATAAAGAGGTCGGTGTTGACATGGCTTTATCCTCCGCACATTATCTGCGATGAGTGCAATTTGCGCGCCATGAATTTCTACCCAAGTAAGCAACTGGAAATCTGAATCAAAAGGAATTGTTTTTCAGCTACTGACCACTACATTAGTTCACTTGCAAACCAATGGAATTTGGATCACGACTAATAACAGCGTGCGAATTAGCACGGGCACGGCCAGCAAAGTGAACAACTCTCAATTCGACGCGGTTGGTTTTGCTACGAGGGCAATACGGCTGGATCGTACCGTCACATTCACAATTTAACGTATGAACACCAAACCCATTTCGGATCCCTCGAAGCTCGACGGTTGTACCAAACCGTTCATGATTGTGTTTGGCTCTATTTTCTTGCTCGTCGGCCTCGGGACGTTTTGGGGCCTGTTAGTGTGGCCGATGCTTCAAGCGTTTTCGGCCCGGAACTGGCCCGAGGCTCCGTGCGTTATTTTAGCCAGCGCAGTCAAGACGAATCGCGATTCCGACGGCGACACTTATTCACCAGAGTTACGCTATCGATTTCCCATGGACGGCAAAGACCTGGAAAGCACACGCTATGGATTCATGAAAATTTCGGGCAGTTTTCAGTGGGCTAAGGAAATCGTCGACCGTCATCCGATCGGGTCAAACACAGTTTGTTACTACAACCCACAGCGCCCAGATCAAGCGGTGTTAAACCGGAATCTCGGCTGGTCGATCCTGTTTGGGCTGATTCCGCTCATCTTCGTCATCGTCGGCGGCGGAATTGTCTACGCAACGATCTTTGGATACCGAATCTCCAACCGGTCGATCAGCGGGATGGCCAATAATCAATCGCAGTCCGCCGGAGATATTTCATTCGTCGCTGACGCCGCTCGATTCGAAGGCCCACAAAAGTTACGGCCGACCATTTCACGCCTCGCCAAGTTCGTCGTGATTTTTCTGTTCATGTTGTTTTGGAACGGAATCGTTTCCGTCTTCCTGTTCCAAGTAATAAAAACGCCTCAAATATTTTTGATCCTGTTTCTCATTCCGTTTGTAGCTGTCGGAATCGGCTTGATTTTCGGCACATTTTACACGTTGATGGCGATGACCAATCCGCGTGTCGAAGTCGCGCTCAGCAATGGCGCGGTGCCGCTGGGCGAATCCATTGACGTGGCCTGGCAGCTCTACGGTCGGACTGGCCGCATTCGAAAATTAAAAGTTTGGATCGAAGCAATTGAGGAAGCGACTTACACGCGCGGCACTTCGACTTACACTGACAAATCAATTTTCCAGTCGATCCCGCTGTTTGAAGGTGGCAACGAAACGGAAATCCAATTCGGCACGCAAACCGTTCAAATTCCACGGGAAACTATGCATACTTTGCATGCCACCAAAAACAAGATTCTCTGGCAGATTCACCTCAAAGGCGAAATTCCTTGGTGGCCCGATATCAGCGAATCATTTGAGTTTTTCGTCAAACCAATCCAACGCACATGATTGCCATCGATTTCGAAACAAAACGAAACGCTTTTTCCAGTGGCGAGAAAATCGTCGGCTCGGTTCGCTGGTCCGAACTTGGTGAGCCCGTCGAAAACATTGAAGTCCGGTTGATCTGGTACACCCAAGGCAAAGGTGACCGAGATGTCACGATCGTTGACCAGCAAACGCTTCCGGCGACTGCGGCATCCGGCCAAAGTGAATTCGAATTCACCGCACCCGTTGGTCCGTACAGCTTTTCCGGCAAACTCATCTCGTTGATCTGGGCCATTGAAGTCATCGCTTTGCCTCGACGGGATTCAGAATCGACGAACATCGTGATTGGTCCTGGCGGGAAGGAAGTATTTATTGGTACGTCGGAGATAACGTGATAATCCAAGCGTCGATAAATTGTTCCTTCTCCCCGACCTTGCGGGGAGAAGGTGGCCGAAGACTGGAGGAGGGGTTGGATAAACTTTTACGGATAAAAATGCTTAACAGCACTGAGCTGCGACCCATACCAGCCCGAGAAAACCCGTTTGCGACTTTTCGGACGGACTCGCTTGCGTTTCGATTTCCGACCGGTCAGTGGTCAGAGAATTTGAAACGTCTAGCCGCGCTAAGATATCGCGCCGCAATTGTCGGCCCCCAAGGGACGGGCAAGACAACACTGCTGCATGAACTTTCGCTAAAGCTGCTTGATTTGGGTTTCAATCCAGTGTTTGCACGGGCCAACGTCGAACTTGTTGAAAGTCTGTTGTCAAATATCGAACCCAACCAAATTATCTTGCTCGATAGCGCTGAACAACTTCCGCGACCCCTGTGGTGGAAATTAGTTTGGCGAACTCGCGGACGCTGCGGTTTAGTTGTTACCGTACACCGACGTTGTCTGTTGCCGAATTGGGTTCAGTGCAATTCTTCGCCGGCATTGGCTCGCTATCTTTTGCGGGAATTGGGCCTTTCTGATTTAGATGCCGCGACCCTCGCCTCTGCTTTCAAACGACATCGCGGCAATGTTCGCGACCTCTTCCGCAGTCTTTACGATGATTTCGCGTCCGGTAAGTTGACCTAACATTTCTGGCGTCCCCAACGAGCTTGACTCGTTGGAACGAAAGATTGACAAGCTAATGAACAGTCGCCGCGCCACGACTTCAGACCCCCGCGAGCTTGTCTCGTGTGGTGAATCAGATTTGGTTGCTTGAGTTCACCCAGTGATCCGCCTAGCCGAAAGTCTCATTCACCAACGAGACAAGCTCGTAGGGGTCTCCGTTTGATTCGCCGTTTGCGGTTAGCTTGCGAATCTTCAGCTCCAACGAGACAAGCTCGCTGGGGGCTGCGGCGGGCCGACCGGAAGAAATGAACTCGCGAAGTGCCGCCCAAGTCGATTCCGAAAAGTCCTTGCGCGAAAGCTCTATCGCTCGACCGACCAGTTCTCGCCGGTAATCCAAGTCCCAAGTCGATTCGAGCGCTTTGTCGTCAGTCAACTGAGCAAGTACCGATTGCGACGAATCGACGAAATCGAGCTTCCGTTTACGGCGCAACTCGCGGTATTTATTCAGCGTTACCGTTCGCAGCCAACCCCGAAACGACTTGTTGCGATCGTATTGAAAAGTCGCAATCTTTTGGAGAACGATCGCAAGTACTTCTTGAACTAGATCGGCGGAATCGTGGGATTGCAAGCCTGCTTTTCGCCCCCAAAAGAAAATCAACGGCGTGTAGATTTCGACAAACCGATTCCAAGCCGTCGTGTCGTCGGTGGCTTTTCCAATTCGCTGCAACAGGCTTTCGGATGTTGTGGTCATGGGTTGCATACTCAGCACTGCCGCTCTCCTCGTTTAACCGGCGTAGCCGCTGGCGGTGCCGAGTGACGCCGCCTGCGGGTTTGATTCAATCCACCAACCCGCGACGCCAGCCGCTGCGCGGGTTAAACAACAGCCGCAAAGCCGGGGAGGAGGAACATTTTGACCAATCACTTACGCGACGCGTTCGTAATTGATTTCCATGTTCTTCATTTCCTGACCGTCAGCACCCTTGAAAAACATTTCCATCTTGTGACGGTTGTTGTCGAACAAGGTTATGACCGATCGCTTTTGAAATGTCTGTTTGGTTTGCGGGCAAATCATTTCGCCCTTCATTTCCCAGACTTTGCCTTTGGCATCGACAGACCCTTTCTCGTTCTGCATGTTCGTGCACGCATTGTCGATCCAAAAGCCTTCGTATTGGTTTGTCGTCGTATTGAAACCCCAAAAGCCTTTGCCTTCGAAACTGGGGAACGGTCCGTCGCTCGCGTCGCCGATGTAATCTTGTTGCAGATAAAGGTCGCCAAGCTCAAACGTGTTGGTCATGGTCCCGGTTGAAACCATTGGGTCGCCTGGGCCCATCCACATTTTTACTTCGGCGCGAAACTTGCCCGCGAACGGTTTGAGTCGCTTGTGTTCTGTGCCTGCCGTTGGCATTTGATAAGCTTGTTCGGTTTGAGTTGCGTCTGACATTGATTATCTCCAAAGTAAACGAAACGGGATTTTTCCGATCACTATTTTGCCACAGGCTTGGCTGGACTTCAACAAGATTTGTTCCAAGAAATGTCGCCATTGTGAAAATCGACGAAAAAAGGTGGTAAGGCGTCAAAGTCTTCGCCGTTTCGTCAACTTAATCATGCAATCAATCTAACGGCTTGGATTTAACATTGCTTGAGCGAGTCGTCCGTGAACCCAAGCCAAGCCGCGGAGGATGTAATAACTTGCGTACATTAGAATCGCGCCCAACATGGTGGCAATCGCCGACTTCCACATTGAGTCAACCCGCCACGTCCCAATTTGTAGGTTATACCATGGCATCTCGTACGCCAAGCTTGATCCCAACAACACCACTGAAACAGAGAGAAGTGTTACGGTCGCGACAAACGAGGCGATGCCCAGCGGGAATTTGATAAAGAGGTAAGCAACGCTTTTCCAGGTCAGCGGGTCTGCAAATAACGACTTAACTCGATTCCAAATAGTCGCATGCTCGACGATACATCGTTTGGGCGCGATCGGC
The DNA here is from genome assembly GCA_031409895.1 of Planctomycetota bacterium. GTDB lineage: Bacteria > Planctomycetota > Planctomycetia > Pirellulales > Pirellulaceae > JANMEB01. Next base: position 12,687 of record JANNYC010000184.1, read on the forward strand.
ATGTGCAAAATGCTCGTCGACAGAACGCCCTCAAATACGGCGAAACTACGGGCAAGGATCAGCGTCAACAAAAGGACAAAGGGCCCGATCCACATGATGATCGTCCCTATCCCAACTGCAAATCCCGTCGTCAGTACAACAAAATAAGCAATGCCCAGCGGAAACGACAGTAACAGATAGAGAATACTCTGAACGAAACTGGGCAAACCTGGGTTTGCAATCGCGGGATACAACGGTGCCGGTTTGGGTGGTATCGCCCCAGAAGCGATCAGTGGCGATAGGCGCGATGCTCTGGCAGGTGCCGGATTCATCGAAACCGATTGTACGTCCGTTTTCAAATCACTGACACGTTGATAGCGAAGGCCGGGTTCTTTTTCCAACGTATGCAGAACGATTTCGTCCAAACGCACGTCAATCTGCACCTTCTTGGAAGGGGCAGCAAACCGGCCCAAGGGAAGTTCGCCGGTGAGCATTTCATAAATAACCACGCCCAACGAATAGATGTCAGCGCGATGATCAACTTCGGTGGGATGTTCGAATTGTTCTGGGGCCATGTAGTTCATCGTCCCCATCACATGATGCGTCCCGGTTAGGGCGGGAGTTGCCGTTTCTTGATTTAAAAGCTTGGCCAATCCGAAATCGGCGATTTTTACTCGACCGAGTTTGTCAACCAAGATGTTTTCAGGCTTGATATCGCGATGCACGATCCCATGATCGTGCGCAAATTGAAGTGCATCGCAGATTGCTGGAACAATTTCGAGTGCTTGGCGCGGATCCAGTCTTCGTGTTCGCTGCATCTGCCGCAAGTTTGCCCCGTCGATAAACTCCATCACGAGAAAATACAGTCCATCAACTTGGCCGAAATCATGCACGGTGACGATATTCGGGTGGCTCATTTGAGCGAGCGCACGAGCTTCGCGGATAAACCGGTCGGCAAAACCTTGCTTGGCATTCACGTCGGGGCGAATGATCTTGAGCGCGACTATTCGATCGAGGCTTTTTTGTCGGGCTTTGTAAACCGATCCCATTCCGCCGCTTCCAATCAATTCGAGCAATTCGAGTTGCGGAAACTTCCCTGCTAAATCTTGGATCGAGAATTGGACTGGCACGGCTGGCGTATCGTTCGCACCGCGCCTTCCTTCGGTAGCGGGGAAACTTTCGGCAGATTTGGCTTCCCAGGAAGCCAACCCGATTTTTATCAAACAAGCCGGGCAAGGGGTATTCGGATCGGTCGAAACAAACTGGGCCCCGCAACGGGGACAACGAGAAGTCGAGTTCATGAGTGGGCTCAATGTAATGACGGATCAGTGGAAGTGCTTGGTGCCGAGGCAATCGAATGCCAAATAGTCGTTCCGGCAACTACATAAGAAGAAAATTTGTGCCTGGGTTACAGAAAAGTTTCTAAGATCGCAAAGCATCGAACAAATCGTGTATTTCTGCGTCAATTTCTGCTTCCGTGGCCACGGTACAAGCAATTTCCTGCCGAATTTGTTGATGAAATCGCTGTCGTAAACGGTGCACGGCGACCTTCACCGCGCCAGCCGATTTTCCAATTTTCTCCCCGACTTGCTGGTACGGAATATCGGGCCGATCGCCATTCAGAAAGACTTGGAGTTCATCGAATGATTCGGCGCGGTCTGATTGAGCAAATTCTGCTCGAATCGCTTGCCGAGCCTTTTCGAGCAAGGTTAGTGCCCACTCTTTTAGAAACACCGATTCGGCAGTTTGTTCGTGAAAGGGCTCCAGACGAATGCGTTGATCGGCTTGCTCGAAATCGAGCGAAAGGGTCTTGACGCTTCCGCCTCTCTTTTGGGCCTTTTGAAAATCGAGCTGATTGCCAATGTAATTCGAGATTGCTGATAACAGAAACGCACGAAAGCGACCCTTTTGCGGATCGACATTTCGGAGGTCCTGCCGTTGCAGCAAATCGGCAAAAAAACCTTGGGTCAAATCGGCCGCTTGATCGTGGGCAAATCCGCGTCGGCGCACGAACGCATACAACGGGAACCAATATGTCTCACAAAGCTTCTCGAGTGCGGTAACCGCGTCGTTTTCGGTTCCGCGGCCCGCAGCCAACACCATGCTCCATTGCGTCGACTGAAATCGCTGATGCGAATTCGAACCGTCCGCCGATGAATTTTCGCCGCTGGCCATGAAACCATTGTAACAGGCAACTGGAAAACGACGAAAGCGTTTAAACAAGCACTGGCGACGACTGAGTTGTCGCCGAACCGTTTGTCGCTAGACGTCAGTCCTTCGCTATGGGCAATTGTTGCCCGCCAAGCCCAGGAAGCCATTGGATGGTCATTCGATCTGAAAATTCGCTGGCCTGTTTTTCAAGCCCTCGCATCAAGTCTTCGCCGGCGTAAAATTTCGCCGGGACGATCAAGACGTTGGTTCGCTTTTGATCGAGCAAAGTCTTGAGCACATTTGATAGCCCGCCATCGCCCGCGCCGATGGTCGCTATTCGCAATCGATGAAAGCGGCTGGCTTTGTTGACGGGGTCATTTTTTTCGACTTCCAGCCATTGGGTTACCTCCGCAGGGTCAACGACCAAGACGGTCGTGCCGCCGAAAGGCCCAGGGCATTTCGGGAGGGCCTCCGCGCTGGCGGCGGTTTCTGGAGTGACGGAAAGGGGAATCGCTGTCGCATCGTGAACGGCTTGAGCGCTCGCGACCGCAACGCAGTGAGTCGACTCGTTCGTAACCCGACGCGCAGCCAAACGTCCCCAAGCCCAATGGAGCGGCGAGTTCGAATCGATCACGACACAACGCTTGTTCCGCGCGTCTTCTTCGGCCATCCCCTTTAATCGGAGCGACTCTCGAATGGAGGCTTCGGCTTGACTTGCCGCTTGCCACGGATCGCTGAATTCGTCCAGCCAGGTAGTCTTCAATCCAACTGATTCGTACTCCTTTAATTCGTCACGCCACCATGCAACATCGCCCGGTTTGCCAATGATTCGCAAAGTTCTAGCCGGAGGTTGTTGAGTTCCCCAATCTTCCAATAGCGGTAGCGGGAAATCCTTGATCTTGGCGTATTGCCGCGGACCAATCGCAACGGAGTTCAAGTGCATTCGATCCGTGAGCAACGTCGCGGCCGCAACCACCGTTGCGCCGCTCCCTTCACCCGCCAGGCACACGCGATTCGGATCGATCGGATACCGCTGGAGAACGTAGCCCCACGTTCGGTCGATCGCCCCAATCATGCCTGAAATGTCTTCGGAAAAATTATCGTTCCAAAACCAGCGACCGCCTGCGCTCAAGTCCCTTTGGCGTTCACGAAATGGCGGCTCAATTGCCACAATTGCCGCTTGGTCGCCAAGCACCGTTTTCCAATACTCCATCCCTTCGCTTGACGTCAGTCCGTCGTCCCCAAGCCAAATTAACAGTGGCACCGGGTGATCCGCCGTCGCACTTGCGGGCACGTGCAACTGATAATGACTCTTGCGATTTACAAAAACGGACCAACGATCATCGTTTAAGTTGCTGGCACGCTCTTCCGCCAAAACCACGTAATCCGCGACTGGAGCACCGCGAAGTTTCACGCTTGAAGGACTAGCCGCCGGCAAGATCGAAACCGTTTTGATTTTGGCGTTGGGCTTGCGCTGCCGTAATTGGCCCGCGGTCCCATCCCAATAAGAAGTGTGAAATCCGCCGTTGACGTGAACGACGCTGTAGCCTGGGTATTTGTCGAGAGCCAATGCGCACGATTCGCCCATCGAATTGTCCCAGAGCGATTGCGTTGTAAAGCGTCGATCATTGCCCTCCATTGCTTGCATCATTCCCAAATGCCCGCGCACCGCGTTGTCGGTCCGCTTCCAGTAAGCGTCGGAGTTGGGAAGAAATTCGGCAGGGGCCAAGCTGCGATCTTCTCCCAAGCCCTGCAACGCTTTCTCGGGGTCGCCCATCATCTTGGTGCGCAACGGTCGCGGAAAGTTCGATGCGATCACCGGTGCGCCGGCCGATTTCGCCGCTTCCACTAGCGGCCGATAGGCTTCGCGATAATTCTGCCAAGGACGCGCGGCCGCCAGAAACGCAGCTTCGTCGATCTTGCCCGCCAAATAATCATCGAGCCTGGGCTGGACGTCTCGTTCGAACATCTCCATTGCGAGAGCGACTTTGGAATTTCGCCGTGCAAGCATAGCTTCGTAAACCGCGAGCTCAACTCGATGCGTCGTATCGTCGTCGTGCGTCTCGCCCAAAAAGATAACGTCAGCACTCGCCAAGTCTTCCAGCATTTGATCCAAGTGGATCGCTTGACCTGTTGCGCCGATGCGAACCGAAATGCAATCCTCGATCGGCGGCGGTTGAAACTCCGATTGAGCCATCGATTGATGTGTTACAAAGAAGCAAAAGATCGCCGCCGTGATTTCGAGACGAGTTGCATTCATGCCGGAACTCCAAATCATACACTTGTATTAGTTTTTGGGGAAACGTTTGTCGCTAAATAAATCTGATTGTTGGCCCCCACCTTCAATCGTCAAACAATCAATTTTTGTTGTGAACGATGAAACTACTTTTTGGACTTCCATCTGATCGCGTCTGGATGGTTCTCCGTCCAAATCTCGTGAAGGGCTGTTCCGGTATCGGGTTCAATCGTCTGGTAAAACGCGCGGCATTCTTTTAGAAAATCAAGCATCGGATATTTTCCTAGCGGAGCATCATAAATTGGTTCATAGTCAAATCGCGCAAAACGCGCGTATTCAACGAGCCAAACTGCGGCGACAACATCACCCCAAGTTTGTTTTAGGCCATGCCGATTGTAGCTTGATGCACCATTTTGATAACGCAGGTCTGACGGCCTCGGTTTGTCCACCCATGTCGAATCACATCGAGCCCAAATTGCCAAAAATGCGGACCTAAGTTTTTTGCGAAATTCGATATCAGTAGCTCTTTTCTCAGACGCAAAATGAAGGGCATCAATTCCCGCCAGGACAGCGTTTAGATCATTCGTTGATTCGACAACTTCGAGAATTTCGTCTGGGCCTTTTCCGTATAAACCATATTTCGTGAATTCGTAATATTCTCGCGTGTCTGGAATAAATAGGTAGACAAATACGTAGACCGACATCACGAAAACATACGAAAGTACCAACACCATGAAAACTACTGCAATAATTCTTAAACGCAGTCCCATGTTGACCTAGTGTTCCAGATAAAATGCTTCAGTCACTGGTCGCAAGGGGCGATTGAGCCAGAGGGGGCGGCGGAGTTGATCGGATTGCGCGGCGGGGCGAGTCAAGGCAAGCCATTGTTTGTAGACTTCAAACGATTTGTTTGTGTCGACCTCGACGTCGCCGTAACGATCATCT
>JANNYC010000185.1:0-7869 GCA_031409895.1 Planctomycetota bacterium
AGATGTTTGAACCGTGCATGGATAACTGAGGGAACGCAGCCTGTTGCAGAACGGGCACCCCAGAGTGAAAAGCGTTCGCACCTCGAATAGTCGCTTAATCAACCATCCTTGACTGAAGTCGCTGGAATTCGATCGAACGAACGCTCCCTCGAAGCTCACCAACAAAGGCACCGGTGCACTTCTATCATGTAAAAAACAAGAAATCCAAAAACATCGCCCCCGCCACTTGCAAACCCAGGACTTCATAGTCGTCTGCATTCACCGAGTCGCCGGAGTCGAGCCACCATCAGTAAGCGGCGGATCGGCGACTTCGATGCAATGCTTTGTTCGTCCCATTGGTCCCTGATCGGCAAGATTTATGACCCGTTTCGCGTATTTCCGTTGGATCGAAGCGAAATAACCCACGATCCTATTCGGATCATGGCCGATCTCTGCCGACATTGCGTGCCGAACACGGCGGATTTCATCTAGGATTGGTAGTGACGTCATTGGTTCCAATTCTCGCCAAGTAGTTCCATTGGCGTTACAAGCTCAGGAACGAACAATCCAAGTATACCATTGAGCCGCCTGATGTGCCCGAACTTTCTCGCATTCGCAAGATGCTGGCAGTTCCAAGTTACCAAGAAATCGCAGCGATGATACGAAGCAAGAGCTAAATGGAGAGCATCGCCAAAGGGATCTTGAGGCATCAGCGTGTGCTTTGTGTAAGCATCAACAATTTCGGCAACTGCGAAATCAATCGCGAGCAACTCGAGATCATCGAGCAATTTCAGAGCCAACTCGCGTCCTGGGAAGTCGCCGTTCTCTAACTCCGACAGCACAGCAGCGCTAGTCACAACGCGATCTGATTTGACCACCGCATCGAACCACCTTCGCGTCCAGTCTCTTCTCGCAATCATGTCAGGCTCGGTTCGAACCTCATGATAGAAACTCGGAATGGTCGTCTCAATGTAGTAGATTGCCATGAATTACTTTCGGGACGAACGAATAGCAAACTATCCGGGTGTAGTCACCGGGATAGTTTGTGCGTTGAACTGAGACGCTTCGCTGCGGTACGGTGCGGTTTGCGGATACTTTGCGGCGCGGCGTCTCGACGGTGGTAGTTTAACTTGGCGAGCAGTCGGATTTCAAGCAGCGTTGGGCGTCAGGGTGGAGATGAATCGAGTGGGGTGGCGACGTTTGATTGGATCGAGTCGGCCCGAAGGACAGGATAATTGAGCAGTGCTCACCGCCCGGCCGCGTCCGACTCGCCCCGCGCTCGCGAGCCCCTCCGCGCCGCTGCCAAAAGCTCTCGTCGCGCAACGTCGCGCTCGAAGCAAATCCCAATAGCCCGCCCCCGCCCCCCATCGCCGCTACCGGGCTTCTTGAACAGAGCACTTGAACATCGGCTCGAAGACTCGCGATGTCAAATGCTTATTTGTTAGGCGGCAGACCACAGGCGATACCTGCACGCCGAAGGAGGAGAACGCCGAGGAAATAGGGCATGAACCATGGAACGGCAGGAATGCCAACAATGAAACCGGGCCGCGTATACCAAGGTGCGGAGTCTCCACCTGGGCTTGGAAATGACACCCCTCGCAACATCAGAAGTGCCAATGCAAGCAGATTGAGCGCGAGGTATGCGCGGGAAGTATTGCGACTGATCCAACCGACTCGCGCGAGGGCGTGAGCAAATGCAGCCGTAGCAGCGTAGGCGAGTGCACTGGCGGAGAACAGCAACGCATCGAACACGTTGTTCATAGACAAGACCGCCGCGGAGGCTGAACCGGCGGCCAACCTCAGAGCGAAATCGCCGAGCTGAAAGGAGGTCCACACGACATAGGCGGCCCCCGACAATAGACTCGTAGCGAAGGCAAGCGTCGAGAAAAGGCGCTCACCCGACGCGGTGAGAGCCTCCTTCAGCAGAACGAACCCAACGGTGACACCGACCGAACCTGCCAGGAGAACAGCGTAGCGCATCTTGTTCTCAGACACGGTGGCGTCCCAAGGCGTCGCAAGCCCTACCCAAAGAAGAGCAATCAACGCCGTTGGCAATAGCAGGAGCGCCCCCGAAGCGCGCATCACCGAAGCGAGATCGCTTCTCGCATCGATCTCCGGACGCGCTAACCACCAGCCGGAAGCCGCGATGGCCCCAAACAACAGAATCCCAAGCACCTCATGGACTACTGGAACTCGAAGAGCACGAATGCCGGTGAGCGGGCCAATGAGAACCGGGATTGCGCAGAGGACCAGATAACTGGCGCGCCGCAGAGTTTGTTCTTCTCGCATATTTCGCCTCGGATCTGAAAACGGTCGACCTGCCGCCTAACGCTAAAGATCAGCCGGTTGCCGCGATTGACTTGCCATGTCACAAACCGCCGACGGCAACTCGGCTGCATCTTTTTGTGTACGCCCGTCATGGGCGTGAACTTTTGAGGTGAAAGTCCTCTGTATGTGAATCTCATTACTTGAAAGTCATTTTATGACAACTGGTGATGCAAATACTAGCCAAGAGCAAGGGCGGAAACGTGAGTGACCGTCCGAAGGAAGCTGGAGGCAACGCTGTGAGCCGACGAACAGAAACGCCATACAAGGCCAAGCGGCCGGGTGAGACAGCACAACATGTCGAAGCCCCTGATTCAGGTCGTACGGTAAATGACGCGGTTGTGCAGCTACAGTTCACGTTCTTATCCGGGGAGACCTGTCCCACGGAGCATTCTCAGCAGTGCATCGACACGCCAGCGATTCCCGCTGGGCCGGCGTCTTACTCGGCGGAAGAAAGCGTCGACGATGGCAACATCGCCGGTGAGGGGACAGGAGTCAGCAGAGAGCATAGTACCGACACGACTTCCCGCGAAGCAGCGTCCATTCAAGGCAACGCTTCCACGGAAGACAACTCGGGAGGGCTCGAACAGGAAGGGCGGCGAGGACCCCACGCGCTCTCGACTTCGACGCAGAAGCCGTCCGGCCCAGTCGAAGCTCGGCGACGAGTGGACGAACCCGAACCGCATGAAGAACTGATGGAGTTGATTCTGTGCCGCCGCAATATGACGCGTGCGTATGAGCGGGTGAAGGCGAATCGCGGAGCACCGGGAGTCGACGGCATGACCGTCGACGAGTTCCTGGACTTTGCACGCCAACACTGGGACGGAATCCGCTCGGCCTTACGCTGTGGCAGATACCAACCGCAGCCGGTGCGACGGGTCGAAATACCCAAGGCCACCGGCGGCACCAGGCCACTGGGCATCCCGACGGTCTTAGACCGAGTGATTCAGCAAGCGATCGCTCAAATCCTGACACCAACCTGCGAATCATTCTTCAGCGACCATAGCTATGGCTATCGTCCGGGCCGATCGGCTCGTGATGCCGTGCGTCATGTTCGCGAGATGAAGCAGTGCGGTTATCGGTTTGCGGTGAACGCCGATCTGTCGAAGTTCTTCGATAGTGTGAATCACGACGTGCTGCTGCGACTCGTCGCACAGCGCGTGACGGACCCGGTGCTGTTGCGTTTAATCGGGAAGTATCTGCGAGCCGGAGTCTCGATCGACGGCAACGTCGAGCCGACGACGGCTGGAGTGCCACAAGGTGGTCCACTGTCGCCGATGTTGGCGAACGTGGTGCTGCATGAGTTGGACTGCGAGTTGGAACGTCGCGGCCACCAGTTCGCCCGGTATGCGGACGACTTCGTCATCTTGGTGAAGTCGCGTCGTGCGGGTGAGCGTGTGTTGCGAAGTGTTCAACGATTTCTCGCGAAGCATTTACGCTTGGAGCTGAATGAAGCGAAGAGCGGTGTGGTGCCGACCGAAGGTTGCGAGTTTCTGGGCTTTACGTTCCGAGGCGAGCAAATTCGGTGGAGCCACAAAGCCGAACGGGAATTCAAGCGGCGTGTGCGTCGCTTGACCAGTCGAAGCTGGGGTGTGTCGATGGAGCATCGCTTGGCGAAGTTGTCGGAATACGTTCGCGGTTGGATGGGATACTTCGGCTTGTCCGAGTATTACACCGTTCTGCCGACGTTGGACGAATGGCTTCGCCGCCGTGTGCGGTCGTGTTACTGGAAGCTGTGGCGTCGTCCGCGAAACCGAATTCGCCAGCTGATCAAGTTGGGAACCGGCAAGCGTTCGGCCATTCTTGCTGGACTCAGCCGCAAAGGTTACTGGCGACTCTCCCGCACGCTCAGCACTCACACGGGGATGACCAACGCTTGGCTTGCCGAGCGAGGCGTCCTCTCGCTGAAGGAACTTTGGGTCAACATTCACTACCCGGAAGGCAAAGCTTCCCAGCATCGTCTTCCCCGTTAGTCACCGCCTGAACCGCCCGGTGCGGACCCGCATGCCGCGGTGGTGTGGAGGCCGGGAGCTAAACACTCCCGGCTACCCGATTCGTCCGCACTTTCCTGGTAGTTCTGGGATGAGTGTAGGCCTATTATCGTTTCACATTTCGTTTCAATGTCAATCGTGCAAAAGGTGAAGCCTTCTCGGACTTGTCAACATTATCGATTTCCCACGTCCAAGTCTCGCTCGCACGGTCGTATTTGAAAGTGTTGTGAATGCCGCTCCCATCGGCGGATTTCCAAACGAAAGGGATCCGGTCTCCATCTGGTTTTCCATGACCAACTCCCTCAGGTGCAAAATTCGTCGTGGCGGTGTTGTCTAGCCACATCACCACATACTCGGCGTTCTCTTTATCCCATGCGATGTGTATCCAAGCCTCGTAAGCGGGCTCGCCGTCTGCGTCCTTCTCGCGTGAAAGTTCATGGATACGAACATACTGGCGTTTTAGAATTCGGTCGACGTAAACGTCGTGTGTCACTTCTTCATTTCCGATGGTTCCTGTCATCACCCACTCCCCTTCGAGTTTGTCCAGAACGGAGTCAGATTTCGGCGTCACGGAGTCCTGGGCACAAACGCTACGTGGAAAGGAAGATATCAACGACGTGAGTATCACAATTAGGCTGAAAAAGGAAAGTAAGTGCTGAGATATATGTTGTATCATTTGGATTGTTGACCTCGGTAGGATGAATAGCTCAGTTGCGTTGAGCGGACGAACGCTCCAGTTCAGTTGCCGGGGCCGCCTGCAAGACCTTCACCTCGCGCGAAACCGAAATGGCGGCCCCGGTCAACTGCAACTATTGGTTCGGCGGCTCTCGCACGATGACGTTTAGGCCAACCCGCCTATTCTACCTCAAGCCACAGCTCGAATTATCTTTCTTTTTCCCCACTCACCCTAGCACGACGACATCTGGAATACCTTCGATGGCACGCGGGCCGAAGGGCTTAGTTTTTGCCTGCGGTCGCCAGCGCCAGCCGCCGTGACAACTCCAGCGCGAGGTTGCGCCAACGACGGACCTGGCGCGGATCGGTCAGCGACGTTGCGGCCGCCTCGGCCTCCTTGTGGGACTTGGCGATGATGGTTGGGTCGGTCGTCGTATCGGACACCAGCGCGAAGAAACGGCGTGCCTTTTCGACGCCGCCATAAAGCGGTGGCAAGCGTTTCGTCAGCCAGCCATCCAGGGTCTCGGTGGGGTGCCAGGTAAACTCCTCAAAGGCCAGGTAGTTCAGTTCGTTTTGCGGACTTGCAACTCCGATCTGACCTACGATTTGGAGGCCTTCCGACTTGTCCAGAATGGCGCGTTGACACGTCTGCTGGATCAAGTCGGTCACCAAGGAGTACGTGCCCCCGAATGCATTGTCCGATTTGGCCGAAGCGCCCCACCATTGGCGCTGCACATCCCAATGACTGCCTTGATGCAGCAGGCCGACCGAATGATTGGTCCCGGCCGGGGCGCGCAGCGCGAGGGGCCAGGAGCCTGTAGGATTCAAAATCGGATCGGCGATCATCTTGGTGTAAGTCCACTGTGTGATTGCATACTGCGGATATTGACTGAGAAACTTGGGCGGACTGCTCATCTTCGCGTCGTCGTACGAGTCGTAGCAGGCATATGCGTACCACAAGTCAGGATTGATCTTCGAGCCGCGTTGAATCACGGGCACCTGCGTCACCATCATGTCCCAGTGGTAATTCCGGTCGTTTTCCGGCAGGGCGCGTTGCTTCTTGCAGTGGGGACAATGGCACTCGAAAAAATCCCCGTGTTCCAGATTGACGCCGCCAATATCCTTGAGGGTCGTGAAGTACCAATCGGCACCTTCACGCAGCCACTGCTGGAAAACGGGATCGCTTGGGCACGGCGTGCCGGGCATGTTTTTGCCGTCGGCCTGCACCAGCAGTCTAATTTTGGGATGCCGAGCGATGAACGTGTTGATGTTGTAGGGATGATCGCCGCCGAAATAGAATCCGCCATAACCCAGGGTGCCGATGCCCGGCAGGATCCTGACTCCGTTGGCTTTGGCATACTTGCTTACAGTCTGGGCCGAGGCCAGGCCGCCATGCGCGTCGTTGATAAACCCCCAGATAATGAGTCCGTTGAGTTTGTGATCGGCCTGGAAATCGACGATCTTCTTGAACGTGTCCACAAAACCATTTGGCTGCGCGAGGTATGGCTCCAACGTGCCGTTGGTGTCAACATGTTTTGTCTGGTGTACCCTGCTCAGATCGTCATCCCAGTTCGTGCAGTGAGTCCAGTTCCAGAACATACGCTTGGAAAAGGCTGGCGAGTCCACGAGGGACAGCGGCAGCGCCATTGTGGCGGTCTTGCTGGCCAGCGCGAGGTGGTAGTGCCACAGTTCGCCGACGGCGTAGCGCAGGCCGGCGGCATCCGCACCGACCACAGAGATGCGTCGATTGGTTTTCGGGTCGGCTTCCAGAGCAAACCCTTCGGGCTTGAGCTGCACCTCCTGCAAGCGCGCCGGCAGCCGGTCGCGCACTTCGCCGCGGCTGGCGGCAGTACACAGGACAATCTCGGTCTGGTCGCTGGCGACCGGATCGGAGGGCGCGAACATGGGAAGTGAGGCTCCCGTATGCCGAAGCAGCAATTCGCGCAGATGCCGCGTCGCGGAGTCGGCGTCCGAGGCCATCACCAGCACGGCCTGTGCTTTTCCCTCATGAACCAGCATCAGGTCTTCGGCGTGGCACTGCGGCGTTGGCCCCGCCACGAGAGAGAGAAGGCAGCAGAGGACCATCGGCTGTCGAATCATGTGATTGCCTCGGGTTGGCGTTGTCGAGCGTGGGTCAGATTTCTCGGCCGCTTGCCGCGTTGGGGGAAGCAAAGCCGCCTCCGGCCGCCGAACGAATAGCAAACTAACCGGTTGTAGTCAGGCGGTTAGTTTGTGCGTTGAACTGAGACGCTTCGCTGCGGTACGGTACGGTGCGGTTTGCGGATACTTTGCGGCGTGGCGTCTCGACGGTGGTAGTTTAACTTGGCGATCGGTCGGATTTCAAGCAGCGTTGGGCGTCAGGGTGGAGATGCATCGAGTGGGGTGCCGACGGTTGGTTGGATCGAGTCGGCCTGCCGTTCGGGATAATCGAGCAGTGATCGGCCGCAGCGGGGGCCGCGTTGCGATTGAGGTTCGAAGTGTTCTGCCGGTCGCCGGACATCAGGTTTCGATCCCGGCTGGATGGTCGCGTCCGTAGAACAGATCACGCCATGAGGGACGAGGCGTGTCGCGGATCGGATCCATCGTCTGTTGACAATGTGGACAAGAGGGCCGTAGTTGATCAACGATGCAATCGACTTCGCGGTCCTTTTCTGCTTCCTGTTCTCCTTCTGTTTCTGGTGAAGTCGTTTGCAGTTCGTCTGCGCTGGACTGCGGACGGAGTTGATGACAGAGCGCGATGAAGTTCTTGCGGTATCGACTGCTGTACCCGCCGTAGCAGCGCGTCTTGGTAAAACTTTTGGGGAGGATGTGCAGCGACCAACGCCGTGTGAACTCGAGGCCGGAAAGTTTTACCGGGACTTGATGTTTGGGTTTCTGCTTGTCTTTGCTGCGAGCCATG
>JANNYC010000186.1:0-28713 GCA_031409895.1 Planctomycetota bacterium
AGAACGACAATGTGCTCGACCGGTACCTCAACACAACAAGCCGCCCTGCGCACCGATTCCAGGCACTTGTGAATAAAGCGTTCTTCGTTGTGTGCAGGAGTAACGACGGAGATCATGAGCGAAGCCTTCGAATTACTAACGGTCTGTTTCGGCCAGAGCCCGATCGAGCAAATCGTTTACATTCAAGTCGCCCGACCATTGTCGCAGGTAGACGATATCCAATCGCGATTTTTGGATTTTCATCATTTGAATCACGTCGTTCCATTGCCGCTCGGATACTTCATTGCCAAGCCGATACCAGCGCAGCTTGCTCAGAATCATGTCTTCGAGCGAAGCGACTAAGGTAATAAGTCCGTCGCCGCTGCCGATTCGCACCAGGGCGCGTCGACTCATGGCTTGGCGATCGTAATCATTATTTGCGGACACAAATAAGTCGACTTTGTAGCTGGTTGCCAAGTGAATCACATTGAAGCAAGATTGCTTGGCAACCGCCTCACGAGCCATATTTTCGCTTACGTAATAATCGTTCGACAAAGTCTGAACGAGTTGTGCGACATGAGCGGCCGTCAGATTCGCAACCACATCTACATCCAACGTCGTTCGTGCAACGCCGTAAACTCCACTGGCAACCGAACCTCCGATGAAATACTCAACTCCAAGCACTTCCAGTAGTTTAACGACTGGCCGTAGTGCTTGAATCATCTCTGATTCCATCGTTATTGCGCTCCTCCAAGCACTTCCGCACGTCGTCGGCCAGTGTTTTTCCATAGTGGACTTCGATGAAAATCAAATCCAGGTCACGCTGGATCAGGTCCGGATTCGCGCGTTGGATTGCTCGTTTGGAATGAACGATGGCGTCATGCGTCATGGAAGCCATCAAATTGAACCGCTGCGCCGGCGTCATCGCGCGCAGCAATTCAAGCTGCACGGTTTCCGCATCGGCAGAGGTGTCGTTAGTTGTGTCCATTATTGTTTGACAATCCGGAACATTACCTCAGCGATACGTTTGCTTGGCCATATTTTTCACTTGGTCAATGATCCAACTTGGATCGTTTTCGAGCCTTCCCAGGCCATCGGCATTAGGGTGATAAGTCTCTGGCGATAACGGTCCAGCATCGACGTCTCGCGCATTGGCGGTTGACCACGCGATGCTTAGTCCGAAAAGCACGCACAACGACGTCTTCATGGTTTTTCTCCTAAAACCGGACAAGCTTTTGTGTCACCTTGCCAATGAGTATACCCAATTTGCTGGAAACCCCGAACAACCGAGAAAGACCCGATAGCATTCGCGGCCATTGGCGACATTACTTCAGCCTAACGGTTGTTCTTGCTATATTCTTCGAACAATTTAAATGCTTTGTCGTTCAACTGCTTGGTTCGCGAGTCCATGATCTGTAACTCCATAAACTCACCGATTCCCATTGAGTTATCACCGGAGCGGTTGCCGCTGCTGATCACTGGCGTGACGGGGGTGCCGGGATTCAATGCGTTTTATTATTTTCGCAAACGATACGGCGCGGCGGTGATCGGGCAGCGACCCAACGTGAATTGGCGACTGACGGGGCCGGGAATTGTCGCTTGCGATTTGGAAAATCCAACCGAGATTCGGGAGCTTTTTGATAAATACAAATTTAAATCCGTCCTCAATTCCGGCGGAAGTTGCGCGTTGAAGTCGTGCGAACTGGATCCGGTGATGGCGCGGCGGGTCAATGTGTTGGCCGTCGAATCAATTCTGCGCCAAATCGCGGATCAAGACGTTAGGCTTGTGCACTTGTCGATTGACCTCGTTTTCTCCGGTTCCCGATCAGGCGATTATGTTGAAACGGATTTGTCAGACCCGGTGACTGTCTACGGCCAGACGATGTTCGACGCGGAACAAAAAGTCACAGCTCGACGATCAGACGCTTGTATTGTGCGAATTTCGCTGCCGATGGGAGTTAGTTTCAATGGTCATGCAGGGGCGATCGACTGGATTCAGTCCCGATTTAAGAAAGGCTTTCCGGCGACGCTTTACTTTGACGAAGTCCGCACGCCGTCCTACGTCGAATGCATGAACGATTTGTACGAGCGATTACTTGCCAACGATTTGTCGGGAATTTTCCACGCCGGCGGACCACGCAAATTGACTTTGTTTGAAATTGCCCAGATTGTGAATCGTGTTGGTGGATACGACCCGCGATTGCTCAAAGGTTGCTACCGAATCCAGGCCGGTCCGATACCTCCCCGTGCTGGGAACGTCACTTTGAACTCATCCAAGCTCCAAAATGCGCTTGGATTCGAGCCGATGTGCAATTGGCCGCTGTTTGAGCAGCAAGTCCCCGACCACCGGAACTGGCATTTTGAGCGGGAAATCGATGCACCTTATTCCGCGCAGTTTTTGGTTGAGACTTTGTATCAACGGCCTGGGAGCAAATGAGCATGTTTTCGCGAGCTAATTGCGGCCCGTATCGTGATCCGACATCGCAACCCTGGGGCCCAGTGTTAGAAACGCAAAACTGCGGCCCGCCCGACGCTAGCGCATCCAGCTCAAGGGATTGGCATTGAATGGCCGGGGATTTGTTTCGGAAGATTGAAGTCATCTTCTTTTCGGTTAGAATTTAATTATCGCAGCCGGAAGCGTAGAGAGCCGATCAGGGGCCTAAAGTCGCCTTTTTGTTCCCGGAGTTGCCGAACGGATTTTCAAACTCAATATGACGGTGAATCTGGTCCGGGGACAGCGAATTTTGATCGCGAGGAGACTATGCAAGTTCACGATAGTTGGAGCGTGAGCATTGGACGATGGATGGGAGTTCCAATTCGTCTCCATTTTTGCTTGCTGCTGTTCTTCATATTGATTTATGCGGTTGGATGGAACTTTGCTCAACTTCCGACAGCCATGGGCGGGATTTCCTCTGGCACGGCGCTTGTGACGGTACTGGCTTTTCTCGTTGCAATTATCTTGCACGAGTTAGCGCACATTTTCGCTGCAGTGAATTTGGGCGGCTCGGTCAACAAGCTGGTGTTAGCGCCGTGGGGCGGTCAATCGGAATTCTTACTGCCCAATTCGGCTCGCGCACAAGCCGTTGTTTGCATCGCTGGCGTATTCGCCAACTTCATGTTGTTTCTGTTGTTGGCCAGCGCGTTGGTTCTGCGAGGTCATGCGCCACTTTGGGAATTGATTAATCCGCTTCGCCCGCACGCGATGACTGGTGAAATCGAAATTTCCATCTTGCGAATTTTTTGTTGGGTAAACTTCCAAATCGCTTTTGTCAATTGCTTGCCTGCATATCCGTTCGACGGAAGTCACCTTTTGCGATTGTTCATCTGGGGCAACAACAAACACGTCGGCCGTCATCGCCTTGAAACTTCGGTTATGGCCATCGCACATATGGTGGCTGTTTCGCTCTTGGTTTTGGCGTTATTTGCGTATACCAGCGATTATAAAGTTGGCCCGCTTCAACCTGTGTGGGCGTTGTTGGCGAGCGCGGGACTCATTTTGATTTTCGCATCGCGGCAAGAGTTCTTTCGAAGGACATCTGTCGGGGATCAGGTCGCCCATCCTGCCGCTACGAAGCCAAGTGACGATGACATGATTGACTTTGAAGCCGTGTACGACGAAGACAGCGACATCTTTGAATTTGAAAAAGATCCGAACGACACGATTTCGCAATGGCTGCGTCAAAAGCAAGAAGAACGGCAATTGGTCGAGTACGAAATCGAAAAGGAAGACGAAGTTCGCGCTGACGGGATTTTGGAAAAATTGCATCAGTCGGGCAAAGACAGCTTGACGGATGAAGAGCGATCCGTGCTGCATCGCGTCAGCGATCGATACCGCCGCCGTCGCCGTCAGCTTCCATCCTAAGGCGAATTCGCCGCGTTTTTATCCGGTTCGTTGGCGAACTGCTTCGAACATCAATACGGCTGCTGTTACCGATACGTTCAAGCTGTCGGCTAATCCGCGCATCGGAAGCCGAACGCTTTGGATCTCGTGGCCGGACCAGATCGTCGAAAGACCGCGTGCTTCGTTTCCCAAAACAATCGCGCCGGAGTTTCTTAAATCGACAGTGGTGTACAAAGTTTTGGCGCCGGGATCGGCTGCGACAATCAAAAGTTTATTTTGCAAAAGCCATAGCTTAACCGTTTCGGAATCAGCCACGGCGGTTTGTAAACTGAAAATGCAAGCCAGTGAAGCGCGAATGCAGTTCGGATGAAACAAGTCGCAGATCGGAGACGCCAAAACCAGTGCGGCTGCACCGATCGCGTCCGCCGAGCGAGCCACCGCGCCGATGTTGCCGGGCTTTTCTACGGATTCCAGCACGATGACAAGCGGCCTATCGATAAGCACGATTCTGCTCAAGTCCGAATTCGGGCGCGCGGCGACCGCCAACAATCCATCGACTCGATCACCGTAAGCAAGTCGCGAGAACAAGTTTGTTGGCAGCTCCCAGATCGGCTTTCCCAATTTTGCAAGTTGCGTTTCAGCGGAGTCCAATAACTCGGGTTTTACAATTTCTGGGCAAATAAAAATCTCGTCGATTTGCGCGCCAGCAGCGATTGCGCGAAGTGTTTCTCGAACGCCAAAGATAGCGATTTGATCTCGCTGATGACGTCCGCGACTCGACAAAAGTTTCAGCGCGGCTTTGAACTTCGGGTTGTCGGGACTTGTGATTATTTTAGTGTGCATTCTTTCCACCGCGCATAAAAACCGTTCGGCAATTCGCGGCCCGCTTTATCTCGTTGTAGGACTTCGGCTGATTCCGGCCCACCGGCCAAGAGGGGGCCAAACGCCCTGCGGACGCATTTCGTGAGACAATCGCTTTCAAATCCAGCGGTATGCGCGGAAATGATGACCATTCGCATTCGATCGCTGGCTAACTCACTCAACAAGTCTAGCAGCGGAACGAGATCGCGATCAATCTTCCACGATTCGTTTCGAGGCCCGCGCCCATACGATGGCGCGTCGACAATGAATCCATCGTATTTGATCCCGCGTTTAATTTCGCGCCGGACAAACCGGAGGACGTCTTCCACGATCCAACGGATGGGTGCCTCGTTCAAATTGGAAAGCTCAGCGTTTTTTCGCGCCCAACGAACGGCGGCTGACGAAGAATCGACGTGCGTGACGGCACCGCCGCGACTTGCCAGCAACAAGCTGAACACTCCAGTGTAAGCGAACAAATTGAGGATTTTGGCGTCGGCAAGCGGTGTTTCCATGGCCCACTGCCAATTTTCGTAATGCTCTGGAAACAAACCGATATGTCCAAACGCCGTGAGCTTGAGCTGCGCAACGACAGGGCCAATGCGAACAGTCCAAGGCGATTCGTCGGCCGATGTCGGCTGCCAACTTCCGCGTTGCGTGCGACCGCTTGTCGCTAAAACAAACTTCGTCGCGTCATTCCATGACTTAGGCTGCAGCGGTTCCGCATGGTCTGCTGCAATACATGGCCGATTAAGTCGGTGATCGCCAAACCGTTCAAGCTTGCGCCCGTTTCCAAAATCCAGCAATTCGTAATCCGTGCATTCCGAAAGCTTGGTCGCCATATTTTCTCGAGTGAACGCCTAATTCCAAATCCAGGCGAGCGGCAAACGTTGTTGGACCAAGAAGACGGCTTTCTGAGTTACGTTTGTGTTCCGCACGACCAGCCGTTGAAGATTCGCGAGCCCTTGCAATCGATGAAGGCCAGCATCCGTAAGTTGCGTCCCCTCCAAATCAATCACTTGATATTTGGTGATATCCGCCAGCGACGTGATTTGCGCGTCGTCTAAACGCTTGTTTCGCAGATCGAGGACTTGCCACATTTGTTTCGAGTCACCGGAACGCCAGCGGCGCGCGCGAAAATAATTTAGCAAGAGGTTCCAGCCAGCTTTTTGCCACCAATTCAAAGTTGCAGGCTGCCGCCGTGCGATCCGGCGAAATTCGAAAATAATGTAGGCATATAGACCGGCGAAACACGCAATCGCGGCTAAAACGAACACCGCTGAGCCACCTCCCAAACCGATCGCGGCCATACCCAATATGATCAAAATCAATGCGACAAAGGCATGAGCGGCGTTTATTAAGGTCGCCGTTCCGGTTCCGTGTGCAAGTTTATTGGCAAGCCAACGCTGACAGCCAGTTGGCTGAACTTCGATTCGTTCAATCGGGATATGATCCGCTTGTAAGATTCCTTGGAAGCCGCAAATTTGACAGCAAAAGTTTTCACCGATTGCGCCACCGCATTTGCGACAACGGGACTTGGAATCAAACGCTGAGAATTTAAGTTCGCTCGTGGCTGGCACAACGGCCACGGGCCTTGACGCCGTACTGCCGCGTTGAGGATCGCTTTTGATCGGGGTTGTAGTTTGATCGGGCAGCGCGACAAATTCCGACGCGGGCGGAACGAGTGCCCGTGTGTTGCACTGCGGACAGATGACAAATTTGGCGACTTGATCGCTGGGAGCTGTCAGCAAGTGATTGCAGCGAATGTACTGTTCGCTAGTCGTTTCGTAGGAAACGATATTCGAACATCGGAATTGGATCGACATGAATGGAACGGGCTCGCAGTATATCGTGGAAGTCCCATTCCATCTTAGGCTACCGCGAATGATCGTGGGATATAGCACGAGGGAAACGCGCGACGCACCTTTTGTTTCGAAATGCCGCTAGTTATTGCCCGTGGGGCTTCGCATCGCTGGTCTGAATTTCTATGGCCGGACCGACTTCACCAACGACGCGGATTTTCGTGGGGTTCTGCTGAATGTCGGTGATAAAGATAATTTCGTCGTTCCATTGGCCTTCAGCATCCGGGACGACTTCAAGTTCCAAAACGTGCAGTCGTTTCTTGTCGGCCGAAGTTTTGACTTTAACTTGAGTCCCGTTGGCAAGTGCACTTGTCACAACGAATTCTTGGTCTGACTTTAGAACAATTCGGTGAATGCTGGATTTGCCTTGTTGCATGCGTCCGACATCGACCACGGACTGAGATTCAACGAGAGCTTTGACGTGTCCGGAAACCATAATCGGAAACTGTTTTTGCACAACGTCGTTCGTGTGAAGGATAATCTGTTCCGAAATCATGCCGGGCGGTTGAGTTGAATTGAGCTTTGCGGAGAGACGATAATCAATGCGCATTCCCTCGCGTTTGGTTTCCGCCAGAGCAAGCTCAAGATTCGGATTCGAGCATTCGAATTTGGTTACTTGCCAGTTGCCTGCACCGGCGTACTTAATGTCGACGCTCTTTTCGGCGGATGTACCGCTTTGGACGTTGGCGAAGTTAATTTGGCCGGGTGTCACGACGATATCCCGGCGCACGTGGCCATCGATGTCCAAATAAACCTCAGCGAATTCCGGCGAAGTCACGGTAACAGTGATTCGCGAATGGCGATCACCCAACAGAGCCAGCGTGTTGAATTGAACTTTGACCTGGCCTTTGTCGCCAGGCTTTACGACGGGGGTAAGGATCGTCGGCGTTGCACAAACGCAACTTACTCGAGCGCTATTCAAAACGATATCCGAAGTGAGGTTATTAACGAATTCAAAGACATAAAAATGCTCCGAACCGCGAGCAACCACGCCGAAACTATGCTTGGGCTGCTGGATTAGCTGAACGGCCCACGTAGGTTGATAGGTGGTGACTTGGGGATAGGACTGTTGGTAATTCGGTTGTCCATATTGAGCGGACGCATTGGAAACGCATAACAGCGCCAAAGCGCCAAAGATCGTGAGTCGCAACATTTCTTAGGTCCTGTTCGAGGTACGTTCGCAGCGAGACACTGAAAAATATACGCCAAACCAAAATTGCCAAGTTCGTTTGAATGAAAATACTTCGAATTGTACGCGCCGATGGTTCAATAGTTTTCAAAGTTCGTTAATTTCGACGAACTTGACTAGTACAACTGCGACGACAAACCGTTTGGGGAGGTTTGTGCTGTCGAATTGGCATGCTCAATGATCAAGTTTGATTCGTACGAAAGCACTTTTGCATGGGCAATGACCTAAATAGTCTTTAAAGCGTATGCCTTGCGCCTTGGATTGCCGTTGCGAAGCTCCAGACTCCTTTGCGAAGCTCCATACTCAAAGTGTCCAGCGAAAAGATACCGTGAGCGGTGTTGGCCGGTTGGAGTCGGCGATCGACAAGAGGTCGAAGAAAATTACCCGGCTAGGATTCGAACCTAGAATGACGGAACCAAAATCCGTAGTGTTACCATTACACCACCGGGCAATTTGGGAAGAGTTTACCGTTTCCGTCGCTCATTCACAACGGTAAACGCAAGCTGCTCGAGCTTGTTGGCGAGGTCGACGCTGACGATACCCACGGCATCTGGCAGCGATAATTTCATTGGGGCGAAATTGAGAATGCCGCAGATTCCGGCTTGAACCATGCGGTCGGCCACCGACTGGGCGGCCTCGGTCGGAACGGCCAAAATTGCCATGCGGATATTGCCGCGGCGGATGTCGGCTTCGAAATTCAGCATTGGCCGAACGACGATCCCGCGGAAATCCTTGCCAGCCAGTTTCGGGCTGGAGTCAAACGCAATCTCGATCGAAAAGCCTTGCCGTTGAAATCCGCCATAACCCAAAAGGGCTTGGCCCAGGTTACCGCACCCAACAAGTGCAACGGACCACTGTTGGTCGGTCCCCAAAATTTTTCGAATCTCATTGATTAGTTGGTCGCAGTGATACCCAATCCCAGGGAAACCAAACTGCCCGAAATACGCGAAATCCTTGCGGACTTGTGCGTCGGATAGCCCCAATCGTTTCCCTAGCTTGTTGGAACTCACCGTTTTTTGGCCTTCGGTCAAAAGCTGATAAAGTTCGCGCAAATACAAACTCAAGCGGCCGACGACTGACTTGGGAATACTCTCAGCGGACTCGGGTTGTTTTGATCTAGTCACTTATTAGGCTCGCTAAAGTTCTGATTCCGTGGCGGTGTCTTGGCGCCGCCAATCACTGTTGAGTTCGCTTTGTTAATCCTCGTTACGATTGGTGCAATCGTTTCAATCGTCTTTTTCGGACGGAGTAATCGTGCGCGCTGTTTACGACGCATCTTTACTCTGAAGGGCATTAGGAAAACGGAAACAATTCTACTCATTTTAGCTACTCCCAACTAATTGCGGGCTATCTTTTCGGGAATTCGAGGTCAGAGCTTATTTAAGTTGCGGAACTCGATTCATCGTGATAGTCGGAACGGTAGGAACATGCTTCCCACCTTTTGGAAAAATATTATGCGATGCATGTTTCCTAATTAAACAAGTCTCGCTAATCATCCGATTCTCACGACAGCAGGAGGGTAGAAGCAGACAAGGACGGTTTGCCGTTCCTCTATGTCCGCCGAATGACCGGATGCCTGTGGCTTCCAGTTTTCGGTGGGATAGGTCCAGTCAATGGTGCAGGCATGGCGATCGGTTCGCCAGACCAGATGCCGCCTCCAAGGTTAGAAACGTCAGGTTTAGTTTTGGGAGATTCAAAATGAAAGTGGTTCTGAATGTGCTGACAATGGCAGCAATTGCCTTGTCGGTCAGCACGGGCTGGGCCCAATGTTGTGGCGCAGCACGCTATGACAACTGCGGAACGCAGGCCGGAGCTGGCGTCGTCGTTGACGGTGCCGGAGCTGGTGGAGCAGCCGGTGGAAATTGCAGTTACACAGTAATGCGTAACCGCACCCGCGTCGTATTTGAGCGACAAGAAGTCACTCGATACCGCAATGTGTCCCGAGTCGTTCACGAGCAACAACAAGTGCCCGTAACAAGAACGGTTCGCGAGACGCAGTATGAAACAAAGACGTACACGGTACGTCGCCCAGTTCGCGAGACGACTTACAAAACGGTGAGCTACACCGTCCGTAAGCCAATTCGCGAGACGACTTACAAAACGGTGAACTACACCGTTCGTAAGCCAGTTCGCGAAATGCAAACCCGCACGGTTACCGTCAACAATCACCGACGTGTTACCGAAACGGCGTATCGCACAGTTTCGAAAACCATTCGCGTTCCTGAAACCTACACCAAGACGGTAACCGTCCGTGGCGGTAATTGGGAAACCCGAACCGAAGTCATCCCCGGCCGTACGGTCACTCGTGTGGTTGGAGGCAATGGCGGCGGATACGGTGGTGGCGCTGGCGGATATGGTCGCGGCAATGGTGGTGGTGGATTGGGCAACGGCGCGATTGGCCGATTGCTCTCTCGCATCTGCCCATGCGGACATAACGGCGGTTGTGGTGACGATTGCGGTTGCGACAACGGTTGCGATAGCGGTTGCGACAATGGCTGTGGTGGTGGTGACAACTGTGGTTGCAGCGATGATTGCTGCGCACCACAAACGGTTTGCTGCCAGTTGCCTGATCGCACGGTTTGCCGTCGCGTTTGGGTTCCAAGCTGCGAAACCAAAGAAGTCACTTGCACCCGGATGCGTTGCGAACGAGTTTGCGAACAAGTTCCTTACACGGTTTGCCGAACGATCTGCGAACCTTGCCAAAAGGAAATCCAAGTTTGCGTGACTCGTTGGGAATGCCAGACTTGCACCAAGCAAATTCCTTACTACACCGTCCGATGGGAATGCCAGACTTGCTCGAAGCAAGTTCCTTGCTGCACCGTTCGATGGGAATGCCAGACTTGCACCAAGCAAGTTCCTTGCTGCACGACCCGATGGGAATGCGAAACTCGGACTTGCCAAGTTCCGCATACCGTATGCCGTCAAGTTTGCGAAACGAAAACGGTTTGCGTTTCTCGTCGAGTTTGTGAAAAAGTTCCTTATACCTGCACGATCTGCGTTCCTCGCACGATCTGCGAACAAGTTCCAGTAACGATTTGCCCCGCTCCTTGCTGCGGTTGCGACAATGGCTGTGGCAATGGCTGTGGTGACAACGGTGCTGGAAACGCTTGCTGCGATAATGGCGGAAACGCCGGTTGCGGCGACGCTTGCTGTGACAGCGGCGCACGTAGAACTCCGATTCGCAATTTGTTGTCGCGAGTCCGTGGTCTGCTGAGCCGATTGCACTGCTGCAAAGCGTCTTGCGGTTCCGGTTGCGATTCCTGCGGCGATAGCTGCGGATGCAACTAGTCAACCTGACGATTCCTAATCAGGAAGACAAACTGGTCTGAATAGGATAGGTGGCTCGACCCAATCGGTCGGGCCACCTTTTTTTCTTGGCCTCGATAAAACAACTGGGCAACCACAAGCCCTTTTTCAATCGTGGACTTTTTCGTAAAATGGAGCTTGTCGCCGGCAAATGCCGATTAGCTCTGACCCGCACTCGCAAAGGACTCCCATGTTGAAGCAAGTTTCCGCTTTTGTCGCTTTGGCCTTGCTTGCATCCGTCGCGATGGCGCAAGACCAAAAAACGGTCGAGGACCAAACACATTGCCCCATGATGATCAAAAAGGAAGTCAATGCGGACAGCAAGACCGTCGAGTACAAAGGGATCAAAATTCGGATGTGCTGCGATACTTGCGTGAAGCGGTTCGAGAAATATCCCGAAGCCTATCTCGATGCAAAATACATTCCGCAGCTCAATGGAATGGAAATTCCCGCTCGCAAAATCTCGCAGCGATATTGCCCCGTCTATCCCGATCGGGTTATTACCGAGAAGGACGTTTTTGTAATGTACGAGGGGCGTAAGGTTTACTTGTTCAACAAAGCGGCCGTCAAAAAGTGGAACAAAAACCCCGAAAAATATGCCAAAGCGGACCTGTTACCGCAGCTTGCCGAACCCATTCCAGAAAAAACAGACGAGGTCGTTGGAGAGACAACCGGAGACAGCTCCGATGAGGAAGATGAGGAAGAAGACGAAAACGACGAGAAAGCTTCCGACAAAAAAAGCTCAGCCGATGATGGAGGCCGGTAGTTCAATTACTTGACGCCATCGTCCTGACGAGTTGTCGGTTCGTCGACAAAATGATTCGCATGCGAGTGCCCTGGCATAGACTCCATTAATGTCGCCGCGCCGATTCCAAGCAACAGCGCGGCTGAAAGCCACAATCGATCGTGCTTGTGGAAGTGAACTTCGGGGAGCAGGTCGCCCAGCGAGATACATAAAAACGTCCCCGCCGAAAACGCCATCGCGGCGCCTACCCAAGCGGCACCACTGTCGGAATTCTGCATTCCAAATCCCCACGCGAATAGAACCACGCCTAGCGGTGCCGTGAGCGAAACAAAAATATTTGCGGCGGCAATCTTGGTTGCCGGCCATTTTCGCGCCGCCATCAGACTGGTAATCGACATCGCGTCGAGCGGCTTGTGCAACAAGATCGCTAAAAACACCGAGAAGCCCGCGCTTGTCCAAAATCCTCCCGAATGGGCCAGCACGGCAGCTCCCAGTGCGACGCCGTCAACAAATGTGTGAATCGTCATCCCGACGAGCAGCCCCAAACTTGAAACGTCTCCTGTGGCGATTTCGTCGTTGCCGCGATCGGAATGATTATGCTCACAGGTCGCATGGTCGTGTGGATGAGAATCGGCGGAATCGGACTCGGCAACGCCATGTTGATGAAAATGCAGCATTCGGTTCAAGAAGAACATGAACAAAACGCCCGCCAACATGATGATCATTGCAGTCTCAGGGCTGCCCAACATCCGAATAGAATGTGGCAAAAGATGGAGAGTCGCCACGCCCAACATCAACCCGGCAACGGCGCTCAAAATGAGCTGCAACCGCAAATGCGTCATACGAATCATGGACGGTAACCAGCCGCCAAACAGCGACGCTATCACAATCAGCAAGCAATAAATAAGCAACATGGTTTTTTGCTCCATAGCGACGCTATCTTACCGACCGCTTGCAACCAAACAAGTCGCCAAGTCGTTGCGAATCACCGGCAACGCCCTGGACCCACGTTCAACGATCTCCTAAAGTCCCTCCGTTCAAAATCGTTTTGACTTCGATCCCTGAGAAGCCTATGAACCGTTTAACGATTGTCGGGCCTATTTGTATTGCCGCCCTGTTCACCAGTCCATCGATCGGCCAAGAATTTCGCATCGAGACGCAAATTTATTCGGGACAACAAAGCAAACCGGTGTCGGAAAACTTGACGTTGTTCACCGAAAGAATCGTTTACGATTTTTTGTTTTCGCACGAAGATGCCGCGATCGTTTCCGAAGTCGTGATCTTTGACGTAGAAAAGAATCGTTTCGTTCTGCTCGATGAAAAGCGAGAACTCAAGCTGGAAATTGGCGAAGTCGATATTGCAAGGCTTATGGCGTCCCTCAAAAATTCTGAAGAGTGGCGCGAGAAGCTTTCGTTTCTAATCGAGCCAAAATTCGAGACTACTTACGATTCCACCGGCGGCCTTTTGGAACTGACTTCAAAACACATGACCTATTCGGTTAAAACCGAATCACCCACTAAGTCGAATGCGTTTCCGATCTACGGGCAATTCGTCGACGCGTATGCACAACTGAATGCGACCGATCCACAAAAGCTGCCGCCGTTCGCGCGACTGGAATTGAACCGGGAATTGAAATCTCGCCGACTCATGCCAACCGAAGTCAAAATGTCACTTGACATGCCGACAAACGGACTGGGCGCACGGACAGTCAACGCCATGAGCAAGCACAACGTGATCTGGCAACTTTCCAAAAACGATCGCGAACGAATCGAGTCGGCCAACAGTCATTGGACGCGGTTTCGAAGTTCGACGTTAGCCGAATATCGGAACTTGTCAACGGAAACAGTGGTTCGTAAATAGTTGGAAATTTTGTTGGAACAATGAAAACAAATAGCCCTGGACTGAGATTAAATAGCTGAGTTAACATTTGATTTGGCCCAATATTTGCCAAGAATTTCGGAAAATCGGCGAATTATGTCAAAAGCAGGGCAAAAAAAGTTCTCATTCTAGTTGTCAAAGGCACTGGGCTTGGCGGACAATAGGATTGCCACCGTGATGAAAAGATTCGGTGGCGGCAGGGAACAGAGTTTAGTTTGACGGCAACGAGAAGAGTGCGTGGTACGCGCGGCGACTGCGGGTCGTTGTTTGGCGTGCCGCTTTACCAATTCACCGACGGCTGGTGATGTCCTAGTCAAGTGTGTAGGTGCGTGACTGCTTGGGCACGTAAACACACATGCAGGCATTGGTCTGATCGCGAGGTGTGCGGATGGTAGAGATTAAGCATAAAGAAAACGGCAAAGTCATCTTTCGCTTTGATGCCCCGTCGTTGGTGGATGCCCATCTCAACGGTGTGGACTTGCGCGGCGCGGATTTGCGCGGCGTCGACTTCACGGGGACCACCTTTAAGGCTTGCAATCTGGCGGACGCCGATTGTCGCATGGCCAATTTTTCCAATGCGCAATTTCACAACTGCATGCTCAAACGAGTGAATTTCGGCGAGGCTGTTTTGGAAGACGTCGAAATGAGCGACGCGGTTCTCGACGCAAGCGATTGGATTGGTGCAAAAGCCAGTCGAATCGCGCTTCGACACGCCAAGCTCAACAATGCCAATATGACCCAAGCCGACTTTTCGAATTCGGATTGTAGCTTTGCAGAAATGCGAGCCAATATGATCCATGCTAACTTATCCGGCGCGAATCTGTACGGCGTCGATTTTTCAGGCGCGGATCTGAGCCAAGCAAATTTGGAAAACGCGAACATGACGGGTGCGAAGATCCTGGGTGCCAAATTCTCCTACGCGAAAATGCAAGGAAGCATTAGCACCAACGGCAAACCTTGGGGCGCAAATGCTCCGACGGCAAAGGCAAGCGAGAAGCGCCCTTGGTGGCAAATCTGGCGAGCTGCAATTTGATAAACAAAGTGTGTTCAGTGTTCAGTGTTCAGCAAGAAATTGAACTAACCGCATTAGCTTTCGCGTTTGCCTCGTTCCCAAGCCGGAGCTTGGGAACGAGCGCAAAGTGTTTTCAGTATTCGATGACGTAGGGTGTGTGGAGACCTTGGAACGCACCACGGCGCACACACAAATCACTAGCCAACATTGGTCCACGATTGGCCAAGCCCGATCTTTTGCGGGGCTTTTCCATAATGGGCTTGTGCCTCGTTCATCAACCCCAGTAAATCCTGCGCTCGGCGCGCGTCGGCGGGATGAGTTGAAAGGAACTCCGGGGGCTTGGCGGATCCTCCCATACTTCCAAATCGAGTCCAAAAACGAGGTGCCTCATTCGGATCGTATCCTGCTTGCGCCATGAGCATGATGCCGATATGATCGGCTTCGCTCTCTTGCTTGCGGTTGTAGGGCAACACGACGCCGTACTTCGACACGACACCGTAGGCTTGCATTATTTGTTGTTGACGGTCGGGGACTTTTGCTGAAAGGACTCGGTCGAGAACTTCCTTTGCGCCGCCGACCGCCATTTCTTGACTCATCCGTTCGCCGCCATGCCGCGCTAAAGCGTGCGCGATCTCATGCGACATGACGACCGCGAGTCCAGCTTCGTTTTCGCATACTGGAAGAATTCCTTCATACACGGCAACTTTTCCGCCCGGCAAGCAAAACGCGTTCTGCGTCGGACTTGCGATCAAGCGAAACTCCCATTGAAAATCAGGACGCATCGCGACGCTCGCAATGCGATGCCCAACAGTTTCAATCAAGCTGGCCATCGTTGCATTCGTCGACGCGGGTTCCGCAGATACGACTTCCTCGTAGGCCTTTAGTCCCAGCGAAATCTCTTGAGTCTCCGGCATCAGCATTAACTGGTTGCGGCCTGTCATCGGCGCGGATTTGCAGCCGCAACAACTGAGCAATGCTCCCGCACCGCTAATTCCCGCAAACGTCAACATGGTCCGGCGATTCATTCGCATTGCAACCCTCCTTCTAATGGCAAAAAGACTTGGACTGTACGAAGCCAATCGGCATTTGTCACGTTCAAAATTTGACACTCAATCTGCTGTCGCGCGGTGCAGCCAATTATCCGCTAGAATGTGGTGCTGCTATCGACCGGACACGCAACGAGCGTTTCAAATGATTCGATCAATACCCGGCACAACAGAGTGCCCCAACATTAGGGAATGACGCTTGACCGACCCATTTGATTCACTCGATAAGCCGCCTGTTATTGAACCTGATCCCATCGTAATCGCGGACGAGGTTTTGACGATTCCCCAATACGAGTCGCGAAGTCACTTGTTCTCTTATGCGTTTACTTGGTGCGTAATCTTCGTAGTCCTGTTGTTTCACTTGGTCGGTAAGAGTGTAGCGCCAATCGAAACTCGATTGGAAGCAACCAAAGCCGATTTATTGCAAGTCAGCATGGCGGCAAAAATACAGGTCGGCGCTCGAAAACTCGCTGGCACGGGCGACATGCCGAACCAACTATCCAAATTCGACGCGGACGATTTTCCCGAGACGCATTGGGGTGAAGCGATCTTGTTAAACGAAGTCAGGAACGCAGATGCGGCCTTGTCGCACTTGAAAAGCATCCAGCGATCGATGGGAGAGCTCGATTTAACGCTTACGCCTGATCAACAACGACTTTCCAAAATCTTGACGCTGTTGTTTTCCGATTACGAACAAGGCGATATGTCCGCCAGCAGCGTGCCAGAGAGTGATCGTACATTTTTGAAAGGTCGCTTTGGATGGTTGGGAACCTTGGCATTGACACCCAAGAACGGTGCTGACCCCAGCGCTCGCGCAAGCCTCGAGCAAAGCGCCCTGACATTTATGATCATCATGCTGATCATCGCGATGTTATTTGTATTGATGTTGCTCGCCGGGATGGTCGGTTTGGGCTTCGTTCTTGTGGGGGTCGTTACCAAACGGCTGTCGTATCGATTCGAGAATCAAACGGGACATGGACATCTCTGTGGCGAGACTTTCGCGGTCTGGTTTGTCCTATTTACGGCTTTGCAGTTGGTGGTCGGAACATTCGTCCCTGCGGAATTGCATTTGGCCGGCGCGGGCGTCGCATTTTTCACTTCCTTGATCGCGTTGCTCTGGCCGGTAGTTCGTGGCGCGTCGTGGGCTGAAGCTAAAAAAGCGATTGGTTGGCGCTGTCGCACCAATCCGCTTTTTGAAGTCTTGTGCGGCGTCGGTGCCTACATCTGTATGGTTCCGTTGATTTTGGCTGCAGCTTTCGTCAGTTACCTTTTAATGCAGGTGCTTTCCGCTGGGGGCCTAGCGAGTCTTGTACAGATGGACGGGAAAAATTCTCCGAGTCATCCAATCATACATGAGTTAGTAAAGAGCGATCCGATCATTTTGATCACGACATTGATCCTCGCATGTGTCGCCGCGCCAATCATTGAGGAAACGATGTTTCGGGGCGTTTTGTATCGGCACATGCGCGATTCGACGGTTTGGCTTCCACGACTCGCAAGTGTCGCTGTTTCCGCCGGTTTGAACTCGTTGATTTTCGCCGCGATTCATCCCCAAGGATTAGTGGGCATTCCCGTACTCACAACAATTGCCTTTGGCTTTTCTCTGGTCCGTGAATGGCGCGACTCGTTGATCGCACCGATGGTCATGCACGCGATGAACAACGGCATGGTAACCGTGATGTTCATTGTGATCGTCAGCAATCTTTGATTGAAAGCGTAGCGCAAAAAAAAGGCCGCAACATTTGAGTCGCGGCCGAAGCGTTTTTGTTTCAATAAGCGTTTTTGCAAAATGCTTAACGACGACAGAAATGTGCGCGAATGCGATCACACAATCGGGGGCGACTACCTCCCACGCAAGGGTCGCAATAGTCGGCGCAGGGTGCGGGTGCACAATATACGGGTGCCGGCTGCGAACAAACCGTATAGCAAGTCGTCACTGGAACGCGTACGCATCGTTTGACGTATTTCGTGCAGCGAACGAGCTTGGTGCGACAACAGCCGCAGCAATCCTTGTACGACACCCGTTTGCAATACGAAACCCGAACGCATTTGACGACGTTTACATACGTCGTTCGGTAGCACGTCTGACAGACCGGCGCGCATTGC
Source organism: Planctomycetota bacterium (assembly GCA_031409895.1). Classification (GTDB taxonomy): domain Bacteria; phylum Planctomycetota; class Planctomycetia; order Pirellulales; family Pirellulaceae; genus JANMEB01. The sequence goes on from JANNYC010000186.1 coordinate 17,824, forward strand.
GTCGGGCAAGCACTAGCACACGGGGTTTGTCTGCATCGATGGCACGCAGACGCAACATTGACCAAACCTACCAACATTCCAAAAACCAAAACAGTGACAAGGCGATTCATGTTGATTTCTCCTTCCAAATAAGTTGTTAGATGCCTTGAGAGGTAGGGTTAAGTTTAGCGACTGCGCAGTTTGAGGAAAGATGCCTAGCGAGCAGTATTTTTGGCCGGTACCAGCGAATGGCCCGTTCGCTAAAGTTCGCGGAATTCCCCGTACATATTGACTTGCCAAACTTGGTTCGACCCGATATCGATCGCCGTGAGCCATCCTCCGCTAACGCAAGAAGTATCGATCAAAGCCAAATGGCCCAAGTCGCGGATTTCGAAATCACTTTGAGGAGTGTGCCCGACGATCGCTGTCTTCCCCGAAAAGTGCGGGCCTGGCGGTTCGTCGTAGATATGCGTCCAAAATAATAAATCACCGGGCTGCTGCTCAAATTCCAAATCTGGGTCGTAGTTGGCGTGAACGAAAAAATGGTTTTCCGTTTCAAAAAAGCGAACGCAATAATTAAGAAACATGATGTGATGCTGCGGAATATTGGTGATGCGACCGCCGTAGCTCTGGATGGTCGGAATTCCCCCGTTCTGCCGCCAATATTCCAGATCGCGCTTCGTTTTAAGCGCATTGACCATCATGATTTCGTGGTTGCCTATCAGCGGAACGACTTGGCATTGAGAAACGAGCGTCACAAGCATCTCCAAAACGTCCGAGCTCTGTGATCCTCGATCGACGTAATCGCCCATCAGAACCAACGTGTCAGACGGTTTTGGGTCGATCGCGCGCAACAGTGCCGCCAGCGCGGTCGCGCAACCATGAATATCACCGATGGCAATAATTCTCGACACGAGGCAGAAAAGATTGGTCTAGAAAGCGAAATTCCAAGCGATACGAAGCCGCTAATCATAGGCGGTTGCACGATCTTGTGAAACAGTGGATTGCGCTTGGAGGATAGCGGCCTAAATCAATTGAACGAGGGATCCACGCGCTGGGGAATCGTCTTTGAAAAAATAATCTCCAGTCCAACTTGGTCACTGACGGTCTTCCAAAGGACTTCTTCGTCGCCGAAAATCAAGTCCGCCGTTGCCGGGACAAACAGCCATCCACCAACCGCCAATTCCGATTCAAGTTGATTCGGTCCCCACCCGCTATAGCCGCAGAACAGTCGAAACGGTCGCAAAGTCTGGCGAACGATCTCGTGGATATTTTCGCTCTTCATTGAAAAGAAAACATTTTCCAAAACGTCCTTTTCAGCAAGCGAAACGCAACTGTGGATGGCCATCAAGGGGCTTTCGACAGGTCCGCCGACGTAAAGCAATTGATTGGCCGTCGGCACTGCAGGCTCGTCATCAACGACGTCGCCAATAGTCGTTTGCGATGCGCGATTGAGTACTACACCTGACGCACCATCGTGATCGTGCTGGATCATTAGCACAACGCTCCGATTGAAATTCGGATCAATCAATTCGGGAACCGCGATCAACAAATGCCCGGTCAAGAAGTTTTCTGCCATGGCGAATCCTCATCCACAAGAATCGACTCTCGATATTCTACTCGGCAATCAGACCGTTGGCACTTGCCAAATCATTTCCCTTAATTTGGAAGCGGCGGAGGACCAAAATTGCCACAAAGTCATACACCGCGTGGGCCAATATCGATGGAACGACCGAGCCGCTGAGGATCATAACGAGCCCCAACAAAATTCCGATGACCGTCGCAACGAAGGCATACATCGGAGTTATGGCATGAACCAAGCCAAAAGCTACCGAGGCAACGATCAACGCGGCGATCATGCCACCCGTTCCAGGCCAGACATGTTGCAAGCCACCTTGGAGCGACCATCGAAAAAGCATTTCCTCGCCGACGCCCGCACTCGCCGATATCAGCGCAATCTGTGTCAGCGACAGTGGCCCAAACAGCAGCAGCAATTCTTTAAGAACAAACTTGCGAAATTCGCGACACGGCTTCCAAGGAATCACGAGCGAACCGACCGCGCTTGACGAAACGGCTAGAAACCCCAACGCGCTCCAGCCGATCAATGTTACAAGGTCCAACTCGAACAACTTGTTAAGCGGCTGATTGTGATCGTAAAAACCAAAAAAAGCCAGCGTAATCGCGACCAACAAGCAACCCAATTCTAAAAGCAAACCCATTTGTGTCAGCCAGCGCGGCGGAAGAACGGCTGGCGAAACTTTGGTCTGAACATCATTCGAATTCGCGACCGGTAGGGATTCGCTCGAATCGTCTCGTGTCTTGTTCAATTCCACGCTTGACTCGCATCACTTTCGCGAGGCGGCCTTCTGGATTGCATCTGTAAAATTGTCGAGCTTAAGCTTGTCAGCGATCTTCGAAGCGACGCGCAGAGCGGTTTGAACTTGAGTCGCATTCAGTGGGCTGTCGGATTCTTTTACAAGCTGCAATATGTGGACAAGTAGCCGAGTTCCTTCGCGTTCGTCAAGATTCTTATCTCCGAATCCTTGTATCATTTTGATGTTTTCCGCGTTAGCGACCTCTGATTTCAGCGATCTGGCAATCTCCAGATTTAGACTTGCGGCCAAAGCAACCTTGCACTGTTCAATCGACGTGTTCTTGGCATGCTGCAATAGAGCAAGCCGTTGCAACGGATCGGCTTCCAGAAAAGCGGCCTGAACCCATTCGTGGATTTCGCCTTGCGAGGGCTGCGCTGCCGCGTATTGCGTCGCAACTTGGCTCATCGCTTCCGTAAATCCAGGGTCTCCCAGCTCAACTTGCGGTCCTGGATTTCCAAGCACCAACGCACAATCGGTTTGCAGCCAAGCCAAGACTGCGTCTTTGGTCTGTTGGCACAACGGATCGGGAGGATTGTACGCAGCGGATTCGGCGATTGCTTGTTCGATCGCATGAGGTTGCTCCCAGTTTCTAACGCCGCCCACTAGCGCTTTCACGATTGGTGCCAACGGATCTCCCGATCGCATTTGCTCGATGGTCGCCCAACAAACCGAGCCGGGGACGAGCTCCAAAGGATATCGGTAATTGACCCCTCGATCGCGAACGATCATGAAATCCTGCGATGCTTCCACGACTCCAATCGTCATTTTTTCGGCACCAATCTCCAACGACGTCCCTCCTGGAATACGGCCAGAACATTCGCGGAGCCAATTTCGATAAAGCGTATATGCGTTCGCTACTTGCCCGAGTCGAAGAAACAGATCAATTCGTTGGTCACTGATCGCGTCAGAATCCAAACGACTGTACAAATCGACCGCCGCGTCGATATCGTTTGCCGTAAGTGACGCGACAATCGATCGCGAATAGAAGTCGACAGCCGAGTCGGGAATCGCTAATTGTTTGGGCGGATCGACGACAGAATAGACTTCGCTCGCGGGTTCCGCCGGTGCTTGTGCTAGCGGACTCGCCACGGCAGTATCGGGCGGAGGCTCCACAAACGGCGGCGGTTTGGCGATCGAGTTACCAGCAACCTGAGTCGGTTCTGTCGGGACCGCGATCGTCATTTCAGGAGCCGACGCCAACGGGCCGCCCTGTGGACCGGAAAGCTCGGGTACGACGACGTTTGATTTAGTTGACTCGCTAGAACCCAACGACGCCCCAAAGATTTGCTCTCGCAATTCAGTTCGGAAAACAATTGCAGCGACGGCCACTACGACTAAAGTCATCAAGATACTTAATACCAGCGGCACGAGACTCCGTCGCTTGTGCGTCTTGCCTTTGGCTAATAGTTCGAATTCTAATTCTGCGTTCGCACGAGCCAATTGGTCGGCAGCGAACATACGGCCTGAAAAGCCTTCGTCTACATTTTCCGGTTCCGGCCCTGCAACAGGAATGGCCAACGGAATCGCGGCTGGAATGGCTTGAACGCTTGGCTTTGTTGTTTGTGCCGTGGACGGGGAATTGTCCATTGCTTTCGAGCTTCGCTGCATCGTCGCATTGAGTAACTTGGCGTTGTAAGCATTTCGCAAGTCTGGATTCGCCAAGCACTTGGCGGCGCCTTTGATCTCTTCCAAAAGCCGTCGAATCGCTGCTAGATTTTCAACTGACTTGAATCGCTTGAGTTTGGCAAGCTGCCGATTTGCCGCTTCCGCCACGTTTTTCTTTTCCGCGCAATCCGTCGGCCCAAGCCCCAGCAACTGATAATAGTTTGGGATCTCGATTTCGGGCGCAAGTCCCAACCAATCGGAATAAGGACGAGATTCGGGCATAGCAAACTAATTGACGTCGGACTTGGAAATCGAATCGCACCGATCCAGTATATCAAACCCATTTCTCTTTTTTGCGCCGGCTGTTAATAGCCAAATTCACCCGAAAACACTTAACCGCAGATTACGCAGATAGCACGGATACGGAGTAAAATACAGAATTCCTTTTGCGCCATCCATGAAATCCGTCTTATCTGCGGTTAGAATCGACTTCCATGCTCCATGAAGGAATTACGAAAGACATTATCGGTGCGGCGATGGAGGTGTTGAACACGCTCAAGCCGGGTCTGGATGAAAAGATCTATGAGAACGCACTCGTCATAGAGTTGCTTGCGCGCGGCCACACAATCGAGCAACAACGGGAGTATCCAGTACACTATCTCGGCCAGGCTGTCGGTACGCTGATTCCCGATCTCATTGTGGACGACAAAGTCATAGCCGATCCAAAAGTCGTCACAGCCTTCAATGACTCACACATTGCTCAAATGCTTGGATTTCTGAATATCACGGACCTTCAAATGGCCTTGCTTCTCAATTTCAAAGAATCCAAACTGACGTGGAAACGTGTTGTGAATGAACGCAGGCACCTAACCGAAGATTGCGCCGATAAGAATTGAGAATGAAATTAATTCGTAGGGCCTATCCGAAAACCCAAACGACTCTCACGATACCCTTTCCCCTGAAGCCGGTGAGAAGAAACGATTTTCGAATTCGAATGGCCACTTAATTCCAACCGCTCAATTTCAGAGCCCGTAATAATCTCCATGAACCATCCGCGCCATCTGCGAAATCTGCGGTTAAATTCCGCCGACTTCGACTAGCTCTTTTTGTAAGCGTCGCCGAATTTTTTGCGGAATTTTTCTACGCGGCCCATGGTGTCAACGAATTGCTGACGACCCGTGTAAAAAGGGTGCGATGCACTTGAGATGTCGACGTAGACGACCGGGTACTCGTTTCCGTCGGCCCACTTGATCGTGTCTTTGCTCTGTATCGTGGACTGAGTTAAAACGGCAAAATCCGCGGTTTTATCTTTGAAAACAACCGGACGGTAATTCGGGTGGATATCGTCTTTCATGGCAGCCGAGGAAAAAAAACTCGTGGGCGTAGACCGCTTTTCGCGACAGTGCAAGATTCGCAAAGCGTAAATTTAGCAGAAATGCGCGTCGTCGCCAAGGCTCGGGCAAGCTTTACTGTGCCCATTTTTCCGCGAGTTCCGCAAAGGTGACACGGCTATCGGCGTTTTTGTCGAGCGAGACAAAGCGGCCGACGACCGGTTTGGGAACCTCCGCCCGCTCGATGATGCCGTCGCGGTTCTTGTCGTAGCGGTCCATCACTCGAACGAGTACGACGTGCCGTTTCAAGTCGACATTGTCGGATTCGAAATCGGAGCGATCCATGGCGATATCGAAATACCCGATCATCATTTCCTCGCGCGTCTGATCGCCCCAACGGATCGTTTCGGTCGGGTCCGGGTTGTTCGGGTTGTCCGCCGAGTTATCGAATTGCGCGACGCAACAAATTCGATCGCCGGACTGCATCGGAACCGGATCGGTGAGGCGATACGACGACTGCCAATGGAAATCGAAACGAGGGACGTTCAGCAACGGCGTGGTCGAGCCGTCCGCAGATTGCAGCTCGAATCGAAAGGCCTTGCCGCGCAAGTGCATGTGAGGCATCATTCCCAGCAACATCGCGTTTTGCAATGAGCGATGAGAATACGCCACGACTTGATGATCGGGGCTGGCGGATGGAATCTCAAGTTTGCGGCGAATAGCACTGGTCGTGATGACTTCGCGCTGAACGGTATCTGGATCGGCGAAGTAAAGCCCGATCTTGCTGTGGTCGTTTTGCGGTGAACCGATCGGCGTGTAATGGACTTGGAAAATCAACCGCGAGTTGGCCGGAATTCGTTTTGCGGTTCCTGCGGGAAATGGCGCGATAGTCAAGCCTGGAACATAACCCGCCAGATATCCGTCGATTCCTTCGAGATCGCCGATGACTTGCCGACCATTGGGGCTTTCGACAAACGCCAAGATATGATGCACGATTGCATGATTGCCGGGCAAGATTTGGATCGCTTGGATCCATTTTTCTTCTTTGAAAACGTATTCCGACTTGAAGTGCTGATAGTCGAGTTCGCCATCGGCTTGGACCGCGATCGGTTTAGGAGAAACGGGAATGATCAAGTCCGGTTCACTATCTAGTTGCCACCCAGCAACGCGCACCATATACGCGGGGACCTTCGAACGGTCGCCGATCGGAGCGCCGTTGTCGACCCATTGGGCAATCGTCGACTTTTCCGCCTCGGTCAATCGCCGCTCGTTGGAAAATTTGCCCACGCTGGGGTCCGCGTTCCAAGGGGGCATGCGTCCTTCGCGGACGACTTCGTTGATCATCGCGGCCCAACCGACAACTTCGTCGGCGTCGGTAAGCGACATTGGCCCAATTTGCTCCGGCTGATGACAAGCGACACAATGCTGATTGAGTATCGGTGCCACATGCGACGCAAAGTTAATCGCCTCGCCGTTGTCCGCACGAGCAACTCGCCCGATGATGCACCCGATCGGGTCGGTCTCAGACGTCGGAACAGCCTTTTTTGCCAAGACTTGCTCGATTGCGTTTTGCAAATACCGCACGCCTGGTTCTTTTTTGGTGTACCCGATTCCGAACTGATCATCGACGCGCCCGCGATAGCGAATCGTGCGCGCGTGATCGAGCAAACAGACCTCGGGAGTGCGACGCGCGGAAAACTGATCGGCGATGCGAGTTTCCGAGTCTTTCAAGACTGGAAATTTGATTTTTTGTTGTTCGATGTACGCTTTGATATCGTCGATCGAATCTTGTTCGTTCGAAAAGACCATGACGAATTGGACGTCGTCTTGCAACCACTCAGACAATTGCTGCATGCGGCTTGCGTATTTCTTGGCCAAGGGACATTCGGTCCCCCAAAAAGCCACCACGACGAGCTTTGAAGAGTCGATCGCGCTCAAGTCATAAGGCTTGCCATCGATGTCGGCGACTGCCAATGATTCGACTATGCGGCCGATGACTTTTTCATGGGCATCGTTAGACGACTGCGCAAAACATGGCGGACAAGCGGCAAGCAGAAATGTGCCCAGAAAGTAGGCGCTGCAGCACGAAGAAAGCTTGATCATGTGGAATTCCCCTGCCTTATGTAATGTAAATGCCGCCTCATTGTACTCGGTGTTAGCGTTGCTGGTTTCAAGATGCCCGTGCCAGCATCCTGAACGGCATTGTGCGCGGGGCTCGCGAGCCACACGTTATCTAACCGCGCCCAACCAGACAAAGTTCCGCCGTACAATGTGAGCCATGTACACCGATTTAATTTTGGGAACAGCAGGGCATATCGACCACGGCAAAACTTCGCTTGTACGCGCGCTCACGGGAGTCGATACCGATCGGCTACCGGAGGAGAAAGAGCGCGGGATCACGATCGAGCCGGGTTTTGCCAAATTGCAGGTCGGGCCGTATTGCCTCGGTATTGTCGATGTTCCGGGCCACGAGCGGTTCATTCGTCAGATGCTCTCCGGCGCGACCGGAATGGACATGGTGATGTTGGTCATTGCCGCCAGCGAATCGATCAAGCCGCAGACTGTTGAGCATTTGGAAATATTGCGGCTGCTAGATTTGCCCGCAGGCGTCATCGTGCTGACGAAATGCGATCTCGTCGACGGCGATTGGTTGGCGTTAGTCGAAGACGAAGTCCGCGAGCTGGTTCGCGATTCCTTTTTGGCGACGGCACCCATCGTAAGGACTTCGGCGACGACCGGGGCGGGGATCGATCAACTTAAAAAAACGCTTGAGTCGATTGCTTCTCAAGTCATCGAGCATCAGAATCGCTTTCGAATCCTGGCACCGTTTCGAATGGCGATCGATCGCTCCTTTTCGGTCGCGGGTCACGGTGCGGTCATCACGGGTAGTGTCGCCAGCGGCACGACCGAAGTCGGCGCTACGCTGATGGTTGAGCCTGGAGAACACGTCGTTCGCATTCGAAGTTTGCAGAATCACGACTTGCAAGTAACGTCGATCCATCGGGGCCAGCGTGCGGCAATCAACATTACCGGCATCGATCATCATCAAATTGTGCGCGGCCAAGAAATCGCGGCGACTGGTCATTTGGCGGCAAGTCGCATCATGTCAATAAATTTGCAGATGTTGTCGACTTCGCCGCGCCCGCTGAAGGACCGTGCCCGCGTCCGATTTCATTTAGGCACTGCGGATTTGGTGGCCAATGTTCGCTTGTTGGAATGCGATTCGCTCGAACCAGGAAAATCGTGCTTGGCCCAAGTCTTCCTCAACGAGTCGGCGGTGGCGACGAATCAACAGCCGTATGTCATTCGCGCCGAATCTCCGGCGGCGACGATTGGCGGCGGGCGCATCTTGGACCCGAACGCCCAGCGAATGTCTCGCTCCAACGAAACGGATTTGGCGCTGCTGCGAGACTTGGCCAGCGATCAAGCGGACCGACGTTTGGCTGCGTCGATCTATCTCACTCCTCTTGGCCAATGGAAAAGAGAACTTGCGCCCCGTTTGGCCGCAGTGATTGACGCCGATCCAGTCATCGCGAGTCTTCAGTCCAGCGGTGCCATTCTGGAAAAACAAGTTTCTCCGTCGCACAAAATTCTCGTACACGCTTTGACGATCAAGCAGATCGCCGCTCGCATTCAAGCGTCACTGAGCAAGATGCATGACGAAAGCCCATTGCGAATTAACTTTCCTTTGGCGACGCTCGAACAGCGATTTGATTACCTCAACTTCAAAGCGATTTTCGATACGGCACTACAGCAATTAGTCGCGACAAAAACGATTGACAAAGTTGGTTCGAACGTCGCGCTTGCCGGACGCGGCCCTCAATTGAGTAAGAATGAACGGCGGTTGCTGGATGAACTTGTTCAAGCCGTGCGGGCCGGCGGACTGCAGCCTCCCGATGTCAAGCAACTCCGCGAACTCGCGCAGAAAAACAAAGACAGTGTCACGAATCTTTTGGAATTGGCGGCATCCGCAGGCGACTTGCATCCGGTCGGCGACGATTTCTATCTGCATCGAGACGTGCTGATCGACATTCAGACTCAGCTCAAAGCCTTTTGCGTCAACGGCGCGGGTTTCACGGTCAGCCAAATGCGCGAACTGCTTGGAACCACTCGCAAATACGCAATTCCCTTGGCCGAATACCTCGACAAAATCGGCTTCACCCGCCGCCAAGCCGATCTAAGGTTTCTGGTTGCAAAACCATAAAAGATCATGGTTGGTTGGAGCCTACAGCCTTCGGTGCAAGTGCCTTGGCGGCGGCTTTGGCTAGAAATTCGCGGGTGGATAGGTCGAGAGACTCGTGCTCGAACGAAGCGAGTGACGCGGGACTTTCGCCGGTGAGTTGGCCGCAGAAAACGGCGGCGGTGAGGAACGCACCGGTGGTAGATTGGTGATTGCCATCGCCGGAATAAAGCGGTAAGTCCGGCTGCTCAGCGAGCGCAATGTCCCAGGCTCGTCCAACTGGGGCCAAAGTGACTTCTGCGGCTTGAGCCATCGCGTCGTAGATTTTTTCTATGGTTTGACCGTCCCCTTCAACCCCTTCCCGACCCCACTCGGAATAAAAACAAACCGTCGCGCCGCAGGACTTGGCAAGTTTCGCGAAGTCGATCCCTTCTTGTTTGGAATAATCGTATTTCCCGCTCATGCTGATCTTTTGCGCTTGCAGCACAACGAAGTTCCACGGATGCGATTCAAGTTCTTTTCGATAATATGGATTGTTGCCGACTTGTTCAAGAAATTCGACACGCAGAAGCTTTGCATAAACCTTTTTTTCCGGGTGTTGGTGCTCAATCATTTGTGCCACCAAATTCGGCATGTCATAAAAATAACTGTGGCTATTGCCGATGAATAAGATACTGATGTCGGCTTTTTGAAGTTTGTCGCTTTCGGATTCTTGCTTCGGTTGTTGGCTGCCGATTTGGTTAGTTGGCGAACCAGAATCGGCGGTTTGCGGTTTGGGGGCAGGTTCACATCCAAGCAAGGCTGCAAGAACGCCAGAAAATATCAAGCTTGTTGAACGTAGTCCGGTTGATCGTGTATTGGTCATATTGTGGCTTCCGTTTTCAAACCCGTCACCCTAACCCTCACCCCGGAATACCGGGGCGAGGGAACATGAATTATAGTTCGACAACCCTCTCCCGTGAGTACAGGGGAGAAGGAACATGATTTATCGCTCGACCGAGAGAATTTTCCAGTCGCGAAATGGAGCGGATAACACGATAGCAGTTTGCGGTTTGAATGTGATGCCGGCCCCAGCAACAAGATCCTTTACAATACTGGATACAAGGATTTGATCGGGACCGCCTCGTTCGGCAATTTGAATTGCGAGTTCGACCGCGATGCCGCTGACTTTGTCACCCAGAACATCGCATTCGCCCGTGTGCAATCCGGTTTTCAATCGCAAACCGAGCCGCCGCGCTGAATCGCCGATGGCCAAAGCCGCGCGAATGGCGCGTGCCGGACCATCGAATGTTGCCAAGATCGTTTCAGCGGTAATCTCGGCGGGCTTGCCTTTGAAAAGCTCAATTTCGCGAACAGTGTGCGAATGATGCACGGCTACTTGACCGCTCTCGGCTGCCGTAACGCGCAAGCCAGACGCCGA
>JANNYC010000187.1:0-9143 GCA_031409895.1 Planctomycetota bacterium
TTGTCGCGCGCCGGTTCCTTGCGCATAATCGCTTCGACTTAGCCCGATGTATGGATCTCTTCTGACTAGCGTCAATAATTTCCATGGGACAATCGAGCGGGCTGTTAATCACTATTAGCAAATTTGCAAGACCTGAGCGAAACGATACAACGCGGTTTTAGCGGTTAGGCAAAATGTCGCGTAAGTCTCACTGGCAGCGGAGTTTGCGACATCGCTTCCGCAGTTTGATCTAGCGGGCGCATCGTCCCGTGGTAAAATTCAATCTCAACTTGCCGACCGAATCTCGGCTTTATTTTCTGCCAATCCTTTCGATCCGTTTTGAAAGGAGTTTGCGGCGGAGTCGCAAGTCTCGAATTGATGGATATGGCCCACGGGTTCGACATCTCGCGTTTGCGGAAAAGCAATCCGACGATCTTGCCGTCCATGCTGTTGTGCGATTTTGGCAATCTGCAGCGCGAAGTTCGCTTGCTGGAGAACGCGGGCGTTGAAGCTCTGCATCTAGATGTCATGGATGGAAGTTTCGTCCCAAATTTTTCGTACGGTCTGACCATCGTCAAAGCATTTCGGCAACTGACAGAGTTACCGCTCGATGTACACTTGATGATGGTCCACCCGGAAAAATATGTCTCGCAATTTTGCGACTTGGGGGCGAACGTCGTGACCTTTCACGCTGAAGCCGTCGCGGACCCCGGGCCATTATTGCGATCGATTCGCGATGCGGGTTGCGCGGCGGGCCTTGCGCTCAATCCCGGCACCCCGATCGACGTGGCGGCAGCGAATATCCATCTTTGCGATTTAGTTTTAGTTATGACCGTGCAAGCCGGCTTCGGCGGCCAAAAATTTCTTGCCGATCCGCTCGCCAAACTCTCGCAGTTACGAACCCTTTCCTCCGACGTTATTCTCGAAGTCGACGGCGGCGTCAACGACGCAACCATCGGTCAATGCGTTGCCTGCGGCGCGGATTGGCTTGTGGTGGGATCGGCGATTTTCGGCCAATCCGACTACGCGAATGCTGTCAGCAAGCTGAGACAACTAGCCGAATCTTCATCCCGTCCGGCCAGTCGAACTTGACGCCAGTTCAGACCATTGTGTATTTATTCCAATTGCATTTTACAAAAGCAAAATATGAAAACGATGTCTCTAATCGAACGAGACTTGGTGGCCAAAGCAACTTTGACCGCCGGCGGATTGCAGATTCTGTTGATTCGTCCAGGCGCAACCGTGCTCGACGATCAAGGCCGCATCAAAGGCGATTTGGACTTGCCGCTCAGTCCCAACGGCGTGCGCCAAGTCGAATCGCTCATGCAGAATATTGGCGTGCGAAATGTCGACGCAATCTATTCGTCCCCTTGTGTCAGTGCGCGGCAGACCGCAGATGCACTCGCCGGGCGAACTCATTCGCGAGTTCGCATTGACGAAGACTTGCGAAACCTCGATCACGGTCTCTGGGAAGGCAAGCGGTTCGACGAACTCAAACAAACGCAACCGCGCATCTATCAGATGTGGGCCGAACACCCCGAAAACGTCGCGCCACCATTCGGCGAAACTCTCGAGCACGCGAGTGAGCGAGCAAAGCATTTCTTGAAACGACTTTTTCGTCGCACGAAAACGGGGACGGTCGCCATCGTCGCTGCCGAACCTCTTGCCAGCATCATTCGCTCTCAGCTTGTGTCTGAACCGATCGAAAATTTCTGGGATGCCGAGCAGCGTACCGCCGATTGGGAATTGATTTCGGTCGCGGCGGAAATAGGCGTGAGGCAGCAGGCTTGAGGCGTGGGGTTTCAAGCTACCGACGCGAGTCGGAGGTGCTGATGCAAATGGCTAAGGAGCCAAACGCGTTCCCCAGCTCGTTCGTCCAGGCAGTTCGTTTTTCTAACCAACCGTACGAAACTCGAGCGACTTGCAACGGTTGTATCCATGAATACGCTTTCGACAGCGATATTTGTTCCAGACACGATTATCATCGGCCTGCTAGAATAGAACTTATTAGGGAGAGGCTCATTTTACGGGCCTCTAATACCGCAAAAATTCAGAGTTTAATCTTGAGCCAATCCCGTTTCGGCGAAGCTTAAAACGTTATGTCGATTGAAAAACAAGTGCCAAACGACCGCGTTCGCAAACGAGAATTCCCCAAAGACAAGTGGGTGCGCTGTCCGGGTTGCAAAGCCGCAATATTTCGCAAGGAGGCCGACAAGCGTCTTGGCGTCTGTCCCGAATGCGACTATCACTTTTTTGTTTCGGCGCGGCAGCGAATCGAGCATGTACTCGACGCCGGGACGTTTGAACCGTGGGACGAAGAATTGATGCCGACCGACCCGCTCGGATTCGTCGACAGTAAGCCGTACAAGGATCGCTTGGTCGACGAGCAACGCAAGTCGGGTTTGCGCGATGCGGCAATCACCGGATCGGGAATGATTCGTGCACGCCGCGTCGCTTTCGGAGTGACCGATTCGCAATTCATCATGGGCAGCATGGGTTCGGTTGTCGGGGAGCGATTGACTCGTTTGATTGAACGCGCGACGAGCCAACAGCTTCCGCTTATCATCATCAGCGGTTCCGGCGGCGGTGCTCGAATGCACGAAGGGATTTTGTCGCTGATGCAAATGGCCAAAGTTTCCGCAGCACTTGCTCGCTACGATCAAGCCGACGGTCTATTCATTTCCGTACTGACCAATCCGACGATGGGTGGCGTCGCCGCGAGCTTTGCGTCACTAGGCGATTTCGTATATGCCGAGCCGAAAGCCTTGATTGGCTTCGCCGGCCCGCGCACCATTAAAGCGACCATCCGAATCGAGCTGCCGGAAGGATTCCAAACCAGTGAGTTTTTGCTCAAGCACGGATTCGTCGACCGGATCATTTCACGCGATCGGCTAAAAACGGAAATTGCGAGAACTATCGATTATTGCGGCAAGTAAATTGAATTTGGGCCGGTCTGCCGTGACCGAATGAACTCGCATTGCGAAAAACTATGGGCGTTTTGGATCGAATCAAAAAGTTGTTCGCCAGCTCGCCGGGCAAGTCAAGGCTGGATGTCTCGTCGCGCTTTCAACTTCAGCAACAGGCCTTCAGCGGAACGATGTCCAAGTTTCGCGTCGCGCGCGAAATCACAACCGGGCGCACGCTCGGCTTGAAATTTCTCGATCCAGAAAAAAGCGCTTTGTTCAAAGCCCGTTTTAAAGGGCTCGACAAACCGTCCGAAGGCAAAATCGCGATGCAGATTCGCCATCCGTCAATCGTCGAAACGTACGAATTTGGGCTTACGACACAAGGAATCGAATACATCCTCATGGAGTACATCGAAGGCCCCGGACTAAGCACGCTGCTCAAGGCACGCGATGAACGATTGATCGTCAATCGGCTGTCGTTTCTGAAAAAAATGGCCGACTCGATTCAAGCCGTCCACGATGCGGGCTTCATTCACCGCGACATCTGCCCGCGCAATTTCATTTGCAATGTTGAAGTCACCGATATCAAGCTGATCGATTTCGGATTGACTGTTCCCGATAAGCCTGAATATCGACAGCGAGGAAACCGAACGGGGACGCCTCAATATATGGCACCCGAAATCGTTCGCCGTCGCCCCACCGATTTACGTGTCGATATTTTCGCCTTTGGCGTCACGGCCTATCGCATGTTGACGTTCCAGCATCCGTGGGAATCGACCGACACTTCCGGCATCGGTGCCCTGGCCCACGACAGCCGCCCTGCCACTAGCATCTTCAAATACCGACCCAAGCTCAACGAAAAGCTTGGCCGCGGCGTCGAACGCTGCCTCGCAATCAAGCCCGACGACCGTTTCGCCGCCATCAAACAATTTTCGTCTTTGATCATCGATTTGAAATCAGAAGAGTAATGCGGCGTCGACATTGAGTTCCCGGGGGACGCTGCCTATTATCTGTACTCCAGATGAACTAATGGAGGCCTGAGATGTCCGATTCAATAACTGATGAGATTCGCGATATGCGGCACCAACTTGCTGCAAAATTTGGGAACGACCTTGACTTGATCCTTGCAGATATCCGCCGAAGAGAATCGACTGATGGTCGCGTTTACGTTACGCTTCCAGCCCGCATTACTGCTTTCAAAGCGGACGAACAAAGCGATCCAGCCACTCTGCCGGTCTCGCGTTTTTCGAATGGATCATCCTCTCCGGCCGCTGGGTGATCCCGTCCCTTATCTCGCTTTGCTGGAATTAACGAGACGATGAACGTTGAACGCGGAATTCAAAGTTTCCTGCTGTTCGCCGCGCTTGGATTTGCGATACCAGCCGGGGTTATCGGACTAATCGCATTTTACCATTTCTCATTCCACGAGATTCACCCAATGGATCGAGCGAACGATCTTGCGCGACTCCCCGGAATGATTTTGATTCCCTCCCTTGGACTTGGCATCTTGTTCGGATTGTCCATCGTTGCGTCGTCTACATCCAATCGTGGTATGACTTTCATTCAATCATTAATCGTTGTTGCCGCCGCAACTTTGAACGCGATTTTGGCCACTCGCCCGACGGTTCGGCACAAAGCAATTGACCCAAACGCTTGGATGGAAACCGTTATTCCGCTGTCTGCCGCAATTGTTGCAACGGTTGTTGTGTTTAGTTACGCCCGATGGATGCGGTCTGCTAAAATTGCAATCGGAAATACCCCCAGGCAACCCTGAACTGTATCACGAGAAACAAATTACGATTTGACTTCGCGAGTCTTTGATCCGAAGGTCAAGTCGACTGTTCTAGAAGCCCAGCGAAGTCGGGCGAGTTGTCGGCCAAGAAAAAGTTGTGGCACGACGAATGCCCTTGAGGGGACTTGGCCCGATTCGCCGCGATGACTTGGCGGCGCGGCAGGCCGTTGAACGCAAAGGCTTGGGAGCGACTCAAGGCAAGGCGCGCGTCAGTTGTATTAAGCAGTCTTGCGCAAAACCAAAGGCACTGGCGTTGAGACCAGTGCCTCTTGAGGATCCAAAAAACCGCTAAGCGAACGGACATTGACCCCGGCGGTTTTCGACGAGCCATTCTGGCCAGCCGAAATTATTTCTTGCCGGAAGCCTTTGGTGCGGCGGCTTTGGTATCCTTTTTGACCTTTTTGTTTTTCTTGTCGTTCTTCTGACTGTTGTTGCCTTTACCCATGATTCAGTACTCCTTTTAAAAAATGAATGGCTGTAGGGCCATCAGTAAATTGCGTTTTCGTCACGCTTGACGCAACGCTTAACGTCGCAAATATACCAAACAATTTCGGCTTCGTCAGGGTGGATTGTTCAACTCAGCCGCTTGCGGAAACGCAAAATACTGGCCAGAAGCACGACGATGCAGCAAATCGTCAGGCCGACGATCGAAGGGACCAGGTCCGCCATGACTGCACCCCGCAAAATGATGCCGCGTAGGATTTCAATGAAATAAGTTGCGGGCAAAGCGAACGACGCCAAGTAAATCGGTAGCGGCATTTCGGCCCGAGGAAACACGAATCCCGACAGCAAAATGGACGGCAACATGATTATAAAAGCGAACTGGAAAGCCTCCAGTTGGGTCTTGGCGACCGTTGAAATAAACAGCCCCAAGCCCAGTGAGCAAACGGTAAACAGCAGCGACAAGCCCAAAAGCAAGCCGATACTTCCGTTAATCGAAACGCCGAACAAATAAATCATTACCGACAGCATGATGAGGACTTCGATCGCACCGACCACGGCGTACGGCACGAGCTTGCCCAGCATGAGGCCCGATCGTCCGACCGGCGTGACGAATAACTGTTCGAGTGTTCCGAGTTCGCGTTCTCGAACCACGGCGAACGATGTCAAGAACAGCGTGACCAATTGCAAGATGATTCCAACTAAACCCGGCACAAAGAAATTCGAACTTTTGAGGTCTGGGTTGTATAGCAATCGCGTGCGGATTTCGATAGGCAGAGCTCCGCGACCCGCCGGATCTCGCGAAGGTGCCAGTTGCAGCGAATCGCCTTTTTGTCGAGCTATCTGAATCGAAATGCTCTGACCCAAAAGCTGCGCCGAGTTTTGTGCGGTCGTGGCAATTTGCGAATCGCTCCCGTCGATCAGGACCTGAACCAACGCCTGCTCGCCGTGCAACAAGCGTTCGGAAAAATTAGCTGGGATGACGACACCGACTTGTGCGCGGCCCGAACGCAACGCTTGGTGTAAGGCAGACTCGTCAAACACTCGCTCGATGATCGTAAAGCGGCGCGTATTGCGAAATGTTTCGATCAGCGTTTGGGCCGCAGTTCGTCCATCCAAATCCAATACGACTGTTGGGATATGTTCGATCTGGGTGTTAATTGCATAGCCGAAGATAATCGTTTGCAACAACGGGACGAGAAACATGAAAAACAACGTCGACGGTTGCCGGCGAATGTGAAAAAATTCTTTGACCAGGATCGCCCAAAGGCCACTGAACTCGGAACCACGCCGCGCGGGCTCCGTTGATAAATCGTCGGCGTGATCGCCAGCGGTCACTACTTCGTTTTGGATTTTTACCGTGATTAACTGCGGTGAAATTAACTTTTCGGGACCTCGATTTTCGGCCATTCGAGTCAAAGTTACAAACACGTCTTCCAATGTGGGAGGCGTGATTTGTATTTCGACTTTCGCCGGGTCCAACTGCAATCGGCGGGCGATTTCCAGCGGTTCAAGGGATTGATCGACCAGAAGATGAATCTTTTCGCCAAACAAGGTCGCGTCGCGAACTTGTTCCACACTGCGAATCGCGTGTAACAGTTCGGTGGGCGAATCGACTCGCAATTCGTAGCGCTGGGTGCCTGGAGGCGTCACGTTCGGTAGTTGTTTTAGTTCGCTAGGTTTGCCCAGCACCAAGAGCTTGGACATGTAAAGATAGCCGACGTCAGTGCAGCGTTCGGCTTCGTCCATGTAGTGCGTGGTCACCAGCAGCGTGACGCCTTGACTGGACAAAGTAAAAAGTAAATCCCACAGATCGCGCCGCGCGACCGGGTCAATTCCCGCCGTCGGTTCGTCTAAATACAGAACTTCGGGTTCGTGGATCAGCGAGCAAGCCAGCGCAAGACGCTGCTTCCAGCCACCCGACAGAGTACCCGCCAATTGTCGCAAGCGATCACCGATCCCGGTCAATTCGACAACCGCCGTTCGCCTTTCCGTGAGTCGTTGTCGATCGAGTCCGTAGATCCGACCGTAGAAATCAAGATTTTCTTGAACGGACAAATCCGAGTACAAACTGAACTGCTGCGACATGTATCCGACGCGCGGTTTAATCAATTCGGTTTGCCGATAAGCGTCAAGCCCCAGAACCGTAGCCGTCCCAGACGATGGTGGTAGTATGCCGAGCAGCATTCGGATGATGGTTGACTTGCCGCTCCCATTGGGACCGAGCAGTCCGAAAATCGCGCCGCAACGGACGCTGAACGAGACGTCTTCAACGGCAATCAACGAGCCAAATCGTCGCGACAAATTTTCGACGTTGATAACCGATGACGTCATTTCCGAGCCTTCGCGGACGGGAGCCAAACATTGGCCGTCATTCCCACACGCAGTTGCTCGGCACCTTCCAGAATCGTCACGCGAATTCGGTAGACTTGCTTGGCGCGTTCATCAGTTGTTTGCACGTTGCTTGGCGTAAATTCCGCTTGGTGCGAGATGAACGAAACGACGCCGACGAAATTTTCATTTGGCAAGCTATCGATTGAGACCCGCAATTCTTGTCCGACAGTCAATTGCAGGAATCGTTGCGGAACATAAGCACGAACCCAAATGCGATCCGTCGCGAGCAAGGTCAATATGGGCGCGTTGGGAGCAACCAAATCTCCGGCTTGCAGATCAAGTGCGTCGATGTATCCATCAACGGGCGCGGCGATTACGAGTTCGCTCTTTTGTCGGCGGACCATTTCCAGAACAGCTTTAGCGGAATCGCGGGCGGCGGCGGCTTTTTCGATTTCTTCCGAGCGAAAGCCCTTTTTCGCCAATTCCCAAGCGAGTCGGGCTTCTTCGACGGCCGCGCGGGATTGGTACGCCCGTCATGGGCGTGAGTTTATGGGGTGTGAGTCCCCTGTGCGAGACTGGGAGTCTCAAGGAGATCAGTATACCAAATGAAAGCTCCGATTGACAAAGCACAAGGCGAAGGCAACTGCGTCGGGGCGACCCGGGGTGGGAAGGAAGCTGGAGCCGAAGCTGCAAGGTTACGAACAGAAACGTCCTATAAGGCCGGATCGGTCAGGCGAGTGAGCCAAACATCACGAAGCCGTTCCCAGACGACCGTTCAGGTAAAGGGCGAGCTTGTGCAGCGAAAATTCACGTTCTTATCCGGGGAGACCTGCAGAGGCGGCATGCGTGTCGTCGTCGCTCCAAAGAGTAAGGCTTGCCTGAAAGTTTGGAACGAGCCCTCGCAAGATGGCTTGGGCGGTGCAGGAGTCAGCAGCGGCCGTAGTACTGACCTTCGAAGTCCAATCGAAACAGGAAGGGCCAAACGATGAAGAACAAGGAAGAGCCTTCGATCGACTTGTCGCGAGGGAACCCCTGCTTGCCAGTGGACCAGAATATTACTGGCCGCGAAAGCTTGCAGACCACAGGTTCAACAATCCGAACGGATGGTGCCGCGACGGCGTCGATCGAGAAACCAGCCTTGAGTTTGATCGGCGAGCCGCTGATGGCGCCGGTTGTCGAACCGTCCAGGATCGAACACCGCCACGTCCGCTTCGACCACGCCGACAAACGTAAACTTCTCCGTCGAACCGCCTAGTGCGGACCCGCATGCTAGGTGGTGTGGGGGCTGGGCGGGGAAACCCGCCCGGCTACCCGATTTCGCCACGATTTCGGACTACGCGACCACAATCTGACGTTTACGGGCATGACTCGCCAAGTCGCAACCCCTATGGGCCGAAAAGCAACCAAAAGCCGATGCCGAAACCAATGTGAACAAGCATGAAAATTCCGCCAATCAAAAATGCGCGTTTTATTTCTAGGCCGAATAACGCCGACACGGCAATGCCGAGTAACGCCGCGGCAATAATTGCAGCAACATTAGATTGGTCGGTGAGTTTTGAGAAAAAAGCACTATTAAATGCTACTTGACCACCATTAACTGCTTCTGATTGAGTTTCGGTTAGATTAGTCCAAAGAGTTTGAGAATTGTTGGATTTCATGATAGTTAGCTCCTAAGGTTTAAATTGTTGGTA
>JANNYC010000188.1:0-7631 GCA_031409895.1 Planctomycetota bacterium
CGCGTTTTCTGCGCCACAAGAGCCGAGCGTGCCGAGTGCTGGCGTCGGCCTTGCGCATGCCGAGGCTTGCGGCTCGGGCCGTTCAATACCTAAACGCTTCGCCGAGCTGCGCTGCGTTGCTGGTTCGGTTGCTCAATGGGAACCCCGCAGTCGCCGGACACGAATTGAAATGAATCTCGCTCTCAAGGGAATTGGACTGGCAACGCCGGGATTCCGCATTTCTCAAGCAGACGCTTGCGAACTGACCTATGACATGTCGTGCGACTCAGCCGAGCAGCGTCGAAAGATGTCGGCAATTTATCGCCGCTCGGGGGTGCGCGAACGTGGAAGCGTCCTCTTGCGGGCCTCCGACGGTTCGCTCAACGAGCGTGAGGATTTCTATCCACCGCGCATACATCCTGACGATCACGGTCCAGGAACTGCCGCGCGGATGCAACTCTATCAGGCCGAATCCTTGCCGCTGGCGGTTCAAGCGTCGCGTGCTGTGCTGAACGCAGCGGGTTGTCCTGCCAGCGAGGTCACCCATCTGATAACGGCCTCGTGCAGCGGATTCAGCGCTCCTGGGATCGACGTGGGCTTGATCCAAGATTTGCAGCTCGATCGCAGCACTCCGCGAACCCATGTGGGGTTTATGGGTTGCCACGCGGCTTTCAATGCGCTCCGCATCGCTTCCGCCATTACGGAGGCGAATCACGCTGCGGTGGTGCTGGTTTGCGCCGTCGAACTGTGCAGCCTGCACCACTTCTATGGCTGGGACCCTGAGAAAATTGTCGCTAATGCACTCTTCGCCGACGGAGCGGGCGCGGCCATCTGCGGCGATAAGGGCCGTAACGAGAACTCTAACCTATGCGTCTTGCGGCACGGATCCACCGTGATCGATGGCACACTTGATGCGATGAGTTGGAGCATCGGCGATCACGGTTTCGAGATTAAACTCGCACAGGAAGTGCCGCAGTTGATCGAAGAACATCTGGGAACGTGGCTGGATTCGTTCTTGCGGGCGGAAGGGCTGACGGTGGAATCGGTTGGCAGTTGGGCCATCCATCCTGGTGGCCCCCGGATTCTAGACGCATGCCGGAAAACTCTTGCCCTGACTGAGGACCACCTGGCGATCTCACGGCAAATCCTGGCCACTCACGGCAACATGTCGTCAGCCACAATCTTCTTCCTGTTGGATCGTCTCAAGCATCTCGATGCGATCCGTCCGATCGTCGCGCTCGGCTTTGGTCCCGGCCTGACCATTGAAGCCATGATCCTGGGTTAGCTCGAATCAAAGGGGTCAGGAGTCATTGATGCAAATACGATTGTGCCGATCAAGCATCCGAGGACTGGTCAATGCATCGACAATTTTAACAACGGTGGTATGCAATCGATCAGCCCTTCGCTTCACCAGTGCAAGAACAAGGCCAAGCTGACTTTGGAAATGGACGAAGAACAACGTGTCAGGGTGGAATGGCACTGCCGCAACGTTACTCTGCGGCCGGATTCAGTATTCGGGGCGGTAAATTCTTGCAACTGCCAGATTTTTCGCGAAGAATCGCCCGCATCGCTTTATTCATTTGCAATCATGAGCCATAATTGAGTTCGGAGCATTCGCCTAGATAAACAACCCCTTCCTGGAGACCCGTTGATGATCAATCTGTCAAGAAAAATTGTGTTGTGTTTGGCCCTTGTCGGCACTCTGGTCGTTTCGACTGGCGCGAACTGGGGTCATTCGAACCATCACCGAGACCGTTGCTGCAAACAGTGTTGTGAACAGACTTGTTGCTGTCCCTGTCCACCTCCTCCGGTAGAGATGGTGGTCTGCCTGCAGGATCCTTGTGGTTGTTGCACTTATGAAGCTTGCGTTTGCGTCCCTGCGTGTTGCGCGGGCCAACAGCCTTGTGTGACGTGGCGCGGTGCATTGGCGGGTCGCAAGGTTGCCACGCTGTGCTGGGAATGTTGCGGCCACGAAGTGAAAGTGGTAGTGACTCGCAACGGTGTAGTCCGTGTTCGAGGCTAAAGAACTTAGCCGGAATCCCGAGTAAGCTTACACCGACTTCCCAACGGAAGTCGGTTTTTTTGTGGATTGATTGGGCGAGTCCCCGTCTGTTTCGCGACGGCGTTCCGTCTAAAATTGAGTTGCGTCAAATCGTCCCGTAAAAAAGAAGCGGAGCTGTCATGAGCCAAGTAGCCACAAATCGAGATTTGGTCGCGGAACGCGCGGAACGTCATTTCGGCGAGCAGGCGACGCCGGTGCAAGTCGAGATCGCCGGGCAATCCGATCGTGGCCTTGTCCGCGAGACCAACGAAGACCACTTTGCCGCCGTGCGCCGACGCCGCGCACGAACCATCTTGGCCTCCAACTTGCCTGATGATTTTCCTCACGATAGTGTCGAGGACGCCTATGCATTGGTCGTCGCGGATGGCTTGGGAGGACAGGCGTGCGGTGAATTGGCCAGCCTGCTGGCACTGTGCGTCGGTTGGGATCTGGGAAGCCGTGAGATCAATTGGCTGTTCAAAGTTGACGCCGGCGAAATCCCCGAGATTCTCGAAAAACTGGATTTGTATCCCCGGCTGATCCAGAAAGGATTGGAACAACAAATAGACGCCAATCCAGACTTAACCGGAATGGCCACCACCTTCACCGGAATGTATACGGTCGGATTGGAGGCGTTTTTGACTCACGTCGGTGACTCCCGGGCCTATTTATACCGTGACAAAGCATTACAAATTCTGACTCGTGATCAGACTCTGAGAGAGGACCTCATCCGAGCCGGGATCGCTTCGGATTCGGCTTATCTCAAGCGAGCCCACCATATTCTGACCGGTTGCCTCGGCGACACCAGCAACAAAATCAACCCGGTCACGGCCCACGTCGAATTGAAATACGGAGACCAACTGCTGTTGTGCACGGATGGTCTCAGCAATATGGTCGACGATTCGGGCCTCGTTCGATGTTTGGCGAGTGCGTCGACGGCCGAGGAGGCTTGTCGAAAGCTCGTCGATGCCGCCATGGAGCGAGGCGGCAAGGACAATATCACGGTGATCGTCGCGCGATACCAAGAACCCAAAAAATAACTGATCGTTATTCTGTACGAGTTACCTCGAGACAAAATTTCACGCATTCGAGAGCGCGTTCGTTTTAAGTCTGGCAGCTTTGGACTTTATCGGCTGCGAATATTTTCCTTTGAGCCGAACGCGCTAGCCGACCACTTACTTTATAGCGGCACGGCGCAAGCCGTCCGGTATCGGAGTGGACAATTCCGCTAAAAACCGAGCGGCTTGCGCCGCTCCGCTTACCAAGACGCACAATGAATGGGTCCAAAGTAATTGGTCGGCTGGCGCCGTCGGCTCACAATATATACCGCTACATGTTAAACAACCGTGCTCTAGATCTGCGTCGAAAATGACTCGATCACATCTTGCAATACATCGATGGCCTTCAGGTACTCGGCCAGACTGATGTGTTCGTCAGGGGCGTGGTCGAGTGCGCTGTCACCGGGTCCATAGGCGACAATCGGACATTTCCAAATCGGACCAACGACGTTCATGTCCGACGTTCCCGTCTTGAGCTTTTGCCGAGCAACTCGTTCGCGCTTCCGAATGGCCGAACCGAAAGCCGTTGCCAATGCCGAAGTCCGCGGCGATTGCCAAGCGAGTTCGTGAGCATGGAATCGCACCTGGGCCCGACCCAAGATCGCTTCCACTTGACGCTCGAAATCGGCCCGATCAAAGTCCAACGGGAGGCGCAGTCCGACTCGGACGTCGACTCGATCTCTCAATCCGTCGCCGCTTGTTTGAAAGTCGCGCAGGGCTATCAGCAACTGATCAAATACTCGCGGTCGATCGCGGTTGTACTCTTGGGCTAGATCGCGCATTTGATTCCACCAGTCGATGGCCGTCTCGCCAGCCGCCACGCGCTGCCCGGCCCAATGCCCCTCATCTTGGTCGAGCGAATAATCGACTAGCAGCCGTCCTTTGTAGCCGATGGTGTAGGCGTCCCAACCGCTTGGTTCCCCGATCACGCAGACGTCGGGTTGAAAACATGTCGCCGCGTGGCGAGCACCTTTCGATGAGGCCGATTCCTCTTCGACGGCGCCGACGACAACGACTCGCATTCCCGGAGCCAACCGAGCCCGGGCTGCCGCGATCGCCATTGCCGCCAAAGGACCCTTTGCATCGACGCTGCCGCGACCAAAAAATTGATCCCCCTGAATCCGCGGTTCAATCCAGCCAGTCACCGTGTCGATGTGACCTAACAAAACGATCGTAAATTTATATTCGCCATCGCCTCCTGGCCGCTGTCTGATTCCCACCGCGCTGCCTGCCGCATCAACCGCGCTGTGGTCAAAACCCAGTTGAAGCATTGTTTCCGCCAAGTACTGACTAGCGCGCGATTCTTGGCCGGAAGGACTGGCGACAGAAACCAAGCCGGTCAACAAATCAACGGCGCTCGCGTCATCCACGTTTTTTGATTCAGTTAAGTCGCTGGTCATGACGTTTACGGTGATTTGACTTCCTTAGTCCGCAGTCGAACTGTCGTTCCGCACCCGGCCAAGCCGCGCTCGATGCAGTTGGGTTGACAACCATCCGAGATGATGACGCGGGAAACGCCGCCACGAAGTGCTTCGCTGGCAGCCATAAGTTTAATTCGCATTCGACCTTGGACAAAGTCATAATCTTGCGATAGATCGTCGGCGAGGCATAACTCGGACAACGTGCTTTGCGGATCGCCCAAGTCGCGCAGGACGCCCGGTTGGTTGGTCAAAATCAGCAAGCTCTCGGCCCGCATTTCAATCGCGGTCCGGGCGGCGGCACGATCGCCATCCACGTTGATCGCCCGCTGATCGTCGGACAACGCAGGAGGCGTCAACACCGGCAGGTAACCATCGTCGATCAAAGTTCGCAGCAGTCGCGCGTTGACGTGATCGACGCGTCCGGTCAAATTTCCCCGCAGGATTCGTCGCACGCCATTCTCAACGACCTGAGTTACGTCTTTGCGCGGACCTGTCCAAATGCCACCGTCCATCCCGGAAAGCCCAACGGCATTGACGCGCCGCTGCTGCAACCGTTCGACCAAGGTCTTGTTGACCAAACCACAGTACGTCATCAAAAAACATTCCATCGCCTCTTGATCTGTCCAGCGCGAAGTGATTCCTTGCGGCGAGGTGATAAACCGCGGCGGGCGATTGAGGGCTGTCGCGATTTCATTGAGTCGGGCCGAACCGCCGTGCACCACGATCAGCGTTTCCCCCTGAGACCGAACCTTGGCGACATCGTCGCAAAAAGCGTCGTAATTGATTCCGTGACCACCACCCAACTTGACGACGATCATGATTTGCCAACTCCAAGATTCCAAACAGGGGGCGAAGAAAGTTATCGTAATCCAAAACGTAAGTTTCGCACTTGCGCTTTTCCTGTTCCTTCTCCCAGGAAATCAACGAACAGAGTGGATAAATAATCGAAAGAACGTGCCTGAGTTGAATTTGGGGGAGAAGGTTAGGATGAGGGGGAAGTTCGTTGCAAACGCAGTCCCTCACCATGACCATCTCCCCGAATGACTTCGCGCGAGCACGACCTTGAATGGTCCGACCGTTTGCGAAGTCATTCGGGGAGAGGGAACAAAAAACTTAGGCGGGATGCAATCCGGCGAACTCGAGTCCTTGTCGCTCGGGAAAGCCCGACATGAGGTTGAGGCATTGCAGCGCCGTGCCCGCGGCACCTTTCATCAAATTATCCAGCGCACTGATCACGACCAGCCGGTTCGAGTCGGGATCGCGCTGAAAGCCGATGTCACAAAAATTCGCCCCCGCGAGGAGTTTCGGATCGGGCAGTCGATGAATGCCCGATTTGTCTTTGACCAATCGAATAAACGGTTCTCCAGCGTAGGCTTTGCGATACGTCTGCCAGAGGACGGGTTCTTCGACTGGCTCGCGCAGAAAGACATGCAGCGTCGCCAAGGCCCCGCGCACCATTTCGACCGCGGTCACCGTCATGCTCAAACGAATCTCGCCAAGCTCTTGACGAATTTCGGCTTGATGCCGATGGCCGGTCGCGGCGTACGTTCGAAAGCTGCCGCTCCGTTCGGCATGGTGCGTGGCCAGGCTGAATTGTGCCCCGCCCTCCGACGAACCGACTTTGATATCGGCGACCACGGATTCAATCATCCCGGCTTTGGCGAGCGGCCAGAGCGCCAGATTGACCGCCGTTGCATTGCATCCGACGCCACTGACGTAGGCCGCCGCTTGGATTTCTTTTCGATGCAATTCGGGCAATCCATAAGTGAATCGTGCAAGCCATTCCGGGGCTGGATGCGGCTCGCCGTACCACTTTTCGTAAGCGGCCGGATCGCGCAAGCGAAAATCGGCCGACAAGTCGATCACCTTTGGGGCGCGAAGAGCCAAGCGATCCATCTGTCGCGCCGCTTCACCATGCGGTAGCGCCAACAACAGCAGATCGCAGTCTTTCAAATCTTCCAGCGGACTGAATTGCAATTGGCAAATCGAACGAAGATTGGGATGCGCGGTGTGGACAAATCGACCTGCCAGTTTGCGCGATGTCACCTGAGCAACTTCGACCTCGGAATGGCCCAGAAGCAAGCGCAGAATCTCCCCGCCGACATACCCCGAGGCCCCGACGATACTTGCCCGAAGCTTCATGCTACGGCCCCAAGTCCTACGAAGAAATCGACCAATCGAGCCGGGATGTTTACGCCGGTCGTTTCAATGCTATTGCGAAACTCCATGGTCGCGTTCACTTCGTTGATGAGAAGACGTCCGTCGGGCGTTTCAACCACGTCAATCGCGACGGCACCGCCACCTACGGCCAATGCCGCCGCGCGCGAAATCGCATCCAACTCGGGCGTGACTTCACAATTTTCCGCGCTGGCGCCTCGAGCGGTGTTCGTGATCCAGTGATCCGAACGGCGGCGAATCGCGGCAACCGTCTCGTCTCCGATCACAAACGAACGAATGTCCGAACCTTTTTTTTCGATGAACGGCTGGATATAGAAGACCTGATGCATCGGGGATCCCAAGTGCGATTTATGCTCTAAGACGGCTTCGGCTGCATGCACATCATTGACCCGTGCCAGCAGCCGCCCCCACGATCCCACCACCGGCTTGAGAACTGCGGGATAGCCAACTTCCTCGACCGCTTTCAGCGCCGATTCGGCGGACAGCGCAACACGAAACGGAATACTTGGAACGCCCGCTCGTTCCAACGCCAGAGACGTCGTCAGTTTATTGCCGCAGACCTGGCGAACCGATAAGCGATTGACACAGCGGATGCCCATCGATTCGAGAATCGCAAGTGTCGCCTCGGCCTGGGTCTCGCTGATGCAGCGATCGACGATCAAGTCAAATTGGGACCAGGCTGTGCTGTTGTCGCGTGTGAAGACGACTTGGCGGACATCGATCGGCTGGCAGCGAATCTCGCGCCGCGCTAACTCGTCGAGCAACAGTTTTTCTTCGACGCGAATGCGCGAATGCAGCAGGCCAATGTTCATGGCTCGATCGTTCCTACTCGCCCCAGTCCTCTTCGACTTCGGGCGCCAATTGCAGGCGGATCGGCTCGACCCCAACGACTTCCAACTCCACGCCGCATTCGCGACATTGGACGATTTCACCCACGACAAATCCATCGCGCAA
>JANNYC010000189.1:0-67152 GCA_031409895.1 Planctomycetota bacterium
AATTTGACGCGGCTTTCATTTGACGCTGCGAGGTTGACGAGCAGGGCCAGTGCCACAGTCGCCCCGCAAAAGACGACGAATTCTCATGTTTTCTAGCGTAATCGAGAAATGGTTGCGATAAACTTGCGCGCGAATGATCGATAGTACGCAAACGAAGTCGTGGCGGATCGTATACTGGTGCGGACTTTTGTGACAGCGACAAAAATGTAATTGCGGGAGAAGTTTCATGAGCGATGAGAAATCGACGGCCGATGCAACTCCGGTTCCCGACGGAGCAAAATACCGCGAAGTTAAATTCGAGTACTCGCCGCAATTTCCGCAAATCCTAGAACACTGCCAAGCCTCGCTGCTGGTGTCTACGTATCAGGCAGGCAAGCTCGGCGTTATCTCGTCGCACCAAGGCAAACTGCAACTTGCATTTCATAGCTTCGAACAATCGATGGGAGTCGCGGCCAGCCCGCAGCGCATCGCGATCGGGACTCGCGGCCAAGTCTGGATACTGCAAGCGGCTCACGATTTGGCACCGCACATCGAGCCCAAGGGGCAGCACGACGCCTGTTTCCTCGCCCGCACATCGCTGGTCACAGGCAATATACACATTCACGATTTGGCTTTTGGAGATACGGAGCTGTGGGTGGTCAACACGCTGTTCTCTTGCATCTCGACGCTGCACGATGATTTCAGTTTCGTGCCGCGCTGGCGTCCGAAATTCATTTCGCAACTAGCGGCCGAGGATCGCTGCCACCTCAACGGGATGGCTTTGCAAAACGGACATCCGCGTTTCGTGACGGCGCTAGCACAGACCGACGCGCCGGCGGGTTGGCGTCCCACCAAAGCAACCAGCGGGATCATCATCGACGTCGACTCGCACGAAGTTGTCGCGTCGGGTTTGTCGATGCCGCACTCGCCCCGGCTTTATAACGATCGGTTATGGGTTTTGGATTCGGGCAAGGGTGCGCTGACAACCGTCGACCTGCGAACCGGGAAGACGACCGAAGTCGTCGGCTTGCCGGGATACACTCGCGGACTTGCATTCTGTGGTCAATTCGCGTTTGTGGGACTTTCGCGAATTCGCGAGACGAATATCTTTGGCGGATTACCGATCGCTGCCAAACACGAACAGCTACATTGCGGCGTCGGCATCGTCGATTTGGTCAGTGGGCAGTCCGTGGCTGCGTTGCAATTTCACAGCGGCGTTGAAGAAATATACGACGTGCAAATTATTCCGGGCATCAAGTTCCCGGTGCTCAGCGGCCCGCAGCCAACCGAAGACAGCGCTCAAACGATCTGGCTCGTCCCGCGTGAGGAACAAGTCCCGCGCGTGGTTCAGTCGACGCCGGTTTGGTTGAAGTCGCCCGGTAAGATCAGTGCCGCAGCCCAACCTGCCGCTCAACTAATGCAATCTGAGGATCCACAGCAGCTTGTGCGGCGAGGCATTTCGCTGCACGAGCGGGGGCAGCCCGTGCAAGCGATCGAGTGTTACAAAGCTGCGCTCGCGAGCCAGCCCGACTACGCCGATGCTTACAACAACATGGGGAACGCGCTTCAAGATTTGGATCGCCGCGATGATGCGATCGAATGTTATCGCGCCGCGATTCGCTGCCAGCCAAAATTCGTGTTCGCCTACCGCAACTTGGGCTACGTTCTCAAAGAGGAAGGCAAACTTGACGAAGGAATGAAAATTCTCAAGCAGGCGCAAGCCCTTGAGGCGAATCCGGTGATTCGCTTGGTGATGGAAACGAGCTTGCCACCGGTTTATCAATCGATGGAAGACTTGCAAACGCGCCGCAAGCGATTATTAGACAATGTTCAGCGATTGGTCGACGAGGAGTTTTCCATCGATGTGGCCAACACGTCCGCGCCCACGATGTTCTACGCGGCCTACCAAGGTGAAAACGATCGACAGTTGCAACAAAACTTGTGCCGATTATTCCGTGCCCCGCAGCCGTTTGACGCGGCGAAAAAGCGTCCGCCGGGTGATCGGATTCGCGTTGGGTTCATCTCGCGACATTTCCGCAATCACACGATTGGCCGACTGAACCTTGGTGTGGTCGAAAAGTTGCCTCGCGACCGATTTGAAGTCGTCGTGATTTCCGTTGGCCACTACGACGATATGCTGGCCCAGCGATTCAAGGCGGCCGCCAGCCGTTACATCGAATTGCCGACGAATTTGCCGACGATTCGCCAGCAAGTCACCGAACTCAACCTAGATATTTTAATGTTTTCCGATATCGGAATGGACACGCTGACTTATACCCTTGCCATGTCGCGCATGGCCCCGATTCAATGTGCGACGTGGGGGCATCCGATCACTTCGGGCAGCCCGGCGATGGATTACTTTATTTCCAGCAAGACACTGGAAGTCGCCGGAGCCGACGATCACTATACGGAACGGCTTGAGCGATTCGGCGTGTTGAACGCATATTACTACCGGCCCGAAAAGCCAGCGATCAAAAAGCGTACGGACTTTGGATTGAGCCCGGACCGAAATTTGTATTTGTGTTTCCAAAACTTGTTCAAGTTCCATCCAGAATTCGATGTGATTTTGCGCGGAATTTTGGAGCGAGATCCCAAAGCCGAAATGGTGTTCATGGAAGGCAAGCACCCGAAGTGGACGGACTTGCTCAAGGAACGCTGGAATCGGACGCTAGGGCGGCACATGGACCAAGTTCGCTTTTTGCCCGGCCAATCACATCCCGATTTCATGAGTCTATATGCACTGTCCGACGTGTCCCTCGACCCGATTCATTTCGGCGGTGGAAACACGACGTACGAAGCGCTCGCGGTCGGCTTGCCGGTCGTCACGCTTCCATCGCAATTTCTTCGTTGCCGAATTTCCGCCGCCCAATACGAGCAAATCGGCGTGCGCGACTTTACCGTCGAGTCGCCGGACCAGTATGTCGACTTGGCGGTCAAGCTGGGAACGGATCGCGAATATCGTCGGCATGCCAGCGAACGAATACTCAGCGCTTGCGATGTGCTGTTCGAAGACCAGCGTGCCGTCGACGAATATTCTCGTTTCTTTGAGTCAGCTTATTCAGCACGGCACTAGTGCGCTTCCTTGCTAAAAATAGGCAAGCTAATTGGCCATGGCGAATTTGAGTACAAGCAAAGGAAATTTAGCGCTTTCTGGCATGCGTCGTTCGCCAGATTGCGTTGCAAAGCGTAGTACGGACGACTATCCTATAGCCTACTGATCGGTTTCAAGCCGATACTCGCAATCCTCGATCAGGGATGTTTTCGGTACCTGGTTTGGTGTGCGGATGCTGCGTTTCGGCCACCACGAACCAGCGATTTTATTGATGCGTTGATCGCGCGGAATGAATTGAGTCGAACCAGTCTGTTTCCAGTTTATCTGCAATTCGTCGCGGAATCGAAAAAAAAGATGCAATCGGATAAGGCATTCTTGGTCGTCATCAACGTCACCGCTGCGGAGTGGCGCATCCAGATTTCGAACGAGCCACAGATCATCGGTCGTGGCAAAGAGGCGAACATCGTAGTGCGTAAATCCGACTTCAGCGTTTCGCGAAAGCACGCCAAAATTTGGATCGACAAACGAGTTTGGATCGAAGATTTAGAATCGACGTATGGGACGCGTGTCAACGGCGTCAAACTTGCGCCTCGACGCGCGACCGAAATAAATCTTAATGACCGCATTGCGATGGGTTTGTTGGAATTTCTGTTGGTTGATGAACAAGGTATGGAGGCTCGCGCCGCCGAAATCCGTGTCGATGAAAGCAGCTCCGATGAATCGGTTCTACAAGAATCGCGCGTTAGATTGGTCGAGGGCCAATTGCCGGTCGCGACACTCGAGCAGTTGAGCAATGCCGAACGTGATGTCGTCCTGTGGATCATGCGCGGCGTCACAGAAGCTGAGGACATTGGCAAACACCTTAGCCGCAGCGCGAACACGATTCGCACACATCTGAACAATATTTTCCGAAAGCTCAATGTTCATTCGCGACACGAGCTAATGTCGAAGCTACTCAAGCACGACAACGGTGCTGGCCAAACTCCGGTTTGACGGATGGGTTCGAACAGTACGTCCGCTAGTTTTGAGGTGCGCTAATTGAACCAGATCGCAAAGCCAAAAAACTGACCTCGAAACACGCGGCGCATTTCTTCCCAAGCCTGGGGTGTCGACAGCGGCCCTTCCTCTAGATACGGTTCGACGTTGGAGCCTTGAATCGTGAGCACCAAGTCAAAATCGCGAGGTTCGAGAAAGACTCGCTTGAGATTGATTCCGGTTCCCTTTTCGGGAAACTCAGGCTCTCTAAATATGCCGGTGGCGTATTTGCGCCAATAAGGAATGAGTTTTTTCCCTTGCAAAATAGCCTCGAGCTCGTCTAACACTTTCGTCCAGCCGGTAACGATTTCGCGCGACACGCGAATTTGAAGCACGCCGGTTTGATCAGGATTTGGAATCCATTCGTGATCGTCGTCCATTTCGGCGTTGGCTTTCGCCCAACACAAACGGCTTTGTTCAATCATCACTAGCAGATGCGCGTGGGCAGAAGCCATTTTGCCCTTGTCCACCAGTGGAAATTTGGCCAGATGAATTGCGGCGACCGCATCAAGGATCATTTTTGCGTCATATAAATTTTCCGGTTTCACAACCTCTTTCGCCACAAGGTACGGCGATTCGATCTTGGGAAATAGAATCTGGCCGCAATGCTCAAACAATTCCTTTTCGTCATATGCCAGTGCAACGTCACAAATCGCCATGAGGAAATTGCAATAGCCGCGTAGCCAATGAACATCGGCACCGTCGACGGAAATATAAAAGCCTTCTCCCTGCTCTCGTTTCACGCCTGGATTAATGTCAGCAAAGATTTTCCACAATGTCTCGTCTTCGGCCAGTTTGCCGTTGCCGTCCAAGTCGATCCGTACCCTGCCGATGTAAAGCGGAATCTGAACGCTTCCCGATTTGACGTCGGCCAAAGTACTTTCGGAAGTCGCAAGCCGTTTTTGGAAATCGGCGAGAATTTCACGCAACCGTGCATAGGAAATTTGCTGGGGTTCGGCG
Organism: Planctomycetota bacterium; assembly: GCA_031409895.1. Classification (GTDB taxonomy): domain Bacteria; phylum Planctomycetota; class Planctomycetia; order Pirellulales; family Pirellulaceae; genus JANMEB01. Next base: position 5,027 of record JANNYC010000189.1, read on the forward strand.
TTCGTTGGAATCGGCAGTCGCGCGATTGGCAAATTACCTGCATGTTGGCTTATCAAGCCGTGCCGATAGTTCGCTTGTCCCAACTGCTCAATCGCGATCAGAAACTCCGTCAAGCCCTGCGCGGTGCGCGCTTCGTCATCGCCGGAATTCATGGCGACGATGTCGCGAAAGTACTCCTGCGCGTCGGACAACTTGCCTTGGCTCAAAAATTCGTCTAGTTTTTTTCCGTGGTCCGCAGCGGCGGCCGACCGCCCAAAAACCATCGACGACAGCCCGAGCAAAAGGAACAGACGTTGCAATTTTTTAGCATGCGACATGCGAAGCTCCGTACAGATAATCATTACGACTTCTTGTGACTACCTTGCAAGCTCCGAATGAGTTTCACGACTTCGCCATCTTCCGGGAAACGGTCGACTTTATGCTTGGAAAAGACAAGCTTGCCGTCGACTTGCACGTCGAAAATTCCACCTTTGCTCTTTTCCATCTCGGCTTCAACGCCAAAATCCTTCTTCAAGTCCGCAGCCAAACTGGCTGCTTTAGGAAAGTAGTTTCACTGGCCGCAATATTCGATTTTTATTTTCATTCGTTGCTTGCTTGGTAAAATTCTGCGGAATAAACACCTGCGATCCTCTCGGATGGCGACTTTATTATTGTTGCATTTAGGCGTATTCTGGACAACGCGGCTTCCAGACAAATCAATTGCAAACATGAGGCACGATTATGAATGCGACAATTGTGAAATTGCAACCGACTCAAGTTTGGAACAACTTTGAACGATTAAACGCTGTTCCCCGGGCTTCGAAAAAAGAACAACAGGTCATCGCCTTCATGCGCGATTTCGGCACCAAGCTCGGTTTGGAAACGCTTGTCGACGAAGTTGGCAACGTCTTGATTCGAAAACCGGCGACGCCAGGCCGCGAAAAACGGAAGACCGTTATCTTGCAAGGCCATTTGGACATGGTCCATCAAAAAAACAACGACACACAATTTGACTTCGCCACGCAAGGCATTCAATCGTATGTCGATGAAGGATGGGTCAAAGCACGCGGGACAACGCTCGGTGCGGACAACGGGATCGGCGTAGCGTCGATGATGGCGGTGCTTGAGTCGGGAGATATCGAGCACGGCCCAATCGAAGCCTTGTTCACGATCGACGAAGAGACAGGTCTTACTGGTGCGGCCCGCTTGAAACCAAATTGGCTGCGCGGCGATATCTTGCTGAACACGGACACTGAGGATCATGGTGAATTGTGTATCGGCTGCGCTGGCGGCGTCGATACCATCGTGACGATGACTTATCCAACGACCAAGCCAACCGGCGACGTGGCGTTGGAAATCAAAATCAAAGGCTTGAAGGGGGGGCATTCAGGATGCGAAATTCATTTGGGCCGGGGAAATGCCAACAAGATTCTCAATCGATTGCTTTACATCGCGACCAAACAATTTCGCATTGGCATCGATCGCATCGACGGGGGCAATCTGCGCAACGCGATTCCGCGCGAGGCCAGCGCCGTCATCATTGTTGAAAAATCCCGACTTGCGGATTTGAAACAAAAACTACAAAAATTGGGCGAATCGATTAGCGGCGAACTGAAACGAGTCGAACCAGATTTGCTCATCAGTATCTCAGACGCGAAAATGCCTGCCGACGTGATGGATTTTGCGGCGCAACAGAGGCTTATTGGCGCGATTTACGCAGCGCCAAACGGCGTTTTCCGCATGAGCGATGACGTACCGGGACTGGTCGAAACTTCGACTAGCATGGCCCGCGTCGCGGTAGGCGGCGGTAAAGCCCAAATTGAATTTCTGTCTCGCAGTTCCGTCGATTCCGGCAAAGATAACATCGCCGAAGCCATCGAAGCCGCTTTCGAATTGGCCGGTTGCGAAGTCAAGCACGTCGGCGGTTATCCCGGCTGGACCCCCAACAGCGATTCGATGATCGTGAAGTTAATGACCAAGGTGTACGAGAAACTTTTTGGCGAAACGCCGAAAGTCATGGCGGTCCACGCAGGCCTGGAATGCGGCATCATCGGCAGCCACTATCCTAAACTCGATATGATTTCGTTTGGGCCGACTATTCGCAGCCCGCATTCGCCCGACGAGCGCTGTGAAATCGAAAGCGTTCAAAAGTATTGGCGTTACCTCGTCGAAGTCTTGGCGAATATTCCTTAACGATGTCGGACACGCCGTACGAGTATGACGCGATCGTCGTTGGTTCGGGCCCCAATGGATTGGCGGCCGCGATCACGTTGGCCGAGTCAGGCTGGAAAGTGCTTGTGCGCGAGGCTCAAGATACGATCGGCGGCGGGCTGCGTACGGCCGAATTGACTTTGCCGGGATTCAAGCACGATGTCTGTTCCGCCATTCATCCGCTGGGTGTGGAGTCTTCATTCTTTCGGTCGCTGCCGCTTAAGAAATTGGGCGTCGATTGGATTCGCCCGCCGGTCGCTGCAGCCCATCCAATGCCTGACGGTTCCGCAGTCGCCATGAAGTTGAGTTTGGACGAAACAGCCGATGGACTTGGTGCTGATGGAAAATCGTATCGCAAACTGCTCTCACCTTTTTCCGGACGTGAATCAGAGCTGTTTGCCGAAATACTCCGGCCGCAACGTATTCCCAAACGGCCGATTCTGATGACACGGTTTGGCTGGCGCGGCATCGCGTCAGCTCAGCAATGCGCCTCAAATTGGTTTCGTGACGAACCGATGCGCGGGATGTTTGCCGGAATGGCCGCCCATTCAATCGTGCCGCTCGATTTTCGAATGACTGCGGCCGTCGGTCTAATGTTCTGCCTCAGCGTTCACGCCAACGGCTGGCCTTATCCGCGCGGCGGATCTCAGAAATTAGCCGATGCACTGGCGACGCATCTGCGATCGCTCGGTGGCGAAATCGAAACGGGCCAACCAGTGAAGTCGCTTAAGGACTTGCCAAAAAGTCGCGCCGTTCTATTCGACTTAAGTCCGCGCCAAGTCCTTGCGATTGCGGGAAGCGAACTGCCGGTCGCTTATCGCGGCGCTCTCGAACGCTTTCGCTACGGCCCCGGCGTTTTCAAGATTGACTATGCCCTTTCCGAACGAGTCCCGTGGACTGCCGAAGCTTGTCGGCGTGCTGGGACGGTTCACGTCGGCGGCAGCCTATCGGAAATCTCAGCGTCCGAGCACGATGCTTGGAACGGAAAAATCTCGGACAAGCCATTTGTGTTGGTCGCGCAGCAAAGCTTGTTTGACTCAAGCCGCGCTCCCGACGGCAAACACACTTTGTGGACCTATTGCCACGTCCCGCATGGGTCGACCGTCGATATGACCGAACGCCTCGAGCAGCAGATCGAACGATTTGCGCCAGGTTTTCGAGATGTAATTTTGGCCAAGCACATCCTTAACCCGGCACGCCTTGAGCAATACAACAACAATTACGTCGGGGGCGATATTGCGGGCGGTGCGATGGACTTTCGCCAAGCGATCGCGCGTCCCCTGTTGCGATGGGATCCGTATTCGACTCCCAATCCAAGACTGTATTTTTGCTCCGGATCGACACCACCCGGCCCCGGCGTTCACGGAATGTGCGGTTACTTTGCCGCGAAATCAGTGCTAAAACGGATCAAGCTCTAGCGACCATTTAATTTTTTGAGAACCAACCTATGCCGCGTCCAAATTTGTTTGCCGTGATTTTGGGATTTGCGTTTCTGAATTCAATTGTCCTCGGCCAAGTCGATCGACCCCCGATCGCCCCGATCAAGCCAACCAAGTTAGAAAAACATGGCGTAGTTCGCACCGACGATTATTACTGGCTGCGCGAGCGTGAAAACCCCGAAGTGCTCAAGTACATCGAAGCCGAAAACGAATACGTCAAACGACAGCTTGCCGATACGGAAGCTTTGCAAAAGACGCTTTTCGATGAAATCGTCGCGCGGATTCCAGACCACGATGTTTCCGCGCCGGTTCCCGATCGCGGCTACGTTTACTTCAGTCGTATCGACGCCGGACAACAATATCGCGTCTATTGCCGCCGCAAGGACCAGGAAGGTGCGGCCGAAGAAATAATGTTGGACGTCAACGAACTGGCCAAAGGCAAACCCTTTTGCAGCGTCGCGGCGTTGGAGGTAAGTTCGTCCAACAACGTATTGGCCTACGCGGTGGACTTCGTCGGACGCAGAAAATATTCGGTGTATTTCAAAGACTTGGCGACCGGAAAAGTTGGCGACACGGTGATCGAAGATGTCACCGGCAACATGCAATGGGCTGAAGACAACCGCACTTTGTTCTACACGCGACAGGACCCCGAAACGCTTCGCTGGCATCAAGTCTTTCGCCATACTCTGGGCGAAGAACCGAAAAACGATCCGCTGATTTACCAAGAAGCCGACGAAGAATTCAGTTGCAGCGTCGGAAAATCCCGCTCGCGCCGATTTATCTTTATTGCAAGCGAACAGACTCTCAGCAGCGAATGTCGCTTCGTAAGTTCGACCGATCCAACGGCTGAGTTTCAAGTCTTCCAGCCTCGCGAACCGGAACACGAGTATCGAATCGACCATTTGGGCAGCGATTTTTTTGTGCGCACGAATTGGAACGCGAAGAATTTTCGATTGATGAAGTCGGCGGAGAACAAAACCGCAAAAGAATTTTGGACTGAAGTCGTTCCCACAAGCAATGCGGGGTTATTGGACGATTTCGAGTTGTTCGACGGATTCTTGTCGGTCGCGACTCGCAGCGAGGGGCTCGTCAAAATTGACATTCGGTCTTGGCACGACTCCCGCGTACAACACATTGCATTTTCCGAGCCGGTCTACGTCGCCGCCATCGATGCAACTCCCGATTCAAAAACGGATTGGCTGCGATACCAGTTTGCGTCTATGAATACGCCTGACAGCGTTCGCGAATTCAATGTTCAGACGGGCGAATCGCGAGTCATCAAGCAAGAGGACATCCTTGGCGGATTCCATTCGTTGGATTACGAGACTCGGCGAATGTGGGCAACAGCGACCGACAGAACCAAAATTCCGATTTCCTTGGTCCGTAAAAAAACGACTCCAATGGACGGAACGGCACCTTGTCTGTTGTACGGATACGGTTCGTACGGGATCAGCATGGACGCCGAATTCCAGCTATCGGTTTTGAATTTGTTAAACCGAGGCTTTGTCTACGCGGTCGCCCATATTCGCGGCGGACAAGAAATGGGGCGGGCTTGGTACGAAAACGGAAAACTCTTGCAGAAGAAAAACACGTTTTCGGACTTTATCAACGCGGGAGAGTTTTTGATTGCGGAAAAAGTCGCCGATCCGCGACGGCTTTATGCCGAAGGCGGCAGCGCTGGCGGGTTGCTGATCGGAGCGGTAATAAACATGCGGCCCGATTTGTTCTCGGGCGTGATTGCCGAAGTCCCATTTGTCGACGTGATTACGACGATGCTCGACGACACGATTCCGCTGACGACATCGGAATACGACGAATGGGGCAATCCAAACGACCCCAAGTATTTCGAGTACATGCTGTCGTATTCACCGTACGACAATGTTCGTCCGATGGCTTATCCGAATCTGCTGGTGATGACTGGCCTTCACGATTCTCAAGTCCAATATTGGGAGCCAGCGAAATGGGTTGCCAGATTGCGGCAAGTTAAGACGGACGACAACTTGTTACTTTTCAAAACGAACACGGATGCGGGCCACGGCGGCGCATCCGGTCGATTCGATCGATATCACGAAGTCGTTTTGCGACAAGCGTTTTTATTAAAGCTGGCCAGCCAAAGTCGGTCGCCCGCCCCGAAATAACCCTCGCACGGTGAATCGCGAATTGTTTAACCCGGAGCCAGCGGCGACGGCGCTTTCGGCGGCTTTGGTGCGGCAATTGCGCCGTCGCCGCTGGCTCCGGTTTTGAAGCGTCGGATTGATGACCGTGCGACGATTCGATTCAACTATTCCTTTGTATAAGTGATTTCCATCACTTTTGCGAAATCTTTCGCACCTTCCATTTTTGCGTACATGGCGAACACTCTCGTCGTGGCGTTTTTTATTACGGTCGTGTGTTTACCTTCGCCCATTTGATCCTTGCCTGTCATCGTGAGAGTCTTGGTGGCTGCGTCGTAGGTTCCCTCGAAATGGCTCATGCTTGTACTCGTGGAATCAACCCAATGGTTGACGTATTTCTTTTTTTCCGCGTCGTAACCGATGATGCCAACGCCTGAGAACGGACCCATGCCAGCCATTTCTGCTGCGAACTTCGAAACCAACCAATTTTCGCCAAGCATTTCGCTCGACTCGGTTCCGGTCGAAGTCATTACCTCGTCTGAGCCTGGTGTCCACATTTTGATTTCGGCTTTCCATTTTCCGACGGAGTCCTTGAGAACACCCATTCCATCGCCTTGTCCATAAGCGACCGTCGCTGAAAGCAAACCGCACAGAATAAATACACACGCCAGAATCTTACGGCAGTTCATTTGAAACTTCTCCAAAAAAGCAAATCGATTTTCAATCAAAGTGATTGGAGTCGAGATTAGAATTTTTCTTCGATCCGCTGTCAATCGAATCCACTCGCCAAGCGGTAAATTAAGGCTTTCTCACGAAAAGTAGTGGCAATGCTAGGCACGCGGGTTTGCGCCGAATTCAAGTTAGAGCATAATCTGTGATCGAAAAAACTAATTTACAAAACGGACTCAACATGGCAACGATCAACGCAAAAAAGTATCGCTACGTCAATTATCTTTGGGATAATGCCAAAGCCAGCCGGCACAGTCCGGTCGAGATGCTTGTCTATCGCTCCAACATTCTGGGCTCGGACGGGCGAATCACGAATACGGGCGGCGGGAATACGTCATCCAAACTTGATGAGATAGACCCGCTCACCGGCGAAACCGTCGAAGTCATGTGGGTCAAAGGCTCCGGCGGCGATTTGCGGACGTCGACGCGTGAGAATTTTTCGTCCTTGTATCTGCAAAAGCTTTTCGACCTGCAAGCGATCTATGCGCGTGCGCCGCAGCGCGGAGTCAAAACCGCGATCGAAGATCAAATGGTTGGCTTGTACTCGCATTGCACGTTCAATCTCAACCCGCGAGCTACGTCGATTGATACGCCGCTGCATGCGTTTATTCCTTTCAAGCACGTTGACCATACGCATCCGAATTCGGTGATTGCGGTTGCCGCAACCCGCCGCTCGCGCGAACTGACTCAAGAAATTTTTGGCGACGAGATTATTTGGACTCCTTGGATGCGGCCTGGTTTCGAATTGGGATTGGCCTTGGAAAAAGTCTGGCAACAAAACGAACGATGCCGCGGCGTTGTGATGGGGCAGCACGGTTTGATCAATGGCGACGACGACCCCAAGGTGTGTTACGAATTAAGCTTGGACTTAATCGAAAAAGCGGCTCAGTTTATTGATTCGAAGGATAAAGGGACGCTGACTTTTGGCGGGCAAAAGTATGCTCCTATTGGCGACGTCCAACGCGATGACGTTCTGAAACAACTGTTGCCGTGGTTGCGCGGGCAGCTTTCGGGAAAGCAACGAGTCATTGGAACGGTTCAATGCGACGCCAACATGCTGCGGTTCGTCAACAGCCTCGACGCGCCACGGCTTGCGGAGCTGGGGACAAGTTGCCCCGACCACTTTTTGCGGACAAAGATCAAACCGCTTTACGTAGATTGGAATCCGGCCGCGCAGAATTTCGACGACTTGCGGCAGAAACTTGAGACAGGCATCGAGCAATATCGGCGCGACTATGCGGCTTATTATGAACGGTGCAAGCGGTCCGATTCGCCCACGATGCGGGACGCGAACCCGTCGGTAATTTTGGTACCCGGCATCGGAATGATCGCTTGGGGCAAGACCAAGAGCGAATCTCGGGTCACAGCCGAATTTTATAACTGTGCTGTTGAGGTGATGCGCGGCGCCGAAGCGATCGACGAATACATCGCACTGCCCGAACAAGAAGCATTTGACATCGAGTATTGGTTGCTCGAAGAGGCAAAGTTAAAACGAATGCCAGCCGAGAAGCAATACGCGCGTCGAGTCGTGCTGGTGGTCGGAGCGGGCAGCGGCATTGGCAGAATCACCGCGCATCGGTTGGCGGGCGAAGGTGCGCACGTCGTATGCGCCGATTTGGACTTGGCCACGGCGGAAAAAACCGCGCAAGAACTAACTGCCAAATGGGGTGCGGGAATCGGCGTTGCTGGAACTGGCATTTCTGGCTGCGGCTCGGCGATCGCGGTCGCACTGGACGTCACGAAACGAGAGAGCGTTCAAACGGCTTTGCTGAAAACGCTATGGGCCTACGGCGGTTTGGACCATGTCGTAGTGACTTCGGGGCTATACGTTTCGCCGGACGCTCAAGGATCGATCCCCGACGCGCGCTGGGTCGATACTTTTAACGTGAACGTCACCGGCATCTTTCTCGTAGCAGACGAAGCAAAAAGAACTTGGGACGCCCAAGCACTTCGCGGCAGTATGGTCGTGACGACTAGCGTGAACGGTGTTGTGTCCAAACGAGGAAGTTTGGCCTACGATGCGAGCAAAGCAGCCGCCAATCATTTGATTCGCGAATTGGCGGTCGAATTGGCACCTCGTATTCGAGTCAACGCGGTCGCTCCCGCGACGGTGGTTGCCGGCTCGGCGATGTTTCCGCGTGATCGAGTGATCGCTTCGTTGGCGAAATACAAAATCACTTTCGCAGAGTCGGAATCGACCGAGGCTTTGCGCGATAAGCTCGCAATGTTCTACGCCGAACGGACTTTGACCAAGACGCCGATCTTGCCCGAGGATCAGGCCGAAGCGATTCTGTTTTTGCTTGGCGATCAATCGCAGCGAACCACCGGGCAGATATTGTCAGTCGATGGCGGGTTGCAAGAAGCTTTCATGCGATGAGCGATGAACGACGCATATATTGCAATCGATCTGGGAGCCGAATCGGGGCGCGTGATCGCCGTTCAGTTGCTTGACGAACGCATCTCGCTGCACGAATTGCATCGTTTTTCAAATCAGCCGGTTGCGTTGCCGAGTGGACTTCACTGGGACATCGCAAGTCTGTGGCGCGAGATCGTCGCGGGCCTGACGAAAACGGCTGCGTGGGCCAAGACGGCAAACGTCCGTTTGGTTTCGGTTGGCGTAGATGCTTGGGGAGTCGACTGGGCGCTGCTCTCGGCAACCGGCGAATTGGTCGGATTGCCACACGCTTATCGCGACGATCGCTATCCGAAAGCTTGTGAACATGCGATCAAGCTCGTTTCGGCTGGGGAAATCTACGACATAACCGGCATCCAACTCATGCCGATCAACACAATCTTTTCGCTTTTTGCTCAGCGGCAATCGGGTCCGGAATTGTTTGCGGCTGCGACCAGTCTCGTGTTCATTCCAGACTTGATTCACTTTTGGCTCAGCGGCCAAGTCGCGATCGAATCCACGATCGCGTCGACCAGTCAGTTGATCGACGTTCGCACGCGAAACTGGTCAAATCATTTGCTTGAGCGATTGAATTTGCCTTTGAACATTTTTTCGCCAACGCGCGATCCCGGTAGCGTCTTGGGTCCGATTCGTTCCGCGCTCGCCCTTGCAACCGGTTTGCCCTCAGATTTACAAGTCGTTTTGCCACCATCGCACGACACCGCCAGCGCCGTCGCTGCGATTCCGGCAACGGGTACGAAATCGTGGTGCTATTTGTCGAGTGGCACTTGGTCGTTGCTCGGAGCTGAAATCGCAGCGCCGTGCGTGACTCCGGCGGCTCGCGAAGCGATGTTTACCAATGAACTAGGCATCGGCGGAAAAATTCGCTTTTTGAAAAACATTGCGGGGCTTTGGCTGATCCAAGAGCTACGTCGTGATTTGGCTAGCGCCGATCAGCAATTCGATTACGCTCAGCTAACTCAAATGGCCGAACAAGCTCCGGCGTTCCGTTCGATCATCGACGCCAACCATCCTGCATTTCAACTGCCTGGCGGAATTCGAGATAAGATTGCTGCGCTCTGTCAGCAAGCGAGTCAGCCTATTCCCGATTCGCCAGGCGCTTTCGCCCGCTGTTGTTTGGAAAGTCTCGCGGTTGCTTATCGCAAGACATTTCGCACGATGTGCCAAGTCTTGTCGCAGGATTTTCAAGTCGTTCACATCGTTGGCGGCGGCGGACAGAATCGATTGCTGTGTCAGATGACGGCGGACGCTCTGAATCGCACTATCGTTGTCGGCCCGCTCGAAGCGACAGCGATCGGCAACGGGCTTGTCCAAGCCCTGGCGCTGGGCCGAATTTCGAATCTACAACAATTACGGCAACTTGTGGCGGCATCATTCGAGTTGCAGACCTATCAGCCGTGCAATTCTGAGCGCTGGGATACTGGATTTCGGAACGACGGACCTTTATTGTAAGTAACCTTCGCCGTACTTGAATTGAACTCGAACCCAATCGTGAACCGATGTCAAACCTTTTTCGCAAGAAGACAATTGATCGCCTTCAGGCGGACGCCAAAGCCGGCTTTAGCGAAGTAGAACAGGTGGGCGGCCTCCGCCGGAGCTTGGGGCTTTTTGACTTAACTGGATTGGGAATTGCGGCAATCATCGGGGCGGGAATTTTTTCGATGGTCGGTAACGCCGCAGCCAGCGGTGGGCCTGCCGTCATTTTTCTGTTCATTTTCACGGCCATCGCGTGCATGTTGTCGGCTTTGTGCTACGCCGATTTTGCGGCGCGGATTCCGATTGCCGGATCGGCCTACACGTATGCTTACGCAAGTTTTGGCGAATTGATTGCGTGGATTATTGGCTGGGACTTGCTCGTGGAATACGCGATCGGCAACATCGCGGTTGCAATTTCGTGGAGCGATTATTTTACCGGGTTGATGTCGCGAATAGGTTGGAACATCCCGGCGTACTTTACGACTGATTACCTGAGTTCCGCTCGCGGATTTACCTCGAAAGACGAAGTCATTTCAACGCTACTGGCGAGCGGGAACACGTTGGATGGGTTGCGAGGAATGGCTTCCGAACAGTTGTCCAGCTTGTCGGAAGGCTTAAACGGTGCCGCACTCGAAGCCTATCAAGCTTGGACGACAGCTCCTCAAGTTGGTGGCTTACGAATCATCTGCGATTTGCCTTCGCTGGCCATCGTTTTTTTGATAACGATGCTGGTCTACATTGGGATTCGCGAATCCAAGATCGCGTCGAATCTGCTGGTGGCCTTGAAGCTGGCCATCATCGGGCTTGTCATCGTCGTCGGAGCTTTCTATGTCCAGCCCGGCAACTGGAGTCCGTTTGCTCCGAACGGGTTTGGTGGAGTTATGAGCGGCGTCTCGGCAGTGTTTTTTGCCTACATCGGCTTCGATGCGCTTTCGACCACTGCGGAGGAATGCAAGAATCCGCGACGCGACTTGCCCCGCGCGATGATTTATTCGTTGGTGATTTGCACCGTGCTGTACTGCATCTTGGCGTTGGTGCTGACCGGCATGAAGGATTCGAAGGAATTGGCCGTTGGGAATCCGTTGGCCTATGTGTTTGGACCCCAAGGCGTGAATTTGCCTTGGATATCGGGGATCGTTGCAGTTGGGGCCGTAATCGCGATCGCCACGGTGTTGCTCGTGTTTCAACTTGGCCAACCGAGGTTGTGGATGGCGATGAGCCGAGATGGTTTGCTGCCTCCAATTTTCGCAAGCATTCATCCCCGTTTTCGAACGCCTTGGTTTTCAACAATCATTACCGGACTGCTGGTGGCGATCCCTTCGTTATTTATGAATTTGTCCGAAGTGACTGATTTGAGCGTGATCGGAACGCTGTTCGCGTTCGCGTTGGTCTGTGGCGGCGTGCTGGTGAAAGACAAAGACTTCGGGCGAAAGAATCGCTATGCGCGGTACATCAATGGCGAGTACATCCTCCCATTATTGTACGTGGCGGCAGTCGTCTCGATCGCTTGGAAATGGCCTGAGCAAATTACGAACTTGTTTAGTACGGTAGATGAAAAAATAGGAATGCAAGGCTGGGAAGTTTATCAACATCGATTACCGTATTTGGTATTTGCAATTTTCGCAACGGCGATGACCGCGCTCACATTCCTTAAAAAGTTATCGTTGATTCCGGTGCTGGGCGTACTCTCGTGCACGTACCTGATGACCGAATTGGGCGTAACCAATTGGATCCGTTTTGGAATCTGGTTGTTGATTGGCTTTGTGGTCTATTTCTTTTACGGTTACAGCCACAGCAAACTCAGGATGTCCGACCGATAAACCGCATTCGCTGAGCGCAACGCTGCTCGGCTGATGCGAAACGCGCTATAGCTTGCATAATCCTTGCAACGCGAAAAGTTTTCGCAAGCGGACAACTTTTCCCAAGCGATTCCGGCGGCCAACGTGTTCTTGAAAACTCTAAATTTCAAGGGTTTCTCCCCGATCAGACGTCAGTCGCGGTGAAAAATTAGGCAAACCGAAATGGAAGTTGCAACGAAACAGAGTGTTGACTCACACGTTGCGGCTAGTCGATCGACCGTCAAGCGACGGTAGGGAGTTCGATTGACGATTCCAATCAGCGTTTGGCGATCGGCAAGGAGGGTGATCAGACGCGTTTGAATCAGGTTCTAGGAAACCAAGGGGCAAACGATGACATCCACGGGAAAGATTGTAGTTAGCATTGTGATTATGGCTGCGGCTTTTTTGACCGCGAAATATTTGCATCAATCCCCCACTTCAATTCGCGTTGAAACGGAACCGCAGCCGCAAACCGCCAAACTCAATTGGCAAGCCGCCGCTGCACCGACATCGACCGAAACGAATATTGCGGCCTCGGAAACGGCCTCGCTCGCCACGGTCCAGCTCACGCGACTGACGTCGGCGACCGAATTTGTCGACCCGCCTGCGCCAATTGCGGCAAACTCACTGATGGCCAACGTGACGCAAATCGCCCATTCGCCGGTGATCGCGCGACGTGCCGCATTGCCGTTTATGAATTCCGTTCCGCCGATTCCCAAAAGCCAACTTATGGCAGTCGATGACGAGGAAGTCGATTCCGAGTCTGCGTCATCCGAATTCGTTCAACACACCGTCCAGTTCGGCGAAACGCTTCCGCAGATCGCTTTGCAATACACAGGCCGCCGCGAGACTTACATGGCCATCTACCAAGCCAATCTCGACGTGCTTACAAGTCCCGCAGAAATTTCGCCGGGGATCGTGCTGAAGGTTCCGCTGCGATAATGCTAAAAATAGCAGAGGCCAAATAAAAAAGTCGACGGAGTTTTCTATTTCTTGGTCCGAGCTTCCCAAGGGAATTCGCTTTGCTTTTTGAAAAGCTCCAAGTAAACAAATTTGCCGATTAGTATTTGCAGATCGCCGGCCTCGGCTTTGGTCAGGTCGGCTCCGTTAGCCGAATAGTCCGTCACAACGAACAGCCCGTCAGGAACTTCTTTCGCATCTTTCGAACGATGTCGTTTAACGGCTGATTCCACTTGTTTAACGGCATCCGCATCGTCAGTGCCAGCCGCCAACAATATTCGCAATGGTTTCTCGACATCCTTGCCTGTAAACAGTCCGGTCTTAATCGCGTTGGTCATGCGGATGCCTTTGAACGCTTGTTCAGGCGATACGAGCACGAGGGCCTTTACGTCCTGTCCTTGACGGAGCCCGGCCAAAACCGGATAGCTCCAATCGGCCATCGCCCAATTGACGGCGGTGACACAAGACTTTCCGACGGCGACCACGGTCAACATGTCAATGTTGAGTTCGCCGTCGTCGTTGCGCGCGATCAGAAATTTTTTGCAAGCTTCGATATCCAAAGCCATCGCTGTAAACTCTTCGCGACCAATTTTCGCAGAGTCAATCTCAATGCTACCGGTCTTCTTGCTATTGCCGTGGCCACGCAGATCGGGGACGAGAACCGCATATCCGAAAGTCCTTTGCAGAAAGTTCGCCAGCTCGGTTAAGTCCTCGCCCGCGCCAAAAACGTCATGAAGCAAAATAATAGGAGGCGTATTCTTTCCGTGGACGCCTGCGAAATAAATTGCCGCAAGTTCAAATTTGTCCTTCGCGGTCAGTTTGACATTTTGCGGTTCGGCGAACGTCAAACTTTTGAGGCTGGCGTCGTCAAGACCTTTGACGGAGAGTTTAATTTCGACGAGAGGTTTTTCTTGGCCGCGTGCTTGGTCGCATTGCGTCGCGGCCATCAAGCCGAAAAACGAAGCCACCGAAATCAGGATCTTGAATCGAAGTGCTGAGTGGAATTGTGTCATCATGGTTTTTGATTGAGTGAACAAACTTTGGTTGCCAACGGATTCCGGCAACTTGGGAATAAGCCTGCCCGTCTGATACTATGTTAAAAGTGCGGTTGGCATGGGTCAACGAACTCGCCAATGTTTTTGGGCAACCAAGGTTGCGATCGAGAGACATTTGGCCTCGAAAGCGACACGCTTGGAGCGAATCGACCGGCAACCCGCCGCATTGAAACATCGGCGAAATCTTCGCGGATCAAAAGATTTTGTAATTTCGCTCGTTTCGAGCCAAAACTGAACGACAATCGCCGATGGGCTTCGGCTATAATTTGGGGGACTGTCAATCGGTTGGGCTGTCTACGCCGGTGACCGAAACAAGCGAAATCGAATACTGTAAGATTCTTCTATTCTTTTGGAGACACTGCCTTGAAACTGTGGCCGCAGTTGCGGACGTGGTGGCAAGTCCGTTCGGGACACGACGATACTCCGCTCGACGGTGACACGCCCGTCTGGCTGTTGAGTTTCGTTTTTCATTTGGCGGTACTCATTGTTTTTTCGCTGCTGCTCATCCCCAACAAGATCGACAGCGTCGTCGAAGTCTTGGTCGACCCGATTCAAGCTCCCGTGACGCTTGAGGAAATGCCCGCCGCATTCCGATCGTCGGCCGAAGAGTCGGATCAAGTCGGCGCGGGCGGTGCAATGGGCGACGAGTTGGCGTCGAATCTGACCCTTGAAGTTGCCGCAATGGAAAAAGTTGAAATCGATTCGCCGAATGAATTGAACGATTTGGGCGCGTTTGTCTTTGACGATACGGTCGTGAGGGCGATGTCCGAAAAATTGGAATCCGTTGCTGTAAAAGGGACGGTTGGTGTCGCGGCCACCGGGGCTACGGGTGCGGTTGACCGAATCGTCGAAGAGATCGTTCGGTCGATGGAAGAACGCAAGACGCTCGTCGTTTGGATGTTCGACCAATCCGCGAGTTTGTTGCGTCAACGAGAAGAAATCATGGAACGAATCGATCGCGTGTACGAGGAATTGAGCGCGATCCAGGCTTCAGGCGCGGCTGCATTTACGAAACACGGTGAGCAGGCGTTGCTGACCCAAGTTTGTGCTTTCGGACAGAACTTTGATTTTGCTTTTCGCAGCCCGACCGACAGCGTTACCAAAATTAAAGATTCGATTCGGTCCATAACGACCGATGAAACCGGCATCGAAAACGTGTTCTCAGCCATCACGACGGTCGTCAATGAATACCGGGACTTGCGGCGGATCGATTCTCAAACGGGGGACCGCAAACGAAACGTCATGATCATTTTGATTTCAGACGAAGCCGGCGATGACTTGAACAATTTAGATGCGGCCGTGGTCGCGTGCCAGAAATACGAAGTCCCCGTGTTCGTCGTCGGAATTCCGGCTCCCTTTGGTCGCGTCGAGTCGGAAGTCAAATGGGTCGATCCCGATCCGAATTTTGATCAGTCCCCGCAGTGGACGACCGTGCATCAAGGCCCCGAGACGCTTTATCCAGAGCGGCTGCGGCTCAAATTTTCGAGCGATCGAGATGATTCGTTAGAGTTCATCGATTCGGGATACGGTCCGTTTGGCCTGACTCGGATTTGTTACGAAAGCGGCGGCATTTATTTCACGGTGCATCCGAATCGAGAAACGAATGGTCTGCGGCGTTGGGAAACGTCGGAGTTTTCCGCATACTTGGCGTACTTTTTCAATCCCGATGTGATGCGCAAATACCGGCCCGATTACGTTTCGAATGTCATGTATCAAAAGCAGCTGCAAGAAAACCAAGCTCGGTTTGCTTTGGTTCAAGCCGCACAGCAATCATGGGTCACGCCGCTGGCGGAACCTGATTTGGTATTCACCAAGTTCGACGAAGCCGCGTTTGTCACTGCCATTTCACAAGCCCAGCGGGCGGCGGCCACAGTCGAACCAAAAATCAATCAGTTGTATGAAATTATCAAAACGGGCGAAGCGCATCGCGAATTGGAAATTTCGCCGCGTTGGAAAGCAGGCTTCGACTTGGCGTACGGCAGCGTATTGGCGGCGAAAGTTCGCGCTGAGTCATACAACGAAATGCTGGCGATGGCCAAAACGAATCTCAAGTTTAACGATCCGAAAAATAATACTTGGCGATTGGAGCCTGCAGATTCCATTTCCACCGGCAGCCAATCCGAAAAACTTGGCGCAAAAGCCAAAACCTATTTGCAACGTGTGATCGACGAGCACCCTGAAACACCCTGGTCGCTGCTTGCTCAAAAGGAACTTTCAACTCCCATCGGCTGGCGATGGTCCGAGATTTTCATCCAACCCCCTGCCCCGCCCCGCGAAATGCAAGCCTCCAACAACAACAACGTCGTCCGCCAACCTCAAGCCGAACGCGCGCAAATGCTCGCACCCCCGAAAATCAAACGCCCGGTGCCGAAATTGTAGAATTATTCCCCAAGAGCAACCGACGAGAGTCGGTGGCACTGACACAACGGAATAATCGCCATATCGTTAGCCCTTTGGATGAAGCTCTACCGACCTTCGTCGGTAGTTTCTTCAAGAGAGAGCAAATCAAATTGGCCGCAATTGTTCGGAAATCGCGCGAGTTTTTTCGGTCATAACATCGCCGGTATGTAAAGTTGATTTGCGTTCGAAAAGCATGACATGGCATTCCTCTTCGGCGACAGGATTGTGCCGAACGCCTTTGGGCACGACGAACATCTCGCCTTCGCCAAGCTCGACCGAACCGGCTTCCATTTCGATTCGCAGCCGACCTTTGAGGACCAAGAAGAGTTCGTCTTCGGTCTCATGGCTATGCCACGCCAAAGTGCCTTGGACCTTGGCGACCTTGACGTAGCAATCATCGACCTCCGCGATCACGCGCGGCGACCAAAACTCGGTGAGCGATGCCGCAATTCGCGCAGGAGATGTGACACTTGGCATGGTTTAAACCTAAGAAACATGGCCGGCAAGTTGTTGAAACGATTCGACGTCAAAAACCCGGTTCGTCGTTTACGGTTCCAGGACACCCAAATCTCTGCAGATCTTTCGCACAAGGAAAATGTTGATCTCGCGGGATCGCAGTGGTCTGGTTATTTGCGGGATTGAAATAAACGCTGTGCTTGCTACCTTCACGAAGCAACCGGCATCCAAGCGATTCTACAAGCCGTATCAGTTCCTGACGCTTCATGGAGTCGACAGGTCAAATGGTTCACGTGAGACTTGTTGACCGATCAACGACTTTTCAGCCAACTCTCGATTTGCTTCAAGTACAAGTTGAACCGCTTCCTTCAAATTTTCCCGAGCCTCGTCCAATGTTTCCCCTTGAGTGTTCGCACCGGGCAATTCTTCGACAAAGCCAATGAAGCCTTCGGGAACGGCAATGTAGACGGCAGTGAAATGCATGGACAATCTTTTGTTCAAAGACTAATTGAATGTTTCAATCGCACGTGAGCATTTTATCACAAACATTGCGAGCGGGTCAAACTCGCATGAGATCTCCAAATTTTTCGCCCACACTATTCAAAATGGTCTGTGGTTACAGGTAGAAATCCATTCCTAGATTAAATCGACGGGGCGCTTGACGCGCTGGCGCTTGGAACGGCATTGGGTGCAGGTGCCGATAATGATGAAACGATGGGAGCGGACGGCAAACGCATTCTCGCGGGCGACTTTGTCGCGAATGTCCAACAGCGCGGGGCTTTGGAATTCGATCAGCTTTTCGCAGCTAGAGCAAAACAGATGTTCATGCTGAGGGTAGCCGTAATCGTGCTCGTAGACGGTACGGCCGCCGACATCGAATTTGCGTAGCAGACCGGCGTCGACGAATTCGGCAAGCGTTCGATAGACCGTAGGCCGACTCACGTACCCTTTTTGGCCTTTGCGTGGGAGTCGCTCGATCAACTGATCGGCGTCGAAATGATCGTGCTCGCTGAAGACTTTGTCGAGCAAGTTTCGCCGCTGTTGCGTGTTCCGCATCCCGCGACTTTGCAAATACTCGTCGAACCGCAGCCGCGGCGTCAATGCGACTCGGACGGGATCGAGTGAGTTAGACATGGGCGAAAGATATCAGATTTGAGATTTCAGGATTGAGATTGGGTTGATCGAAATAAGTACGGAAATCTAGTGAACCTCCAATGTGGCTGTGTAGGTTTTTCCGTCGAGGATAACTTCCAGGGTAGGATCGAGCCCTGCGATGCTCTTGAGGTCTTTGTCGTCCAAGCTGAACTCGGCCGCCAAGCCGTTTGCATCCGGGTTAACGGGCTTGAGTTCGAAAGACTTTCCACCAAGTTTGTCGGTGCGGACGATAATTTTATCGGCTTTGATGGGCTTAACTGCTTTCGCATCGTGGTCGAGGAAAAAGACTTGAACCAGATTGTTGGTTTTGTTCGTAATGGCCTCGATTTGAAGCTCGGTCCCGGGCAATGAAACTGCGATTCCGCCGTGCGGGCCATGAGCGTGCGAGTGATCGGCTACGGCTTTCGCCACAACCTTTGGAGGAGCGACTTTCGTATCACAGCCGATCCAAGAACAGCAACTCAAGGCACACAAAACCAAAACGAAATTTCGCATGAAAGAACTCCCGCAGTAAAGAATTAGATGATGAATTGCTCAATTAGAACACGGAACTGTGGTCGAGTGAATGGGCCAAATTTCTAGCGCTTGCCAGAGTTATCCGCGATTCGGCGCGCAGCGTTGGATTAGAAACGAGCCTAACGATCACCTGATCAAGCCTGGTGGATTCGGGGATGGGCCTGCGGGCTTAGTTCAATTCAGGATTTGCAGGGAACCGTTCGATGCCGATCGACTTCCAGAGGCTACGGCCGTAGTTGCGCAACGATAGTTCCCATTGGAATTCATGCCTGGCAAAGATCAGCTCCTTGCTACTGTCGCAGGAAACCCACACTCCGGATTCAATTTCTTTTTCCAACTGACCAATCTGCCAAGCGACCGCGCCGAAGAAAATCTTGTAAGGGCGTTTGGCTTGAGTCGCGAGCTTTTTTAAATTTTGTGGCGAAGTTGCGAAATACAAACCGCATTCGACTTTTTGTTCGCTGCAGTCGGCATCCTGGTGAAGTGCGAACACGGGGCCGCTGAGCGGGCCGCCGAGCGAAATATGGTTCTCGGATTCCGAGTGCGGATAGCCGGTCATGGTTCGCCACAGCCGTTTGACTTGCTCGTCCGCCGGTCGATTAAGGACGACGCCGAACGTGCCGGTTTCGTTTTGCTGGACGATCAAAACAACGGCTTGACTGAACGGGGTCTCATTCAGTTGCGGGGTCGCGATCATCAATTCACTTGCAAGGCTCATAGTTGATACACGCGTTTTGGAAAAATGGCGAATGGGTCACGCATTTCCGGGTTTCAAATGGCACCCAGGGCGAAATTGGCTGGCAAATAGCTTATCTTTGCTTCTGAAATGAAGCGGCAAATTGGCACGAGGGCAAATGCCCGATCTGAACAAACTGCAATGCGCGTGCCAAATGTGCGTCGCAAAAACTTGTCGGTCGAATCGAATTTTCGGCCTCTAGACTGGTTTGTCGCAACCAAGTCCATTTGGCGGCTCTCCCAAAGTTGACACTTGGGGCAAAGCCTGACAGAATTGCATGTTGTCGCGGTACTCAATCCTATGGCGAAATGCCCATGAAAAGTCAACCTTTGCCAAGTGGTTTGCGTCCATTGGTCGACCGTTTGGCGACGATTGATCGCCCGGCGACGATTGCCGAATTGCGGCAATGGCTAACCGAACTGGACATCACCCGCGCGGACGTGACACCATTTATTCGGTTCAACAATATTTGCTACGTTCGCAACACGATCGTGGCGACTGAGCATTTCGAATTGCTCTGCATTTGTTGGACGAGTGGTCAAAGTAGTTTGATTCACGATCACGCCGGGTCGGCTTGTGGAGTTCGGGTCGTTGTTGGCGAGCTGACCGAGACCATTTTTGACGTGATCGAAGACTCTGTTGTTCGGCCGCGCAAGGTGAACCAATACGAATCGGGCTTCGTTTGCGCGTCCGTAGACAAGGAAGTTCATCAAATCACGAATCACCAAACTGGCGGACACGAGTTGATAACTTTGCACATTTATTCGCCTCCGCTTGCGACGATGAATTCGTATGCGACTGACGACTCGGTTAGCTTGCACCAGTCGGCGGTCCATTAGGGAATCTGCTCGCACTAGGTCAACATGTTTTGGTTACCGCACGATCCAGTCTTCTTGATCCAATTGGCTGTACTGGGATTAGGCGTCGGCTTTTTGACTGGGTTGTTCGGCGTGGGTGGCGGGTTCATTGTCACGCCGGTAATGATTTCGCTGTTAGGGATTGAACCGACGATCGCCGTGGGAAGCAGTTTGGGATTCACGTTTGGTGCAAGTGCCCTTGGGTTGCGAAGGCATTTTCGAGCGGGGAATTTTGAAGCTCGCACCTCGTGGCTAGTTGGTGGCGGCGCAACTGCTGGTACGTGGTTGGGCTACGTCATGCACAAGTTCGCGGCCCAGGCTTCAGGTGAGGAATTTGACTGGTACATGTCGATCGCCTTTGTCGCGCTCCTCGTCGCAATCGCGATTGTGATCGCACTCACCGCCGATCGAGTTACGGAACCAAGTTCGTTGCTCTCGAAATTGCGTCTGCCGCCGTACATCTCAATTCCCAAAATTGGCGTTGCGCAAATGAGTGTTTCTGGATTGCTCGCAGCCGGAATTTTGGTGGGAATTCTGAGCGGGTTTTTCGGAATTGGCGGCGGCGTGATCTTGTTGCCGATCCTAGTGCTCTTGGTCGGATTGACGCCGCATCAGGCGGTCGGAACGAGCTTGGGCGCGATTTTGCTTTGCTCGGCCGTCGGCTGTGCGCTATACGCGTTTGGGTCGCGAACTGTGGACGTTGGAATTATCGCGGCACTGATTTTAGGAAGTTGGCTCGGCACGGTTTTGGGCGCACGGCTTTGCCGAAGACTTCATGCGGAACATCTGCACCGATTGTTCGCGGCCGTGGTTGGCGTGACGGCGATTGTATTGCTGATCAATACGATTTATTGAAAGCTCGAGGCACGCTTCTAGGGAACCAGTGTTGGTTGCAGTTAATCGCGTTAAAAAAGTACACCACGGGATTTCCCGATCTAGCGTGCAGCCGACGACGTCTGTCCGATTCGTCCCATATAAAGTTGCAGCAGTTGACTGTGGGCTTTGATTGAGCGGAGCAATGACCAAAGTTGATTCGGCGAGAATTTACAAGGATCAAAGCGGCCAACTCCGGAGAGCTCGTGCGTGACTGCGGAATACTGGTCGGAAGCGGCTCTTAACCGCGGGCGGATTTCTTGAACGATTTGGGCAAGCCGACCTGAGTCTTGGCGTTCTGATGCCTCGGTCTCTACGCTCACGAGATAAGCCATTTGCAGGACTTCGAACTGCGATGCGCTCGGCATTATAGCTTGAACTTCGTTAACGAGATGCTCAGCATTCATGTGCGTCTCCGCAAAAGAGAATGAACTGGCGAATGTCTTTTTAAGCCTACCGCGAAAATCTCGGCTCGAAAGGAAAAACTTCGACCCTCTCGGCAATTGCATGGGAATCGGGCTGCTTATTCCGACAAACGAAATCCTAGCGGCCACGACTTTACATTGAGATGTCGGGTCGCATTGGCAATTCTATCGGCGCGGGTGGGATTTCGCCGTTTTCCAGGGCGTCGGTGGCTTTGGGGCGGACCAAATCCGTACGCGGAATCTGCAATGATTCCAAATCTTCCGCCGCGATCACGTAGAACCAAGCCCCGAAACGGTCGCCCAGCCGTTTACTGGCTCGCTCCCCTTCCTGGCGACGATTTTTGTAGTCTTCCGAGTCGCGCTTGAATTGATCGAGATCCATTTCGAACTTCTGTTGAGCCAGTTTGTGTTCGGCTATTTGTTCATCGTATTTGATGAACGCAGGGTCGCGATTGTCCACGGGTGGAGTTGGCGCGGCATCGGGAGTAGCTGGCGGCGCAGGCTCGGCAGGCGTCGGCGCGGCAACGTACCCTTCAGGCTTGACAGGCTCTTCGGGCTTTTTCGGCTCGACCGGCTCCGGCCCCAACGCCGCCGGATCAAACGTCACGCGAACCATGAGGTAGCGGTTTTTTTTGGTCGGTTTGCTGGGATCAGTTTTTGTTGGGTCGGGTGGATTGCTACTGGCGGCTACTTCCTTTTCATTTGCATCCGCCGAAGGACTTGTCTCGGTGCTGCCTTCCGTCGTTGGCTTTTCGCCCGCTAGGGCAACTTTAGGTCCGCCAATTTCAATTTCTTCGTCGCTTCCTAGTACGGAATCGCCAAAGTACAAGTTGTACGCGATACCCTGATTCGTCGAGACGTAGAACTCGCCCCGATTGGAGTAAAACGTTGCTTTCTCGCCCTGCTCATTTCCCGGCACAACATTGAAGCCGTACTCCATCAGCTCGGATTGCAAATCCAAAATCGCTTCTTGGAATTTTGCGGGATCGGTGCGGTACGTTTCGAAGTCCGTGTTGATCGACAGGTCAGCGTTGAGTAGCGGTTTTCCCTCAAGCTGAACTTTGGGTCGCACACCGACGATGGCCATTTCGTCGAGCAAGTCTAGGATTTTGGACAAGGTTTCGTTGTTAAGCTCTTCTTTCTCCGCGTTGAGCCCATCCAAATTCCACGGGTCGAACGCCTTTTCGCGAGTCAGCACATGCCGATCCTTGTCAAGCTTCCCGATCCGGCGGACGGTTCCTCGATTGGTCAATTCGTCGCGAATTTGCAGTTCATAGTTGTCGATCACTAGCTTGTTGATTTCGGGCTGATCGACTTGGAGCAAGTCGGGTTCGATCCAATCCGCAAAGCGAGTGGACAGATTAATGTTGAGGTTGGCCACATAGGTAGCCGTCTCGTCACCCCGGCGAACATTAAATCGTTTTCGTTTTTGCTTTGCCGGGTCAAACGCGTCGTCGCGCGAATGAGACACGTCGTTGTCTGCAGGCTTGCCAACAATTAAATCGGCAAGGATTTCATCGCTGCCGTCGCGCAAAATGACGCGCTGGCCGATCGCCTCGACGTCGGCGGAATCTGCTGCTTCGCTATCGGGCGCGACGACGCCGAATCGCGATTGATCTTCGGTCCACTGGCCGTTGAGGGCGAGGCGTTCGACACCATAAAGAGCCGTTGCCGTTTCAAACAACCGTTTCGCGGCCTCGGCCGGATAGTTGTGGTGCGACGGAATGCGCCAAACACCATCTCGATTTTCAACTTTGAAACGGCGCAGCGTTTGGGTGACCGGGTCGCGAGCGACGACTTCCAACGATTTGACTTGTTCGGCCTCGAGCGACTCGAACAAAGGCTTGCCAACGAGGTTTTCCGTCGGCGCTACTTTGGGCTGAGTTGCAAAGTGCGTACCGAAACAGGCCACGCAGATGCCGAGTGCCGTTGCGACGAATAATCCTGTTTTCGTCCAATCA
Source organism: Planctomycetota bacterium (assembly GCA_031409895.1). Taxonomy (GTDB): domain Bacteria; phylum Planctomycetota; class Planctomycetia; order Pirellulales; family Pirellulaceae; genus JANMEB01. The sequence continues at coordinate 28,620 of JANNYC010000189.1, forward strand.
TTCATTGATCGAGCTCCAAACTTATTAATTGGTTCAAACAACTTGCGATACGAGGGGTCAGACGCGTCGGGTCGATTTGATCTGTTTTCGTTCGTTGAAGAATCGAGCCGTGAGAACCCAGATTCCCAATAGCACCGCCGGCAGTGGCGCTAACCAAACCGAAAGCAACCAGACCATGTACTCCGAACGCGAAATTTTAAGTTGTTCATCGGCCTTAATTTCATTGATCTTTTCGTCCCGTGTGCGCTGGAGTCGTTCATGCTGGATGTCAAAGCGGCGTTGCGACACGTTGACGTCTTGCGAAAGCTGCTGCAATTTTCCGGCGAAATCAAGTTCCTTGTCTTCGTTGATCCGTTTCACGGCCGCGTCCATTTGTACTTGTGCCTTTTGAAGTTCGACCTCGATATCTGCATCGATTTTTTGTTGTTGCGCAAGTCGATTGCGCCGGTAGCTTTCGACAACGGCTTCAAAACTGGTCAGAGATCTTGGCGTTGGTTGTCGATTTCGCAAGCGAACAAAGTCCACGTCCCCGGCCAAAACTTCCAAAGCATTCTGGACCAATTTTACATTATCCAATGGCGCTGCGAGCGACCGTGACTGAAGCGGAACAAACTCAGTGAGAAAATCGGTGTCGGCGATGAAGACAACATTGATCGGTTTGGCCTCATCGGACGGTTTACTAGTGATTCGGGCCGCGATGACTTTGGTTCGGTCGTCCGTTTTCAAACTCGGCGTCGCATTAAGAACGATCATGTTGGAACCAGAGACATCCGACACGAGTTTCATTCCGCCGCCTTGCATGCGCGGATCGTCCGGCGTAAAAGTCACTTCGTCCCAATCCGCCGTCCCGGATGATTTTGAAAGCGAAATAAGAGGCGTGAATTCTGTTTTCGCGTCTTTGGCGGGAGAGATAAGGCCGGGGTAGCTGAACAATAGTCTCCGCAAACCTTGCGAGATTGGGTCGCCGGAATTGAAAGGCTTATACTCGCCATTCGGATACGTGAACACGAGGCCTAAGGTTTTTGATCCGTAATATTTTGGCCAAGTCTCGCCCAAATACTCCGGCCAAAACGGCTTGAAACCTGGAATAGGTTCCAAATCATGCCAAGCGACTTGGCCGCTGTTCCATTCGATTCCAAGCACCTCGAGCAATGGAAACGAGGTACCGCCAAAGGCTTTTTCTTCCATGAACTCCGTCAAGTAAGGTCGCGCCGGGGCCCGCATATCGACGCGGGGTTGCCGTGGCGCGTTGAAAACACCCAATTGATCCGGCGACCGAAACGCCCAATAGAATGGGAGCGGATCTTCCAAGATCAATACGGCCCGTCCCGATTGAATGTATTTCACAAGGTCATCCATTGCCGGTTGCGGCAAGCAGCTCGGACCGACAACCAATAACACATCCGGTGCCGTTATCGCGGGTTCGGATTTTTTTTCCGGCTCGGCTGGGCTTGGAGCTGCGCCGGCATCTTTCGCGGGCTCGTCTAAAATCGGGTTGACGATTTTTCCAAGGTCCGTCGCGCCGAACATTTTGAATCGGTACGACTTTTTAAGTTCTAGAAGCGCGGTATTAAACGACCATTCTTCACGCTCTTCGCGAACCTTTGGCCCCAGAAACATCAAATCAGTTGCCAAGACTCCGACAGTTATTTGTTTTTTCTTGTCGCTCGCGGTTGCGATGGCCCGCGTCAATTCGTATTCGATGCTGGTTTCCGCGTCGATCATCGGCAAGTCGGCGTCACCCATCGTGCTGGAAACGGCCGCGCCCAAAAAGACTTCCTGTTCCACGGTGTTACCGCCAACTTCGCTCCGGGTCGTCTTTGGCCGAATTCCATGTGTGCGCGCCTCGATGGCTTGTCGGCTAAATGGTTTGACGTCGACGATTTTGAGATCGACTTGATTACCGCCGACTCGCTCGAACTGCCGCAACAGACCGAGAAAATGATTTTTGACGTGGACGAATTCGCGCGGAACGTCGTGGCTAACGTAGGCTTGAATCGTCACGGGTCGTCCGTTCGTGGCAGCTTTTTTCAACGTCGCGCGCGTGGTTTCGTCAAGTGTAAACACAGACTCGCGAGTCATATCGATACGACTTGGAAAAGCCCATGCGGCTTTGTCGACCAAATAATTTGCACCGACCAAGGCCACGGCGAGCGCCACCGTGCGCATGGCAAATTGTAGACCAAGTCCCATTTGTCGCCCTTTGCTCCAGCGGCGGCGCGAAATCACAACGAGATTTAAGTACAACATCAGCACGATGATCGAAACAAAATACAGTACGCCGGTTAGCGAAATCAGGCCCATGCGAAAGTCGCGCATGTGCCATTCGATTCCCAATCGTTCGATTCCCAATATGCCCCAAAAATAGCTGCAGGCGAGTACGGGAATCGCGCAAAACAATGCCGCCAAAATAAACGCCACGGTGCTACTGCGAGTCAGCGACGAAGCGAACATGCCGATCGCCAAAAGCGCGCAGCCCGCCAGCCAATATCCCAAATACACCGTCGCAATCACGTACCAATCCGGTTGGCCGATGTTGGCCAACGCAATCAATTGGGTGACCGAAAACGCGAGTGCGACTGAATAGACAGCGACGACGGACAAATATTTTCCGAGCAGAATCTCCAGATCGGATGCCGGCAAAGTGAACAAGATCGCATCGGTTCCTTGTCGCATTTCTTCCGCCCAGGTGTTCATCGTGATCGCGGGCACCAAGAACAGCAGCAGCAGCGGATAGTAACGACTCAACTGATCCAAATTGGCCAAGTTGTCGGTGAAGAACTGCGGATTGAATGCCAACAGTGCGCAGACCGTAACGAAGACGACGATAAACAAATAGCCGCTCACGCTGGTGAAGTACTGTTTGACGTTTCGCCAAAAAACAGCGGAGATGACGTGCCATCGAATCATACAAAATCCTCGTGTTGAATAATCGGCATGGGACATTCCGATTCGCGAGAGCGATCGGTTATCCCGCAAAGCCCGTTAGTTGGTGAAATTGGCGTTCCATCTGATTTCTTTCGCCCATCGTTTCCAGTGGTCCGTCGAACACGACGCGCCCTTCGTTGATCAAGACAACGCGACTGCACAATAGCTCGACCTCTTGAAGCACATGCGTCGACAGCAACACAGTCTTCGATTGACCCAATTCGCGAATCAAGCGACGGATTCCGACAAGTTGATTCGGGTCCAATCCGCTGGTTGGCTCGTCCAAAATCAGGATTTCCGGATCGTGCAAAAGTGCTTGGGCCATTCCGACTCGCTGACGAAAGCCGCGCGACAATTTGGAAATCGGCTTGTTCCAGACTTCGCCCAAATCGCATTCCTTGGCAACGAATTCGAGGCGGTCGCGCGTAACGCTGGACGACAGACCGCGCGCTCGAGCCAAATACTTCAATGCGCCTAGGGGAGTCATCTCGTCGTACAGCGGTCCATTTTCAGGCAGGTATCCGATGTGCTCACTTGCTTTGATGCGGTTTCGTTCCAAGTTGAAACCAGCGATCGTGACTGCGCCGCTGGTAGGTGCCAGATAGCCAGTTAGCAATTTCATCGTCGTTGATTTTCCGGCACCGTTGGGGCCGAGAAGGGCGCAGACTTGGCGGCGCGGAATCGAAAAATTAACGTCTCGCACGGCGGCGAATTGGCCGTAGTACTTGCAAAGATTCTCAGCATGAATCATTGGCTCGGAATCGATCGAATGCGATTTATTTTTGGCTCCCACGTCGACACATCCTGGCTAAAAAATCTGGGTCAAGGATAAACGGCACTCGGCAGAAAAATAGGCACGCAGCACGCGCTTGGCCGATCGCGAGGCTCCATTATCCCGAAATTCGCCGATTTCTCAACGGGATTCGGAACACGGGGAAACCGCTGCCACGAGAACACGCTTGATGAGAAGTCGGGCTATTGGTATCGCTTTTCCTCGCCCGGCGTGTCGATGCGGGCTTGTCGCGTTTCGCCGTCGATCATGCCCTTGATCTTGAGGACGTCTTGCGGGTTTTCGAAACAGAATAAATCTTGGGATTCGCCGTCGGCTTGCAAAAGGATGCCGGTTATTTTCCAGCCGTAGATTCCTTTTTTCAGCATCAACGAAAACGATGGCGAAGTCGCTCCCGGCGTGCCTGACTCGGTCACCGCCACAGGAACGAAAGCAATCTTTTGTTGGTTCGTTGCATACATCGGTTCACCTACGACATGATTCGCGTTTGGCCCCACCGGTGTTGCGAGGTCGAGCTGGTGCTTTCGCGTTTGGGCAATCGACTCTTGCGACAAGTACTTTTCAGCGTTCGAGTTTTCGCCCTTTCGCAAGAATTCGACAAAGGTGCGACAGATTATTTCAGGCGGAGTGTCGACGGTGAAGTTTTCTACATCCGCAGTCGAAGGCGCATTCGCCGATTCGGCTTGCGCAACCTTGTCCGGCGTAATGGACGACGCAGCCTTGGGTTCTTCAGATTTTGTGCAGCCGACAATGGCGGCGAGCAAGACAACGAATATGAGCTTGGGTCTCATGAACACTCCCTCCTAGATCGGCACGGGCGAAAACAGCTTGATCAACGCAAAGCCGAACATCCCTGGCTTTGTCGAATGAGTCGTTCGCAACGATTGCAACATCGCGAATCGTGATTTTCCCTGAAGTCCGCAAACGGTCAAGGTCGATTTGCCAACCCGCACGCCGCAACGTCCGATACCTAACAGAAGCGACTTTGAATCGGACGTGCTGGGCCGCTAGCAGGCGGATGGTTTTTCGCGACGCTGTCTTGGATTAACCGCAACACCGTTCATGATTTTATCAGCCGGAACGCGCTAGCGTCCGGTTTCTGCGGGATACACGTCCGCCGCAACGGGGAAACTGGGGGCTAGCGCCCAAGCGGCTGATGGACTAAAGATGAACGGTATTGCGGTTAAACGGGGAACGGAAGATGGACGGGCGAAAACTAATCGAAACTCAGTTTCGCTCTAGTCGCCACCGGCGTTGATTCGTAAAAGAAACCGTGTGGACGCCGCTAATTCGTTCGACACGGGCGTTGAACGGGAGGAACTCACGCAGATGAAATTTTCGCAATCGTCAGTTTTGTGGATCGCGATCTTGACGTTGGCCATGCTCGGATTTTTTTCCGTGCAATCGAGCGCAGCCACATTCGCTCCACAAAATCTTCAAATCGACGCCGGTTCCCCACAGCCGCTTTCGACCGGAACTCTTGCCAATCAAGGCGTCGCCAAATCGAAATCGTTACTCAAAGTCCTCCGCGACGGAGGGCCGCTGATGATTCCGATCGGAGTTTGTTCGTTTATCTTGCTGGTGGTCGTCTTCGAACGCGCTATAAGTTTGCGAAAAGGGCGAATTATTCCCGGGCCATTTGTAGGGAGATTCTTGGAACAACTTCGCGAGGGCGAGCTGACGCGAGAGTCTGCCCTAAAGTTATGCGACGAAAACGAAAGCTCTGTTGCCAAAATGTTCGCAGCTGGAGTTCGCAAATGGGGTCGGCCGAGCGTTGAAATCGAGCAAGCGATCTTGGATGCTGGCGAACGAATTAGCAACGACTTGCGAAAGCACATCCGCATGATGAACGGAATTTCAACCGTGACTCCCCTGCTGGGCTTGTTGGGTACAGTCTTCGGCATGATGCACTCGTTCGATTCCATTGCTGGTGCCAATCCTGCGATGGGCGACTCGAAACCGCTTGTTGCGGCCGGAATCAGCGTCGCGCTCATTACGACAGCAGGCGGTTTGACGGTCGCGATCTCGGCGTTGATTGCGTATTTTTATTTCGTTAGTCGAGTTGACCAACGAATTGTGGAACTGGACGAGCTTGGGATGGAGGTCGTCAATTGCGTTTCCGCCGAAGCGATCGCGGGATCGGCCATCGAACGACGAGCCGAAAGCAATCGACCACGCGGCGGGCCTAACCGGCAAGCGGCCTAATTCGCCGACAATCGTTCATCAAACCGTGAACTGCGGAAATCGAGTACTAATCCATGCCCCTCAAGACGATGCGCGACGATGCCCCGTCGATCAACTTGACGCCGATGATCGACATTTTGTTGTTCCTAGTCATTTTTTTTATGATCGGCAGTCAGCTTACCAATTCGAATGACGACGAGCGGGACTTAGCGGTCCGCGTTCCCCAAGTTTCACCGATGCCAACGGCGGCTTCCGGGTCAAGCAAGCGGGTGATCAACGTGTTCGGTGACGGGCGAATTCATTTGGATGGCCGACAACTGTCGCTGGCTGATCTGGAACGGCAACTTTGCGAGGCCAAAGCTCAAAACACAAAGACTTCGGTCGTTGTTCGCGGCGATTCCAACAGCGTTTATCAATCGGTCGCCGACGTCATCGCCGTTTGTCGACGCGCCGATATTCAAGACGTTAATTTGGCCGTTCGCGTCGCCCAAGTGGAGCGGTAGCCATGTGGCCAATTTTCGCAGTCGCCGACGGTTGCCTCGCGATCGTGAATTGGACGCGCACCGTCGAGATCACAATCTGGAGTGGGCTTGCGCTGCTGAGCCTGGCGCTGTTGGCGCTGACACTGACGCGCTTAGGCAACGTGAAGACAACGCACAAATGCGTAGGGCTCTCGGTTTTCGCTCACTTGTTGTTGGTTCTTTACGCATATGAAACGCGGCTCTTTGTTCCGTCGGCTGGGTCCAATGGAGACGAAGCCATCGTTCCGATCCATTTTCTCAGCGAGTCCGATGAGTCCTCGGATATTTCGACGGACGAAATAGCAGATATTGCCCGCCAAGACTTACCGGTCCCCGACCTCGCCGCTCCCGAGTTGATGGAAGCACAACTCGAAAGTGAATCGCCGACATCGGACGAGATCGCCGTTTTGATTCCGCCTTCAATTTCCGCACCCGCCTTGTTGGAAGCGCCAAAACCACCCGCGAATGATGCCATCGCCGACGATGCTGTTCAAGCCGAAGCCAACACGCCAGACCAACCCGCCGAACCGGAAGCAATTGTCGAAAGTCAGCGGTCCATTGAACCCGATTCGCGGCACGATTCCTCGAAAATCGACGTCGATACAGATCAAGTCAAATTGAGCCCTCCTGAAGACTCCTCGCTGATCCCAATCGTGACGTCGACAGAAATTGCAGACGCGACGAACAGCAGAAATTTTCCATCGAATCGCGAAGTCACTTCGAGAGCCGTCCAGCCTACGCCGTTGATTTATGCTTTGCGAAGTCCCAATCAACGGCGAGAGCATGCACTTAAACGTGGCGGCACCGAAGGAACAGAAGAGGCTGTCGAAAATGCACTTCGCTGGCTGGCAAATAATCAGCAGACTGATGGCCGCTGGAATCCTCGCTTGACCGAAGCCGGCCGCGAATTCCGAGTGCTTGGTCACGATCGGCGCGGAGCTGGTGGCGATGCGGATACGGCGCTCACGGGGCTTGCGCTGCTGGCGTTCATGGGCGCCGGATACGACCATCTGCACGGTGATTATCGCGACAACATACGCAGCGGATTGGAGTTTATTCTCAAATCGCAAGCCGGCAGCGGGCACTTCGCGGGCGAGGCCAGTTTGTTCGCGCACATGTACAGCCACAGCATCGCGACGCTCGCGGTCAGTGAAGCGTACGCGCTCACCGGCGATCAGCGGCTCAAGCCGTATGTCGAGCGAGCGGTGGCGTATTCGATTGCTTCTCAAGATCCAGTTGGCGGCGGTTGGCGATATCAACCGGGCGAAGCTGGCGACATGAGCCAATTCGGTTGGCAAGTCATGGCGCTCAAAAGCGCGCAGCTCGGAGGAGCTTTCATTCCGCCACCGACTATTCAGCGCATGAAAACATTCTTGGACTCGTGTACGTCGGGACAGAACGGTGGACTTGCTTCGTATCGGCCGCGTCAACAGCCTTCTGCGACAATGACCGCCGAAGCACTCGCGTGTCGATATTTCCTAGGTCAAGCGATCGCCTCGCGAACATCTTCGGAAGCCGCTGACTTCATCCTCAACGAAACACCGGGCAGCGGTGAAGTCGATTACTATCTTTGGTATTACGCCACACTTTCGCTCTACCAACGTGGGGGCGAGTCGTGGGAAACATGGAATCGTCAACTTCAAAAACAATTGACCAGTACCCAAGTTCAAAGCGATCACCACGCGGGAAGTTGGGAGCCGAATGGCAAATGGTGCGGATACGGCGGTCGCGTTTTTAGCACCTCGATGGCGACATTGAGCCTCGAGGTCTATTATCGCTATTTGCCGATGATGCGTGAGCAAGTCGCGCAAAGCCGTGAGCCGTGGGAACGACAACTCAAATAGCACGGTGAAGTCGTCGTCGGTTTGACACGAAATACTGCGGGGCTACAATATAGTGCAAGTCCGCAATTCGGCTTTGGAAAAGTTTTTGTAGTTAGGATGTAGCCGTGTTAGCTTTCTTTGGAACCCTTGGAATACAAGAAATCTTGATTGTCGCCGGGGTATTTTTGCTTTTGTTCGGCAGTGCGCGATTGCCAAGTTTGATGCGTAACATGGGCCGCAGCATCAACGAATTCAAAGCGGGTATGGGCGACAAGCCAGGCGAGCGAATCGAAGAGACTCGCGAAACCGATCGCCAATAAAGCAGCGACTTCTTTCTTTCAGAGGCCGCGTTTTCTATGTTCGGCAGCATCGGCTATCAAGAACTGTTGCTTCTCGGCGTTGTAGCGATTTTGCTATTTGGCAAACGTCTTCCCGATGTCGCACGGTCTTGGGGACAAAGCTACCGCGAGCTTCGCCGCAGCTTTAACGACATCAAAAGTTCATTTAACGCCGATGGCTACGAGCCGACCAAATCCAAGCGGCCCGCAATCGAATACGACGACCGGGTCAACGAATCCGCGCCCCGTTTCGTCCCACCCACCGAGAGCGACTCGACATCTGGGGTCTGACCCCTCGAACGCTGCCGGTCGCTCAGTCATTGAAAACTATTCGGTAATTGCTCGCGCCTCCCTCGACCGCAATCACTTCGATCGTGTTGCCTCGTCGCCGAGCGGAGCAAGCAAAATTTTGGTTCGGCAAATCTGGCGTCGCCGAAAATTCGCTGGGCAATTGCGACCCTTTTTTTGCCGGCAATTTAAATCGAAAGACGCGAATGCCGCCGGACGTGCTAGTCAAAAGGCAATCGACCGGTCCGTTTTCCGTATGAAGTTGTTTCCATTGTCCTTTTGGGGCAATCATCGGCTCCTCGCTATTTTCATCGAGACTCGACCCACCGCTGTTGTCCGCAATTTGAATCCATTGCAATGAAGCTTCGCACAGCTCGCGAGCAGTAAAGGTTTGATTCACAGGAGTCGCTGGTCCGTTCCCGTTTATAATCGCAAGCACGGCTGCCGCTACTCCCGCGATCGCGATTCCCCAAGCCCATGTTGCAGATCGTTTGGGCTTCGCCCCAGCCGGGATGCCTTGTTTGACGCCTTCGTTCGATCGCTTTGCCAAGCTTACAACAGTCGGAGCCTTAAAATCCACCGTTTTATCGAAACCACGTGAACTGAGAGTTGCATTCGCCGAATCAAGCGAACGCACAATCAATTCGTCCAAGCCCACCGGAACTGCCACGTCGATCAGCGCGTTCTTGATTTGCTGATCCTCCGCTTGCGCAGCGTTCAGTGTTTCGCGATGTCGCGGTGATTCGGCCAACCAATTCCGCAACGACGACATTTCAGGTTGAGCCAAATCCGGCTCGGCGCGGTAAGCGTCCAGCAATGGCCGAATGTCGTCAGGAACTTCAATTGGCTTCATCGTTGCGTCCCCCTTACGGAATTTGCGATGAGAATATTTCGCGCAAGCTAGATTTCGCTCGTGAGAGCCTGCTCATCACGGTGCCGATCTTGATGCAGAGTCGATCGGCGATCTGCTGATACGAAAGGTCCTCAAAAAAGTACATAAGTACGACCTGCTTGTGATGTGTGTCCAATTTGTTGATGGCGTTTTGCACGGCATCGATTTCCGATGCGTCAATCGTCGACCGATCCGGAAACCAATCAAGGTTCACGTTTAGAGTCGATGCGTTTAGCGGGCGCTGTCGACGATGGAGCTTGAAAAAAGTATTTCGCACAATCCGAAGCAGCCACGGTCGCAAACGAGATTGATCTCGGACTTGATTCAGGTGACGTTGTGCCTGCAGGAAGACTTGTTGCGACACATCTTCAGCATCGCTGCGATTGCCCGTCAATCGAAAAGCGTACCGGTAGACGTCGTTCAAATAAGTCTCAACCAGCCATTCAATTGGAAAGGCTGACTGCGGGTCCGGACCGTTGTTGTCTGGTGTCACGAGTCGGTTAGGGCTGGCGTACATAAAAAAGGCGTCTGACCGAACGACGGACCATCAAGAACGCACCCACCGTTCATAAGAGGCGCCGTAAACGGCGAATATTCCCAACATGAGCGAAATAACGCGGTAAAGCAATGACATTGGCCGTCCGGCAAGCTCTGCCTAATCGTTACGGAAAAGCCGGCCAATTCCAACCGACTATGCATGCAGCGGCTTGATTCGCGGTCGCTTAGCGTAGAAAATACAAACGACGAGCAGAGTGTCTTGCTCGCGGGGCAGTAATTACTGACTGCATTTGAGAGCTTTGATTTTGGAAGGAAACATGAACAGATTACTTGGATTTGCATTGTTGTTGGTTGTTTCGTCGGCGATGTTCGTTGGTTGCAACAAGGGAACCGAGACCAAAACGACCCCCCCACCAAAGGCTGAAACTAAAACAGAGGCGCCTAAATAAATTAAGCGCTTTTTATTTTCGATCTACCTGAGGAGCAAACGGTCTAGAGTTTGCTCCTTTTTTTGTTTACATTGGCCGCTTGCTCGAGTCCGCCTCATTTGCTTTGCGGTCAAAGGATTTGTCATGTTTGCATTTCGCTGGATTGCGTTAACTCTGTTCGTGGTCGCTTGTGGGCTCGGTTGCCAAGGTGAACCTCGCCCCGACACCGATCCCTCGGATTCAGAACTGCAAGTCCCCAATGTGGACAGTGGTGATTCCGCGAATAAAAAGAGCGACGCATCCAAGTAGCGCCTTGTTGCGGTTGACACCCAGTAGTCGACACGTATGAAATGCCCTTTTTGCCGACGCGATAACGACAAAGTCATCGACTCACGATCGTGTGAAGGCGGCTTTGTGATCCGTCGTCGGCGGACCTGCTTGAATTGCGACCGGCGATATACGACCTACGAGCGCATCGTCGAAGTCGATATAAAAGTCGTTAAGAAAAACGGTTCTCGCGAACCGTTTCAGACCGACAAGATTCGCAATGGCCTTCGGCGCGCTTGCTGGAAACGGCCCGTGACCAGCGAACAGTTGGAGTCACTTATTGCCAAAGTCGAACAGGAAGTCGTCACCAAGTTCGAACAAGTCGACGAAATCGCAAGCTTCGAATTGGGCCGCATCGTGATGGACGAGTTGTTCGAGCTGGATCAAGTCGCTTACGTTCGCTTCGCCAGCGTCTATCGCCAGTTTTCCGGCGCACAAGACTTTGTCTCCGAGGTCCAACAAGTCCTTCGCAAACACTCAGACTAATGCTTTCCATTCACGGACTAGGCTGCCGCCCGCATCGTATTCGATTTTCTTTGTCGCACCGGTTTTTCCTTCCAGCGACGATGAACCCACCAGTATTGTCCCGGGTCCGCGCGAATTACCAATGCCAAACAGTCGTTATACCATTGGGTCAACGCGCGCACGTCACATAACTCCGGTGACATCGTTTGAGGATCGGCGACTCCGGCGACTCCGGTTTCGAACCGCAGAATGCCAGTCGTTCGGCGACAATACGAGACCAGCATCGGTGCCCCCGAACTCAGTGTGAACAAGGCAAGTGCTTTATGGCATGCGGCGGGTCGTCCCAAAAAGTCAATCCAAACTCCTTTCGTTCCCGCGTGCTGATCGCCGAGTAATAAAAGCGTTTTGCCTGCGTCCAGAATGTTTTGAATCTGGGTCGCACTGCCGTCCTTGGGCACAACAAACTGCCCTTTCGATTCGCGAACCGAGCGAAGCAATTTGTCTAAGTACGGGTTGTCCAAGCTTCGCGCGACTACGTAACTGGGGTAACCAAACAACCCCATCGTCAGCGCGCCGATTTCAAAATTGCCAAAATGTCCGGAGACGAAAACAGCCGAACGGGAATCCAGCAAGTATTTCGACATTAGCTCGTTGTCGTTCTGCTGAATGTACTTGCGCCAATTCGTTTCGTGAATCTTGCGCGGAGCCAATACGATCTCGCACAGCAGCAAGCCGAAATGTTCCCACATTTGGCTTGTGACGGCACGCCGTTCTACGGCCGTCAAATTCGGGCAAGAATTCGTCAAGTTTTCGTCGATCAACTTGGCACGAATTCGAAATACTTCGGTCGCCAAATAACCTAGACCGCGCGAGAAACTCTCGCACATGCGCAGCGGCATGATCTGGATGGCCGCCATGATCAAGCGGACAACAAGGTAAACGCAATAATCGCTGATACGTTTCATAATGGGCTCACGAATTCGGTGGCGAATTGTCGCAAGCCTTCGCTAATTTGAAAAGCCGAATTATGCCGGAAATCTGGCATGAGGCATGAGAATTGAGAGTTGGCGAGCGGGGGGTGTTAGCCCCCTGATTCTTTGCGTCGCGGTTGAGAATTGAGATCTGCAAGCTACCGACGGGAGTCGGTAGTTCTCACACGATTGGCTAAAATCATGACGCAAACCGCGAGGCCAATCGGTCGACGATTGACTGTCCGATGTTCAGTGACGCCGTGGCAGCGGGCGAAGGAGCGTTGATGATGTTTACCGTTCGCTCCGTCTCCGTGATGTGAAAGTCATCGACGAAACCTCCGTTTGGAAGAACGGCTTGGGCGCGAACTCCTGCCGGCGCGACGACCAAATCGGCAGCTTGGATTTCGGGAATCAATCGCTGAAGTGCTTTGACAAACGCCCGCTTGTTTACCGATCGCCACATTTCGGCCATCCCCATCCGCCAGTGCTTCAGGGCCAATCGCCGAAAGCCACGATAGGTCAAACTTTCCCAAAGATCCGCCAAATTGATTGTCGCCATCGTGTAACCTTCGCGCGCAAATGCCAGCACCGCATTCGGCCCGCACTCCAATCCGCCGCCGATCATCCGCGTGAAGTGAACTCCCAAAAACACAAATCGCGGGTCGGGAACCGGATAGATCAGATTGCGGCACAAGTAATGCTTTTCCGGAAGCACTTCATAATACTCGCCGCGGAACGGGATGATCTTCGCCTCGGGATTGCTCCCGCCCAATTTCGCCACGCGATCGCTATGCAAGCCTGCACAGTTGACAACGACGCCGGTAGCAAAAGTACCTTGAGTCGTGTCAATAACAGTTTCGCCAGTCGAATGCCGAATGGCTTGAACGCGGCACGCCAATTTTATTTCGCTGCCGGAACTCACAATCAATTCGCCAAGCTTTTCGCACACTTGTCGATAGTTGACGATGCCGGCTTCTGGAACATGGATCGCACTAATCCCGGCGGCATGAGGTTCAAGTTCCTTGAGACGCTCGACGCCGATCATCTCGCACTTGACTCCGTTGGCGACGCCTCGCTCGTAGATGTTTTGCAGCCACGGAAGTTCAAATTCCTCCGTCGCCACGATGACTTTGCCACAAATCTCGAATTCAATTCCGTGCTGCTCGCAGAATTGCTGCATAGCAATTTTTCCGTCGCGGCAGTTTTTCGCTTTGGCTGAACCTGGCTTGTAATAAATGCCCGAATGCAGCACGCCGGAATTGTGGCCCGTTTGATGCTCTGCCAGACGATTTTCTTTTTCCAGAATCACAACAATGCGATTGGGGAAACGCCGAGTGAATTGGTAAGCCGTCGCCAGTCCGACAATGCCTCCGCCAATGATGGTCGCATCGTACTTTTGCATAATGCGTCAAAAAGTCGAAACAAGAAAGACGAGTTAGCGCAATAAAAAAGGTCATGAGTTGTCGCTCCCTCGTCAACCCATGACCTTGTCCTGAAACGGAACTTCCGATGTCCCGCCCTTATCGGCGTCGGTCATTAGATTTATCGAACCGATGAATAACGATTCCTCAGTCGCTGGATCAAAAGCAAATTTATTGTCCGATTTCAGTTTCATTTTAGCGGCAAATAACAATTGTGACGTGCAATTACCGGAGTTTTTCCGACGACTCACGACTTGCCGAAAAGTATTGCCGAATCGGCTACGGGAACTTTGCGGGCCGAATCACAGTAACAGCAGCGCCACGTTCATGTAGATCACAATCCCCAATACGTCGACGATCCCCGCGACAAACGGAGTGCTCATCAAAGCCGGGTCAAAACCCAGCCGATGAAACAATATCGGCAGCAACGACCCGATTAAGGTCCCGACGGTTACCACTAGCATTAAGGTAATGGGCACTACCATTGCGTGGACGATACTCGGTGGATTGGGAAAAATTTGCGTGACAATCAAACTCATCGCGCCCAATCCCAGCCCCAACAAAGCCCCCACGAAAAACTCGCGATACGCAACCCGCAGCCAATCTTTGCGTGTTAGTTGCCCACGGGTAAGTGCTGCGATGACCAGCGTCGCGGATTGGCTCCCTGAATTGCCGCCACTACTAATTACCAGCGGGATGAATGGAATCAGCCAAGCCCAATGGTTCAATTGGGCGCCGTAGTTTTGCAATGCGATGGCGGTCAGCACGCCACCAAAAAACAAAAAGCACAACCAAATGCCGCGCTTCCAGCTCATCGTCAGCCAATGCGTGCGCAGATAAGTATCTTGCAGCGGCGTCACTGCACCCATTCGCTGGACGTCTTCAGCCGCTGCGCTTTGAACGACGTCGATAACGTCATCGTGCGTGATAATTCCCAGCATGTGATGCTCGTGATCGACGACCGGAATAGCCAGTAAGTCAAGTTTAGCCACTCGATTCGCAACTGCCTCCTGATCTTCAAGCGCTTCCACGGTGACCAGCTTGGTCTCCATAAGGTCGCGCATCGGTGTGCTGGGACGACGCATGGCCGCCACAAGCTGTCGCGCCGAAACAACACCGCGCAAATGTTGCTCCGCGTCGACGATGTACAAATAATATATTGTCTCGAACAACTCGGCTTGGCGGATGAGTTCATCGAGGGCTTCGCGAACTGTCAGCGATTCGCTCAACCGCAAGATGTCGGTGCTCATCATGGCACCGGCGGTTCCTTCCGGGTATTGGCTTAGCCGTTGAATATCGCGACGGTCGGTTGCCGGAAGCCGATTGAGCAAGTCTTCCTGCGTCTCGGTGCTGACGCGGCGCAACAAACTGACGCGGTCGTCTGACGCCAATTTTTCGATCAGCAGCGCGATCGATTCGCGGTCTTGGCTTTCGCAAATTTCGGCTTGTCGCTGTGGATCAAGGTAAATGAAAATTTCGACTCGAGATGCTTCGTCGGCGTGCCCTAAGACTTGCCAAGCCTCGTCTGCAGTCAACCCTTCCATGAATTCCGCAGTTCGCGCCGGATGCAATGCCGTGCAAAATTCGCGCAGCTCGTCGGCGTTGCTGGACGCCAACATTTCGCGAAGTTCGGGTAAATACAGCGTGTTGATCATGCACTAAAACTAAATCGAATAGCGGTTGCCGTCGGTACGCGGCGCGACAATTATCGCGTGACAGGAATGTGTCCCGATGAATGGTGGGCGACCATTAGCGAACTGTCAACGGGTTTCGCCAATAGACTTGCCAACGGCTACGTGTGAGCCGTCAAATCCGGCATCGGCGGCCTTCTCGATCTAGCCGACTCCCCAACGTTTTACGAGCGGACCTTTTCCCGAATCAAAAGTTCGAGTTCACTGCGAAGCCGCAATAAGACTTCGTCATAGGGATACGCACCCAAACTCTCGGTTCGCCGCTTGAGATTGACGTAATTCGGGCCGCACCACAATCCAAGATCCGCGTCGTCCGTCTCGCCTGGCCCGTTCACACGACAACCCATCACGGCGATTGTGATCGCGTGATCCTCCGCGAACCGCGACATCTCGCGAACTTTTTGGGCCAACTCCACGAAGGCTTCGTTCTCGACGCGCGAGCAACTTGGGCAAGAAATAATATTCAGCCGATCCGTTCGATAGTCGACGACCGACCGAACCCGCCCGTGATAAATATCGTCGATGATCTGCCGAGCCGCCCGGATTTCTTCACCCTTTTGATCGTTAGGGACCGTCAAGCTAACGCGAACCGTGTCGCCGATCCCTTGCGAAATCAACTGTTCAAAAGCAACGCGGGTCTTGATGATCCCATCCGGCGGCAGTCCCGCTTCGGTGACGCCCAAATGCAGCGGCACGTCCGGGCGAAGCTCAGCAAAACGGCGATTTAATTCCACGACTTTTTTCGGATCGGAGTCCTTGAGCGAAACGCAATAACGGTGAAAGCCAATTTCATCCAAGAACTGACAATGGTCGCTCGCACTGTCGATCATCGGACTAATCGAATCGCCATCGGCATAGCGGTCTTTCGTCGCTGGGTCGAGGCTTCCGCAGTTTACGCCAACTCGAATCGCACAATCGTTGTCTCGGGCGACTTTTGCAATAAACTCAACTTTCTCCTGCCAAGTCTTCTGCGGCTCATGATGGTACAAGTGTCCTGGGTTGTAGCGAATCTTGTCGACATACGGCGCGACGGCTTCTGCCAATCGGTAGTTTTCCTGCAAGTCGACGGCGAGATTAGCTTTCGTTTGGCTACGAATTTCCGCAAGTGCCGTCGCGTCTTTTTTGCTGTCAACGGCAATCCGAACAACGTCTGCACCCGCGTCTTGCAAGAGTTGCACGAGCCAAACCGTTGCGTCAA
The DNA here is from genome assembly GCA_031409895.1 of Planctomycetota bacterium. Lineage (GTDB taxonomy): Bacteria > Planctomycetota > Planctomycetia > Pirellulales > Pirellulaceae > JANMEB01. The sequence continues at coordinate 45,383 of JANNYC010000189.1, forward strand.
TGTTGTGCGTTGACGTAGCCGTCATCGATTGAACCGCAATCGGAAAACCGTTTCCAATCGTTGCGGTTCCGATTTTCACTGCTCGGGTTAGATTCCGTTTGATCTCGACCAAGATACACCTGAATTCATGGGACAGATTTTCCGGTCTGCGTGACCAAAACAATATGCGGCGGTCAACTCTTCTACGTTTAACAGCCCGGCTTCCGGGCGCTGCGACGTCAGCGCGCGGCCCGAAGCGGTCCGGCTAAACAATGTCTTTTTCAATGCTCCTCTACGCCATTGTCAGTTCAACTCGCTCGCCTGACAATGGCGACTTTCGGTTTTCCAGTTCATCGTCGTTTGCCGTGAGTTATCAGCCTCGATTTCACGTCGTCCTGCACCAGCCTGAGATTCCGCCAAACACCGGCGCGGTCGGTCGCACGTGCGTTGCCTTGGCGGCCAAGTTGTGGTTGGTCCGGCCGCTGGGGTTCCGCGTCGACGAAGCTACTCTGCGAAGGGCCGGGTTGGACTATTGGGAAAAGCTGCAATGGCAAGCCGTCGACAATTGGGAACACTTGCTACGATCACTCCCCGACTCCCGATTTTGGTACTTTTCGAAAACCGCAAAGCGACGCTTCACCGACGTCCAGTTCCAGTTCAATGACGCACTCGTTTTCGGTAGCGAAACAAGCGGATTGCCTCCATCGTTTTTGTCCAAATCACCCGACCAAACTCTATGTATTCCAACCACCGGCCTCGTGCGCAGTCTAAATCTTTCGTGTAGCGTTGCAGTCGCCGGTTACGAACTTGATCGCCAATTCCATGTCCAATCCCCAGCCACTCAATAAGCCGCAACAAGACGCGGTCAACGTATTATCCGGCCCTTTGCTCGTGCTCGCCGGTGCGGGAACCGGTAAGACTCGCGTCGTTACGTATCGAATCGCCAATTTGATCCGCCATCGAACCAAGCCCGAGCAAATCTTGGCCGTGACGTTTACAAAAAAAGCTGCCAAGGAAATGCAGCAACGCGTCACCAAGTTAATCGGCAGCCGTGCGCCCAAGTCTCCTCTCGTCTGCACATTTCACTCGCTGTGCGTTCGCATTTTGCGGCGACACATCGAAGCGCTGGGCTTTCCGCGAAAGTTCCTAATCCTCGATCGTGGCGACCAAGAAAGTCACGCCCGCACGGCCTTGCGTGAAATTCGCGTCGCCGATAACTTCCTCTCACCGAGCGACGTCCAGTGGATGATCAGCCGCTGGAAATCACACGGAGTCTCGCCACGACAAGCCGAACTTCAATCTCAGTCCGACAAAGATCAGCTAGCCGCCGTTGCTTACAGGCGCTACACGGAGCTGCTCAAGCAAGCAGGTGCGCTGGACTTTGATGATCTGCTGCTCTTTACCGAACGGCTGTTCCAAGAGCATCCGGCCAAACTTACTGCCGAAGCTCGCCTCTGGCAGCACTTGTTGATCGACGAATATCAAGACACCAACGGCGTACAGTACAAAATCGTCCGGCATCTGGCGCAAGAGCACCGCAACTTGTGCGTTGTCGGCGACGACGATCAATCGATTTACGGGTGGCGCGGCGCACAAGTCCAGTACATATTGAATTTCCGCAACGACTGGCCGGACGCGAAAATCGTTCGCTTGGAAGAAAACTATCGATCGACCGCCGAAATTTTGACGGTGGCCAATCGTTTGATCGCGCATAATCGCCAGCGACACATAAAACAACTTCGGGCCGTTCGATCCGGCGGCGCGCCTCCTCGAATTATGCAAATGGCCGACGAAGCCAAAGAAGCAGGCGACGTCGTTCGCCAAATTCGCGCCATTCTCCAACGCCCCGAAGTGCAGCCATCCGATATCGCGATCTTGTTCCGAACCAACGAACAGCCTCGTCCGTTCGAGACCGAATTGCGCAAAGCCAGTTTGCCGTATGTCTTGGTCGGCGGCATGTCCTTCTTTGATCGCAAAGAAGTCAAAGACTTGCTCGCATATTTTCGCATGATCGACAATCCACTCGATGAGTTGGCCGCGCGGCGGATCATCAACATACCACCACGCGGCATCGGCAAGTCCACCGTGACTCGCGTCGCGGATGCTGCTTTGCAACAACAGTCGTCGTTTTGGGATGTTCTCAAACAAACTCATCTTGAATCGACCCCCGCCGCCAAAAAAGGAATCCAGCAGTTCGTTTCGCTGATCGAAAAATCCCGCGCAGAATTGGCCCAGCGACCCAACCTCGTCCAATGGGCGACGCAGTTCGTCGCACAACTCGGCTACCGCGCTGAAATTGATCGAACCTATTCCGAGCCTGAAGATCGCGAAGCACGTTGGGCTTCCGTCGAACAAGTCGTCAGCGCCCTTGGGCAATACGCTTTCGAACATGGCGACAAGGCCAACGTCGCGGACTTTTTGGATGAAATATCGGTTGGCGATCAGGACTTTGAAAACGAAAAAGAAAAACAGCTTGCCCGAAACGCGATCATTCTCATGACCCTGCACAGCGCCAAAGGTCTAGAGTTTCCTTACGTTTTCATGGTCGGCATGGAGGACGGCATTTTGCCCCACCATCGCAGCATCGAAAGTGGCTCCGATTCAATCGACGAAGAGCGACGGCTCTGCTACGTTGGCGTGACGCGAGCCCAAGAGCAATTGTCGTTGTCGATGGCTCTCACGCGGATGAAATGGGGCAAGCCGCGCGATTCGCGTCCGAGTCGTTTTCTGTACGAGCTGACCGATCAAACCAGCAACCCGAATTACGTTGGCATGCAGCCGTCGGAATCCCCGCAACCCCAAATACCTGCGTCGGACAATACAAAAACGCAAAAGCAACATCCCAAGTCCAAAATGGCGCGCGGCACTCGAGGCACAGCCAAAAAACAATAAGGTTTCTGTCATGGACTTTTGATACGGATTCTTGATTTCTTGAAAAATGCCATGAAAACCAATCGACTCGAAGCGTTTAGCGATGGAGTGATCGCGATCATCATCACGATTATGGTCCTGGAAATGAAAGTTCCGTATGAGCCTAGCTTCGCGGCACTCCGCCAAATGGTTCCGGTGTTTTTGAGCTACCTTCTGAGCTTTGTTTTGGTTGCAATTTATTGGGTCAACCACCATCACATGATTCATCTCGTTCGCAAGGTCGATGGTCCGATCCTTTGGGCCAATATGCTGTTGTTGTTCTGCATGTCATTGATGCCATTTGTGACCGGCCATTTGGGCCAAAGTCGCGCAGCTCCCTATGCCGTAGCGTTATATGCGATCCTTGCTTTGGCAGGCGCAATGTCGTTCTATTTGCTGAGGTATGTCATTGCTCGCCACCATCGCGACAATGAACACTTCATGAATCTTAACCGAAGAATGCATCGAAAGAATTTGTTGGCGATCGGCATTTACTGTGCGGCCGTTGCGATGGCGTTTGTCTGGGTTCCAGCGTCGCTCGCGCTCGTTTCGCTACCCGCCGCAATGTACTTTTTGCCGGAAGTCCATGGCCTAGAAGTCGAACAGGCGCTACATTCCTAATGGGCGTTCAACATTTGGCGGGGATTTGGATTCCGGTTTTTGAGTTTCATCGATGAAAGGAACAATAATGGGCCAGTCAAAAATCTTGGCGTTCGCAGGAAGCGCGCGACGCGAGTCGTATAACAAAAAATTATTGAAAATCGGAGTTTCAGGTGCCCAAGCCGCCGGTGCGGAGGTTACAGTCATCGACTTGGCAGACTATCCTCTCCCGATATTCAATGAAGACTTGGAGCGCGAGGATGGTGTACCTGAAAACGCTAAAAAGCTCAAACAGCTTTTCGTCGAGCATCACGGACTGTTGGTCGCTTGTCCCGAGTACAACAGTTCGATCACACCGCTGCTCAAAAACACGATCGACTGGGTCTCGCGTCCAGCGGCCGGTGAACCGTCACTGATAGCGTATCGAGGAAAAGCTGCCGCGTTGTTGAGTGCATCTCCCGGCGCGCTCGGTGGATTGCGCGGGCTAGTCCACGTCCGTTCCATTCTCGGCAACATCGGCGTCATCGTATTGCCCGATCAAATCGCCATCGCGAAAGCTTTTGAAGCCTTCAACCCCGACGGCTCGCTCAAAGACGCAAAGCAACATTCTGTAGTCACCGATTTGGGCGCTGGCCTCGCGAAATTCTTGACGCGATTGGACAGCGATCGCAATTAGTCTCGCAGTGGCTTGACGGAGTAACACGTACGATGCGTTAGGAGGGGTTGCGCTGCGTCCTAAGCCGGTGAAAACTAAAATTTAACTGTCGCCAAGCGAATGAATCGAATTTGAGATTTGAAATTTGAGATTTGAAATCTGAAATTATCTGAAATCTGAAATTAAGTTGCTAATTTCGCCTAAACACGACCGGTTCACTTTATTGTAAGGCCCTGCGACATGCCAACGTACCAAAGATTCGAGGAACTCCCGGTTTGGCGGGCGGCGGCGGATCTGTTCGAGTGTTGTGACGATTTCTTGGAGCATGCTTCTCGCTTACGCCCATCGTTCCGAGATCAATTGGAACGTGCGGTTCTTTCGGTGTCCAACAATATTGCGGAAGGATTCGAACGTGGTACGACCAACGAATTGTTGTATTTTCTGTACATTGCCCGCGGCTCAGCCGGTGAAGTGCGATCGATGCTTTCGCTACTCGAGCGCAGCTCATTAATGTCGCGCGAAGAATCGGTGAAATCGAATTTGAAATCCAAAGTCTCTACTCTCAAGGACTTAGCCGAGTCATGCTCTCGGCAACTTAGGGCTTGGGCGGAATCATTGCAGAATTCAGATATTACCGGTCAACGGCATCTGAACGAAAAGAGTCGAAAAGATTGGGACAAGCTACGTGGTAAGAAGGAAAGCCAAACGCGGGCAGATCAAATGCAAAAGGAGCTTGTGGCCAAACTTCCAGTTGGCCATCCGTTACGCCGGCAATGGGAGCAAAAGAATGGCCCCCTCGATTCCACCGCTTCGTCAAGCGAATGAAATAGAATTTGAAATGCAAAATTTGAGATTTGAGATTTGAGATTTGAAACGCACCATTTTGCAGCTATCCTAAGGCATTGGCCGTAGTTAGAATTTAACTTGCCAGATTACGGTTCCGTTACCAAACTCGATCTTGGATAAACGAACATGTTGGCGCAGACTCTCGAATATACGCTGTCACCGGTTGATTTTTACCGACAAGTTTTTTCCAGTTTCGGTTGGCGTCGTCTTTGGATTCGTCGAATCGTTGCGGTCCTAATAACGTGCTACGCCTTGAAATTACTATTATCGGAAGGCTTTGCGTGGCCGCCGATAGTACTGCTCGCAATCGCAGCAGAGTTGGGTAGCTCAATAGTCAGTTTTTTCATGCCATTTTTAATATTGATATTGATTTTTCGACCGCGATTTAGGATTTCCATTGACGACACTGGAATGACAGTCCAATGCGGACGAGGTCCAGAAAGCTATCCTTGGCAGTCTTTTGACTATTATGGCGAAGCGTACGAGTCAAAGCACGGTTTTGCTTTCAAATGCGGCAGGGGGCGGATTGACATCCCCAAACGCGCTTTTGCGAACGAACAAGAACTATCGACCTTTCGCACACGCGTCGCAGAAAAGCTTGGCGATCGCTTCCGACCAATGGTCGATTAGATACTCAATTCAAAACGGCCAACTATTTAGCGATTTGTCTGCATTCCGTGGTGACCGAGAATTACAGCTTCGCGGTCGGCAAAAACTGTGGTGGTTTGCGACAACTGGTGGCTTGCTCAAAGGCATAGGCGAACTTGATCAGCGTCGGCTCGGACCAGGCGCGGCCGAAAAAGGATAGACCGAGGGGCAAGCCGAAAATGAATCCGGCAGGGACAGTGATGCTGGGATAGCCGGACACGGCTGCGGCGCTGGTGCTCCCGCCGAGCCAACGATCGCCGTTGACCAAATCGGTCATGCAAGCCGGGCCCATCGTCGGCGCGATGATTGCGTCGAGCTGATGTTTGTCCATCACCGCGTCGATTCCTTCCGTTCGCGAAAGGCGGCGGCACTTGGCTAGGGCTTCGACATAAGCGAAATCCGTCAGTGGTCCTTTATCGACAGCCTTCTCAAAAAAGTCTTGGCCAAAGTACGGCATCTCCCGATCCCGGTTGGCTTTGTTGAACTCAATTAAATCTTTCAAAGACTTCATCGGTGCATCAGGGCCAACCCAAGCTAGATAAGCTGCCATGTCGGCTTTGAGTTCGTATTCGAACACGGTCGTTTCTGCGCCGCCGACTTCATCGATGATTTTTAAGTCTTCGGTATCGATCAACGTCGCGCCCAATTGCTTGAGGGCGTCGAGGGCCACCGTCATGACGGCTACGACTCCGTCGTGGAAGTCGAAATAGTTTCTGGCAACGCCGATCTTGGCTCCCTTAAGCCCATTTGGATCAAGAAATTTCGTGTAATCGGGGTGCAAATGTTCGACAGCCGATTCTGTAATCTTGTCGTAGGCATCTGTTCCAGCCAAAACACCCAGCAGAATCGCAGCGTCACGAACGCTTCGCGCCATTGGTCCAGCCGTATCTTGCGAATGCGAAATGGGAATGATCCCCGTTCGACTGACCAAGCCAACCGTCGGTTTGATTCCGACGATCCCACAGACGGACGAAGGACAAACGATCGAGCCGTCGGTCTCGGTTCCTACGGCGACGGCGCACAAATTCGCGGCAACGGCGACGCCGGAACCAGAACTGGAACCGCACGGATTCCGATCGAGGGCATACGGATTGCGAGTCAACCCACCGCGCCCGCTCCACCCGCTAGTCGAATACTTGCAACGGATATTGGCCCATTCGCTGAGATTGGTTTTGCCCAAGATCAGCGCGCCGGCTTTGCGAAGTTGTTTCGCAACGAACGAATCGTCAACTGGCTTTGCGTTTACCAGCGCGAGCGAGCCGGCGGTCGTCTGCATCTTGTCGGCTGTGGCAATGTTGTCCTTGATCAAGACAGGAATGCCATGCAGCAAACTTCGCGGGCCTTTGGACTTTCGTTCTCGATCCAACTCATCGGCAATCGCGAGTACATCCGGGTTGAGTTCGATGACGCTTTTGAGCAGATGGCCGTTTTGGTCGATGGCTTCGATCCGCGCCAAATACTTTTCGGCCAACGAGCGAGACGACTCACTCCCCGCAACCATCGCTTTATTCAAATCGTCAATCGAAAGTTCATCGAGTTCGAACGACTCTGATCGTAGGTCACGTTGGGCAATTGCATTTCGCGTCGCCACCGCCACGCTCCCAGCGACTCCCGCTGCAAGAAATGAACGCCGACTTGGCAGGTTCGGATTGGTTGAAAAATATCCCATAAAAATTCAAACCGCAGATTTCACGGATGACACGGATAAGGAAGAAATCAATTTCAAGTTGGTTGATTAGGTTGTCTTGACTCGAACGGCCCAAAATTGTTTTTTGTTTATTATTTTTATTTTCCGTGACATCCGTGTAATCTGCGGTTGCTTTCTCTTTCCGTTATTTCACGGAGAGGTCGATACTGTTGCTGTGGCTGTTGAATTCGGGGGCGTACATGCATTGGATTTGGGCGAAGCCAGTTTGGTATTGGCCGCGAAGTTGCACGCGAACGGAGTACTCGAAGACGTAGGTTCCACGCGGCAAGTAATCGATGAAGAAATGGCTCGCTGTATCACGCGTTGATTGAAAGTAGGCGAGGCCGTCTTGGAAATGGTATTGCGACAGTACGTCGACGGGCTCCGTTCCGCTGCCGCGATAGTCTTTCATGTGGACGAATTCCATGTCGCGATCGACGCGAAGTTCAATCCGCGTCACCAGTTCATCGCCGACACCGACCGAATCCGTCACTGGATTCAGAGTCGGACCCTTGTCGGTATTTTTCTTGACGTACAAGGATTTCGTTAGCTTGAGCGGCGTATCGGTGAATGACGTTACTTTGCTCATATCCTCAAAATACTGCCAATGAACGCTTCCCCAGGCGATATTCGGATTGGGATTCGTGACGCTGATTTGGGCAAGTTCGGGTTTCACATCGCCGGCGGCAAATCGATGTTCGTAGTAGCCTGTGCCGGCTTCGACATCTTCGGGTTTCAAAGTCTTTCCGGCGAGCGTGATTTCGACGAGTTTGTCGCTGGCCAGCCAATTCGTGCCGCGCCGCAACAGCGAGTAAACCGCGTCGGCGGTTGCTTTGGTTGTCTTCCAAGCCTGCGTTTGCTTTTGCTTGAGCAGCCAGATTTGCAATTCTTCGACGGCTTTGGCGTCGCTCGCGACTTCGTCGAAGACTTCGATCATCATCGCTTGAGTTTCGATTGGCGCGCGGTACCACCACCAGGACTCTTCACCTTCGCGCCAAAACATTCCCATTTCATCTTCGGACAAGCTCCGTTCGCGAAGTGATTTCACAATGTCATTAGGTGTTGCCAAATCGCCGAACCGTTTGAGGGCCACGGCGAGGTGACCCTGCGGCAAGCGGTCGCCGAGTTTCGGCCAGTACGTTTTCGCTTGGCCGAGGAAATAATCGACGGCAGTTTTGTGCTCAGCGGCTATCGGCTGATCCTTGAGGAAAAAGCTGCGACCGTAGAGGTACAGGCAAATCATCGGCGAGAGATGGTTGTCCTCTGGATGACCGTGTCGCAAGATTTCGCGATACGTTTCGTCGATCCAGCGATCCAGTTCAGCCAGCGATTTCAGCGCGGTTGTCACGTCGACTTCGACGCCGAGATGCCTCAAGCGGCCGAAACCGGTCGTGATGTAGAGAGTAATAAATTCGTTAGCCCGCCCGCCAGGAAACCACGGCCAAGTACCGTCGTCGTATTGCATTTGGGCCAGCTTGTTGGCGGCAGACTTCAATTCGCTGTCGAGGCGATTAGAGTCGAACAGAATGCCGACGTTGCGGCGAGCTTTGCTTTCGTCGTTCGATTCCAGCAGCCAGGGAGTCTCTTGAATCAGCAGTGCTTTGAGGTCTTGGTTTTTCGTAAGCGGGCTATCGAGCGCGTCGGTTCCGCGCCATTGATCGAACACGCGGCGAATTTTGGGATCGGAATTGGCGATATGCCGCGCAAGTGCATTCGCGTACAGCCGGTTGAAGACTTGTTCGCTGCATTCGTGCGGGAACTCAAGCAAATACGGTAACGCCATCACCGCATACCAAGCCGGGTTGCTGGTGACTTGGACGGTGAAGCTCTGATTGGCGAGCGAATCGGATTTCGACGCCTCGCGCATTCGCGCAAAATCGAAATCGCGTTTTTGATTTCCGCGAATCGGCAGCGGCATGGACTCGGTGACCAAGACTCGGCGGCTGATGACCGGCAAATAGCCTTCTTCGCCGTCGGACAATCTTTCGGAGGCTCCGACCGCTTTGTAGACGAGTGTTCGCGCGCCGTCCGGGACTTTCAATAGCCAAGAAACCGATTGTGATTGCCCGGCGGGGATATCAAACGCCAAGTCGGTTTTTTCGTTGGCGAAGTCCGCGTCGACGGCGGTGAGCGAAACAGCGTCGGCCAGCGTCAATCGAACGGAGCCGGCTTGGCGGGTCGCGGATTGGTTGCTGACTTTGACCGTGAATTCGATGACGTCTTTTTCGCGCAAGAATCGCGGAGCGTTGGGTTGTACCATCAGCTCTTTGGCGGTAACAACTTTGTCCGTCAAGAATCCGCTGCGCAAATTTTTGTCGTGTGCAAAGCCCATGAATTTCCATTCGGTGAGGGCTTCGGGCATGGTGAATTCCATGCGGACCGTGCCGTTTTCGCTAACCAAATGCGGGAAGAAAAAAGCGGTCTCGTTGAGGTTGGTTCGCGCGGAGATTTTGCTGAGGTCTGGCGGCGGCTGCGACACGGGCGCCTTGTTCTTCTCGTCAAGCGACTTTCCGCCACCGAAACCGCCACCAGAAGGGTCTTCTCCCTTTGCCGAATCGGACTTTTGCATTTCGTTTCTTCCCTGGGCATCACTTTCTTCCATCGCCATTGCCATCGGCGCACCATTTGCCAGCGCCCGAGAACCTAGACCTCGCCGATAACCCTGCATGAGGTTGGCGATTTCGTGTGGGAAGTGACGGTAGGTCAACTGGTCGTCGACGTAGGGCACGCTCCAGCCGTAATAGAAATGTTGAAGCGATTTGAGTTGGTTCTCAAAGCGTGAGTTGAAACGAATCTGCTCGGTCCGAAATACGCTGAAGCGTTGCAGCCAATTGTGCGGGAGAAACGCATCGAGCGAAGCATCGTAGAGCCCGGCCACCATTTCGGCAGTGACCTTTTCGGCGTCCGGTCCTGCTATGATCGCCGTCCAAGTCTCCTTGGCTCCCGGCTGAAGCTTGGAAACGAAATGTTCCCATTTCACCTTGAGATCTTTATTGCTCCACGGAACGTCGACGCGCATTTGCGACAGGTACGCCCGATTCTCTCGAACGTAGCTCACGCGCAAGATGAAGCCGCCGCGCATGGATTCGGAAACCGGGACGCGAATGACGTGCTGGGTCTGTTTGGGATCGGTCCAATACGATTTCAGAATCTTGCCGCGATGTTCGAGTTCGACGAACGCGGTTCCCGTTTCGTAACCCGTTCCCCAAAGAGCGACGAATTCTTGGCCCGGTTCCACGGTCCAATTCGGCGAAGTCAGCACGTTGGCAAGCTTCGTTGGGAACTGCGTCGCGGCAAGATCGTAGACTTGAAAAACGATTTCGTTGGTCACAAGTTTTCCAAACCGATCGTGCGATTCGATCACGGCGCGATAGGCACCAGCAGGTAGCGTTGCTTGGACGGTCGATTTGCCTTCGCCATTGGTTTTCCAAGCTTGCTCGTTGACTTGATCGCCGCTGGGCCAAGTGTTGATGTCAGACCAATCGGGAGGCGAGTCGGGAAACTTTTCAGCGGTAAAATCGAAGACCCCGCTGAAATAATACCAGCGACCGGATAACGCAGCCCGATGGACTTTGTCGGGTGACTGAAGCTTGAACACGCGCAACGACCCGTCGACCGATTGCGCAATGCCGTCAAGCGTCGTTGTGCCGATGGTGAACTCAACCGGCTTGACGATGACTTGCCAAACATTTGCCGAAACGCTTGTGTCAAGTGCAACATAGCCGACGGTAACTGCGGTCGATGAGGATCGAGTCTCCCCCGTGGTGTCGGTGACGTCGGCGTAGACGGTGAATTGGAATTTCGGCTGCCCAGCTTTGGGAACGGTCCGATCGGGAGTCGCTGTGAATTGGATTTGGAAAGTGCCATCGACTGCAGTCGTGGTCGTGCCGTGCGCGATTTCCTGACTTGTGGAAGTAATAGGCCACCACCAGCAGCGCCAATACCACCACCGCGGAAAACGGACTTCGCGCACGACGCGATATTGCACGGTAGCACCGTCGATTGGCGCGGATGTGTAAGCGGTTGCTTTGCCAGTCACGTCGACTTTGTCTTCGAGGCGGGGTGCTGCTTTGGGAGGATCAACCGTCACAAAGAATTTCGGACGTTTGTATTCCTCGACGTTGAATTGGGTTTGGCCGCTGGGGCCATCGACGACGTGCAGCGACATCGTGCCCGTGCCGCGATCGCGCGGCGCCGTAAAGCTGCCGCTGATCGACCCGTAGGCGTTGGACGTAAATGTTTGCTTTTCGATTTCTTGGCCGTTGGCGTCATTCAACGCCACGGTCATGCGTCGATCGGCGAGCGTTTCATATTTATCGTTGACTTGGTCGAACTTTAATACGACGCCCTTGAATTGAACCGTTTGGCCAGGTCGATAGATTGAGCGGTCGGTAAAGAACACGGTCGAGTTATTTGAGGTATCCGATTGCCCATGGTCGTACATCCAAAGGCCGTCGAAGGTGGCCAAAGAATGGTTACCGGATCGGGCCACCAGATAATATCGACGTTGCTCTTCGCCTTTCCAGTGAAAGAACCCGTCTTCGCCGCTGCGAACCGTCGACACGAGTTCAAGCACTTCGCGGCGACCTGTGTTCTTCTGTTGCCAAATTTGGACTTCGGCCCCGCTGATGGGTTTTCCCGATTCGGCATTGAGAACGATTCCCTCGCCATCTTTGCTGGGTGTATCGCGAACGACGATTGCAAGGTCGCTGACCCAAAGCTCGCAGAAGGAGACGACGTTTGCAGCTTCGGAAAATTGTTCGTTATGGCTGGCGATCAGATAGTACGAGCCGGGCGTCAGATCGTCGGGTGCTGGCAGCGATTCTTTTCGTTCTCGATAGTCGCTAGTTTCCGGCAGATCGCTGGACCACTCGCGAACGGCTGGTTTGCCAAGCAGTTTCTGCCGTTGCTCGTATTCGATATTTTCTGGGCTCCAAGAGCCAGATTTGGCCCATTCGGCGAAGTCGAATGGTACCAATCGGAAGTAAACCTTGCGAACATTTCGATACATGACGCCGATCGTTGGCAGCGGCTTGGTCCAAACTCGCTCTGTGGTGATGGACGCTGATGGAGCTTCGATGGCGGCGACGAGATTTTTGCATCGACTGGAAAAGCGGCTATTGGGAAAACGCTTGATGGCGGCAAGTGCGACTTCGCGTGCTTCCACGAACTTGTTTTGCGAATGCAACAGGGCGCTTAAGTTCGCAGCGGCCGACGATGAAATTTCTTGAGCGATATTTGTGTCGATGAATTTCTTGAGAGCTGCGGCGTAACGAGCGGCTTTTTCCTCGCCGTAAGCTTCGGCATCGCCATACGCGAGCCGATGCAAGTCAGCATCTAGTCGCGCATGCGGCGAATCGTCCTCGCCGTGAAGGGTCAACAATTCCTGATGGAGACGAAGTGCCTTTACGATCGGCGATGTTGAGTTAGCCGGTAACTGCCAAGCGAGAAAGTCATCCGTGGAACCGAAGATCGCGGTATCGGCAGACAGGTCAAAAGCATTTTGTGGTCGAGTCCGCTGCTCTGCAATGCTGTAAAACTGAATTGCTTCCCGAGCCAAAAAATCGAACATCGTTGGACGGTATTCATCGGGTATCGTTCCGGCTTCCAGGAGTTCGTCGTAGTCCTTCACTGGAATTTTTTGCAGAGTCGCGCGATCGGCAAGTGCGTCCGTGAATAGCTTGTCGGCCTCGTCAAGAATTCGGCTCAGGTCCCAAGTGACGAAGTCCTCGCCCGGAGGAACCGACGTTTGCGTTCGCTGCATGAACTGCCAACGATTCTGCTGATAATAATTCCAGTACCAATTCGCCAGAATGGCTTTGAGAACCGGCTGAGTCGGCGGTGGGTATTGGCCGATTTCCTTTTGTAGCAATTTGATCGAAACGGCTTGATCGCCACCTTCGATCTGGCCTTGAATTTGATATTTGCGACAGACGGCCCGAATGGCTTCGTCGTAGTCCTGATCGGAACTTGCGGATTTGATGATTGCTTCGAGTTCTTCGATCGCAGTTTTGGGGAGCGCTTTTTCCAGCGCGGCGTCAACTTTTTTCCACATCGCTTTTCGGTCGTCTCCATTCTTTTCATCGGCCAAGTCTGTCGAAACACTCGTCGAGCTATCGGGATTATTATCGGGCAAAACAGTGTTTGGTTTTGAGGATGCTCCGGTGTTACCAGGGCCTTTTGAGCTTGGATTTAGCACCGGTTGGCCCGCACAACCAATCGCGATGCACATGAGCAAATATCCAATCAGAACTTGTCGCATCATGGCGCGGCATCTCCTTACAACGAAACAGGAACGGATTTCAATTATGCGATTTAGTGCCTATCCGAGAACCGCCGGGGTCTGTCGCCTATTTACGTAGTCTTCGGAGGAAATCGGGGACTGACCCCCTCTCCTTGCGGTTCTCGGATAGGCATTTAGACATCTTACCCGGTTGATTTGTTACACAAAACAACCCCTCCAGGATTGTAAGCGGTTTGTAACCCCGTTCGCAGAATCGCGAGTTGTAGGCAAATCGACGGTGTTTCCGTCGCAATGACTTTTAGCAAAAGGAAAACTCAATCGGTGTTGCGTCGCGTGAGCTGGTCGCGAATTTCGGCAGCAAGCTCATATTGTTCAGAAGCGATCGCGTCGTTGAGGCGTTCTTGCAAAGTCCGCCCGACAGAATACTCTGATCGAATGGTCTCGCGGAACTCGGTGAGGCGTTGCACAAGTTCGTCTTCATCGAATTGTTCCTCGACTTCGAATTCGGCAAAGACCTGCCGCAATTGATCGAGCCCTTGATTGATTATTTCGATCGCCGGTTCGGCACCAGCGTTCGTTTCAAAGCAACGGAGCGCGGCCGCTTTGATGCGATGATATAAAACGAATGGTCGATATTGTTCATGCGAGATGGTCCATTCGTCGTTCGGCGAATGCTCTTTGCAAAAGTCCATCATCTCCAGAGTGTGATCCGCGTCGCTGATGGCCGCATCGAATCGCTTGAGCTGCAACCAGCAGACGCGGCGATGGTAAAACTGAACGAACTCCCGGTCGATTTCGGAGCATTCGTCTTCCGAAAGTGAGAATTCGTCGCCCTGCTGCTTGGCTCGTTGCCTCAAAAACTGCAAATACGTTGGTTCGCCGCCTGGTCGCCAGCCATCCGGTCGATCGGTGACTTCTAATTGCAACAAGCCCAGGTCGATTCGAAGTTGGATGACTTCGCGCTGCGGCAGCGTAAGCAATCGAACGCTGACACTATTCGGGTCAAACGTCCAATTCTTTAAAATGGAGTCGATCGTTTTTGGGTCGTGGTCCATGCAGAGCCGATTCGGGCGGATGGGAAGTGTGAATTATAACGACGAGCCGCAATCTCGCTAGTTCGAGGCTTTCGATGCCCGAATCAATCACCGCCGCCTGGCTCGCGCCGCATTCGCTTTTGGGTGGATTGTCGTTTTTTGTTATCGAGACGCCGTAGTTTGGAGGATTTGGTTTTTCGCGTTGGGATGCGGCGTTTCGGAGGATGCTCAACCGACGCCAACATCGCACTCAGTTTTTCCAGACAATCGGCGACGTTGCGGCCTTGATCGCGATACCGCTGGCTTGTGAGGATGAACTCGCCAAGTTTGTTGATCCGGCTGGCGAACTTGTGGCGAAAACGTTGCTTGACGCTGTCGGGAACGCTCGGCGATTCGATCACGGACCACGTCAGCACTCCCTTGGAGTTTACTTTGTTGACATTTTGTCCGCCGGGGCCCGATGAGCGAGCAAACGAAAAGCGAAATTCGTGCTTGGGGATACTGATCTGAGGAGAGACTCGCAACATCGAAAAGGCCACTTGCGCTTTGAAGCCGATAATCGTCGAGGCAACCTTTGGATAAACTCTTTAGACGTGATCGAGCGACGACAAGTTCGCTGGTGCAGCCGCAGACGAACTCGAAATTGACTCCACGAGCGTTGAATCAATCAAATCCGGAACACATTTTGCCAGAGAGTCGAGCAATTGAAAGGCGTCCATAGAGGCAATGTCTTCGCCAAACAACTCGAACTCGTAGAAACTACGGTACCCAGCTTGCTCCAAAGCCTGAATCCATTCACGCAGCGAGATGGTCCCGTGTCCAGGCAAGCAGCGATTTTGTTCGCTTTGCGGGACGCACCTGCGATCTGCGAGTTGCACTAGTGCCAAACGATCCATATTCGCAGTCAACTCGGCTAGCGACCCAAAGTCACAGCCAAAATAGTATAAGTCCAGGACGATCCCCAAATTCTTGGCTTGAAATCCGGCGACAAGATCTAAGCTTGAGCGGATTTGATCCAAAAACGTGAATTTGCCGCCACTAGCAGAGTGCATCGGCTCTAGAGCCAATCGAATGCCAAAATCTTGGGCGACCGGAATGAGCTCGGAAAGCGCTGTCTTGAGCAGTCGATTGGCGTGGCGGTGCGTGTGGCCGTTGGTCGAACCGGGGTGAACTATCAAGCACTCGGCTTGCATGATTGACGCCGAGCGAATGGCAGTCGTCGCGTCCTCGATGGCTTCGGCAAAGCT
Source organism: Planctomycetota bacterium (assembly GCA_031409895.1). Lineage (GTDB taxonomy): Bacteria > Planctomycetota > Planctomycetia > Pirellulales > Pirellulaceae > JANMEB01. Next base: position 61,233 of record JANNYC010000189.1, read on the forward strand.
CAGGCCATCGCTCCCCGTGAATCCGCCGACCCATTGCAGACTGGATACTTTGAGATGAGCAGCTCGAATGGCGTCGCCAACCGTGTGGTCGCAGAAATCGGAAATCTTGTGCCGCCAAACTCCTATGCCGCCAAACCCAAGTGTCGAATAACGGGCAACATCTTCCAAAAAATTCCAGCGAAACGTGGAGACTTCGTTGATCGATATTCGGTCCATGTTTCAATCCAAGCCAAGTCTGCTGGGTCCATTCACGATTCAAAGGCTGGGGTCTGACGCATTTTTCGGCCAATGTTCGACACGTTTGGAAATAACGCAAATCGGAAAAATGGCTCTGACCCCGTGGACCTCTGAGGGCAACAGTATGCAACGGTCCATTCAATAAGTAAACGTGACTTTGACCTCGGAGGCGAAACGAAAAGTGCTGGCATTGAAATTTCAAGAAACGTAGAAAGTGAACGGCACGTTCGACTTGTCAATTAAATGCTGTGGGTTAAGATGGAGCCGCCGACGGAAATTGCACCCAGTTTGTTCTCGCAATGGAAAGGAGTCGCCATGGGTTCTTTGTTGGCCCCGAACACGAATCTCGCGGGACGGATAGATTTTCCAGATCACGATGTCGAGCAGCGTGTGCGAACATTTCTAAACAGCCGCCATTTCCCCGCGTTTCGCAAGTTAAACGTCGATGTCGCCAATGGCTCAGTTCGCTTGTCGGGAAATCTGCCGACGTTTTATGAAAAGCAAGTGGCACTCCATTCGTGCCAACGCGTCGCTGGCGTCTTGCACCTAATCGACGAAATCGACGTCGACAGCAAGAATCCCAAAGCTTCTGTTGCACTCTGAGCGTTCGTCGCCGTGTTATCCCGCAACCTCTGCCCGACGAATCAGTTTTGAGCGGCAATCGCTGCGATTTTTTCCACAGTCCGATAATTGCGAGCGGTCGCCGCGACTCCAAGGTGTTTCTCTGCCGTGGCACAAAGCTTTGAACGACCGATGCCATCTGGAGCGTGGAGGAAAAACAGACTCCCTTTAAGCAGATAAGCCTCCGTTGGCGTCTTGGCTAGGTCGAGCGCTTTGACATTAGGCGTGGCCGGTGGTTTTTCGAGAAAGAAAAAATGGAGCGATTTCGGATCCGAAACGGCATTAGGAAACGGATTCGCGTTGATCGCATTTTGCAAGTCGTCGCTGCTGATGATTAGGACTTTAGGACCGAAGCCGTGTCTTCTTTCGATCCGTTCTGTGATCGTTTTCGCAAGAGCCTTAATATTCCTTTGCTCGGAGTCGAAGACTATGTTCCCGCTTTGGATGTATGTGCGGATATTTTCAAGCTTCAATGTTTTGAGATCGCTTACAAGCTCTTTCATCGGAAGGACATTGTTTCCACCAACATTGATCCCACGGAACAGAGCGATCCACCTTCGCATTTGATTTCCTCGTGGGTGTGTCAGGCGGAATAACGTCAAGGTTAGGTGGCCATCCGACGCTCGGCCTCACGATTCAATCGCGCCTTGTAGCATCCGCAAAAAGCCGTCCCGCGTGAACCTTGCGAACGCGACACATATGACGGCGTAAAACGCCGCCAAGGCATTGGCGACTATTATTGGGTTTACATCGTTCCGGTCTTGGCGAAATTGTACGAATAAGTTTACACCCAAACCAAGCATAGCCAACGGGCTCCCAATTGTTCGATCAATCGATTGATTCATGCGTTCCACGCAGCGCAAACCTTCAAACGTAAGCAAGGCATCGCGGTCTCGCGCAAGTCCATCGTGGACAACTCGGCGACAAGTTCTCGTTATGATAGCAGCTTTCCACCTTGGGGAAGCACAATGAAGCTTGCGATCAGGCCGTGGCATTTGTTGTTGATGGCGGTCGCGGGTTGGGCGAATCGCGAGCAACAAAGGCAGATCGAGTTCTTGCTCGCGACGATTGAAGTTCTGAAGGAGCATAACGGGAAGAAGCGAATTCTTCTTAGCGACGATCAGCGGCGGCGTTTGGCGGTCAAGGCCAAAATCCTCGGCCGCAAACTCTTGGCGGAAGTCAGCACGCTGTTCTCGCCGGAAACGATCTTGCGCTGGCATCGCGAGTTGGTCGCTCGAAAATGGGATCATTCCCATAAACGCCAGAAAAAAGGTAGGCCTCCGATCAGCGACGAGGTCCAGCAATTGGTGCTCCGCATGGCGCGGGAGAATCCGAATTGGGGTTACGATCGCATCGTCGGCGCGCTGGAAAATCTCGGCCATATCATTTCCGACGAATCGGTTGGAAATATTCTTCGCGAACACGGCATCGAGCCCGCACCGAAACGCTGCCGACAATCGACTTGGCGAACATTTCTCAAGGCGCATTGGGACGTTCTGGCCGCGATTGACTTTACGACCATCGAGGTTTGGACTCGACACGGGTTGATCACGTTTTATCTCCTGTTCGCGATCCACCTTAAATCTCGACGCGTGGAATTCGCCGGTTGCACCGTGTCGCCTGACGGAGCATGGATGAAACAGATCGCGAGGAACTTGACGTATGCTGGTGACGGATTTCTGATCAATAAAAAATACGTCTTGATGGACCGCGACACAAAATTCACCGAATCGTTTCGGGCCACGCTGAAAGAGTCTGGTGCCAAACCGTTGCTCTTGCCCCCTCGTTCTCCGAACCTCTACGCGCACATCGAAAGGTTTATGGGAAGTATTAAATCCGAGTGCTTGAACCGAATGATCTTTTTCAATGAGACGCAATTGCGAAACGCAATTCGCGAATATCTTGCCCACTATCACGCGGAACGAAACCATCAAGGTTTGGATAACCAACTCATTGAACCGCTCGACGAATCGTCCAATCCCGAAGGCGCTATCGTTTGCCGCACGCGATTGGGTGGCCTGCTCCGTTATTACCATCGCCGCGCCGCGTGATTGGTTCGTGTTCGAAACATTTCCCGAACCCTCGATGAGTTCGCTGCTGCGCCAACTCCGAATAAAGGATCGATTTCTCCGAGACATTTCCATATTTGCGAACGCACCCAACGCAATTATCGATCCTCTACACCCCTTTACCATCGGAAAATTCCGCTCCGAATCCACGACGGACTTTTTTGACTACACGCCATGCGCGCGCAGTTTTTCGACCGCACGAAAAACATTGTTGTAATTAACCTTTGTTGCCGTCCCTTCTCCATCGCTGCAATGACGTGTCAATCAAGAAACGACTGAATGATGAGAAGATTTGGCTAAAATGCGACGCGCCCTCTAAGTACTGAAAAACAGGAGGATCATCGCCTGAAGTAAGCGAGAAAAAAAGAAACTGGTACCCTTGATGCATTGAAAATACAAAATCGCTATTTCTTAATTGAAGTTTCGTTCCGCAACATTGAAGGAGTTCGCGCCCCCAACTATTGAGCTTAAGAACTTGGGGATAGAAAAAGTCTGTACCGCGGTAAAATCCTCCAGCATGTTTGCCCATTCGTCGAAGGAAGCAAACATATGCGGCGGGAAGTGGACCATTTCCAGTACGCGCAACCTCACTTATTTCCTTTTCGGAACATCCAACAAGTGCACCATTTTGACAACTGTCAAAGCGAGTCAAGTTGGCGACTACTACATCCATGTCGGTTTCGTGGTTCATAGTGGATAAATGTTACCATGACTCAAAACGAGATTTATCTTGGGATTTCGTTGCCGAAATTGCTCGATGATGCTACCGCACGAATCGCAGGGTTCTCGCTCGGTAAAAAGCCTAATTGTACCAAATGAGTCTGGGCTCAAGTTATTATCTAAGTTCGCAAGAATAATTGCCTCGGCATCAACATCCCGGAAATGCGTGCCAACCCAATCATAGCGAAAATTAGAAAACTGGGGCTTTGGCAAAAAACCCGGCCATTGCGTACTTGTGCTTACCGCACGCATTTCCATTTGGATGCCACTTCCCAAGTCGACTTCTGCGTAAGCAATATTTTTGAAGTCAGGAACATTAAACATCTTCCGCAGTTGAATTACCCGACGAAGGCCGTCACCTCGTCGAATAGGATTCAGAAACTGTGCCGCCACTGTTTCGGCAATTTCTTGAGTAATTTCCGTGCTCGCATTACGCGCCGGTCTAAGAGAAATTCCGTTTTCCCAAAGTGAACCAAATGCCTTTAATAGCTTTCCAACCAAAAAGCCTATTCCCAGCCCAATTAGTTGATTTTTTAGAAACGAGAGGAGTATTTCAGTTGTCGAGCTATTATTCGCGAGTCCTTGGATTGCAGTTGTCGTTGCGTCAAAGGCCGCTCCATATGCTGCAAGCGAGTAATTGCGGAGCCCTGTCGCAATACTAAACCCTGCAAAAAATCCAACAAGGAATTTCCCGCTTGGATCGACGCCTTGGATCGGGTCACCGTGCACGTAAAGATACTTATGTAGCGATTGCGGATCGGAGTTGTTGCCTCGGATTGGATCGCGGCTGAGTAACCTGCCGGTGCGGGGGTCGTAGAATCGGGCACGGAGGTAAAGGAGTTGAGTGTTTGCGTCGAACGATTCGCCGGTGTAGAGATAGGACGTGAGCGCGGCGGAGGCGGGGAGATTGAGGAGGTTGCCGTAGGCGTCGAAGTGGAAGAGTTGCAAAATGTTGGCGGCGGATTGGACCACGGCGGCGAGGGCGTTGTACAAGACGCGGACGGAGCCGTGGCCGTCGCTGCCGAAGTAATGAGTCACGCCCGAGTTCCAGCCGTCTTCGGGACCGATTGAGCCGTTCCCGCTGGTGTCGATTTTCTCAAAAACTGTCTGCGAAATCTGATCGTGGCCGATGGTGTAGACGATGCGCTTGAGTGCGTTGCCCGCCGCGTCGTACTGGGTCTCCAGGATGACTTGCGTGTAGCCGGTCGGGTTGCTCGGGTCGATCAGGTATTCCGTCCGAGTGACGCTTTCGAACGTGCCGTCGTTGGTCGAGTCGACACGATGCGTCGAGGCTATGCGCGTGCCGCTCGAATCGTATTCGAAATCCGTTTCATCGACGGCGGTGATCGCGCCACTGGCGTTTTTGGTTTCTTGGCGGACGAGCGAGAGACGGCCGAACAGATCAAAAGAATAATGAACCACAGAGAACGCAAAGAGCGCAGACGAAGATGTTTTGGAAGTCTGCTGCGTCGCGTTGTAGCCATAAGCGATAAACTCATCGGAGGTGGCGCCGACGAAGTCTTTCGATTCGGCGATGAGGCGATCATTTGCGTCGACGGTGTAGGCGACGGAATAATCGTCTTTGGATGCATCGCCCCAATTACGGACGGTTGACAGACGGTTGCCGGTCAAGTCAAACGTAAACGAGTCGACGTAATCGAGCGAGTTGTCGGTGGAGTCGAGGGTTTCGGCGATGAGTCTGCCTGCCGAGTCATACGTGTAAAAGAACTCGTTGAGCTGTGCAAGCGTGCCGCTCGAATTGAAGAACCGTTCGGTCGCGGAGAATCGTTTCCCGTTGGCTTGTACGCCGTAATCAAATCGCGCCAATAGTTGATCGACGGTCGAGTCAAAATATCCGTCGACGATGATGTCTTTGAAGTGCCGCAGCAGCGTCAGCCGATCGAACTTGTCAAAGGTGTAATCGTGGATCAGGTTGTTCGAATAAAAGGTCGCGTCGAGGTTGCCGCGAAGGTCGTAAATGTAATTTGTCGCATCGGGTTGTAGGCCGGAAACAAAGACGTCGATATCGACGAGTGTGTTGTTCCGTTCGGATGCGGTGACGGTAAGTAGACGGCCGAGTTGGTCGTAAACATATTCAGTGACATTTACAAAATCGTCGGAATCGACGGGCTGGAAGCCTACCCCACTTGAAGAGACTCGGATTTGTCTGCCGAAAAGGTCGTACTCATAGTGAACGATTCCTTCGGGACTGACGAGCGTGTCCATCAAGCCTTCGGCGTTGTAGGTGGTCGTTTCGGTGCGAAGTGTTGTTG
>JANNYC010000190.1:0-4018 GCA_031409895.1 Planctomycetota bacterium
AGACAACAGCACGTATCACGACTTTTATGAGGAATCAGCAACTCAGATGTGTGCCGATGCGATCGTCGGACTGACTCCTGGGCTTCAAAAGTTGCTTTGGCTTTGGACGGACGAGTTTGAAAAGCAATGGTTAGAGCAAATAGAGGTAACGTTTGACAATTGGTATTCGTCGGCGTTAGCCGAATCGCGTTACCGCGCGGTCCGAGATATTGCGAATAACGAAGAGCTTTTGTTCGACCCCGGCGATGCCGAGTCCCGCACACAGCACGATGAGGATTCGAAATGGATGCGGGAAGATTTTAGAGATGGCTGAGCCAAGTTCTAGAAATGTGCCTGAAGGGCACGGGAATCAGTTAGGCATGTGATTTTCGGGAGGACAGCGTGAGTGAGGCCGGCGAATTTCAAATCCATCGAGTGAACATCGAAGATGCCGACGATGTCGAAACTTTGGGTACGAAGGAAAAGTTCTGGTGGTTTAATCAAGCCCAGAAACGGCTGCTCTTCAAAGCTGAGGATCGGGGGACCGGAGAGGATTGGGCTGAAAAAATTGCCTCTCATCTCTGCGAATTGCTTGGCATGTCGCATGTGCATTATGAGATGGCGGAGGAATTTTCTGGGGGCAACCGTACTCGACCGGGCGTCATATGTGAAAATCTTGCTCCGTCGCCGCTTTCGCTTGTGCTTGGTAACCAACTGCTATTTGAACGAGATGATTCCTACCCGATTGACGAAAAGGCTAAATACAAAGTTCGTATGCACACGGTTTCTGCAATCGTCAACGTATTAGACTCACTGAAACCGCCACAGGGGTGGCACGCGACCTTGAACATTCAATCGGCATTGGATGTTTTTGTCGGATATATCATGCTAGACGCGTGGATCGCGAACCAAGACCGACACCACGGAAACTGGGGCGCGATTCGCGATGTAAATGGCGAACTTTTTCTTTCACCGACGTTTGACCACGGCGCTGCATTAGCTCGACTTCTAACCGATGCGGAACGGAATGACCGGTTAAACACGCGCGACCGTAATCGATCGATCGAAACATATGCCGGCAGGGCAAGATCGGCATGTTACCCGGACACAAATGCCGACAAAACACTAGGGACTCTAGAGTGTCTTCGGGCATTTGCCGATCGTTCACCAAGAGCCGCTCAGGAATGGGCGCAACGGCTGAATTCCGTGGAAGAAATGGCCGTTCGCCAGATCATTTTTCGGGTTCCGGTTCGACGCATGTCCGACATTTCCAAGAGATTCACGCTAGAATTGCTGAACGAAAACAAGAAACGCATTTTGCAAACCTAACCGTCATGAAAACCGCATTGTTTGTTGCTTGGCGAAATCAATCAGAAATGCAACAGGGCTGGGGACCGGTGGGCCGGCTGGAGCATGAGGATGGCTTGTATCGGTTTTTTTACACGCAAGGCGCAAAGACGTTGCCAGGATTCAAGCCGTTTTCCGGGATGCCGCAACTTGACGAAGTCTATGAGTCTGAAAAACTCTTCCCACTTTTCGAAAATCGATTGCTGGCCAAACAACGCCCAGAGTACGAAAGGTTCTTGCGGTGGGGAGGATTTTCTTCGCAATCCACGCCAGATCCGATCTTGATTCTGGGTGTCACCGAAGGGAAAAAAGCGACCGACTCCGTGGAAGTGTTTCCGTGCCCAATTCCAGACGCGCAAGGATGCTACCTCAACAAGTTCTTCGCTCATGGTCTGAGGTGGATTAATCCGGATTCGCTCAAGCGAATCGAAAAGTTAAAAGTTGGAGAGCGGCTATTCTTGATGCCCGATATTCAAAATCAGTGCGATGAAGACGCCGTTGCCATTCGGACCGATGCTGAGCGATCCATGGTGGGCTATGTACCGCGTTATTTGGCGGCTGAAGTTTCCGAGCTTTGCCGAAGTTGCGAGATTGATTTTATTGAACTGTTCGTTGAACAGGTAAATTTGGATGCTCCTCTGCAACAACGACTGCTGTGTCGCATGCATGCCTGCTGGCCGGAAAATTTTCGACCATGTTCGGGTCCCGAGTTTCAGCCGATTCCTGCCAGCGTTTCTGCAGCCTGTGATCAGTAAATGTTAATGAGTACCTCGTCGAAAGCATGTGGTGAACAATTCAAAGGGCAAAGGGGTTAAAGGGCAAAGAGGTCAGAACCCCATGATACAAATACGATCGTGACGATCATCTATCCGGCGATCTCGGTGAACTTGACACTTTCTTATCGGGCGGCGGGTGTTGCACAGTGGGTCAGGCCCCAGTTTTGTCGGCAGACTACGCAAATTGGCGACAGACCTAAATCGTCTTGTTTTTCACTCTTAGCCAAATATCATGCCGATCAATGGCGACGCGTCCGCTGGCCGGTCATATAATAAGGCCAATACTCTGGGCTTGTCGGAATTCAAAACTCGCGTATCGGTGGTCTCATGGACATTCTCAATCGCCGTATCTCGCAAGCTGGTCGTCGCTCTTACTTGCAATCGTTTCTAAATTGCTTCGCGCGGCTCGCGATTGTTGGACTCGCTGTTGCGCTCGTGGCGGTTGCCATTCCAAAGATCTGGCCGATTGAATTCTTGCAACAGCCCGCTGCGACGAATCAATGGTTTTTGTGTTGGGTCGGCGGTTCGATTGGATTGGCGTTTCTTTCCGCATTACTGTTCGCTTGGATTCGCCGATCAACCCAAGTGGACTTGGCGATCGAAATCGACAAGCGTTTTCGTTTGCGTGAACGAGTCTCCAGCGCGATCTTGATGAATGACCAAACTCGCGAAAGTTCTGCGGGCGAAGCCCTGCTACTCGACGCGACCAAACGCGCGTCGACTTTGGAGATCGGTGAGCAATTTCCGATTCGACTTGGGAAATGGGCGTTTTCCGTTTTGATTCCGGCATTGGGTATCCTCGCGCTCTCCTTCGTCGCGGATCGAATCGTCGCTCCAAAGACCGCCGACGAGCCTTTGGCTACGGAGGTCCGGGCGAAAATCGTGCAAGCCGCCCGCGAATCGAAAATGAAGTTGCAGAATCAGCCCAAACCCTTAGAGCAAGACGACCCGCTGGCTGAAACCGAAAAGCTGCTCGTTGAAAAGCTCGAGGAACTTTCGAATGAGAAATTGGAATCGAAAAAAGAAGTTCTCTTTCGCTTGAGCGACATGCAAAGCGAAATCGACAAGCAAAAATCTAAACTTGGCGACGTGGCCGCACTGAAAAAGGAATTGAGCAAGCTCGCAGCACGCGAATCGACCGCCAAGGACTTAGCGGACGCGTTGCGTGAAGGCAAACTTGACGTGGCAAAAGACGCAGTCAAGGATTTAGTGCACAAAATAAACGCCGGAAAGATGGACCAGAAATCGCTCGAGCAACTTAGCAAGGATTTGGCGGCGATGGCCAAGTCGTTGGAACAATCTAAAAAGGACTTTGAACAAAAGCAAAAAGACTTGTCGCGAGATTTGGAAAAAGCTTTGGCCGATGGAGATTCGCAGCGCGCGGAGCAAATTAAAAAACAGTTAGAGGAGTTGCAAGAAAGCCGTCGGCAGATGGATCAGCTCGAACAGCTCGCGAAAAAAATGCAGAAAGCCGCCGGCCAACTTGCCAAAAAATCCGCTCAGTCGAAATCCGATGGCCAGCCCAGCGAATCAAACCCTGGCGACGCCAACCAGCAAGCCAAACAAGGCGAGAAGTCCGAACAGGCCGAAGCCCAAGCAGGCAACGAAGCTGAAAACCAAGCCGCGCCCGCCGACATGGAACTCGATGAAATGGAAGGCCTCGCCGAACAGATCGCCGACTTGGAAGCAGAAGCGGGGCAGTGCGATCGACTCGAAGAAATGGCCGATCTCATCAAGGGCTGCAAAGGTCAATGTCAAAACCCGGACGGCAAAAAACCGGGCGATGGATTGGGCGATGGTCGTGGCGAAGGCGATCGACCGTTCGGCGAGGACGCAGCGAATCTTTACAAATCTCAAGTCCGCGCCAAAGTCCAACCCGGCGAGACGGCCAAATACGGCACTGCAGTCGGACCCAA
>JANNYC010000191.1:0-36402 GCA_031409895.1 Planctomycetota bacterium
TCAAATCAATTTCCCGCTTCCGAAAAAACTCGACTAGCGTAATTGCGCCCGTAGCAACCGCTATCAATATGAACAGCAGTGCAATTTGACGACGCCACGACTGAGTCCAACTCATTCGATCGAATCCGAAAGCAGGTAGCGGCAAAGCCAAGGCGAAAAATGCAACGCGCCCGTTATTCTGTTGTAACCGTCAAATTTTCGATAGGTCACTTGCCATTGCGCGTCACCGTCGCCTCTGGCTTCAAGGGAGAATTCATTCGTTCAAAGAGTAGTTCGCGATTAGGGCGCAAGAAACCGATCAAAATGTCTCCAATGGCAAGTCGGCGGACAGCGGGTTTTCGTGCCAATCTAGAGAGTCGAGATTGCGATGCGGCCGAGAGTCAGTGATAATAGGGGACGACACTGGGGTTGATTCACTTCCGAGAATCAGCGTCTCGGTGAACGGGAACGAATTCAAGATCGATTTTGCCATGAAACCGTTAAGAGAAATCAGGGCGTTTCCAGCACCGCACCGGAAAGTGCTCGAGGAGCAGTTTGGCGTTTCCAGTGCCGAAGCGTTCTTTGAACACGCAACGCGGAATGCCAAGGGAATACAAACCGCACTGAAAATAACCCAAGCACGACTCGACGTATTACTCCAAGCCGTCGAGGGCTATCTCGCGCCGGCGTTTGTGAAAAGCTGCCGCAAGCCCGTTGTGAAGCACAGCCGTGGCGTGATCGTCGACTGAGAACATTGTAAAGCGGGCTCTCACGCAAACGCTTCCAAGGCGTATTTTTTCACATACTCAAAAGGCATTGTTCCGTAGCCCGCCGCAGCTTGGCTTTTCGTCGCCCAAGTCTTGCCCCATGAGTTTCGGAAGATCAGCCTGCCGCCTCCCGGCGCTGCGGTGTCGATCAGATAACCGACCAGACAAATGGCATGGCCGCCATCGCTGGCTTCGCCCGGAAACGGCAACGTAATATCGCCCGTTTCTTCCGTGGTGCGAAAGTCCCATGAGGGGAACGTCTTCACGCTGAGCACCACGGGGCGATTGTCATCAAGCTGTTCTCGCAGCCGAACCACATTCTTTGCTGCGACTGTCTTGGCTGTGGTCCAGATGAATTGCTTGGCTTCTGTTTTGGCACCGTCAGGTGGTGGCCCTTGGCTTTCTTTGTTGGGAACGGGAAGTGGATTGTACTTCCAAGTGCTATGGAAGCATGCGCCGCGAGTCTTCAACACAGTTCGAGCTGTACTGACGAAAGTACCTTCAGCATTCGAAATTCCGTCATCCTGTTTGCAACCCCAGTAGACAAACTGTTCAGAATGTCTTTTGGGAGCGTCGCCGGAGCTTTCTTGCAAATGGAACTCCAAATACGCAATCGAAGCGAACGCCACGCACGTCCCACGGTCGCGTTGATGCCGCACGGCCGGAAAGCGTTTGACGAGCGATACGGTCGGCCTTGGTGTAGCGACGGCTCGCCGCGACACCAACGCGCCGGCTGCCGGAGCAGTTGCCACTTCGGCACGTTCCCGCGCGGACAGAATCACACCGCGCGGATGCTTAACGAGGGGTCGCGTTCGGCCCGCCTCCAACAGATTCACCACCGGGCTCGGTCCCCCGCCAGTCGATCGCATTGCGAGCATTCGCGTTGGCGATGCCGAAACAAGCCTCAAAGGCGATTCGCCGAGATAGGCGGTAATCAACTGCCGATTGCCGTAGTTCCAGTGATCCCGCAACTCATCCAGCGTCGTGATCCCCAGCCCCGCCAGCCTTTCAGCCACACCGGCTGGCAGCAACGTGTCGTCGAGCACGCGATACAAGTGGCGTCGTTCTTCATTGATCAGCATATGAAAGACCTTTCGTATTAGCGGAATGTTTGGTTAAGTTTTTGGTATTGTCGCTTGAGCCGCGAGTTGCATTATACGGCCTTGAACGTCACGGGCTCGTTCAGCTTCGGCGTAGCCGAGTTCTTCGAGTTGTTGGACAGCCTGTTTGGCTAACTCGATCGCCCGCTCGAATCGGCCGTCTATCGCGTCAAGCTGTGCCAACATGTACTTGCATACCGCTGCTCCGGCCACGTCCCCAATGGACTCGTCAATACGAATGGACCGCTCCCAGATTTGCCTCGCCTGCTCGCCATTTCCAGCTGCGTTCTCCATGGTCGCTAACTCGTGTAGCAACATCGACACTCCGTGTTGATCGTCAAGCGACTCTGTGATTGCAAGCGATCGCTGAAGCAGGCGACTAGCGTCGCTCATATTTCCCTGAGCCGATTCGATACTCGCCAAATCGTGCAACGACGCCGACAACGCTCGCTGGTCACCCAGCGACTCGATGATCGCGAGAGAGCGCTGGAGCAGGCGGCGAGCTTCGCTCGGATTTCCCTGCGCCGATTCGATACTCGCCAACTCGTACAACGACGCCGACAACCCGCGCTGGTCACCCAGCGACTCAAATAGCCGTAACGCTTTGTTCAACGCGGTGCGAGCGGCGGTAGGTTCGCTGCGCAAGGCCAAGACCTGTGCTAGCTGGAAATGCTGCGCCGAGAGCGCCGCGTCATTCCGCGCATGATTCGAAGTGGCGCACAGCTCGATCGCCCGTTCGTGCCAGGTTTGCCCCAGCCGCCACAGGCCGCGCTGTCGAAAGTAGTTCGCGAGCGCATAGGTCATGCCGGCCAGAACAGCGTCGAGCGGACTGTCGCCATCACGAGCAAACCAGAGCGATTCCATAAGTAGGATCGCGTTTTCAAAACAGCGGTCGAGCCGTGCGTTGTCGCTATGGTTTGACCGCACGTACTCTGCGAAATGCCGCAGAATCGCACCGAAAATCCTGCCCCTGACTTCGTCGCTCGGGCACCGACGGTGGACCTCGTCCAGGATCGCCTGGTGGAATGTGTAGATGTCCCAGGCTTGGTCGTATTCCAGCAATCCGGCGGCGACGAGTTGCTCGCGGCCGCGCGTCAGCCGGAGCAGATCGGGTTCGGCGTCGTCGTCCGATTCGTCGGAGCAGGACGGGTTGGAAACCCGTCCTGCGACATCGAGCGCTTCCGGGGTCAGGTTGCCGGTCGGAAAGAAACCGAGTAGCGGCAGGACGCGGTTGCCCTCTTCGCCCAGGTATTGAAGGCTTGTCGCCAATAGCGAGGCGAGTTGTTGTTCCACATCGTCCGGCAGCGCGATCAGCGCCTGCTCCAACTGCTTCCGGCCCTGAAGCGCTACTCCGACGGCCAATTCGAGCATCTTCGGATGCCCGTGCAGGCGCTGCGTCACTAACACGCATAGTCCCGCTGGCTGCGAGCCTTCCTCACGCAATTCGTCTCGCAGTGCCTCGCACTTCTTCTGTTGAGCGACATGCTGGACGTAGCGTGCTCCGCTCCAAGTATCGAGCCCCTCCGTCATGCGCCGCGACTGGATATCGGGCAGGCGTTCGATCGCCGGCAGCGGCACGCGGGCGGTCAGCAGCACGCGCGAGCCGTTCCTCGGCACCTGCTGCAAGAATCGGGCGAGCGCCGCGTGCTCGGACTCGGGCAGATCCTCCAGGTTGTCGAGCACGATCAAGGACGGCGCGTCTTGCAGGCGGCGAGCCAGTTCGAAGGCCGGATCGGCGTCGGGTGCTCCGGGATGCAGGCGGCAGAGGGCCAAGCGGAGCAACTCGGCGGTGGTCTTCTGTGTGGCGTCACGGATATCGACCCAGACGGCTCCTTCGTATCGCCAAGCGTTCCGCCGCGCGGCGACTTTCGCCAGCGCCGTCTTGCCGATGCCGCCGATCCCCCACAGGCCAAAGCCTGTCAGGCCGGCATCGGCGAACGACTGGCTGAGCTGCACCAATTCCTCGCCGCGACCGTAGAACACCGGCGGTTCCGGCAGGCCCCCGAGCTTCGGCATGCCGGATTCAACGACGCACGGTCGCGATCCGCTCGGCAACCCGGCCGTCAAGACAGACTCGCCATTGCCGACCAGTTTTACCTCTGCGGCTTCAAGCTTGCCCTGTTCGGCCAGCGAATTCGCGGCCTGCAGACACGCTTCGCGCACGGTCTTGCCCTGCGTGATCAGCGAGTAGAACTGCCGTGCGAACTCGATTGCACTCACGTCCGCGACCGGCCGCTCGTGCCCGATCGCCGCGTCGGCGACTTGCTCGCGGGTGAGGAATTCGATGAGCGACACCCCCCGCTTCGTCGCCGACCAGCAGGCGTTGAGCAGGGCGACTTTCACTGGCGACTGCGCCAGCGCAGCTTTGAGTTCGTGCACTTTCACGAGGTGGGCTTCGCCGTGCTCGTTTTCGAAGTACAGCCCGTCGTCGTCGCCGTGGCCGAGGAAGTGAAAGACGCTGGGTTGCCGGCCTTGCTCGCCGGCCCGCGCGAATTCACGTTGCAGTTGATCGAGCGTGGGCGGAAAGACGCGCCGCAGCCGGATCGGCAACTCCGAGCGCCGAATGACTTGCTCGAAGTGGACCAACTCTTGCGCCAGGTTCAGCGTCCGCCGGAGGTTGACGGGGTCCGAGCACAGCACCAAAACATCCAGGTATTCCGTCATGGCAGCCGCACCTTGTGCCCTGTTTGAAATCGCTTTACGTGGTGGTCAGTATAGTGAATCCCAATTGGTTGGGGTTGTTTGGCGGCGTTGCGCCTGTCGTCAATAGGACTTGATTCGCTCGAAAAATGGTTCGCTGTCCCAAGTCTGTTGGTGACCTATAATAGGGCGACGGATTGAAGTCGCCGCTTTGCTGAGGAAGGAAATGAAACCGTTGTTTAACGCGAATCCAGAAATTCGATTGCGAGATTCTCGCAGGCAAGCCGCATGGTTGGGCTTCGGCCTGCTGGTTTTGTTGTTGCCGTTCGGTAGAGCAATCGATGCCCAAGAACTTGAGGCGAATGCGCCGACTTCTCAAGGAGCCGACGAGGCGAATGCGACCACCGAAAATCGACGCAAGGGCTACCTCGTGCAAGTCGCTTTGCCGATCAATGCGCGTGTTCAGGAACAAGTGGAAAACACTTTGCGGCGGATCGTCGAGCAGACGACCGATGTGACCGCAGCCGCGCAGCGCCCCGTTGTCGTCCTGGAATTCGACACGTCCAACGGCCAAAACGGACGCGGTAGTCGGCTCGGAAGCTGCTTGGATTTAAGTCGATTTTTGATCAGCAATGAAGTCAGCGGCGTGGAACTGGTCGCTTATGTCCCAGGGCCCAAAGGCTTCTACGAAGCGTCCGAACCAGGCAGCGTCCAACCCAAAAGCGAACTGCTCGGACATGCAGTCTTGGTCGCGCTGGCTTGCAATCATCTTGTCATGCACCGAGATTCTTCAATCGGACAAGCGGGCATCGACGAGCCGGCGATCGATGAAGGTCTGCGAAATACTTATCGCCAAATCTCCGCCAAGCGTCTGACGCTGCCGATCGAAGTCGCCCTCAGCATGCTCGACTCCGGTCAGTCGTTGTATCGCGTTGACGTGGGCGACGGAAAAGTTGTCTTCGTGGACCGCACGGAATTGCTACGCTTGGAAGGGTCCGGCAAAGTCGTGCAGTCGGAGACAATGAGCGAGCCGGGAAGTCTGCCGCTCTACTCAAGTCAAACTTTGTCCAAGTTTCAATTGCTGCGGCACCGCGTCGACGCGCGCGGCGATGTGGCCCAACGATTTCGCTTGACGCCGGATTCGCTTGAAGGTGATCCGACTTTGGGTGCTGAGTGGAACGCCGTCCATGTCAGCTTGACCGGCGCGATCGAGGAACGCGAAATTTCCTGGGTGCTCAATGCGCTCAATCAACTTGACGAAAAGGTTAATTTGATTTTAATCAGCATCGAAAGTGAAGGCGGAAACCCAACGCAGTGTTTGCGTCTGGCGTCGCGACTCGCCGAATATGATTCGACCAAGAGCCGAACCGTTGCTTACATCCCGAAGGCTGCCAAAGGACCGGCGGCTTTGATCGCGTTGGCTTGCGATCATATTGTGATGGGCCCGGACGCAGTGCTTGGTGGCACGCCGCGCGACAAGAAACCGAACGGCGAGGAGCTTTTGACGGAACCGCTTCGGGAACTTGCGAACAAGATCGACCGCGATTGGTCGATGCTTCAAGCTTTGGCTGATCCCAAACATTCGCTCAGCCTGTGGTCGCACAAAGCAACCGGGCAGCTTCGTTTGATGAGCGCCGAACAACAAAAGGAACTTCGAGTCGAAGAGATGGCCGATTGGCTGCCGCTGCGCGAATTGTCGGTTGCGGATGGGATTGTCGGGCGCGAAGCCGAATCGATGTTCGTCGCGCGCTATTTGGTCGACGACTTTCCGCAAATCAAGTCGCTTTATCAGTTGCAGAAAGACCCGATGGCCCTGACCCCGACACTTACGGATCGGTGGGTTCGCAACCTTGCGAGATTCCTCACGTCTCCTTGGGTGACGGCGTGGCTGTTGTTTGGGGCGATGTTCTTTTTGATGACGGAGATGTCGACGCCGGGAGTCGGCCTTCCGGGATTTTTGGGCACGCTCTGTTTGCTGTTGTTCTTCTGGAGCCAAAGTTGCAATGGAAATGTGCACTGGCTGGAAGTCCTGTTGTTCGTCGTGGGCGTTGGGTTTGTCCTGTTGGAATTTTTTGTCTTGCCGGGCACGGGGGTGTTTGGTTTAGGCGGCGTCGGCATGATCTTTGTCTCAATCGTGCTTGCGATGCAGACGTTTATCATTCCGCGCACGTCCGAGGAATATGCACAGTTGCCCGTGTCGTTATCGATGATCTTCGCGGCAATCGCTGGCGTTTTGGTCGCCATGTTTTTCTTTCGCAAGTACTTGGCTCACATGCCAGTTTTCAAACGACTGATGCTGAACTCGCCCGGCTCCGACGATTCGTTGCTCGACATCGACCAACGTGAATCGATGGTCAACTGGCAGCATTTGATGGGGCAACGCGGCAGAACATTGACTCCGCTAGTCCCCGCAGGCAAAGCGAAATTTGGGCACGAAGTGATCGATGTCGTTTCCGAAGGACTGTTGATCGATCCCAATCAATCCGTTGTCGTCGTCGAAGTCTCCGGGAACCGCGTCGTCGTCCGAACCGACGAAGCATAATCCGAGCGGCTGAACTAGAACTACCGAAGTAGCAGGCACTCTCCGTGTGCCGTGGCCAAGTGCGAACGGCACTTGGAATTTGCCTGCTACTTGGTTGGGCGGGCAAATCAGCGTATCATCGAAGCAACTGATTTGAAGACTTTTCCCTTTAGGCCCTATGGACCCATTGATTCTCGCCATCACCTTGATCGTAATCGGCTTCGGGGTAATTTGCCTTGAGTTGTTTATTCCGTCTGCAGGGATGCTTGGCGTATTAGCAGCGCTGCTGATTCTGGGTGGAATTGTCTCGGCGTTTTTTCATTCGTTGACTGCGGGTGCCGCTTTGTTGGCCGTGACCTGTTTTTCGCTGCCGATGCTGATCGCCGCAGCAATCAAGATTTGGCCCAGCACACCGTTCGGCCGAAGAATTTTGATCGGGGCCATGAGCGAAAAAGATGTCTTGCCGCAAAACGATTTGGCGGAACTGCTCAAGCCACTTATTGGTCGTCGCGGTATCGCCAAGACAAAAATGCTGCCCAGTGGCATCATTCAAATCGACGATCGAAATTACGACGCCGTTAGCGATGGCTTTGCGATCGAGCCTGGTGCGCCAGTCGAAGTCATTTCCATTCGAACCAAGCGAGTTGTCGTGCGGCCAGTCGATCCGAATGAACGGGCACCGGATCCGATAGACGATATGCTTTCGCGTCCCATCGATCAGTTGGGCCTGGACCCAATCAACGAAACCTAGTTCAAGGTGAGGAATCGCATGAAGTGCGTGGCGTTAGCGTTAGTGTTGTCAGGCGTTGCTTTTCTCGAAACGGCATTGGCGCAGATCGTAGCACCAACAAGCGAGCCATCCAAGGTTTGGCAAGTTCAGCCGAGCGGCGTGAGCGCAAGCTTGCGCGGGCTATCAATCGTCAACGAAAAAGTCGTCTGGGCTAGCGGAACCAACGGAACCGTGATTCGAACGATTGATGGTGGCGAACATTGGACGCAGCTTCCTGTGCCGGGCGCGGAAAAGCTGGACTTTCGAGACCTTCATGCTTTTGACGATCAAGTTTGCGTTATTGTAAATGCGGGATCTCCCGGTATCGTTTTCCGAACTGAAGATGGCGGAGAGACTTGGGCAGAAGCTTATCGCAACGATGCCAAGACGATTTTTTTTGACGCTTTGTCGTTTTGGAACAAGGACCGCGGCATCGCGTTTAGCGATCCGCAAGACGGAAAATTATTCTTGATCGAAACTTCCGACGGTGGAAAATCGTGGGCGAGCTTTCCGCTGGATCGTCGACCGGAAATGCATCCGGGCGAAGCCGCTTTTGCAGCCAGCGGCACAAGCATGGCCGTTATGGACGATCAGTCGGTATGGATCGCCACGGGCGGAGAACACGGGCCCGACAATGAAGCTTCCGCGCGAGTCTTTTCATCGGAAGATGGCGGTAGGACGTGGCGCGTCGCGGCGACACCGATTGCGTCGACCGAATCGGCTGGCATTTTTTCGATCGCTTTCGCCAACGCAAATCACGCAGTCGCCGTCGGCGGCGATTTTAAACAGCCAAGCAGTCGTTCCAGCAACATTGCGATCACCGACGATTCTGGCCGGAACTGGCGCGCGATTGAGGGCGAATCGCCCGCTGGCTTTCGTAGCGCCGTGGCGGTGTTAAATTTTAATTTCGAAGCCTACTTCGTCGCGGTTGGCCCCACAGGAACGGACGTCTCCAGTGATTGGGGAAATTCGTGGCGGCAAATCGATGAGAATTCGCTCAATGCATTGGCTTTCACGACCGATGGAGGCGCCGGCTGGTCGGTCGGCGGCGATGGAAAAGTCGCCAAATGGATCGGAAGCGAAATCATAAGCGCGAAAGTCAAGCCTTCGGCGACCGACAAGAAATAAATGCGCGCGTAAGGTCAGCGATTTAACGCTTATCAAATGAAAAGCTGCCGCCGTTGTTTTGAAGCGGCGGAGGATTATTGAGGGGCGGATTCGTTGGCAGTTGACTCGCAAATTGCGGGTCGCCAAGGCTCGGCGACGTCGCATTGGCATTTTTAGGTTCTGCCGGGCTCAAAGATCCTATTTTGGTTTGGGGAATCGCCCGTAAAGCTGAATTCAATTGCACGCCCGTTTCCGCTTGGGGTACCAATCGAGATTCTTCGTTTCGATTTCGCGTTGATGGTGTCAACGGTCCGCGAAGCGCGTTCGTGAGATTTGCCGGTGGTTCGCCACTTCGCGCGGATTGTTGTTGTGATTCAAGGGCCGCCGATCTGGCGACCGGTGAATTATTGCTTGGCCCAGTGTCGGGTCGCTTGATCAGCATCGAAACGACTTGGTCGGCGGGTTGCCCGAAAGGAGCTACGGTTAAGGCGTATTCTGCGATGTCAAGGTTGTACCGACTGACGGCACGAACAAATTCCTGATGACTTTCGCGGCACATGCGAATGGCTTCCAATGCGGTGCCAAGTGCAAGTTGGTTTTGGTTGCAAGCTTGGATTGCTTGGCGCGCGGCGGTTTGGCATTTGGCCGATGCGTCGGCGCGGGCTTGAATAACTTCAAAGTATTTCGGCAATGAAGAATTGATTTGACTCAAGCGTGAGTTGAACGGAGCCCGCGCGGCCAGCGTGGCGTAATTCGTTTCGTATTCAGCGACCAGCGGTAGATCACTGGCCAGCGGCATGATGTCGGGTCCGATTGTAGCCGCGAATTGCCGAAGCCTTTGCTGCGAATTGCCCAGATCGATTTCCGATTCGAGAATTCGGGACTTGGCCAGTGAAATCGCAGTACCGAGCAAGTCGCGTTCGATTGCTGAACTTGGTTGTTGCAAGTCCGCAAGTTGACTCGTTTCAGTTTGAGCCGCAACGTGTGCAGCCCATTTCTCAAAAGTTTGCCAATACGCGCGGATCATTTCGGGACGGCTTTCGATCGCTGTCGTTGCCATGGCGTCGGTCAACGATATCGGCTGTCCGGGCAATGCCCCAGTCCAATGGTTTACGTCAAAAGACCGAAGCACTTGTCGCGCCATGGACTCGGAAACGGGAACCGATTCGTTTTGGTAATGTGCTGCGGGCCGCGTTTGTGAATCGATGTAGATGTCAGGAGTTTGCTGAGTCGCCTTCGTCGCCAGTGGACCAAGTACCATCGCTAAAATTATCACTGCAAAAACGCGAATGTTCGTGAGCATCTGTGCACCTCGTTTGCCAACCTTTGGTCGAGAGTTCCATTTCCGAATTGCACTTTTTGCGACTTTTGCCCAAACGGTCAATGCGAAAGTCCGGCTCGGCCTCACCTCAGTCCCACAGGCTCGCGGAACTAGCCCGAAAAGCCGCGTTTTTTTGGTGCCGGCGGGCTTCGCAATAACGCTGTCGCGAAAGCTTGTCTGGTAGCAACTTCGGCGATAGCATGTACTTGGTTGATTTGTTCGGGCCAATTTCTATTTCTCTGCTGCGGATGGCAAGCCGCGCAATTTGGAGTTTTGCAATGTTCAATCGGCCTCGGATTTTAGCTTGTGTGACCATGCTCACTTGCTCGTTGGGACTGCACGTTGCGACATTCGCTCAAGGCGTGTCGAGCGGGCCAGCGGTCGTCTTGGCGAAGCGGCTACTTATCGAAGGCTGGGATCGCACACCGAAAATTCGAAACGAAGCTCAGAGCTGGTACGATTCGGCTCCGGCGGAAGTCCGTACTCAAAATGTTGTGCGTTGGGCGTATTCGCTGAATCGAATGCACCATCGCAAGTATCGCGAAATCAAACCGCTGGTCGACGAATTGGCTCAACAAGACCCGTCGAATTGGGATTTTGCGTATGCACAGATTTGGATGGCGACTTTCGTGGACGAGTTCGAACAGTGCTTGGTTCTCATGCAACAGCTCAAACAAAACATGGATGCTGCGCAAGAAATGCCGAAACAACAAAAGGTCGAAAACTATTTTCGCCTTGGACGAATTTTCGGCTACATTCAAGGCCCTTACGCCAAACGGGTCAATCGCCAGTCGTTGGAAAACACGCTGGATAAATTGCAAGCCGGCGCTGATGAGGAGTCGATGCGAAACTTTACGGCGCAGCGCGACGGCGTGATCGAACAATACAATCAGCTCATGGCCACTCGCGAAAATAAACAAGAGACGGAACTTGAGACCCTCGTCAAAAAGCAACAAGTCGAATTGGAGCAGCAGACGACTCTTTTGCAGCAATTGGATAAGCAATCGCAAGACGCACGCGGCAGTCGCGAACGAGTCGTCAGTGATGGCGAAGCCGAAATCGGTAAACAGAAAGAGCGTTTGGACGCTGTGACTGCGGAATGGAATCGAGTACAGTCATCGCTTTCGTCCGTAAGTTACGACGTGAACAGCTTGTGGTTTTCGATAACGCAGATCGACCACGCGCTGGAAACCGAACGTGATCCGTCGGTGAGACAGCGATTGTTGTTGGACCACAATTATTTTCTTGTGCTCGTGCGCGACAAAGAATACAACCTCAGGTCGCTCCAGTCCAACGCCAACGGACTGTACAACGAATTGGGTGCGTCTTCGGCTGGCTACAATCAAGCGGTCTCAACGGTTCGTGCACGTGTCAACGAAATTGACCAAACGATTTCCTCGGCCGAGAAAGCTCGCAACCGAGCCTCCCGCAAAATTCGAACTTTGCAAGCCGAACCCAAAGTTTCCAACACGCTCGTTGCGACGATCGATGCCGAAGCCGAAGCGCTATCCAGCTACGATCCATTTCCGGCAGACTTCCTAAAACAGCGCCTGCTCGATTCGCTAAAGCCAGCGCCGAAATAATTGCAATGCTTTACAGTCCAATGGGACTGATCGGACGGATGGACGGGCCTCTTGCGCTACGGCTGGCGACCCAATTCCGCAATTCGTTTCTGTGATGCGATTGCGATATGCCCGAATTGCGAGTCGCCGTCGAGATTCTTCACGAGTTGATTGTAAATTCGCAACGCTTCCGGTTTGTTGCCTTGTCGCTCCGCGCTAAACGCGGTGTAAAAATCGTTGGTGCTGGGCTCGATCGATTGATGCTTTCCGGATTGCGCATTTAACAACAATAGCGTGCCGCGAGCCTCGTCGATCATTTTCCCAGCGTCGGTAGTCCATTGATCGTTCCAGCGTCGATCGATAATCTGCTGAAAACAGTCGCGTCCGGTCGTGACGTCGTCTACTGAGTTCGATTCGATCAGCTTTTGACCGCGTTGGAATAACGTCTCGTTGCTCGCGGGCCAAACCAAGTAGCCGATCACCAAGACGACCAGCGCCAAAGATACGATCTGAACCCAAGTTTTCTGATACATCGCTGGTCGGTCATCGATGACTTCTAATTGGCCGAGCAATCGTTTCGCCTCGGTTTTGTCGGCCCCGATGGTAAGTGGATTAAAGCCGCCCGTCATCTGATTGACGACCGCAGTTTTATTTTTATCGATCTTGCGAATTTCCAAAAGTGCGTAGAAGACTGCGCGGGCAGAGTGCGGTCGGTGCGCGGCATCCGGATCCAAAAGGGCCGTAATCAAGCGATCCAACCAAATCGGGCAATCGAGAACAATGCTGGCGACCGAAGGCGGACGGACTGATGTCTTTTGGTTGTAGATGCTGGACAGCGTTTCCGGTTCGAGCGGAATTCGACCCGTCAACATTTCGAACAGTATCGCGCCAAGCGCGTACAAATCCGATTTTGCGTTCGCCCCTTCGTTGAATTGTTCTGGAGCCATGTACGCGGCCGCGTCCAACTCGCGCCGATGAGTGGCGTCCCAACTGCGTCGTTTGGCCCGATTCAGCCGAACGTCCGTCAAGTGTGCCTTGCCATTGTCGTCGATAAGTATCTTATCGGGCGTCAACTTGGAATGCACGATTTCTTGTTCGTGCAAATAGGCCAGTGCATCGGCGATTTGCGTCGCGAACTCCACGGCCAAGTCGGTCGCCAACTTTCCACGACGCGAAAGCAACGTAGTCAGTGACTCGCCGCGGATCAGCTCGTGGGCAAAAAACACTTCGTCATCTGCCGTGCCCGCTCCATAAACGCGAACCAAGTGCGGGTGCTTCAATGTTTTGAGAATTTCGACTTCGTGTTGAATTTTCAAGAACGCAGTTTGCCGATCGACGTCGGGCGGCAGATGTATAAATTTCAGTGCCACATTGCGGTCTTGTTCGGTTTGCCGCGCTCGAAAGACTCTGTGGCGGCGATTGGTACCGAGACGCTCAAGAATCTGGAACGGTCCTACGCTTGCTTTTTCGATCATCGTTGTCCCACAACTTTTGGTGAGGCCATCGTGGCCGCGTTTGAACCGTCGACTGTTCCTAGTTTTCGGTCGCCAGGTTATTCTAGACAAGCGATTGTGTTGGGCAAAATTGCGATTTACATTTATTTGAGCTTAATTTCCGAATTCGTCGGCTTGAACCAAGCTCCAACGCCCCGATCAGCCTTGTCGCAAAATACCCTTATCCGTCGGGAAATTGTCGACAATACTCGTACAACGCCATCGTGGCCGCGGTTGCGACGTTGTAGCTAAACGGAAGCCCAAATACTGGAATCTCGACCACATCATCCAACAGTTCGAGAATCTCAGGGGTGATTCCAAGTCGTTCGTGACCCAAAACCAACGCGGATTTTTTTTGAAACCGATACTCAAAAAGGTTCTGACTGCCGGTCGTTTGTTCCAACCCCACCAATCGATATCCTTCTGATTTTAGATTTCGAAGCGGCGCTTCAAGCGTTCGGCGAACCTCCAACACAATTTGGTCGGCACCGTCGCGAGTAATTTTTCGATTCAAGCTCGCGTTGCCGCACGCGATAACGCGTTGCATTCCAACGCAACTGGCCACGCGCACGATCCGCGAAAGATTAACGTGGCTCTGCAATTGCGGACAAGCGACCACGAACGGTCGCGGTTCAGCCAATGCATTGGGTTCTTTGTGCCGCTGATGAACGAATCGTGCCATTCGAGAATCTATCGCGTTCGTAATCCAGCGTGGCAAGTACTAGAGCAGGAAACGGTTTATGTCGAGCGAAATCGCCAAGATCATCAGGCCGACGATAAAAAACAATCCCATGAAACTCAAAATAATTTGAACTCGCTCATTGACCGGACGGCGGAAAATTCCTTCGTAAGCCAAAAACATCATGTGCCCGCCATCCAAAATCGGAATCGGCAGAAAATTGAGGATCGCGAGGTTTGCCCCAAGCATCGTGAGAAACAACAACAGACGCGTACTCCCTTGCGACGCCTCGCTGGTTGCCACTGTTGCAATCGTGCCGGGTCCGCCCAAGTGCTTGAGAGCCACTTCGCCGCGAATCAGTTTCGTCAATGTTTTGAAAACGGTTCCCAGATCGCGACGAGTTTGTCCGAAACCAAGTTTTATGGATTCCCACCAAGTTCCCGCGACATAGTTCCGCTCCAAAAACATGGGCCGCATGCCACGGTGTGCACTAAACCAATCTGCGGACAATTTAGGAGTGACCGTGAGCGTCGATTCCTGGCCGTTTCGATTGACTTTTATGTTGAGCGGTTGAGGCGGCCGAACACTTTGGGCCTGATCGAAAATGTCGACCCACCCTAGCTCGTCTTTATCAAAAACCGTCACTTCATCGTTCGACGCAGTAAAGAACGGATTCTTTTTCATTTCGTCACTAAACAAAAACTTGGCCGAGACAAGCTGATCGCCGGGTTTAAAGCCGGCTGTTTCCGCCGGGCTATTGGGTTCCACGCTCGCAATGTTGTTGGTGACGGCAAATGCAATTCCCAAACTGTCGACCGCGACCAACATGTTTCCGTGAAGGCTGCCGAAGCGTGGCATTCGCGGTGTGATGTCCACATCCACGACGGCTGAGGCATTGTTCGGACCTAGCCGCTTCACGCTCAGTTTGACCGGACTTTGATTGCGCGCTGCATTGAGCAACTTACTCTGAAGCCTTGTCGGATCACCGATGGGTTGGCCATTGAGCGTTTGAAGGACATCGCCGATTTTCAAATCGGAACTTGCTGCGGGCGACGCGTCCTGTATGTACCGAATGGAGCCAATTTCGACCGCGAATCCAAATTCGACCATCGGGTTGGGCGGAACGTCGGTCTCTACACGAACGGAAGAGCCGTCCATTTTCTCACTGGGTCGCTCGACCACGAATTTCACTTCGCGTTCGGGGTACGCCGATAGAATTCGCTTCATGTCGGCAAGTGAATTTACCGGAATGCCATCGATGTCGACAACCTTGTCATTTTCCTTAATGGGTGGATTGGCGCGCGCAATCGCTTGTTCTGGCAAGATCGCATTACTTCCCAAAGTTGTCGTCATGGCGGGAGCCATTCCGATGGCCGCTAAATTTTTGTCGACAGGATTGAATCCCACCGATGGAGTGACTTCCTTGGTGAATGTTTTGCCAGCGCCAACATTATCATCCAAGGACCGCAATTCCAATTTCATTGGCTTGGAAGTTCCGTTTAAAACAACGTCCATTCCAAAATGGTGATCAAATGAATAAAACCGATCTGTTGTCGAGACATCGTTGACTTTCAATATTTCGACGTTGTACAAATCGGCCGCGAAGGCCGGCCCGCCTGCCGCTGTTTGACCAACAATGGCCGGCAAATAGTTCACGCCGTTTCGAAAGGCGATGGCCGCAAAAATTACGGAGAAGATTAAGTTCATGATCACGCCAGCGGAAATGATCGCCATGCGCTGCGCGACCGATTTGGCTTGGTAGCTGCGCGGATCAAGTTTGGATCGATCGATCGGGCCGACTGCGGTGGCTTCCAGATCAAGACCCGCAGCAGAGACTTCGTGAGTTGCCTCGTGATGCGGTTGTTCGGAACGGCCGCGCTCGTTTGCGATATTAGACGGGTTATCGTCTTGCCCCAACATCTTGACGTAGCCACCCAGTGGTAAAATGCCGATCCCGTATTGCGTTTCGCCCCATTTCCATTTTAGAAGCGAGCGAGGGATGATGACTTGGCGACCGATCTTGATGTCGAACGCATCGAAGCCGAGATAGAATTTTTCGCATTTCACGCCGCAAGCTTTGGCGACCAAGAAATGGCCCAACTCATGCACGAAAATAACCGCTCCCAAGCCCAGCGCCATTTGAGCGATTGCCCACCACGACGACAGACTGCCCCACGAAAATGAGCCAGCGGCAATCAAGCAAAAATCCATCGATGTATCTCCTGACGAGCCCAACGATCTAGTCGCAGTAGCTCTTCCAAAGTCGGTTGAGGAATGAAATCATGGTGGCGCAGAATGTCTTGGCAGGCTGGCACAATTTCCAAATACGAAAGATCGCCGGCCAAAAACGCCGCTACGGCTGCTTCGTTCGCAGCGTTTACCACAACACCGCAACTGCCGCCCGCACGGGCCACTTCCAATCCGAGTTCAATCGCCGGGAACCGATCTGGATCCGGCGGGAAGAACTGCAGCTCCATCGCTTGGCGAAAATCCAGCTTGGGACTCGGCCCTTCCAGACGATGAGGATACGTTAACGCGTATTGAATTGGCAACCTCATATCTGGAGGGCTCATTTGAGCCAAAATCGATCCGTCGCGGAACTCGACCATGGAATGTACGATCGATTGAGGATGAATGACGACTTCGATCTGTTCGGGCCGCAAATCAAACAGCCAGCGGGCTTCGATAATTTCCAAAGCTTTGTTCATCATGGTCGCCGAGTCGACAGATATTTTTGGACCCATGTCCCAAGTCGGGTGATCTAGTGCTTGTTCGGCGGTCACGTGGGCCAACTCTTGCAAGGAATGATTGCGAAAAGGCCCGCCGCTGGCCGTGAGAATAATTCGCGCGACTTCGGATGGGGCACCGCATTGGATCGCTTGAAAGACCGCGCTGTGTTCGCTGTCGACCGGAAGAAGTTTCGCGCCGCTCGCTTTTGCCGCGCTCAGCACGAGCGGCCCCGCAGCGACAAGCGTTTCCTTATTAGCCAAAGCCACGTTTTTGCCGGCGTGTAAGGCCGCCAACGTGCTGCTTAATCCGGCGCTTCCGACGATCGCCGCGATCACCAAGTCAATTTCTGGTTCGGTAACTAACTCTGTCAAGCGGTCGTGCCCATGTTCAATTTTTGTCGCACCAAGCGCCGGCCAATTGTAGTTTGCAGATTCGATTGCATCCGTCGCGACGGCCCAGCGCGGCTGCCAATGCAAAACTTGTTCGACCAGTTCATCGAAACGCCGGTGGGCCGAAAGGCCCACGACACGAATCGGCTGTCCGATCGCACGGATGACTTCCAACGCGTTCCGTCCGATGCTTCCCGTCGAGCCCAAAATGGCCACATTAGTCGATTGCTGTTTCATCGCCTTAACAAAGTTTTGGACAATTCAAAATCGAAATTCGAAACGAAACCACGAATCCGTGAGCTACCAAACCCTAACGAAAGAAAGAGATCTCGGTCAGTTGTGCGGCCGAGATCACGATCGATCGCTTGGCAACCCGGCGAGCCACAATTCCGCGAATAAGTCCGTGTAATTGTAGGTCGCCCTACGCAGTGTCTCAACCCAATTCGATATCCGCACAATCGTTCCAATTCCACCCAGAATCGCAAATTTGATCATCACGCCCACGCTATCGCCGATAAGATCCGCTCGCCAAGGGTTACAATGACCGCAAGCCATAGTCTTTTCGCTTTGGCTTCCTAAAATCACCAAACACACTGTAACTTTCCGCAAGCTTTGACTAACGGCTTTCACTCCAAGCCGAAACTAACCATGACAAATGAAAATCGCCGATCATCCGAAGGCAAACCTAACGCCAATTTGGTTTGGTTTTTGCTTTTGCTCGTCGCGACCGTCGCCGTTTGCGTCGGGATCATTTTTCAACAGCCATCGTACAAACTGGACTACTTCCATTTTTGGAAGCTGGTGAAATCCACCCAATACCTGGACCAAGGCTCGAGGCCCGATCCGCGATACGACGGTTCGATCGAGATTGACGGTTCCGGGGCAAAGCCTCAGCAGGTCCGCTACAGCGGCTTGCGCGACGTTTTGATCGAAGATCGTGAGATTAATGCCAAGGTATATCACGAAATTATCGGCGCTCCTCAATCCAAAAAACTGGTCACTGTCACGATTCAAAAAAGCAGTTCGGACCAAACCAACGAAGTCCTCGAAAGTGAGTTGCAGGCCCGCAACATCCTGTTTCGATACTCGGGAGGCCCCGGCTTTTTCGATAAATGGGGCGTATTGCTGATCACGCTCAGTTTGATCTTGCTGGTGTTTTTCTTCATGATGCGCCGCCTCAACGGTGCCACAGGACCGATGCAATTCGGACGCAGCCGAGGAAAACTTTACGCCGAAGAAGATTTGGCCGTCAGCTTCAATGACGTCGCCGGCATCGACGAAGCGGTCGAGGAAGTCAAGGAAGTCGTGGACTTTTTGAAGATGCCGGAGAAATATCAAAAACTCGGCGGCCGCATTCCCAAAGGCGTTCTGTTGGTCGGCCCGCCCGGAACCGGCAAGACCTTGTTGGCAAAAGCCATCGCCGGTGAAGCGGGAGTGCCGTTCTTTAGCCTTTCCGGCAGCGACTTCGTGGAAATGTTTGTCGGCGTTGGTGCCGCGCGCGTTCGCGATTTATTTCAACAAGCCGTCGCCAAGGCCCCGTGCATAATCTTTATCGACGAACTTGACGCGCTCGGCAAGACACGTGGCGGCAGCATGGTCGGCGGCCACGACGAACGTGAACAAACGCTTAATGCGCTGCTCGTCGAAATGGACGGCTTCGATGCCAACAGCGGCGTGATTGTTATGGCGGCCACCAATCGCCCAGAAACTTTGGACTCGGCTCTGATGCGTCCGGGCCGGTTTGATCGGCATGTGTTGGTCGATCGTCCCGATATTCGCGGCCGCGAAGAAATTCTCAAAGTCCATGTGAAAAATGTCAAACTCGATCCTTCGGTCGATTTGAAGTACGTTGCATCGATCAGTTCGGGATTCGTCGGCGCTGATTTGGCCAATCTTGTCAACGAAGCTGCACTGTTGGCGGCCCGCAAGGAAAAAAACTCAGTCGGGATGGAAGAATTCAACGAAGGCGTCGAACGAGTTACCGCCGGCTTGGAAAAGAAAAAACGCGTCATGAGCGTTGAAGAAAAGAAACGAGTCGCTTATCACGAAAGTGGCCACGCACTCGTCGCGTTTTGTCTACCCAACACCGACCCCGTCCACAAAGTCTCGATTATTCCGCGCGGCTATGCGGCGCTTGGCTACACCATGCAGCGTCCTGACGGCGACAGGTACTTGATGACCCAATCGGAACTGGAAAGCCAAATCCAAGTCTTGTTGGCCGGAACGCTTGTTGAAGAAATGATCTACACCGACATTTCGACCGGAGCGCAAAACGATTTGGAACGCGCCTCGGCAATCGCGCGTTCGATGGTCATGGAATACGGGATGAGCCGAATGGGCCGCGTCAATTATCGCGAATCCAACCGCAGCCCGTTTTTGGCCGGCTCGATCGGCGAGGATCGCGGCCGCCAATTCAGCGAAACGACCGCACTGGAAATCGACAAGGAAGTCCATCGAATTATCAACGAGGGCATTGAGAAAGTCCGACACATCTTGGAAACCCGCCGCGCGGCTCTGGTTGCGCTCTCCGATCGGTTGATCGAGATCGAATCGATCGATGGTGCCGAGTTGAAAAGAATTGTCGATGAAAACTCCCCCGGCCCCTCCATCGTCCCCGGCACCGCCATCGCCCCGCGTAAAGCTGCCGACGAATTGCCTCCCGACTCCGCCCATCGAACCAGCGCCGGCAACGCGTAACACGTCTCAATCTCGAGCCGAATGCCCGATGGGGCTACCCCATGTTTGCCAAGTCGCGGATGTATTGAAGCGCGGCTTCTAGCTCGCTGGTTTCAATTCCGCTGTTGCGGCCGAGGCGGTCGCATTCGCAAAGGAGTACAAGCTCCTCGTAGCTTTCGTGCTCGCGCAAGCGGCGATGGGCTCGCGCGCCGATGGTTCGATCTTGAATTCGATGGCCGTCCATATGATACCGGATCAGCCAAGCCGTTCGCTCGGTGATGTAGCCTTGTAGCGATCCCAACCCAGCGGTTACATGATCGTCGACGTCAATGGCTTTCCCAACGTCGTGCAATAGCGCAGCCAAGAGAAACTCTTCGTCATACGGGAGCCGGTTGGCGGCCAAATCATAAACTTGCAAGCTGTGGTACAGCGCATCACCTTCGGGATGATACTTGGGATGTTGTTTGACGTACTCCAGCGGCAGGAGCAACGTGTAATAGACTTGGAACCGATCGACTCGGTCCGCCGATTCCTCAAGAGCTTGGTCGCAATTCAAATCCGGATACTCGCGAGCCAGAAACTGTTCGAGTTCGGCGATGCTGGTCCGCTCGATTGGCTTTCCGGTGATTGAACTTTTGAAATGAACGTGGGCCACGTTTTCCGGATAGACGGTCAGCTCAAACTCGAATCGATCCATGACGTGAACGTGGCGGTATATTTGTGTCACGCCTTGTTTCGTTACTTGTTTGCGCTCGGTCTCGTAACGCAAGCCGTGATAATCAAGTTCTGCGGTGACGGATTCAAGGCTATTGGAAAACAGGTGCAAGTCGATATCCGAACCAGCCCGCACGTGTCCAGTCAGCACGCTGCCGATCAACCGAGGCCGAAATCGCTGCAACAGCCGCATCAATCGGAGGGCTTCAAGCCGCATTTCGCGTAAATGGTCGAGTCGCGAGCTTCCTTCATGAACGCGGGCAAAATGCTGGATTTCGTCGCGAATCTCCGCGTTGCTCGGTAGATCGGCGGGCTTTACCCAGCCATGACAGAGTCGCCGCGCGGCTTTTAACTTGGCGCGGTAGTATTCGGATTCTTGACGCTCGTACATCAGTCGTGCCGCGTGCCACGCGATCTGTCGGCGGATCTTGGAGGGCATCATTGATCAAGGCGGCAACTACATTCCGCGCTAATTGCAAACATGATGTTCAGGTTTCACTAACGGTCACGCTATATTTTACTTTCACCGCCTGGTGCGGGAAATGCCGCTTTCGCGGGCGAACCAGAGTCAGATTGCTCAATTCGTTTCCGGACTAGTACAATTGATCATTCCACGTTCAAGTCGATGGATGTGATTTCGCCAAGGCGCAATGATGACCAAAACAGCTTTGAGGTTCGCGCCGTTTTTATGTTTGTTCGTTTTAGGAATCGCCAGCATTCCACTTTCCGCCGATGATTCGAAGCATCGGGCTGGTTTAGTTGCTCAAGGCATCGAGCCAACCGCAACGGGCTTGCACAAATTTTTTGGCGAAGTTACTGGAGATCCTACCGACGGTTCGCTGACTCGCTGGATAGATCAACTGGGAAGTCCGAGTTACGCCCAACGCTCCGAGGCACAACAATTTTTGATGCGGCAATCGCAATTGCCACTCGATCAATTGAAAAACGCTACCGAATCGGCCAATCCCGAAGTCGCTTATCGTGCGGCCATCATTCTCAAGAACTGGATTCCGGAGCGGGAACGACTTATCGAAGCGGCAATGTGGTTGATCGGCGACGAAAAAATTCCCGGAATGGCAACCGACATTTTCAAAATCGCCACGGTGTTCCGCGATCGCGACAAGATCACTCGCGCTGCCGAACAAGCCCTGACCGGCACGGTCGGCACGTCCGACGCCACACTGTTGATCTCGCATATCGAAGGGCACGATGAGCTGTTGTCTCACCTCGCTTTGGCTGGCTATATCGCAATGGCAGACGATTCAAACAAGGAACGGTTTTTGGCTTGGGCCCAACGGCCTCAGTTGAAGGACGCAGATCGTTTGAAAGCCGCTTTGGTCGTTGCCCAGTTGAACGACCGACGCGCGATTCCGGCGCTCATCGAGTTGCTTGCCGCCAAAGACAAAGTAGTTTCCATCCGCGCTAATATCACCTTGCGAAATTTGACCGGCGAAAAGATCGTGATGTCTTCGTCGGATCCAACCGCCGCGCACACCGCCATCAATCAATGGAAGGATTGGCTGGCGAAATCGTCTGAGTCCTTCGAGATGAATATCGACTCGCTGAAAACAAAATCGCGTCGCTCGAACTTAAACGGAAACACGCTTTTCGCATTGGGTTATAAGAATCAGGTCGTCGAACTTGACCCCAGCGGCAACGAAGTCTGGAAATTCGATGCGATGGGCGTGT
This sequence comes from Planctomycetota bacterium, assembly GCA_031409895.1. Classification (GTDB taxonomy): domain Bacteria; phylum Planctomycetota; class Planctomycetia; order Pirellulales; family Pirellulaceae; genus JANMEB01. Next base: position 22,137 of record JANNYC010000191.1, read on the forward strand.
GGAGCGCCGAAAAAACGGACAGCGGCGATGTGTTGCTGGCCTGTTATCAAGAGAATAAGGTCAAACTCATAACGCCTCAGAAAACGGTTGCGTGGGAATTTGACGTGCCGGGTGTTCTCAAAGCCCACCCGCTGGAAAATGGCAACATTCTGGCCGCGTCCCATTCGTCCAACAAAGTGATCGAAATCTCGCCCGACAAGAAAATCGTCTGGGAATATTCCGTAACAACGCAATGCCATGACGCACTCCGTCTGGAAAATGGCAACACATTAGTCTGCACCGCCAACGAGGTTCACGAAGTCGATCCGGCCGGAACCGTCGTCTGGAAATTCTCTGCAGAACAAGCCTACGGTATCGATGCTCTCCCTAATGGCAACGTACTGATCGCAAAACTTGGCGGCGAAGTCATAGAGGTCGACCGCGTTACCAACGACATTGTTTGGACACTCGAATTCGCGTCTCCTGTCGACGTCTATCGCACTGACGAAGGAACCACGCTCATCACCGGTGCCCAATCCGTCGTCGAAATCGATGCCGACAAAAACGTCCTCTGGAAAAAGGAAGACTTCTGCAATTTCGGCAGCGCCCGCAAATAGGTGCCCAATTTAGTCTCGTCAATTCACCACCGTAGTCAACAAAGTCTTGATGTACGTCTCCTTGTCGTCCCGTTGGAACAAGACGTGGCACTTCTGGAGGTCGGCCTTGCTCATGCCCTCGCCCCACATCGGGATGTTCTGGTACGGCGTCGGCGAGACAATGAATGAGTTCAGGATCACGGCGGGATCGGCGAGGCGGGCCTCGATGTTCTTAATTGTGCGGAAAAACTGGACCTTTGGGTTTGAGGAGCCATCGTCAAGCAGACGCAGCCCCTTGGGATCGACGAACGTGACGTACTGCGTTTTGCCGACTAGCAGCCACAGGATGAAGTCTGGGTAGAAGTTGCCCGCCTCGAAGAAACCGATGCCCCGCTTGCTCACATTGCGGAGCAGATACAGCGCCCGGTCTTTGAAGAAACCCTTGTCCTCGTCGTAAAATTTCTTCAAGTCGAGAACGAAATCCCGTTCGCCGTCATTGAGCGATACCGGACGAACTTCGATCAGTTTGCTCGTGCTGAGATGCAGGAGCGGTTGGTACAAGTGGTTTCCGAACCAGTAGGCCGACAGATTTCCGATCTCGCAATTCGTTTTGAACGTCTTCTTGTTGATCTGATCCTTCAGGGCTTCAAGGCCGGTCTTGATGTTCTCTGCCGATTCGTCGATCAGCAGGCGATACTCCTGGACAAAGTTTGGGTCGTCTTCTCGAAGCTCGTGGTACTCCAGGTGATCGGCTTCCCATTCTTGCTTTTTGTGTTTGTAGAAGCGATCGATGTATTTCTTCAGAAGCGCGACAGCGATCTCCTCCCACCGGCGCACACGGTCAAAGAGTGTGAATTCCATCTCTGTCGAGGGGATGAACAACCGATACCAGCGAGGGTTGTGGAGCAGCTTCATGATGCTTTCACGGGGCAGGTTCAGGTTGTACCACGCCCGTTCGTTCTTGAAGTGCTGCAACTCAAAGTAGATGGCATCGATGTCCATGAAGGCGAGATGTTTGTCCTCGAATATTCCGAACTGCATCTCGGCGAAGTCACTCGTCGAGGCCACGCCTTTGCTCTGCTGCGATTGAATCTTTGGATACCAGTTGAGCATGACCGGGTGTTTGAGCACGAACGGATTTGGCTCGTCCAGGGTCGGCTTTTGCTCGCACTGGCGCTTGAAGTCCACGCCTTCCTTGAGCCGGATACTGGTGAGCTTCTTGCCGTCCAAGTTTTTGAGGACCGGCAGGATGAATTCAATGCGATCTTCGTTCGTTGGCAGCCCTTCGTCCTCCAGGTATTCCTTAAACTGCTGCATGTACTGCGCACGGATGCCGAAGATGTTCAATGTTTCGAGCAGGCCAATGTTGTCAGGCCTCTCGAGACCGTCGATCCTGCTACTCCGCTTCAGGCACATTCCGAAGCCCTTAAGCCGGACGCCACGCCCGAAAAGCTGGATGATCTCCGACCCTTCGGATTTTCCGACGTTCATCAGGCCCATCGTGCTGACACGCCAACTGTTCCACCCCTCGGTGAACTTCTTCGAGCCGATTAGCACATTGATAGTCGAATTGCTGGCGCTCAAGTTGGCGAATAGCGACCCTGAGAACTCCTTGTCGTCCACGGCCATGAAGTCGGGGTGTTCCTCGCACAGCTTGCAGAGGTTTGCAGCGTCACCGACGTTGATGAGGCCGAAGGCTTCATTCTCACCGAGACGCAAGGCAATCTCGCCGTCTGTTCCTTTCAGGTTGAGAACATGCAGCTTGGCGGGCGTTGGCGAGTTGAACAACACCTTGAGGATGTTACCGTACATCTCTTCGCCAGTCTGTTTGGTCTGACTCAGATAGCCAAACGCCGTGGCGAAGATTTCATTGCCCCGCTGGTCGAGCAGGCCGGGCTTACCACTCAAGAGTCGGTCGAGCAGTTTGATCGTGTGGCGTTTGTCCTTCACGAACTCCGACAGGAACAACAGGATGTCCACCACATCGGAGACTTTTTTCTTGTTCTCCGACCGCACTGCGTTCACGCTTCCACCGACAAATACCCACAGCGGGTTCTCCAGCAGGAACGGGCGGAACTCGGCGGGCTTATCTCGGTAAAGGCGTTGCTGCTGGTAAAAGGCCAGGAGGCACGCCGTCAGGTAGAGTCGTCGCTTCTCCTCGTCGGTGTCGTCGGCCAAATTCAGGATGCGGTAATCCTTCCCGAAGCCGTCACGGTAAAAATACTTGTACGAGTAGTCGAAAAGAATGCACTTGGCGTACTCTTGCTCCAGCGCCTTGTTGCTGCTGGCCTTCATCGCCTGTCCAAACGTGGCGGAATATTCGAAGGAAAAACCATGGTCGCACAGCCGACGCCGGGCATCCATCCATTGGCCCATCTCCTTGCCGCTCGAACCACGGTGGCCCTCGTCTACCAGCACGAGGTTTTTCCCCTCAAAAGCGTCGATGGCGACCGTCTTCTCGCCCATCTCCTCCCGCAACTTTGTGACTTCGATGATCTCGATGGTCTTGCCCGCAAATAGCGACTTTCCGTCCTTCGAGAACAGATCAGCATCCATTCCGGCTGCATGGAACTCGACTAAGTGCTGCTTTGACAGTCCCTCGTTGGGCGTCAGAAGGATGATGCGGTTAAGTTCTCGCCTTTGGCCGTGCAATCCCAAGTAGTGCTGGTACTGGAGGATATTCACGTGCATCAGTAGCGTCTTGCCGCTGCCGGTCGCATTCCAGAAAGCGACCTTTCTTAGGTCTTCGGGACGATACAGCCAACCGTCTGGATAGTCTTCAGTGTTCAGTGATTCAGTTTTCAGCACCGTGCGGTCGTTCTGAACACTGAAAACTGAACACTGAAAACTGCGAAGGTCAGCCAGCAGCCTGTCGGGGTCACGGAAGAAGCGGTCGAGGTAAACCTCGGTGAACAAAAGCGACAGCCACTGGAAATACTTCCAGCGGATCGGTTCAGCCCGCCGCTCGTTAAGCTTGAGCGAGTGCTTTACGATGTTCTGGTCGTAGCCCAGAAGCACATCGCCAGGGAACTCTTCCAACTCCCATAGCGCACGGAACACTGCTAGGAACTTGTGGTTGTTGTCCTCGTTGAGTCCTTCGAGTTCGGACGCCTTGAGGTGTGCGGACAGTTGCTCAAAGCTCTTTTTGTCAAAGAGCCACAGCATCCATTGATTGAGGACGAGCTTCTGATCGAACTTCAGCGGCAGCGGCTCTGGGAGTCGAGTCGCGGTTGGGCTAAGTGATGAGCTGCGTTTTGCCATTTTCGTGTTTGGTTATGTGTTGCGGTTATGATTTCCAAAACTTCAGGGCAAGTAGCGTCAATTGCGTAACAAAGATGCCCCAACCAAAACTGAAAAATGTTCCGATGATGATATACTCCGTGACTTTTCTGTCCTCTTGCTCCTTGATTTCACCAAATCGCAAAATCGATTTGGCTCCCAACAGGAATCCAACTCCCTCCAGCGAACCCATCAAGATGAAAAGAAAGATCAAGATTCGTTCCAGCCAACCGATGTACCTGCCTCCATTCTTCAAACCATCGAGCTTGTTCTTGTCGATTTGATCGGTGAGAGGAGTCATGGCTTTTCCGATCAGAATTCCTCCTGCAATAACGCAGAGTGCAATACCGCCGACAATGGTAATCACGGAGAGGAATATCACTTTGTCGTGACGTTCGTTAAGCCATTGAAACCACCAACCTTGTGACAGGGCGTTCGGATATATCCAAGCCACACCAGCAAGAACGGCGATATGGGCCAACTGATCCAGGATTAGGCTCCACAAGGTATCTGGCAACTTGTGCGTTTTAATAAGGTCGATTGCCAAGTGCGTGAAAAGAATGATTCCGAGCAATTGCGGATTCAAGCTACCCAGGACGAGCGCCGTGATGAGGACGACGATGGCGATATGAAGCAGCATGAACGGTAGCTTTTTCTTGCGCTGAACCAGCCAATCCCATTGAAGCAGAAAGTCGCCCGCGAGATGGCCCGTAATCAGGGCAGTTAGTGTTTCAACCATGGTCGAATCGTCTTTCTCGTCTGCCTATGAACGAATCAATGAGCTTTATCGGTGTAGACAACCGTTTTTGGTTGTCCTCGCTCAGACAATATTTTTTGGTTGTCTAGCGTTTTTGGGTCACCTCTGCCTGTATCGCCATACGGCGCGCCGTCGCAGTCGCGTCGGAAACAAATGTTTGCCACGACGTTTTCTGAAATTGGTCGATCGCGAGCTTTAAGCTATTCCAATTGGCGCTCTGAAGTGTCTTGGTTACCAGTTGCTTGCTCACAGAAGGTCTCAACTGTTTGGCGATGTCTTCGTGACGTGGTTCAAATGGAGAAATTGCCAAGGATACGATCTGAGCCTGGCGTTTCGTCAACGGCCGAATAAGGGCATCGCATAACTGTCCGACGACAGGCATCCATTCCCGTAAAGGAAAGGCATTTTCGGGCAAGGCAATCGACAATCGCGTATGTTGCGTCATCGCGTCCAGGGCACGGCCGGAGAGTTGAAAAGCTTGTCCGGTCGAGAGTGAAATCCGCGATTGAGAGATATTGTCCACGGTCCCTATCCCGATTGCCAATCGAGTGTCTGCAATGCCCTGGGCCAACAACCTCGCGCGAATGAAAACACCTACCCGCAATGCCCATTCAGGTTTATTGAGGAGCAATTGCCAAGCGTCTCCACGGAAAAAATCGGGGGAACCTTTGACCAAGCCAGTCTGCCAAGTTTTGCATTGCTTGGCTGCGCTCAATAGCCGCTTGCGCACCGACTCAAGCTTTTCCTTGGGCAAACGAGTCGATTTAACTAGATCACCGGTTACCACTGCGTAACAATGCGATTTTTGCATGAAAACTCCTAAACATCCTGCACGTCGAACATGAGCCGTTGAAATTCTTCTTCGATCAGGCGCACCTTCCAAGTCTGGTCGGGGCGGCGCAGGTTTTCGAGGTTGTTGTCGCCGTTGACGTAGAACACGTCGTAGACCATTTCACGGGTGTTGTAATCCTGCTTCTGGAACCACTTGTCGAGGGCGTCGTTGTCCAACTTGTCGATGTTGCGCCATAGCACCAGCACCCGGTCGCCGTTCGGAGCCGTCCCTTCGACGACCCGCACGCCCCGGATCACGTCGATGTGCTTGACGGTCAGGCCCAGGAGCCAGTTGAATGTTTCGACGAGATCGACATTGACCAGTTGCGTCTCGCCGTTGCGTTCGACTCGCAGTTTGTACTCGTCGGGATTGCGGAACGCCTCCACGTTGAGGAGCGACTGGCTGCCCCGGCTTTCCACGTCGAGCATGTAGGAGAGAATGTACTGCTCCCGCATCTCGGCGTCGGCGTCGAGAAACGTCCCTTGCTTGTCGGTTTGTTTCAGTTCGAGGTTGTTGAGGGCGTCTTCGTAGGATTCGAGACGGATGTATTTGAAGCAGCACGACAGTCCATCAGTGTGAGACGTTGGCTTTCCATCACGCCATTCTGACGCATAATGAACCTTTTTCATTCGAGGAAGAAGCACAGAAGAAAAATACTCGCCCATTTCAACCAACACGAATCGACGGTTCGTTTCGTCCCTCCGGTTTAGCTCAACCACCGCATGGCCCGTCGTTCCTGACCCTCCGAAGAAGTCCAACACAACTGCGTCATCCGATTGCCCAGTCACTACATGGATAACATCTTCAGTTGCAAAGAGTGCCTTTGGAAAGGTGAATGTTCCCGCTTCGCCGAATAGCTTTTTCAATAGCTTCGTGCCATGTGACGCAGCATCATACTTTTTTCCGGTCCAAACACTTTTGGGACGAATGCCTGTCTTAATTCGGTCTATGATTTCCACTTTGAAACCACCCCCACGTTTTGAAACAATCTGGATTTCTCCTTTGTCCAGATGCTCCTGAAACGATGGTGGAGTTTTTCGCCAAACTCTTTTTCTTCCTTCACTATCAATCGGCAAAAGCTCTTGCGAACCGTCATGCTTCTCCAAAGAGATGCTGGCAGTCTTTTCATTGAAGTAGATCGGATAAAAAGAATTTGGACGTTCTTCGGGTGTCGAATAACCACCGGTCCGTAGGAAGTCTCTCCACTTGTGGGCCCCTTCGGTATCCGTTTCGTCGTATTCGCCTTTCTGTGCCTCTGAAAGCTCAAAGAAGCTGATGTCAACCTTATCTGGATCAAGTGCGTAAAACAGGTAGTATTCGTGGCTAGTTGCGAGGAATTTATCGTTCGTGCGTCCCGATGGCTTTATCTCGACGACCAAAATTCCCAGCCGCTTGTCGATACCGAACACGAGATCGCAAACCAGACCTAATCGATGCAATTCAAGATCATCAATCGCAGTGGCAATCACCCCGTTCTCAGATAGCAATTGTTTGCCCTTGGACAACACGCCTGCCATCATTGAACACCATGAGGAATGCTGATACTCGTTCTTGTAAATAAACCCAGCTTCGTTGGTGTTAAACGGCGGATCGAGATAGAGGCAGTCAATTCGATCCCGGAACTTGGGTTCGAGAAGAGAGAGGGCGTGGAAGTGGCAACCGTGAATCAGTAACCCATCAAGTGAAGCGTCTAGGTTAGTAACTGATCCGAGTAGTCGTGTCGTGAACACAGGCGGAAAAAACGACGTATCGAGAATCAGGTGGCGATGGGTCTTTAAGAACTCGATCTTCAACGGTTTCGAGTACCCCGGCCCATTCAAGTCTTTCTTGATCTCGTCGATGGCGAACAGCCGCACCCACTCTTCACGCTGGGCGTCGTTCTTGGCGATCTCCGGGTAAAGCTCCTCCGGCACACGGTCGAGCGTGATGCAGTAGTTTGTCTCAATGACAAACTTCTTCTTGAGCCAGAGCTTCTTCTGGAAGTTTTCCAGTTGTTCGAAGAACTGGATGATCTTGTGGGCGATGCTGCGGATCACCTTGATCTGGCTGAGGTACTGCTCCACCTTCGGCACCGACTCGTGTTCGATGTCGTCCAGGTGCATGACCTCGTTCTTGATGTAGAAGTCGAGTTCCCGGCGCAGGAAGCGGCCCAAATCCTTGTGGATAAAGTAGTCGAACGTGTTGCGGGCCGTGTAGGACGACAGATGTTTGGCAAGTAGCGACCGTGTTTTATCCTTTTCAGTTGGTGCGAAGGCTGCGAGAGAGTCGAGCCAGTTTTCAGTTTTCAGTGGTTCAGTTTTCAGTAAGGAGAGAATACGAGCGACGGCGGCGGCGTTGAGGGCGTCCTGTTTTTCCTTGCCGTCATGAGATTTGTACTCGAATCGAATGATCAATTCGCCGTTCTCCTCGACAACGGGATTTTCTTCGCGAAGCACGAACCGGCGTTCCTTGCCCTGAACCGCCTTGTTGTTGTCCTGTTCCGTCGAAGCTGCCACGAGCTTGAACGACACTCGCCGTTGTTGCTTGGCAGTCGTCCCATCTTTCTGAACACTGAAAACTGAACACTGAAAACTATAATCCCTAAACGTCTCGCTGCTCTTGACGTAATACTGGTCGGCGTTGGCCCAATGCAATTTGACCTCTTCCCCCTCGTAGGGAATGGCGTAGACGCCTTCTTTGTACCGGCGCAGCGAAATGAAGTCGCCTTCGCTGTAGTAGCGGCGGAAGAAGTTGAACAGGTGCGAAAAGACTTCGTTCTCCAATGCCGTGACGTCCACGGCACTGGTCGCATACTTTTCTTGAAGCTCTCGAACTTTGGGTAGCGTTTGAGGATCGGCACCAAGCGCCTGGGCTTGTTCGACAGCTTTATCCAATTCTTTTTTGATCTCGACCTTATCTGCCGATTGATACTTGGCAAACGCCGCGTTGACCTGTGGAAGCAAGTCCTTGTCAAGAAAGCGCACGACCTCATCCCGCTTCGTGTTCATGATGCGGTAGATGCCGAAATCCAGGTCTGCCTGATCCAATTGGAACAGTTCTTCGAGCAAGTTTCGGAGTTTTTCAAGGTTTGTCATTTAAAGCTTTCGCCAACCTGCCAGTGCATTTTCAAGTTGTCTTGATGTTCTAAGCACCGGACTTCGGGGTAATTCGTTGTAGCGCGGCGCTCAAAGCCGGGATGCCGGACGTGGATTCCCCGGCAAGTTTCAGAATCTCAAAGAATATCGACGGTTCTAATTTGAACGATCGGCCCTGGAATTGGCGCTTGAGGGCAGACCACGATTGAAGTGACGGTGTTTTACGCATTTCGGCGAGTGTGACAGGCTTATCGAATTGCAACAAGAACCGACATTCACATGTGTACGCCCAGTCGATGTCCCCTTTGGTCCTTTCCGCGCCTTCGTCAGCCACGGCAAGATTCGATATTCCGGTTCGATCGTCTACAGAGGTTGTCTTCGTTGTCATATGTTTAGGTTACACTAGATTTCGTTGATTTTCATGTTGACGGCAACATTAGATCACGCTCCATTTAATTGTGAACAATGTTTCAACAGAGGTTGCTTGGCTCATTCTTTTTTGAAGTTCGTCAATTAGCTTGTCGCGTTTCACGGCAACCTCGTCTTCCACATCGAAAATGCATTGTCGCTGACGGCGCAGCTTCTTTTCCAGATCACGCACCTGACGTTGTGTGGCCACTTGTTCGCGAAGCGTTGTTGCCAAGCGAGCTTGTCGTTTGACGGATTTGATCTGTTCCTTGGTGTCGTGTAGGTCGTTTTCAGCCGCCAAAACGACATCATCCGCCCATTTTTCTAAGCGTTCTCGTTCTTCGTTGAAAAAACGACTATTTTGCTCAAGTGAACGGGCAACAGTAGCTTCGGCATGCACGGCGGCCTCCTGGACTAATCGCTCCGCGCGCTCGTTGGCGGAAGCGACGCATGGCTCGACGGATGCGGAACAATGAAATAGTTTTTCGCACGTTTCCAAATCTAAAGCCACTCCCTGGTCGTCAATCGCCGAGAATAGGAGATGGTCCTCTCGATCAAACGACTCGATCGACAAAAGCTGAAGCATGAGCCAGCCGGTTTTTCCTTTCATTGCTTCAACCACCGAGAGCTTCACCGGATAGTTTGAAACGTTGAATGCAACTTGGGCCATCGGTGTCGCCGAGTTTTTGCTTTGCTCGATGGCCCACTCCCCAAGCGGATGCGACAAGCGATACAAGAAGTCGCCCGCAATGTTTTGATGCTGCTTAGAGATCAATTGATATTTGCCTGGAGCAACATTCGAAACTGGGGAGCGTTCCAAATCAAAAGACAAATCGCTGTCGGAAAATGATGCGTATTGACTGAGAACAAACTTGGTGAGCATCCAGAAGTTTCGGCTGATTCGGTCAAGGCTGACGCGGGCATCATTCAGTCGCATCTTTAGCCGGGAATGAACGTCTTCATCAAAGTGCTCGAACAACGTCCGTCGTGTGTCGTCCATTCGTGTTCGAATGGTCTCGTCCATTTCCTGTTGCAATTGTTTGAAGGCAGCGTCGATTTCCGGTAGCGTGCGACATTGTTGGTAAATAGCAAGGATACGTCGTTCGAAATCAACACCGGATTCAATTTGACCAAGGACATCGTCGGACGCTCCGAACAAACCGCTAAATAAGTTGAACTTTTCGGCGAGAAGCTCATGGACGCGGCGGTCGGCTTCGTTTCGCTCATTCAAAAAATTAATGACAACGACGTCGTGTTTCTGACCGTAACGGTGACAGCGACCGATTCGTTGTTCAATTCGTTGCGGGTTCCAGGGCAAATCATAATTGATCACCAAAGAACAGAACTGCATGTTGATTCCTTCCGCAGCAGCCTCAGTGGCGATCATTATGTCCGCATGATCTCGAAAATACTCAATAAGTGCCGTGCGTCCGTCAATCGCTCGCGAGCCAGTGACACGGCCCAAAGCCGCGTTTTCGTCAATCCATCCGTCGATTCGTCGTCGGGAATCAGGATCAGTGTTCGAGCCGTTAAACAAGACGACTCGACCACCATAACCGTTGGCCTCCATGAAATTGCTCAAGTAATCTTGCGTTCGGCGAGATTCGGTGAAAATGAGCGCTTTGCGGTTGGCACCCATTTTCGCCAATTCGACAAATCCAAGTTCAATCGCTTTCAATAATGAACGGCTCTTGGTGTCAATGCCTATGCTTCGTGCCCACTGGGAATATCTAGCAAGTTCTTCGATTTCTGAACTCAGCTTGCGCGAGTCAGTTTGTCGGTTCGCGATTACTTCGTCGTCGTTTGTATCTGCTAGAATCTCGTCAAGATAGTCATCTTCTAGCTCTTCCGTCTCGATTAGTTCCTCCATAAACCGGTTGTCGTCCGATGTAGGCTTTGCACTTTGTCGCATCCGCTCCAAACGTGCTCTCATGGTCTCCAGTGTGCTGGCAATGGCGTGCGATGACGACGCAAGTAGCTTCCGGAGTATTAGCGCGATCAAATGACGCTGCCGACTGGGGATGGAAAATGTCTCGTCCCGCGAAAGAAATTCCGAGACTGAATCGTAAAGTCTTTGTTCATCGTCGGTCGGGCGAAATCGTATCGTGATTGGACGGCGTTCAGTGAATTGAATGTATTCCACCACTTGCCGCCGCAAGGTTCGATGGCAAAAAGATTGCAGCCGATTTCGCAACGCGTTCAGGTCGGTTCCAGCGTTAGCGTACTGTGTGCGGAACGACGTTGCATCTCCGAAGATCATGTCGTCTAAGATCGTGGTTAGGCCGTAGAGTTCTAGGAGCGAGTTTTGAAGGGGCGTAGCCGTTAGCAAGCACTTTTTACGATCTTCAACAGCCCATTTGATGTTCTGGCCAATCTTGTTACTGGGTCGGTAAGCATTGCGCAATTTGTGGGCTTCGTCGATCACGACAAGGTCAAATTGAACCGGGCGAAGTTCAGTCTTGAAGCGGCTAGCAAAGTTGAACGATGTGATTACGACCTTGTCCGATACGAACGGCGTACCGTTCCCATTTCGTTGGGCCTGTCGATACGATCGCAAGTCGAGTATGGTGTTCGGCAGATTGAACTTTTCGAGAAGTTCGAGGCTCCATTGCTTTCGCAGACTCGCGGGACAAACGACAAGTAGTTTTCGCTTTCGCTCGGACCAGTACTGGCACAAAACCAAACCAGCCTCAATTGTCTTTCCAAGGCCAACCTCGTCGGCCAATACAACACCCTTCGAAAGCGGGCTGCGGAGCGCGAATAATGCCGCTTCGATTTGGTGTGGGTTCAAGTCGACGCAGGCATCAAACAGTGCCATTGATAGTCGATCAATGCCGCCTGGCTGCGCGTGCCGCGTTAGTTCGAATGCAAAATATTTTGCGTGGTACGGAGTCGTCATTAAAGCAACGAACGTTTTTGATTATGATAACCGTATGAGTTTAACCGAACGGATCGCGGAAAAAAACGAGCCACGCTTCTAGGGTTGGCGTTCGTATTTCGTTATGGCAAATTGCTCAAAAGTGAAAAGATCATGAATCCTCGTTTCATTCTGGTGGGTGGGTTTCTCGGTGCGGGCAAGACGACGACGATTGCGCGGCTGGCGCGGACGTATACCGATCAAGGTAAAAGAGTCGGTATCGTTACGAACGATCAAGCGGCTGACTTAGTCGACACGCTGAGCTTGCAGGCACAGGGCTTTGATGTGGGCGAAGTCGCTGGGGCGTGCTTTTGCTGTAGCTTCAATGAGCTGACGTCGACGTTGGAAAATCTGAGCGAAAAAACGCTGCCCGACGTGATCCTCGCCGAACCGGTGGGCAGTTGCACCGACTTGGTGGCGACCGTCATTCGACCACTCGCGCACGTCTATCAGCAGCCGCTTTCGATCGCACCTTACGGCGTGATTCTTAAACCGAGCCACGGTGCTAAGATTTTGCGAAACGATCCCCGCGGTGGCTTCTCGCCCCAAGCAGCTTACATCTTTCGCAAGCAGCTTGAAGAAGCCGATTTCATTTTGCTTAATCGGATCGATGAACTTTCCACAAGCGAAGTCGACGAATTGCAGGTGCTTTTGGAACGTGATTTCCCAGACCGGCCGGTGCTAAGGGTCTCCGCGCGGCGCGGCGACGGATTCGATCTGCTGACAGAATTTTTGGATCGACGCGGGTCGTTTGGGCTGCGAAAAATGGAGTTAGATTACGACGTCTACGCTGCGGGCGAAGCCGAACTTGGCTGGCTCAACGGCCAAGTCCAATTCGCGGCACCGCAGCCGTTCGACCTGGATCGTTTGCTACTCGACTTGGTCGGAAATCTTCGCCGCGTGCTTTCGGACGAAGGTCAAGAGACCGCGCATGTCAAAGTCATCGGCATGTGGGACGGCAATTACGCAGTTGCAAACGCCGTGAGCAGTTTCACTCCGGCTGAGATTTCCTTGCCGTCCGGTGCGTTTGTCCCTCGCGCGGACGTCGTTGTCAACGCGCGTGTCGCCACCGATCCACAATCTCTGGAAACCATCGTCCGTCAGCAATTATCCGACGCCGCACTTAGCATCGGCGGAACCGTGCGCATCGACTCTATTCAAAGCTTCCGGCCCGGGCGGCCTGTACCGACGCACCGGTTGAATTAATGGCCCCGCATAATCGTTGCCGATTCCGCTAAACAAGCGATTTCCTGAGCTTCAATAAACTCAATACTTAAGTTCCAACGCAGGGACTAAGTAAAATGAAACTAGTCGTGGCTGCATTGCTGGCTCTGCCAGCCGAATTTCTGAATTGACGATTCAAAATTAGAAAATCGGGTACTCAAGTGGTTCAACGAATTGTCGTACTCGCCGCGATCGCGGTGGCGTTGTTGGGGCTGATTCTGTACAGCCAAATGCGGCCGTCAGCGGATTTTGTTTCCGGCGTTATCGAAGCCGACGAAATTCGTTTGGGCTCGCGCGTCGGCGGCCGAATCAAAAACGTGTTGGTCGGCGAGGGAGACTCCGTCGAAGCAGCCGCGCCGTTGATCGAATTTGAACCCTACGATTTGATCGAACACGAGCAACAAGCGATTGCCGAACTTGCCGCTCGCGACGCGGAACTAAGGCGTCTTTCCAGCGGCATGCGCGAGGAGGAAATCGGCCAGGCTAAATCTCGCTTCGATCAGTGGAGTGCCAAGCATCAACTGCTGGTCGCCGGTCCGCGAGCCGAAGAAATTTCCGCCGCCGAAAATCGCTTGAATGCCGCCGAAGCGGAACTTGCGCTCGCACGCCGTGAACATGATCGAATTATCAACCTGGTTCAATCTAAAGCGGTTTCGAAATCAGAGCTTGACATCGCAAACCAAAGACTCGACGTAGCCCAAGCGAATGTCGAAGTCCGCAAGAACGAACTTTCCATTTTGAACGCCGGAGCGCGCCAGCAGGAACTGGAACAATCCCGCGCGGCCGCCGAGGAAGCCCGACTCGCTTGGGAATTGGCGAAAAAGGGCTTTCGCTCGGAAGAAATCGAAAAAGCCGCCGCCGCCCGCGATTCCGCTCAAGCTGTTCTGGAAATGGTCCGCCGACAAAAGAGCGAACTCGTAATCGCCGCGCCCGTTGCTGGATACATCGACGCACTTGATCTGCAAGCCGGAGATTTGGTCGCTCCCAACGCGCCCATATTGACCTTGCTCGCGACGGATCGCATTTGGGTTCGTGCTTATGTTCCGCAACGATTCCTGCAATTGACTGTCGGCCAAAAATTACGAGTCACAATCGATAGCTTGCCCAATGAAAATTTCGTCGGCGTCGTTTCGTTCATCTCACACCAAGCGGAATTTACGCCGAGCAACGTGCAAACGACCGACGAGCGAGCCAAACAAG
>JANNYC010000192.1:0-10102 GCA_031409895.1 Planctomycetota bacterium
TGTTCAGTAAGAAACGGAATCTGCACTGAAAACTGAACACTGAAAACTCCCGTCTCGCCTCGAGCCTACCACCAGCGTCCAAGCCAGGAATCGAACCTGGCCTTCGACCTTCGCAGGGTCGCGTGCGATCCTCCACACTCCGAGGACGAAAAGGGGTGAAGTTTTCAGTATTCAGTTTTCAGTGTTCAGTAAAACCAAATCCAACCATTCTTTTCTTGCTGAAAACTGAACACTGAAAACTGAACACTTTTCTCTCACGCCTCATCCCTTCTTCAAGCAGCGGCGCAAGGAGTCGAACCCTGCTGGGCAGTTTTGGAGGCTGCTTGCTCACCACGAGCACACCGCTGGGAAAGAAGGCTTGAGGCTTGAGGGAAATCAGGATTCGGATCGCCGTGATCGTAATAGTCCTGCGAGGACCTTGGCGGTTTCGTCCGCGCGACGAGATAGATCTTCGGCCACGACAGGCGGGAAATAACCAAGGCGATCCGCGATGGTGAGCTGATAATGAACTTCGCGGGCAGATCCAAATGTCATATCGAGGAATCGAACGTAATCCGCGTTCGAATTTCGCGCACATCCCTCAACGATATTGGACGCGATAGATACCGCCGCTCGGCGAAGCTGCGAAGTTAGCCCGAATTGCTCTTCCTTCGGAAACGCCTTTGTCGCACTGTAAACCGCCAACACGAGTGCGTCAGCCAGTTCAAACGCTCGAAGCTTTCGGTGATCTCGCATGGGCGTATTGTCTTGCCTCAACCCTCAAGCCTGTAGCCTCACGCCTACTTATTCAATTCCACGTCCCAGTAAGCTTGGCTGACGAACTTGGTCCAGCTCTCTACGCGCGCGGAGTGCTGCGAATAAACTGGATTCCAATCAGGTCGCACAGGGATTTTACGCAATTTTATGTGGGCTTGGGTCGGTGTGCGATCGGCTTTTTTGTGATTGCATTTGACGCAAGCCAACACGCAATTTTCCCACGTCGAAGTACCGCCTTGGCTGCGCGGAACGACGTGATCGATCGTTAAATCGATTGGCTGCGGCTGATTGCCGCAATATTGACACGAATAACGATCGCGTTTGAAAATATTGCGGCGGCTAAATGTCACCACGGATTGTGGCAAGCGATCGAACGTGCTGAGCGCGATGACTTCCGGAACTCGCAATCGCATCGACACGGTGCTAATGAACGGTTGATCGTCCGAGGGAGCCATCGCCGCCCAGTCTTGCCAGTCGTACAACTGGTAGCTTTCGGGATCGACGACTCGAGCCGCTTCATTCCATACCAAGGTCAAAGCTCGCGCAACCGAAGCAATATTGACTGGCTGCCAATTCCGATTGAGCACGAGCGTTGGCCGGTGGAGAACTTTCGAAAACATCCAAACCTCCTGTTACGAACCAGGGTGTCAGGCGGGAATCGAACCCAGCTCCACGACTTTCACAGAGTCGCGTGCATGCCTTTACACTACCGACACCAAATCAGTTTAATTGATTGACTTAATTATGCGACCAGAGGTTCCCGAGGCAAACATCGATTTTTTATTTAGAAGCGTTAACATAGTGCTTCGACCAGGATTCGAACCTGGAATTTCGCGTTAGAACCGCGAGGTGATGATCCGTTTCACTATCGAAGCAGCGACCTTGCGAATCCAGCACAACGATTTTTCGCAGTGCCAGCAACGCGGGCTTATTTCAGGGACAATTTGAGCTTTCAACAAATGGACCGCTGGGGAATTGAACCCCAATTTCCTGGGTGCAAACCAGGCGTCTTCCCGTTGGACGATCGGCCCGAGTCAGCTTCTGTTAGGGCGAGCGGGGAGTGTCAGCTCCCTGATTCTTGGGAGTAGTGGTTCAGTTTTCAGTGTTCAGTTTTCAGCAAGAGATTTTCTTCTGACTGAAAACTGAAAACTGAATCACTGAAAACCGAAAAAAAGAATCAGGGGGCTAACACCCCTCGCTCGCCAAGACGCGGTGCGCGAGTTGCAGGCCGCGGAATCGAACCGCGAAGTCCGGCCTTATGAAAGCCAGCCGAGTCCCAGCCCGCCTGCAATGTGTTTCTCAAGTGACCAAGGAGAGATTCGAACTCTCATGCGCGACGTTCTAAGCGTCGTGTGTTTGCCATTTACACCACTTGGTCAAAATAAAGGCGACAGGCTTGAGGCGACAGGCTTGAGAAATAAACTGTCGTTTACGCGGATGCAGGAATGACGCAACTAGGAAACAGTGGATCGCGAAGGAATCGAACCATTCGTCACCACCTCACTTGTTTTTCGACAACGGTTTTACAGACCGCCATGAGGAACACGATCCGAAAAAGACAGCGATGGCGACGGGATTCGAACCCGCTCTAACAGATCGACAATCTGTCGTGCTGAACCGTTGACACTACGCCACCGAATTTCAATATGAACAATGGCGCGCGAGGGATTCGAACCCACAATCACGAAGGTTTGAGCTTCGTTGCTTTACCGATTTGCATAACGCGCCGAAAATGTTTTGTTTCTGGAGGTCGCATTGCCGGTTCAACAGGGCGACCTGCGGAAGCCCGTCGAACGAAGCGTAAGTGGTGCTTTTGGCGAGGAGTCACCCACGCCGTCGTGAAAAATGCCCAGCGCAGGATTCGAACCTGCAGGCCATCGGGTTTAAGCCGACGTGCTTTACCGATTTGCATAGCTGGGCGTTTCAATTGCAGGTCGTCCCGAGTGGAATCGAACCACTTTGGTTCTGTTTGTAGGACAGGCGCTCCGCCATTGAGCCACGGGACGGGGAGGATTTTGGATTTATGATTACTAATTGCTGATTGAACTTCAAACTTTTGTCCGCGTCGGCATTCAACTATCAACGATCAACAACCGGCAATGAACCCTCATCAATCAGAAATCCAAAAGCTCGGGGAGAGGGATTTGAACCCCCACAGGCTGCTTCAAAGGCAGCCGGCCTACCGGTTAGCCGATCCCCGCGAGAGGGCCGGGCGGGACTCGAACCCACGCGAAAGTGCTTAACAGGCACTCGCTCTGCCGCTGAGCTACCGACCCGGAAATAGGCAATGAAGCGGAACACTAATCTGCGCTAATCGACACTTATCAATGGGCAAGAAACAATTGCATCATTCTCAGTTCCTTGGACTTGATTAGCGAAAATCAGTGTGGATAAGTGTTCCCATTTATTCTTTGTCCTACCAAGCGGAAGGAGAGGGAGTCGAACCCTCAAGGCAAGTTTATTGCTCGTCCGTTTTCGAAACGGTTTCCGTCGCCCATCGGTTTGCCCTTCCATTGTTTGAACTTTTCAAAAACGCTCAGCGGGATTTGAACCCGCGCATCCGCCTTGGCAAAGCAGTAGGCTACCGCTACCTCATGAGCGCAGTTGACGTCGAATTGTCAAAGATCTAGCGAAAAAGGGGTCAGGAACTTTCCAACATTTGAGGTTCGACGTACGCGTTGGCTTTCAGAGTTCCTGACCCCTTTTTCATTCAGAGCACCGGGTGGGACTTGAACCCACGTCACTGCTTTACGAAAGCAGCATCCTTCTGCTGGACGACCAGTGCGATTTCAAATTTCTTCCATCGGCGCGAAGGGAATTGAACCCTTGACCTGTTGCTTATAAGGCAACCGCTCTGACCGTTGAGCTACGCGCCGCAGGTTAGGAGTGAGGCCTGAGGCTATAGGCTTGAGGTCAGAATTTAAGATCCTCATTCCCTCAAGCCTGTAGCCTCACGCCTCACGCCTGCGAATCGGGCCGAAGGGAGTTGAACCCTTACCTGGCGGATTAAAAGTCCGCTGTGCTGCCAGTTACACCACAACCCGGAAACCAAGTTGTCGCGCGTCTGTTTGTATCGTTGCGTCATGTTTTTTCTCTTGTTTTTCGGGGTCTGACTTATTTTTCGTTTCGAAAAATGTGTCTGACCCCTTCTGTGTTCAGTGAAGTGGTAGCCCCAAGAATCGAACTTGGCGCGGCCCGGTTATCAGCCGAGCTTGGGCAACCAGCCCACGACTACCGTAGCTCGGGGTCTGACTGATTTTTTGCTTCGAAAAATGTGTCTGACCCCCTTTGCGAAACAAAGTCGAAGAGGCAGGATTCGAACCTGCGACCTCGTGTTCCCAAAACACGCATGCCACCAAGTGCACCTTTCTTCGTTTTTGCAGCACCCCGAAGGGGAGTCGAACCCCTATCGACGGATTGAAAGACCGCCATCCTGCCGTTAGACGACCGAGGCAAAAAAAATTTGCGTTGAGTTTGCTCTCCAAATTTCGAAATTGCTTTTGCGATTAACACAGTGGTCCGGGAGGCGCTCGAATCCTCGTTTCTTGGTCTTCAGCCAAGCGCTACACCGTCTCAGCTACCGGACCGAACTTTGGCGATAAAAAAAAGCCCGGCTGCTTTCTGCGCCGGGCTTGCGTATTTCAACGTGAAGTTACCGGGGTGTCAGAAGCGCATTTTGAGCGAACGGTCGAATAGTTTTCGGCCTAAATTCGCCCAGATGGCATGTTCCAATAAGTAGCCCGGTATGCGTTGCGTCATTTTCTTTTGTTGCGGTTTGAGAGGACTCTGTCGAAAGCGATTTGCTATAACATTCATAAAAAAAGACGATCCACGCTTTCGAAGGTTCGCGCGAATTATCGGCAAAATCGCCGTGTTCCTTCCGATGCGCGCACTTTTCAAAAAGTTCCATTTGGTTGAAAACGCTGGCCAAAGCAGTAGGATACGCTTTTGCAGTGCTGCCTTCGTTTGCCGGACCGCTTCGGGCCGTGCGTGTCCGGCAAAGTCGCAGCGCCCGGCAGCCGGGCGGTTAAACGAAGAATTGAAAGCGACTGCGCAATAACTCGCCGTTGGGGAGTGAGAGTCGTGATGCGATCCTTCATGAGTCGCGTAACGCGGGTTTTAATCGGCGTGATGGTTATCCTGATCGTCGCGGTGATCGCGTTGTTTTTCATCGGCGGTCGACAACGACAATTTAATAGCCAAGCCACGATTGTCGCTCCGGCAAGCCTCGTGTTTCAGTACTTGACTGGTCAAGCGAAAGCCCAGAGCTGGGCCACGGGTGGAATCCAAGTCCGACCTTTAACCGAGGGTGGCCATCAAGTCGGTGCGAAATCGCGGTTTACAGTTGCCGTCGACGGTCGTACTTGGGAAATCGATAGCGAAATCCTTGAGACCACGCCCAACGAACGCATCATTACCGCGTTGACAGGCCGACAAGTCGACGGTCGATCGGATTGCCAGCTTGAGGAAAAAGATGGCTCGACAACGCTGCGACATAAGCTTTCGGTAACACCCAAAGGACTGTTACGATTGGTCGTCCCGTTTTCCGACAAGCAAATCCAGGCCAAACTGGATCGCGGTCTCGAGCAATTCAAACAAGCCATCGAGCGCGTCGCACGCGATTCCGTAGACCAGTGACGGGCAGGCTTTCTGTCGGTCGCATTCAATATCAAAAAGGCTGATGACATGAATTCCGGAGTTGTGAAAGTGACCGCGCAAATACTCAATGGCCGTGAGTTGGCCGACCAACTGCAATCGGAGATCGCTGCGCGTGTGGGGCGATTCACCGATCAAACTCGCGCTACGCCGACGCTGGCTGCGGTTTTGGTTGGCGAAGATGCGGCCAGTGCGGTCTACGTGCGCAACAAGCGAACGGCTTGCAAAAAAATTGGCGTCGAAAGTCGGCTGTACTTGCTTCCTGCGAATACGACGACTGCTCAGCTTGAGCAACAGATCGATCAGCTTAATCACGACGATCAAGTCAACGGGATCTTGGTACAACTGCCGCTTCCGCCGCAGATAGATTCGCTGAGAATTTTGGATCGAGTGAATCCGCTCAAAGACGTCGATGCGTTCCATCCGCTCAACGTCGGGTTGCTCGCCCAAGGCCGCCCTCGATTCTTGCCGTGTACGCCGCATGGCGTTCTGCAAATTCTTGCTCGCAATCGGATTGCGACGGCCGGCAAGCACGTCGTCATCGTCGGTCGCAGCGACATTGTCGGCAAACCGCTCGCGATGCTACTTTCGGCAAAGGACTCACATTTGGGTCCGGAAATGGCCAATGCGACCGTTACCCTTTGTCATAGTCGAACGAAATCGTTGAGCGATCTGACGCGCAGCGCGGACATCGTCGTCGCCGCAATCGGTCGGCCGCGCGCGATTACCGCCGACATGATTCGTCCTGCTGCTGTCGTTATCGACGTCGGCATCAATCGGACCGAACTAGGTCTTGTCGGCGATGTTGACTTTGACGCCGTCGCGCAAATCGCGTCGTATATCACGCCTGTTCCTGGCGGAATCGGTCCACTGACCGTGACGATGCTGCTGGAAAATACGCTTCAT
Source organism: Planctomycetota bacterium (assembly GCA_031409895.1). GTDB lineage: Bacteria > Planctomycetota > Planctomycetia > Pirellulales > Pirellulaceae > JANMEB01. The sequence continues at coordinate 6,319 of JANNYC010000192.1, forward strand.
GCGGCCCAACTCCAACGAACCGAGTCATGAAAATGGGCTCAATGGAAGGCGCAGAAACATCTAATACAACAACGACGCCAAGTGCGGTGCCTGCTCCAAAGAGCCGCTTTCGTCGTTTCTTGAAATTCCTTTTCAAGACCGGGCTATTAGTCGTCGTGATCTGGTTGGCCGGCGATTTTATCTACTCGCGGGTCGTGTTGTACAAGCTTGGCCGGTACGAGCAATCGTTTCAATGGGATGCCAACGGCGTTCGCGCGGGCCAAGGTGCTTTTGAAGTTGGCGAAGGCGAGACCGCTTTGTTGCTGGTACACGGAATCAATTTCTCTCCGGTAGCTTATCAAAAGCTTGCTCCCGAATTGGCCCAGAGCGGTTTCAAGTGCCGTGCGATGCGGTTGCCAGGTTTTGGATTGCACGTTCGCGAATACGAGCAATATGAATATCCCGTTTGGTTAGACGCCATCGATCACGAAGTGAAAAACTTGTCCGCGAATCATAACCGAGTCATCATCGTCGCGCATTCGTTGGGAGCCGCAGTCGCGCTCCGCTACTTGGCGGAACGCAATTCCAATATCTTTGCGATTGTATTGCTCGCGCCCGCGATTGAAGTATCCGATCAGCGGAGCCCAGTTTTCTCGACTCGGTTCTGGCATGAATTTTCCAAACGTACGCTTTTGTTTACAGAGATCGTTTTGTCACCGTTTCCTTATGACATGAACGACCCCGGTGCTCTAACGACCATTCCGCAACTGCAATTCACGCCAAGCGGAATCGTCGATCAAACTTTTTCGATGATCGATCAGAATCGCGGACAAGCATCGCAGTTTCAGGTTCCACTGCTCATGATTCTTTCGCCAACCGATCAAGTCATCGATTCACCGGCCGCAGAAGCCTATTTCAAGGCTTGGGGCACATCCGACAAACGACTCATTTGGCAGGAACGGGCCGCGCACATGATTCCGCTCGATTACGATTGGGAGTTGGCCGCTGCCGCAATCGCAGAGTTCGCTCAAGCTCATTCTGCCGCCGAAAACTTGCCGAAAGTTCCGCATGACTCCGCAAAATGATTGGCAACCGACGGCCACGATCGAAATGTTGCGGCACCGCGCAAAGTTGCTTCGTCTCATCCGCGCGTTCTTCGACGAACGGGGATTTTTCGAAGTCCAAACGCCGCTTTTATCGCACGACACAATCGTCGATCGGTACTTGGACCCGATCCCCGTCGCCCTTTCCATCGCAGGCCAGCCTCATCAGCTTTTTCTGCAAACATCGCCTGAGTTCGCAATGAAGCGACTCGTGGCCGGAGGTGCGGAAGCAATTTATCAAATCGGTGCCGCCTTTCGCGCGGGCGAAGCGGGCGATCAACACAATCCTGAATTCACGATGCTGGAATGGTATCGAGTCGGCGATTCCTATGCTGCCGGGATGACGCTCTTGTCTGATTTCAGCCAAGCGATTTTGCAGACGCCTCCGTCGGAAATCATCACTTATCGCGAGGCTTTCAATCGGTTCGCCCACATCGATCCGTTCACTGCGCAAGAGACAAAACTTCGAGCGCTGCTGCCGAGTGATACCGACGATGCGGCGGGTTATGATCGGGATAACTTGTTGAATTGGATTATGGCGGACCGAGTCGAACCGAATTTGGGAATCGGCCGCCCCAACATCATTTGCGATTGGCCGCCGTCACAAGCAGCGTTGGCTAGGATTCGCCCGGACTCGCAACCAGTGGCCGAGCGATTTGAGCTGTTCGTCGCCGGCCTGGAACTGGCCAACGGTTATCACGAACTGACGGACGCAGCGGAACTTTCGCGCCGCATGGAAAGCGCCAACGAGCTTCGGCGCGCAGACGGCAACACATCGCTGCCAACTGGCAATCGACTGCAATCTGCAATGCAACGTGGATTGCCCGATTGTTGCGGCGTTGCCGTAGGATTCGATCGCTTGCTGATGGTGGCTTCGGGGAGTCCCTCGATTCGAGACGTAATTGCTTTTCCCATCGACCGGGCGTGATTTCTGACGATTCAAACTGTCGAAACGCTACAACCGGTCATTCGGCATATCTGGACTTTTCAATTCGTTTCCCCGAATCGCACATAATTCACTTCGCAAAACCTATGTTTACGCAGAGCGAAAGTATTGCATTCATCGCGGGCGGATATGGGCAGTTATCAATATCGAATTCGACCGCACGAAAAGACCATCAAATTGGTCTATAAGCTGATCGATGTTATTTCGATCGCGACGGGCATGATGCTGATGTTAGCTTGGTATCCGAGTGCGGACAGCCAAAGCTCGCTCGTAAGTTGTTTGCTGGCGTGCGGCATTTTCATGATCGCCTCCGAAGTTTTCGGGCTGTACCAAAGTTGGCTAGCCGCGTCGGCGCTGAGCCAAACGCGATCGATCTTGGCTTCGCTGCTGACGACTCTGCTGATCTTGATTGCGGTGGGTGCATACAGTCAAACGACTACCGAACTGAGCAGCTATGCCTTGGTGACTTGGTTTTCGTTTGTTCCGATGATCGCGACGACCGGTCGTTGCGGCCTGCGAGTCGCACTGGCGTGGCTGATCTCCAAAGGAATCAACACGCGCAAGTACGCGATCGTCGGTGCGAACGAACTTGGGCTGCATCTGGCCCACAGCATCACGGCGTCTCCCGATTTGGGTCTGAAATTCGTGGGCTTTTACGATGACCGGCCGGAGTCGCGAACGGTTGCGATGCCGGCAGAGTATTCGGTCCGGTTGGGTGATGTGCAAGAACTGATCGCCGACGCCAAACGCTTGGAAATCGAAACGGTATTTGTGGCTTTGCCGATGCGGGCCGAACTCCGTATTCGTCAAGTAATCTCAGCATTATCCGATTCCGCGATTTCGGTGTACGTCGTACCCGACGTGTTTGTGTTTCAGTTGCTCCATTCGCGCTGGACCGACGTTCAAGGCATCCCCGTCGTCAGTGTTTACGAGAATCCGCTGTACGGCGTTGACGGATTTCTCAAACGTGCGTTTGACTTGACGATGGGAGCTGTGATTTTGGGCATGACAGCCGTTCCGATGTTAATCATTGCCGCCTTGGTCAAAGCCACATCGCGCGGGCCGGTGTTTTTCCGCCAGCGACGATACGGCTTGGACGGTCACGAGTTTTTCGTGTGGAAGTTCCGCTCGATGTCGGTTTGCGAAGACGGTCCACAAATTCAGCAAGCCACCAAGAACGATCAGCGGATCACTTGGGTTGGTGGAATCCTGCGCAAGACATCGCTCGACGAACTACCGCAGTTATTCAACGTGTTGGGCGGCTCGATGTCACTGGTTGGCCCGCGTCCGCACGCGACGGCGCACAACGAACTTTACCGAACCCAAATCCAAGGCTACATGCTGCGGCACAAGATCAAGCCAGGGATCACGGGCTTGGCCCAAGTCAACGGTTGTCGTGGCGAAACCGAAACGCTCGACAAAATGGAACAACGCATCCACTTCGATCATCAGTACATTCGCGAATGGTCGATGTGGCTCGACATTCGAATCCTGTTGCGAACATTCAAAATCGTCTTCGCTCGGCAAAACGCATATTAGCATCCCGGTGACGAAAATCTTCGCTTTCTTTGTTTAACCGGACCGCTTCGGGCCGCGCGGCGAGGCCGCAAAGCCTGGAAGTATTAGTGGTCCCACCAATAAGGGCTATTCCGCGTAAGGTTTAGACAACAAGTAGTTCGAGGGCATGACTGTCACGGCGAACGAACCTCGCTCCAGGATCTGGTCGACCGTTTCACGCGGCGAGATTGTTTCCACC
>JANNYC010000193.1:0-3361 GCA_031409895.1 Planctomycetota bacterium
CTTGTCCGTTGCACGCTTGGCGATTCGACGTGCGCGATGGGACTTGGTGCGATAATCGCCGGGTCAAAATCGATGCGTTTCCGGTCAAGATCATCGACGACGAAATTTGCGTTGGAATTCCCGTGGCGGAGGCATAAGGTATGAGGCTGTAGGCTTGAGGCGTGAGAATTGAGGGATTAAGGTCAACTCCGTTTCGGATTTTGGTTGGAGGTTTGGAGCAAATTTTGCGATGTTCCTTCTCCCCGGTTTTGTGGGGAGAAGGTGGCCGAAGGCCGGATGAGGGGTTAAACGCGTCGCTGTCCTTTAGAGTCTTGACGTTGTACTTGCCCCGCACGGCAATGTTTTATCTTACGCCTACAGCCTCACGCCCCTCCCCTACTTCTCCCGCCTGACATTCAACTCGACTTGGCTGCTGATTCGCGTGACGATTGCTTTGTCGCGATAACGGGATTCGGTCACTAGTGAACTTGCGACCGAACCTTGCGTGATCATTCCTTTTTCCGAATCGAACCAAATGGTCCCAGTGGTATTTTGGCTCTTGATTGCAAGCTTCGTGGCGACTTCGCTCGGTTTGGCGGAGTTCGGCGCGGGACTGAGCAAGCTCAACTGTGCGGTTACATCAATTTTTTCTTGAGACACATTGTCGTGTGTTTCATTTCCCAACCAAGTGAGCTTCTGTTCTCGGCGAAACTGGCCGGCCGGAATGGCAAAGTCTTTGTCGACGGTCCACGATTCGCCTTTTTTAATTTCGTTCTCAGGCAAAACCGGTGCGCCCGATGCAAACAGCTCGCGAAGTCCGTCGTCGGTTAGCATTTGTCGGATTTGCATCGACTGCGGGGCCAAACGAAGTGATTCCTTCGTTGCGGCGTCAAGTTCAACCGAAATAATCTCGCCACGATCGGTGACTTGTAGTCGAATCGTCTTTCCCAAGACGGCTTGAAGGTTCTGCAACATTTCAGTTTCCTGCACATCGGGCTTGGCTACGGGCGTGGCCGCCGTATCGACTTCCAAAGTCCGCACGCCGTTAGAAACCGGCATGGTGATTTTGAGCTGGACGGATTGAAGCACCATGTCGATCTGCGCGATTCCTTTGGCGTCCAACTCTTGAACGAACCAGCGAAACTTGACCGCGCTGCTCGTATCGATGTTTTGCTTGACGAGATCGGCTTCTGTTTCCAATTTGGTCGTCTGTTCGATCGCGATCTCGAATTGGTCACTCTTGGCGAATTTCCAACGGAGCGGCGTAGTTTGTGCGACCGCGCTTCCAGCCGCAAAACTCGCGATCACAATGGTCACGAGCGCGGCTTGCCAATTGATTGCAAATTGTTTCTTCATGCTGATTGCTTTCGAGATCATCGCCCCATTAAACGGATTATAGCGAAAATGATTCACCCGATTTGAGCACGACGGGGTTGGCTTTGGAATGTTTACGAATGGATTCAGCCCAAGCCTCCGCGTCCTGGGCAATCGGTGGCCAAGTATTATAGTGCGACGGCAAAACCACCGCCGGACTGATCAGCTTGGCCGCCTCGACACTATCCGCCGGACCCATGGTATACAGATCGCCAATCGGAAGTATCGCGGCGTCGATTCCCATTCTGCCGATCAACAGCATGTCGCCGAACAGTGCTGTATCGCCCGCAAAATAAAGTCGCTTGCCGGAGATTGTCACGACAAATCCAGCCGGATTGCCCCCATACGAACCATCGGGAAGTTCCGAACTGTGGAAGGCGATCGTCATTTTGACTTTGCAGAAGCCAAAATCCTTCTGACCACCCAAATTCATGCCAACTGCATTGGCGACGTGATGCTTGCTTTGCAGCCAAGTCGCAATTTCGTACACGCATGCGACCGTCGCATTGAATTTATTCGCCATCGCCGCCGCATCGGCGATATGATCGACATGCCCGTGCGTAATCAGAATCAAATCGACCGGACCGATTTGATCCATTGACGTTTTGCAAGCTGGATTTTCCGTAATGAAAGGATCGACCACGATCGTCTTATTCTCACTCCGCACTCGCCACGTCGCGTGCCCAAACCAAGTCAACTCAATTGCCATTCCAAATCCTCTCGGGAGAAACCGGGACAGGTATGCTCTGAAGAAAAAGTGTTGTAACTGTTGTCCGAATTTACTTCTAGTGCTTTGTGACCGCTTGAATTTGGGGATCAAGTTAACCGGAGGGCTCGCGCCCTGCCGCTAAAATGCTTTGCGGAACGGCGCAAGCCGTCCGGTCCTAAACCCAAATCTTTATGTCGGTTTTACTCGCGATTCCTCGCTCATGCTTCGAGTTATTTTCCTTCTGCCGCCCGCCTGTTGCCCATGTTTGTCAATTATTGTGGCACAATATGCACGGCATTGGCGCACGTAAGTGGTTGACGGTCGACATTGCTTCTTGACTTCAATCGTAACCCGATACGTCAGTGAGGACTTGACTTGAATTCCCTCGCTGACGCTTCTGGTTACGATGGGAGCTCAACATCGCCGTTGAATGATCCCAGTGCGTCAAAACAATTGTTCGCAGAGGTCGCCATGAGCGAACGGAAAAAACTTGCTCGGGATATTTTTGAGCAGGCGATCGAATTGGAATCGGAAGAGGAACGTTCCGTTTTCTTGGACCGTGCCTGCGGCGAGGATCAGGCTCTTCGTGCCGAGGTCGAAGCGTTGCTGGACGCCCATCACAAAGCGACTGAGTTCATGGAACCGTTGATCGATGCCACACACGACGCGCTAGCCAGTGAACGTGCCGGAGCGATCCTCGGCGGACGCTACAAGCTCCTCGAAAACATTGGCGAAGGCGGAATGGGTTCGGTCTGGGTCGCCGAACAGCAGCAGCCTGTCAAACGCCGAGTCGCGATTAAACTGGTTAAGGCCGGCATGGACTCCAAACAGGTTCTCGCCCGCTTTGAATCGGAACGCCAAGCCCTCGCGGTCATGGACCATCCGAACATTGCCAAAGTCTTCGACGGGGGCATGACCGACCGGGGCCGGCCCTATTTTGTAATGGAATACGTCAAAGGGGTCCCCTTCACCGATTACTGCGACCGAGCCCGCCTGCCGCTGCGCGAACGGCTGAGCCTGTTCATTCCCGTCTGCCAAGCCGTTCAGCACGCTCACCACAAAGGGATTGTCCATCGCGACTTGAAGCCATCGAACATCCTCGTCTGCCTGTACGACGGCAAGCCCGTTCCCAAGGTCATCGACTTCGGGCTGGCAAAGGCCATGCATCAATCGCTCACCGACAAGTCCATCTACACGGGCCACGGCATCATGGTCGGCACGCCGCTGTACATGAGTCCCGAACAAGCCGAGCACAACAACCTGGACGTCGACACCCGCACGGACATCTATTCCCTCGGA
>JANNYC010000194.1:0-3121 GCA_031409895.1 Planctomycetota bacterium
TCGAATGTCCTGATGCGCTCGTAGTCCACGACTTCGAGGCGTGCTTAACTGAGTTGAAGAGCAAGGGGTTCACCGGAATTGCACTCCTGATTGATGAAGCTGATTGCTTGGGCAAGAACGTGCCGCTGCTGCAAATGTTCAGGAACATTTTTCAAATCGTAGAGCACTGCTCATTACTTCTAGCTGGTACAGAAGCAGTTTTCCCGGCGCTATCTGAAGTGTTCTCGCCAATCCCGAGGCAGTTTCATCGAATCGACATCAAGCCTTTTGCACGCTGGTCCGACACTATGGAACTCGTTTGGAACCCAATTCCGAAAGAAATCCTTGAACACGTTGCACCAGAGCAATACGTCCTTCAGGAGCTACATGAACTTTGCGGCGGTTCGCCAGACGAAGTGCAACTCTACTGCCACCACATGTATCGAAGCGTTGAAGATGGTTCGACCAAGCGAATGTCTCTCGCGCCGCAGGTCTTCCGCGAAGTCCTACGAGAATATCGATCCAATTCTCCCGCCAATGTCGATGCTGTTGTCAACGCAATCGAACGGTTGCCCGACAAACTCTTATTTGAATCGAATTGGCTGTCACGGAGAAACCTGACGCTTGAAGAAAACATCCAGGCCTCAGTGCTCCGTCGAGAACTCAAACGTAACAACCCGCTTTCAGGTGATGAACGAGCTGGTTTCGCTGCGGAGATAACCGAGGGATACCGCAAGCTCTTTGAAGCCGGCATTATCGAGATCAATAATTGTATTCGATTGGCTGGCGCGCCGCTGACCGCAGGATTTTGGAAGTCATTTGTCGAGGTGGAGCGGGGTAAACGCTGGACTTGGAATGACGATTCATTCGCAGACAATCTCCGCCAACCAATTATTTCGACGGTCGGGAAGGCGTGTAGCGCTGGTGGCCAAATCAATACTATTACCGGAAAGGATGCAGTCTCTGCACTCCAATTGCTGCGCGATGGGAAAACGCCCCCGGAGTTTGATGAAGGCATGGCCGAGATGATCTTGTCAGCGTTCTATGCGCGTGAGCAAAAAGTAACTCATGCAGGTGACGCTACGTTCCAGATCGAGTCGCCAGCAGGCAAACAGACGCATCAATGCCGGTACTTTGAAGCAGTTGGCCAACAATTGCGACAAGAGCAATTTCAGGAATGGATCGATAATCACCGCGCCCTCCTCGCCGGTAACGAGATTTCAATTGTTATCCATGACTTTCTTCGCTGGGAGCTTCCAAGTCCGGTTGAACTTCATCGACTAGGACGCATCTCAGGATATCGAATTCCAGATGTGTTCGGTCCAACAGAAGCAGACCAAGCCGTCTCCAGGTTTGTGGAAGGAGATATCCACGGGTGCATGGACACTTTCTCAAGAATGCTCGCGGACAAAGAAACGTTTTCGATTCGAAACAACTTAGCCTTTTGCCAAATCCTCACAGGGGATGTCGCAGCCGGATTGGAGAATGCGGCAAAGGCTATGGCAGGCGATTACGACTCGCTCTTCGAGTTGAACAAAGGCATTGCGGAGTTCCTGCAAGGCAACATTGACGCCGCGAAGGAATGTCTCCGCAACGCATTGCAACAATTGCGTGCGCCGGGAAGCAAGCTTGATACGGAAGCCACTCATGTTCTTGTGCTTGAGCCGGCAGGCAAGCAGGTAAGCTCCCATGTGGACGTGCCAGTTGACGCCGCAATCTTGATCAACTTGTGGCGCATGGGCGATTCGACCCGAGGCGAATTGGAAACCGCACTAGCAGAGCTATATCCCAAAAAGACGCAGGTTTGGTTGGCAACCTTTGCCGCACCCTAACAAACACGGGAGGATCAAAGGGGGAAAACAAAGATAGCAGAAACCGAATCAGGCGTTTGAGTGGAACTATCCGCCACCGAGTTCATTTCGGTGGTTGAACGGCTTCTGCGATAATCTGAAGCAGACACGTTTGGAGTTGTGCAGCCGCCGTCGAGCCACTGGGACCGGGCACCCGCAGCGTCGCAGTGGCGGGAGGGGAACAACAAGGTAGTGAGGCGTCTGCAGGGCGGGGCCGCTGCCGATCGACACCGTCGAGAATATCCAGTCGCGTATCAGCTCAACGGTTGGCTGTCGGTGTTCTGGCACGAGGCAGCGATCTTGGACGACTGGCTGCGAGTACGGCAACATGTCACGGAGCCCGACGGGGTGCGTATCCTCGAACGGCGTTTCGTGACGCCGACTTGGCCGCCCGTTCCTCATCAGCACGCGTCGCTCGTCGTTATGTCTCGACGCAGACGGTTCGCTAGCGGCGGATTGGCGTGGTGCGAGTTGAACCGAGCCGTGGCGCGCGATCGACTTTCTCGAAAGCCAACCGTCTTTCATGCGATTGACGATGTTCTGGAGAAGGCCACGGACATCGCTTCCGGAGTTTTCCTGTCGAAGTTTAGCCGGTAACAAACGCTGGGCTTATTTGATCCTGTTCGCTTTTAGGAATGGCCAATTGGTCGGCAACATTTCGCCAAGCTACGACAGAGCCCCGAATCTTGTTGATGATTTTGTTGGCTGCGTCGGGCGAAAGTCGAAAGTGAGCCGTGACCGAAAGAGCTAGGTCGAGGCTTAACGAGTTGTCAGTTTCAGAGATGTTCAAACTCAAGCCAGTTCCTTGCGGTGATGGGTTCAGATCATAGGCCGGTGCAAGCCTCCAGCCTCGATTCTCAAGCAGAAAACCGTGATTCCGCAAATGATCGTCGACGTTGCGAACACAAATCGAAAAAACAATTCTCCTCCACAACTCATGGAGGTCATTCTCAACTTCGGCACCATGTTGAGACAGAAATTCCACAATCTCCAAGTAACTCGCGCCGTCTGAGAAGTTCGCGCCATCGCTATATCCCAACATGGTCATCGCCGAACTAAAGTGTCGTCGGGTTCGTCGGCCATCTCGCTTTCCTCGATCAAATCGCTTCGTCATAAACGTACGATTTTTTCGCGCAAAGCGCTCAATCCGGGCATCTGCGACCTCCAGTCCGGCGGCACCCGCCAACCGATGAACGACCATCTCCCAGGCTGCGACATCCCATTCGTCGTTTCGACCGGGAAATTTTGCGATCCAAAGATTGCCTTTCTCGTCACAAACACCTGCTTTAGGG
>JANNYC010000195.1:0-4105 GCA_031409895.1 Planctomycetota bacterium
AGCAGAGGCTTGCCGTCTTTGTCCTGATTGTATTGAGCCGGAAGGGCCATGTACGCGTCGTGATAGTTGTGCATCGCGATCGCCATCTGACGCATTCTGTTTTTTGAATCGGTTTGCTTTGCTGCAGCTTGGACTTGAAAAGCGGCAGGGGCGGCCATTACGGCAATCGATGCGATGGTCGCTCCCGGAGCCGCGCTGGGAATCGACTGACGGCTGAACATTTCGAAACCATCGTCCGTACGAAAAGTTAGCGAGACAGAGGGTTCCAAACCATTGATCAAAACTTCCGTCGGCGGCAAATCGGAAATTTGAAAAGGCGCGCCTTCCATCGCCATGCCAAACATCGACGAGAAGCTCATGATCAGCTTGATCGCGCTGGCCATGTCGACGCGCGAGATCGCCAGCGGCTGCTCCAAACCGACTTGCTTGGCTTGCGCGAGAACTTGTTGAAAGCGTGCGTCGGTCGCCAGCGTTTCCTCTTTCGCTTCAAGCCGCCGTTGCATCGTGTCGTCGTCGAGCGCAAAACAAAGTTTGCCGTCATGCAGGCACCAGCGGGGCTTGGGCATGAATCCACCAAATGGGCTTTCATAATCGAGCGAATAGACTTGGACGCCGTCTTTTTCTTCCGTCAGCAATTTCATCCCATCGTTGGAGTTTTCAATGACCTCGGCCAGTTTTTCGTGAAATATTTGATAGCTTTCGAAAAAAGTCATTTCGTCGTCGATCCCAACTTGCACGAGCCAACCACCGGTCGGATCGCCGCCGTCAAAATTCCCTTGAACCAGCACGATGCCATCCAAGTGATCGAGGAAGTCTTCTTGGAGTCGGATTCCAAACATGGAATGGAATTCTTCGGTCTGCTCGTCGAAGTTCGCGACCCCGTCCATTTCGACAAGTGGTTTAATCAGGGCCAACAGGTTGTCGATCGAAAGACGCACGCCGAAAGAAATATCTCGTTTGGCTGCGAGCGATTCCCAATCTGATTTCTCCAGCGGCGTTGTGTCAAAGATAGAAGCCAATCCAACGGGAGTCTTGCCGTCGATTTTCAAACGGTGACGAGTCAGAAATCCGTGTTCGTCTAATCCGCACACCGACTCAAACGCGACGAGCGAATCCAGTTTCAAGATGTCCTTGACGACCGGACCTGCTTCCGTCCACCACGGTTCTTTTTCCATCAACGCGATGAGCGACCGAATTTCAACGTGACTGATCGACGAGCGGCGCTGGACCGGAAGTTTCTTTTTCAATTCCGCAAGCCAAGCGGGTTCGGGCGTACGCACTTTCCGATCGATCTTAGCAATCGAGTCGGGACCAAATCCGATGATGGCGAACTGCCCGCGTAGGCCAACCGCGATTTCGGTTGGCGCGTCGGGGATGGTAAATGCCAGATACGTATTGTCTTCGATTTTGAATTCTCGCGGTTTCCAAACGGGTGGAAGCAAAGTTTTCAGCCCCGCGATTGTTTTTCCTATCTTGTCGACCGCCGCAGGTTCCAAATGAATGACACAGCCACCGGACAAGGATTCCAACGTTTCGCCATTTTCAACGAAGACTGCGGTGGCTCTTGTGATTGCTTGGCCGGCTAACAACTTTGCCAAGTTAGCTAGTGCATTTTCGCTTGGGTTTTCCGATTCAAGATCGCCGTCGTCTGAACTTGTTTGTAGGAGCTGCGTTTGAATTTTCGTCCAAGCCGCTTGGATTTTGGCTTGAGCAAACCAGCGTTCGGTCGGGTTTTTCTCCGGGTCAGGCGTTCCCGCCGTTGCCCAGGAAGCATAAAACAGACAATTCTCCGGCGCGACGTCCGACATCAGCTGGACTTCTTCGGCAGGGGGCACGCCCAGCGGAACGCCGAGGTTGTCTTGGAAGCCCAACAGGAAAAAGATGATCGCAATTTCAGAGAATCCCATCCCGACCATGACCCGCCCCCGGTGTTGATTTCGCACTGGATAATGCCCAACGCTTCGAGCAACATCCTACCAAATTTGATCAACCGACTGAGCGCTGAGCGGATTGACCATTTGGAATGCCTATTTTTATAATCGCGAGCCCACCAATTCTCTTGGCTCCAAAAGATTCGATCAAATGAAGATCCACGAATATCAAGGCAAGCAGCTTTTCAAAAAGTTCGGCGTCACAGTTCTTGAAAACCGGGTCGCCGCCACAACTGCGGAAGCCGAATCCGCTTTTGAGCAGTTGAAGCAACCGCTCGCGATCGTCAAAGCACAAATTCACGCGGGCGGACGTGGCAAGGGAACTTACAAAGAAGATACACAGCAACGCGGCGTGCAATTGGTGCGCAGCGCCGCCGAAGCGGGCCAAGTTGCACAACGAATGCTCGGCCATCATTTGGTGACGGCGCAAACTGGACCCGAAGGCCAAAAAGTCCGTCGCGTCCTTGTGGAATCCGGCTGCCAGATCGCGCGCGAAATGTACTTGGGAATCGTGCTCGACCGCACCGTCGCGAAACCGGTCTTGATGTGCAGTAACGAAGGGGGCGTCGAGATCGAAAAAGTCGCCGCCGAGACTCCGGAGAAAATCTTCAAAGAGCACTTCGACCCCAGTTACGGTCTGGAGAGTTTTCAAGTCCGTAAGCTCTGCAAGAAACTGAATCTCACCGGCCCAACCGTTCGCGCCGCCGAATCGTTCATGAAATCGCTCTGCCGAATGTTCGTGCAACTGGATTGCAGTTTGGTCGAGATCAATCCATTGGTCATCACGCAAGCTGGCGAACTTGTCGCGCTCGACAGCAAAATGACTTTTGATGACAACGCGATGTTCCGGCACGCCGACTTGGCCGAGATGCGCGATTTGGCGGAGGAGCAGGAGGCCGAAGTTCGCGCGGCTGCGGCGGGCTTGAGCTACGTGAAACTCGACGGGAATATCGGGTGCTTGGTCAATGGCGCGGGATTGGCGATGAGCACGATGGACATAATTAAACTGCACGGCGGCCAGCCAGCGAATTTTCTGGATGTAGGTGGCGGAGCCGACGCCGATCAAGTCACCGAGGCGTTCCGCATTATCCTGTCCGATCCGCACGTGAAGGGAATCCTAGTCAACATTTTTGGCGGAATCATGCGCTGCTCGACGATTGCGTCGGCGATAGTCACCGCAGCAAAAACGGTTGGCTTCAAAGTCCCTCTCGTCGTCCGGCTCGAAGGAACCGAAGTCGAACAAGGCAAAAAGATACTTCAACAAAGTGATGTCAAAGTCCTCACAGCCGATGACTTGACCGACGCCGCCAAAAAAATCGTCGCGGCAGTGGCGTAGGAGTAAAGGAGTTGAGAGTTTAGAGTTGAAAGTTCAGAGTCAGAAGGAAAACGTGTCGTAAGACCACCAAAAGCTTCCAATCTCTTGACCGTTCATTTCTCATTTTCAACTCCCAACTCCCAGCACCCATTTCCCAACATTCAACTCTCAACTTTAAACTCTCAACTCCCCATGAGCATTCTGGTCGACTCGAACACGAAAGTGATTTGCCAAGGAATCACTGGCTCCTCCGGTGCTTTCCACACACGCGGCTGTGCGGAATACGGTACGAAAATGGTCGGCGGTGTGACTCCTGGCAAAGGTGGCACCACAGCGGAGGGCTTGCCGGTTTTTGATACGGTCGAGGAAGCTGCCCGCAAAACAGGTTGCGACGCGACGATGATCTTTGTGCCGCCGCCGTTCGCAGCCGACGCGATTCTCGAAGCAATCGACGCGGGCTTGCGGCTCGTGGTCGCGATCACCGAAGGCATCCCCGTGATCGACATGGTTCGCGTCTACGAGCGCGTCAAGCGATCCGAGGCAATACTCATTGGACCAAACTGTCCCGGCGTAATCACGCCAGACGAATGCAAGATCGGCATCATGCCCGGTTACATCCATCAACGCGGCAAAGTCGGCATCATGAGCCGCAGCGGAACGCTGACTTACGAAGCGGTGTGGCAAACGTCGAGAATTGGATTGGGCCAATCGTCGTGCGTCGGATTGGGAGGCGATCCGATCGTGGGGACTTCGTTCATCGACGTATTGGGCTGGTTCCAAGACGATCCCGAAACCGAAGCCATTTTGATGATCGGCGAAATCGGCGGCACCGCCGAAGAGCAAGCCGCTGCTTTCGTCA
>JANNYC010000196.1:0-2809 GCA_031409895.1 Planctomycetota bacterium
TCGCTGACGCTTCGGGTTGGGATTGGCGAACGAACATTTTTTTGGAGACGGGACGTGAATGATCCGGTCGGGTTCTTTTTGACGTGGGTTACGTATGGAACCTGGCTGCCCGGCGATTCCAGGGGCTGGGTCGAGTACAAACACGGATGGAAAATGCCAGACCCGATCCTCGAAGCCGAAGCGGCTGCGATCATGACCGAAGTCGCCCTTTTGTTGACCACCGATCAACGAAAGTCGGTTGAGAAACAAATTGCAATCACGTGTCAACATCGCGGCTGGATATTGCACGCTGTAAATTGTCGCTCGAATCACGTGCATGCCGTGGTTTCAGCAATTGAAACGCCCGTCAAAAAAATACGAACAAGCCTCAAAGCTTGGGCAACGCGATGTTTGAAGGAAAATTTCGACCCTAACCGCGAAAACTGGTGGGCCGAGCGCGGTAGCATCCGGTACTTATTCGACGAAGACAGTCTGGCAGCCGCTATAACCTACGTTCTCGACTGCCAGGAAAAATCGTAACCCGAAGCGTCAGCGAGGGACGGCATCGGGATGGGCCGAGAGCCCTCGCTGACGCTTCGGGTTACGATGGGGAGGGGACGGAGAAGGAATGAAACCAAACGATTCATGCGAACCTGAAACTTCCGACATTTCGCATATCCTCGCGGCCGTGAATGCGGAGACTCCGGGGGCGGAATCGCGGTTGTTGGATGTTGTCTATGCCGAGTTGCGACGGATTGCGGCGGCTCATCTTCGCAAAGAAAATTCCGACCAGTCGCTGACTGCAACGGCGCTTGTCAACGAAGCCTACTTGCGGTTGTTTGGAGCGGGCTCGGAAGGTCACTGGAACGGCCGAGGACATTTCTTTTCGGCAGCAGCTCGAGCGATGCGCCAAATCCTGATCGACCATGCGCGGCGAAAACACCGGTTGAAGCGCGGCGGCGACCGACTTGCGATCGATTTGGATGTCGATCAGGTTTTGGCAATCACGAATACCACGTCCGAAGAACTTCTCGCACTCGATGAAGCACTCAAAACGCTCGAGCAGGAAGACCCCCAACTCGTCCGCCTGATCGAACTTCGGTTCTTCAACGGCCTCACGATTCAAGAGACAGCCGAAATTCTCGGCATCAGCGTCCGCACGGTAAATCGCTCCTGGCAATACGCCAAAGCCCGCTTGTGGGCTATGCTCAACCAGTAATCAGGCCGAGTTATTTTCCTGCCGTTTTCAGAATCTCGTTCATGAATTGTTTGTATTTTTCCACGCCGGGTTGGCCGTAGGGATTGATCCCCAGCAAGCGGCCTTCAACTACCGTGGCCAACATCAGCATTTGAAACAACTGTCCCAAATAGAATTCGTCGATCTTGGGCAAGTGCAAATTTGTGGTGGGTCGACGATCGGCATGAAGGGCTTGGTTGGTGCCGCGCACTGCGGCGTCCATTAGTTGCGGGACCGTGCGCCGCTCGAATCGATTCAAGTCATCTTGGTTGAAGTCGCTTGTCCCGACGCTCACCGGATCAAACCGCCATTGGTCGACGACGAGATTGTTGAAAATCTTGTCGCGCCGACCTTCTTGATGCTGCTGGGCGCGCGAATGCAAGTCGCGCGTGTTGACGGTCGTCAGAGGAAGCACCCCCTGCCCTGCTTTTCCAAGACTTTCGGCAAGCAATTGATCGTACCAATAGCCGACGTATTCCAGCGACTTGTTCCAGATGCTTAGCACGCGGGTGTTGGCTCCACGCGTTTCCCAAAGATGATTAACGGCAACAAAGTCCAAAACGAGGTTCTCGCCCGGGGGGGCTTGGCGGAAATGCTCGTTCATTGACATCGCACCTTTGAGCATCGCGACAATATCCAGTCCCAGAATCGCGGCAGGGACCAAACCGACTGCCGAGAGAATCGAAAATCGGCCGCCGATTCCGTCCGGGACTAGGAATTGTTCCGTACATCCCAACGCAATTGCCAAGTCCGCGAGCTTGCCACTTTTTCCGGTCACTGGAATGACGAACTGGCCGAGTTTCGATTTGTCGGAGAGATTTTTTTCGAGCGCACGTAGGAAGACACGCAACGAGACTGCCGTTTCGATCGTGCCGCCGCTTTTGCTGATCACGACAATTGCCCAGTGCCGATCGAGCAAGTCTTGCGTGGGCGGCCTCTTCAACATGTGCAGCAATCCCGACGTTGAATCATTGTCGAGATTGTTCCCTTCAAAGTACATTCGCGGTCGACCGCCCCGCTCGGCGCGAGTCAACTCGTTAAAGTACGGCTGACAACAAGCGTTCATCAGCGCCATCGCACCCATATACGATCCGCCGATGCCTAGAACGACGACGCGATCGACTTGATCTCGCAGCCGTTTTGCGGTGCCGATGATCCTCCCAAGTTCGCTCCCCATTCGATCCAAGTGATAAGCCGCCATCAGCTCGGCCGGCCATTCGATAAACGCTGTGTCGAGCGGTTGCTTTTCGGGAGGAACCGATCCGTTTGCATGCCACAAAGGAATATCGACGTCGAGAATTTCGCGCCGCGCGTCGATCAATCGCGCGCCGAGCTTTGCGACGTCGGCTTGAGTCACGCCCAGCTCGTCGCCCAAAGCTCCTGCCGGATCGAACCGCAAAATTTTTTCGCTCATTCCGTGCATTCCTTTTGATCGTGAGTCGCCGAATGGAGAATCAGTGGGCTGACACCCACCGCTCGCCGGATATTGTGCGGCTTGTTTCCATTCGCACAACCGCCCGTGCCGCCACGGTTGACGCCCAGCCGAAAATACGTGAGAGTTTCGAGACGAGAATTCGAAATACACGAACTTGA
>JANNYC010000197.1:0-3927 GCA_031409895.1 Planctomycetota bacterium
TATCAAAAAATGGTGAAAGAGGTGCGCGAGTGCCTAGCCAATCTCGACGCCGATTTCCCACAGTTGAAGGGTGCAAAAACCGAAATCTGCGGGTTCGTTTGGTTCCAGGGCTGGAACGACATGTGTCAGCCTGGCGATAAGATCAGGCAGCAGGTGTATGACGAGTATTGCCCAAATTTCGTACATCTGGTTCAGGACCTGCGAGCCGAATTCAAGTTGCCGAAACTGCCGGTAGTCATGGGTGAACTCGGCGTCGGCGGCGAAAAAGCGGACGAGAACATGATGGCTTTCAGGGCCGCACAGGCGAAGATCGCAACGTGTCCCGAGCTGAAAGGCACTTTAGGCTATGTCCGTACTGCGCCATTCTGGTATCCAGAACTCGATGAATTGCCCCGGAAAATGGAATTTGAAGAGAACCGGGTGAGGAACGCGGTTGCCGAGCAACTCAAGGCGCGGCTGAAGGACAAGCCGGAAATCGCGGATCCCAAGAAAATGGAACAGCTCATAAGAGAAGCCGGTGACAAAGCCCTGATAGATGACGCGGCGTATCAGAAAGCCAAGCAGGAATCTGACAGGCACGTTTGCAACTGGTACTGCCACTATCAGGGAAGCGCCACGGTGTACTGCATGGTTGGCTTCAGCCTTGCCGAGGCAATGAAGCCGTTGTTGACGATTAAGGCGAGCGGTAGATGAACGCTTACTTTGCAGATGCTGGCAGCATCTGCCACGTGGGCGACACTTCCCGCATCTGCCACGTGGGCGACGCTGCCAGCGTCGGTGTTGGTATATTTCCATCTGCCGCTCGACTAAGCCTTAGCGATTCAATACATCATTAAGCCAGCGACTGCCGGTGTGTCTAACAAGGTGAGCCGATTCCGGAATGAATAGAACGCTATCATGACCCATCAAACATCCCGCAGAACCCTTTTGCGCATGTCGGCAACCACTTTGGTTGCATTGGCGATGCTGCCTTGCATGATCGCCGACGGGCAACATGCCAGCGCCGTTGGGCGATCGAACGATCCGGAGCTCAAGTTAATGGGCAACCGCTTTCTCACGTTCAGCTCGCTGGTACGAGTACGGCAGATTGAGACGACCCGCGAGGATGCGGAAGGTCCCGATGAATCGAGTGTCCACACGCCGGAGGAAGCCCGGACTTTTCGCGAAGCGGTGGAGCGAGGCTGGCCGGGTGCGCGGATCACTTGGGGTTTCAGTTGGCTCGCGCTGAAGGATCAGCGGCCCAGTTATCTGGAGTTGAAGAAGCTGGTGGTTTCCTATCATGAAAAGTATGGCGATGAGATCACCTTTGTTCCGGGCGGCTATTTCGCAAACATGTATAACACCCGCGAACAAGTGAACCGCGACTTGCATGATGGCTTGCAGATGGTTTCCGAGATGGTGGGTGGAGGATACCGGCCGCAATGTGTTATTGCAGGATTTCTTTCTGCTGAGAACCTGCAGTTTCTGGTAGAAAAGGAAGGCATTCACGTTTGCCAGGGCAATATCTGGAGCCAGTATGCCGTGGACAACGGTGATGGCGAGGGCTCAATCTGTTATCCGTATTACCCGTCGCGCGAACATTTCTGCAAACCCGCGCAAGGCAAGGAAGACCTGATCGATTGCGTCAATCTCGATGGCTGGACTGTCGATTTCCTATGCGCGAGACATGCCGCCCCGAGAATGATCGACGGCATCGACTGCGGCAGCCGGCAAGGAGTCGGCCCGATTGAGACGCTTCTCCGCATGGGCACCGAGCGGGGAAGCAACGCGATGCTTGCCACGACCGCCGCGCATTTCGATACGGGATTTGAACTCAACGGCTTCGCCTGGGTTACCAACATCTGGGAGTTATGTCTGGTTGAAGGCCGCAAAATATACGGTTACCAAGGCCGTAACGGAATCGATGGCCTGGAGATCTGGCTGAGTGAAATTCGGCGGCGGTGGCCGGAGGCAAAATGCATCACTCATGGTGAGTTTGGGATGATCTGGCGGGCGCAATTTCAGAACAATGACGCTCTCAATTATCGCTTTGTCCAACGTGGTTCCGGCATCGGTGGCTCGGACGCGGAAAAGGAAATCCGCTGGTTCATGAACAAGGATTTCCGGCTGGCCTTGTCGCACAACTGGCAGCAAGACACTCCGGAACAACTCATTGATTTCACGCGATACGACCTCACGGCCCACGAACCCACCGATCCCTCGCCCGGCCAACACACCCGCAATTGGAGTTTGTTCAACCGACTCAACCAGAAGGGGGTTCGCCCGCAAGACCAACCCATTCCCATCGAACAATTAACCGCCGATGAACAGGCGATCATCAAACGTAGATACCCGGATTTGATCAACGACAACTCGAAGGAGTAGTCAATCACAAGGGCGGAATCAAAGGGGACGCAGCCTCAATAACCTATGCGCGTGGTTCATATCGTAAAAAACATGTATGCCACGTCGCCCTCGAGTTTGTCCAACAAGAACTTGTTTCCATATTCTCAATCGCGTAGTAGCACGGCTAGGTCCCACTGGCTATGCCAGTGTCTTTCGGAACTGGACGTCAGTGATATCTTCGGTCAATTTGGTTCATCGTGATCGAAAGCCCGTTAAGGGAGCCAAAGAATGTGGCGTAATTCCGGAAATTGTCGCCTCGGAGGCTCAAGCAAATAAAATCGGGCACTCGACCAAATCCAATCGGTTGCCCGTTCGCACAATCCACGTTTCACCGGGTTGTTGTGAATGAAGTCGAACCATCAACCGATTCAACAATTCATTTTTCGATTCGATGAGGGTCCGATTGATCTCCTTTGAAACAGCGCGGACCGTCAAGGTCGTTGCGACAACGCAATCGCCCACGATTCAACGCAGAAAAATGAGACAACGAGTCCCGTCCTCTTTATTTTCTACCCCTTTATTTTCTCAAACTAACCGCCCCTTCCACTGCCACCACAATCACCTACCTTCACGACAAAAACTGGTCCCCCTAAAACCTCCTCGTCGGCCAAAGCTCCTTTGCGGCGCTAACGTTTTTCGAAGTGCCGGTATTTATCCCGAAACCTCAAAGGCAATCCAATTGACTTACGTACTCGACGGAGGAGTGATGTAACTTGCAGCAACGTCAAAGATTACTCACCACGTTTTTGTCGTGCCAGTCGCATGGCTTCCAACTCGCGCATCAATGGCCGCCAAAACTGCCGATCGGCCTCCCGTTCCGCAGCCTGCTCCTTGTCGAGTTCATGCTGTAACGCAGTTCGGCTCCCACCTAAAGTCTCCACCAGAAGTGGGCGCAGCTTGATCGTTTCTCTCAATAATTCAGGATACTCGGCAGCAACCTGAATGAGAGTGTCGGGAGTACGCGACTCGCGAAGCCAAAAACGGACTCTTTCATCGGTTGGTTCGTCGCGATGCTGGTCGTAATGTGCATCAACCAGTCGACGTATCATTGGCCAGTCTTTGTCCCGCTGAGTTTTTTTGGCCCGCACGAGATCTTCGATTCCAAGCAACTGGTAAAGGACACCGTCGGAGTCCTGAATGGTCGTGCGTTCGTCCCAGAGACTTTCAAAGTCGCCACAACCACGCATTTTTGTCATCACATCCAAACGTATGCCGGCGGCTTCAGGGTGATGGCAACGGAAGTGAACCGCATGCCCACGATCGAGCCAGGACAAATCCATCGGAGGTATCGCAATACACTCAGCCTGGAGGTCCTTGAGTGCCGCATTCAAGCGGGTTACGTTCTCTTGATCCGCAACAAATACGATATCGCAGTCCCGACTAAACTCGGCCGCGCCGTAAAACACGCAGGCCTGACCGCCCATAAGCAGGTGCCGCACCTCGTGGAAGGACAGCGTCGAAAGGACTTTGACTATCGGGTTCGGGATCAAGTGAACCTCCCACATGTAGATAGAACTGCCAGATCTTTTTCGACTCTTCCCA
>JANNYC010000198.1:0-1542 GCA_031409895.1 Planctomycetota bacterium
CGGACCGATTGTTCACTTCCAGTTGCTCTCCACCTCCTCTTGCAAGGACGCAGTTACTTTCCGTTAATGGACTCAGATCAGTCCATGAAGGGACTTGCACCCTTCCAGTCAGACGCCTTCACAGGCGCACTAGCAGGCACACTCCGTGTGCCGTCCGCAGTTTGCCACGGAACACGGAACGTGCCGTCCGAAATGGACCGTCCGCAGTGGGCCACGGCACACGGAGTGTGCCTGCTACTTTGAATCATCGAACGCTGCCGGTCAATTTATTGCGGACGCAAATAACCGTCGAGCCAAAAGCGCGAACCTTGAGGAGGGATTTCGTCGGCGGCGTCTTTCCCATCGGCTAGTCGAAACGAAACGGCAAGGGGGAATTTTCCTTCGGGTGCGCCGGCTGTGTACTGCCCTTCGCCCCAACAATTTCCTTTCGCAACACAATCAAACTGAGTTACTCTTCCGTCGCTGACTTTCACGACCCCTTTCAATTCGGCGTCGAAGCCGCGCGAACCGGTTGCCGCTTTCAAATTTACATGGCCAGAAAGTTTTCCATCAGCCAATTTCACGTCGATCTCGCGGACTTCATCTTTGGTCCACATCGGCGGCTCGCCTCGCGTATTATCAATCAGATGAAAGCGTGCGATGCGTTCGGCCAGCACGGGCGGAAAATTGCCGGAAGCAAGTTCCGCTTGCTCGGCCTTCGTAATCCACAAGTTGTCTCGCGCGATCGCTGCATGAAAAATCTTTTCCCATTGGTCTTTTGACGCGGAGTACCCGCCGAGAATTTTTGTATGCACTTGAACGACCAAGCCCCCTTCCGGTGGCTTCGCGTGATACTGCGGGTCTTTTGTTTCGGCTGTAATCGGTGTAATCTTCGGAGCGACAAAATCCGCAATTGCTTTCTCCATCAAAGCTTGGATTCGTTCGGAACCGCGGTTGTTGTTGTACGCGATCAGTTTTCCAGCCGCGTCCGCGATGTAAAGTCCTTGAGTTGTGTTTTCAAAGTTCGAACGTGGGCCTTGTCCGGCGATCTTGCGATAAAAGTCCCCTTCGGTATCCTTTTGCCGCCGCTGATAAGCCTGATCAAGTGCGACGGGGACGAATTTCGTTTTCAACATGTCAACGATTTCGGGATCGGCAAAAGTCGACGCACGGTCGAGCACTCCATTGTTTCACGTGCAGCCCAACGGATGTCCGTCCATCGCCCAAATAAAAATCGGCTTCGATTCGGCCACCGATGTCCGTTGAGCTTCGAGCAAATCCGTTTTCCAGGCGATCGTTCGCCAAGTCTCGTCCGGTGCTTGGCAGACGCATTTGTTCAAGTCTGCGAATTCCGCATCGTCCCACTCCTGTGCCAAAGCCAAAGAAAGCGCGAAGGAAATTAACAATCCAGTCAGCACGCTAAAACAACTTCGCAGCTTCATGAAAATCTCTCCGTGGTCAATTGGTTCATGTCATTGTAACCAGCTCTATAGTCAACTCGTCAATTCGACTAGAATAGGGTCTGGAGGCAACGATGAAAATACTCTTGGCCAGTCCGCGCGG
>JANNYC010000199.1:0-28909 GCA_031409895.1 Planctomycetota bacterium
CGTCCCTGTCGGCGGCTGGCGGACGCTCAAACAAGTTGACCTGCAATTGCGTGATGATAACGGGAGGCTGATCTGGATCCGGTTTGACGAGTCGACCAATTCGATGAGCTTGTACAACCAGATTACCGGGAAATTCGAAACTGCCAAGGAAGTTGGATCGTACGGCGTACTCCGCAGCCCGCTGGCCAACGTGTTTATGCGAACGACCACCATCGCGGCCAACGGGCCTGGCGACCCGACCGTCGTGATCACCTTCGACATCAAGTTCAAAGCGATCGCCCGCGGCCACTGGACCGTCGAAGCCGCCGCCAGCGATGACCTTGGGCACAGCGACCCATTCCTGTTTGCCGGGACGCTGGATGTGGTGTAAAGCGAAAGAGCAACCGGATCGCACCGCGTCAATCATCGTCCGCAGCTTGGCACCCCCAGCGCGAACTTGGCCATCGATTACATCCTGTCCTAACCTTCCATGGAGTTTTTAGCATGTCCGCATTTATCAGTCGCCTATTCAAACGCATTTCGCGGTCGTCAACTCCTGTTGTTCGCGACCAATTGCGGAGTATGTCGTGGCAGGCGCAATGGACTTCGCTCGCCCTCGAGGCATTAGAGACGCGGAGGCTATTGGCGGTGAATGTGATTGAGGATTTCGGAAACATTACCGACCTTGCATTTGTGAGATTCTTGGAAAACGTTGTCGAGGACACAACCGTTCCTGGCGTAAACGAGCGCTTCAAGTTTTCGCTCGGACAGAGTGCGGTCGTGCATGCGTCGCCGTCGGGTCTAGAGAGTTTCAACTTCCTCGACCCTTTTGAGGGCGAACTGGTCATTGTCAAACTCGATCAATCGGGTAACGACGTGTCCACGGTGGCAAGCCAAACATTCTTCGAAAGCTCGACGAGTGAGTTAATCGTTAGCCTGCCGTCCGGCAATTACGCCGCCGACTTCTTCCGTGACAATGTCAAACAATTTGATTTTACAATCCACGCCGACACAGCGCCCGGCGAGTTCAATGCGAACAGTTCGAATCCAAGCGCAATAGAGGGTCGCAATCTCGGAACCCTATTGACCGCGTCCGGCGTTGATTTGGATGAATTTATCGGATTGAGAGCCCCCGCGTTCGATTTGCAATTCGGATCTTTGGACGCCTTAACCGATGTAATCGACACGCATTTTTTCCGGCTTGTCAAGCAAGGCACGGTTGAATTCACCTTCCATGCAAGTGAAGTCAATGAAGGGCTGATCGACGTCACCCTTTTTCGGGATTTTAATAATGACAATGTGTTTCAGCGCGGTACCGCCGAGCAGATCGTAACCCGGACGGGAATTAGGGCTGACCAAACGCGAGTCTTTAGTCCGACCTTGCCCGCCGCGCGGTATGGCGTTGTGGTTACCCTTTCTTCGATAAATTCGACAGTACCTCAAAAAGATAACTATGGTCTTCGCACGAAGTATACGGTTCTCGACGGTGCCGGGAACACGCTGGCCGCGGCCAATGATGACGCCGGTACGGTGGGCAACCCCTTTGGGATCTTCAACGACTATCTCAGCTCCAGCGATCCATTCGACATCTACACGCGCACCGTCGCCTCGGGTGGGCCGTTTGTTTTTGAGGGCACGCTTTCCGGAATGTCGCCTGGCTCGAACTTCGAGCTTGACTTTATTCGCGACCTGGATGGCGACGGTCAGATCGATGACAACGAAGTAATCAGCAGCTCGGAAGGAGACGGAAACGCCAATGAAGAGCTAAGCGTACCGTTTGGCACGGGCACGTATTTCGTGCGCGTCCGCCACACGGACGGCGAAGGCATCTACACGCTTCAATTCTCCAACCGCAACACCGATATTGCCGGCAACACGCTGCCGAGCGCTCTTAACTTTGTAAGCATCCTCGGCATCAAGGAATTCACCGACATCGTCTCTGCGACCGATAGGCTCGACATCTACAAATTCACGTTTGACGTTGAGTCCGAGTTTGACGCTCTGTTGACCGGAATGCCCGCCGGAACGAATGCGAACCTGTCACTCATTCGCGACAGCAATGGTAACGGAATCATCGACAAAGGCGAGATCTTGGCGGCCAGCAACAATGCGAGCAACGCCAACGAGACAATCGCGATCAATCTGGCGGCGGGAGATTACTTCGTACGCGTCTTCCAACTAGCAGGCTCGCCGACTTACAAGCTGACGCTGATCAAAGATTCCGCCGGCGAAACGCTGGCCAACGCTCTGCCCCTCTCTGCGAGTGGCGGCGGCGAATTCGACTTCCTCGGTTCGCAATTCGACGTCGCTGACGTTTACCAATTCCAACTCGGGTCGACCCGGCTCGTGGGTATCAGCGTAGGATCGAACAGCGAACCGCTTTTGGTCCGCCTCGGCCAGGATACCAATGGCAATGGTGTTCTCGATCAAACCGAGGAGCGTCTCAACAAGACCATTGACGCCGGCGCCAATGAACTTCTACGCATCAATCTCAATCCCGGCACCTATTTCGTACTGGTGAACCCACTTATTCCGGACGACGGCACTCGATACCACGTCACCATTTTCAATGAAAGGCGCGACGTCCCCGGCAACACGCTCGCCGAGGCGCGCGACCTCCGCATATTAGGCGGCGTTCGGACGTTCAACGATTTCCTCGGTCAGGGTTCGATCGACTTGATGGACGATGTGAACGATTTTTACAAGTTCACGCTGGGCAACGACGGCCCCTTCCAGTTCGTCAGTCAGTTCAGCAATATAGATGGCATCGTCGGCTTTCAGCTCATCCGGGACGACAACCAGAATCAACAAATCGACAGTGGTGAGATACTGGCAACCGTGACGTCTCCAAATTTCAATGTTCCGCCTCAGTCAATCATTCTCGCGCTTTTCGTCCCTGGAACGTATTACCTGAACGTGTTCTCCAACCTAGCCACGTATACGTTGAGCGTACAGGCGATCTCGCTTGATACAGCCGGCAATTCGTTAAACAGCGTACCCCCACCGCGAGATCTCGGTCCGCTTGCCGGCTCGATCCAAAACACCAACAACTTTGTCGGACGGATCGACCTCGATGATTTCTTCCGCTTCTCCGTCGCCAGCCCCGGCGAGCTAGTGGCAAGTCTCAGCGGGGCTGGGGCGTCGCTCGATATCGAGGTGATCCGCGATGTCAACAACAATTTGATCATTGACGCCGGAGAGACACTGGCGAGTTCCGCCGCGTTCGATGGCGCTAACGACCAGCTTCACGGCGTATTACTTCCCGCTGCCGACGACAACTACTATGTACGCGTGCTAACGACCGGCGGCGATTCGGGGTACGCACTCAGTCTAACGTTCTCGAACCAGACGCCGTTCCTCACGCCGTTTTTGATTAGCGCGACTGTCCCCACCGATATCAAAGCCGTGCGGTTCGACAAGGGGGGCCAGGGGGTGTCCTATGGCGACACCACGGGAGGCAATAGCGGCAATGATCCCGCGTTCCGCAGCGGCGAGAACATCGACGTTGACGTTTCCACCACCGTCGACCCCGCTAGCGGAGGCCGACGCGTTACCAACACCGCGCCCGAGGAATTCCTCGAGTACACGATCAACGTCGCGGAAAGCGCGCTCTACGACTTTGACGTTCGAGTCTCCAGCCCCGACCTCGGCGCAACCTTCCGTGTCCTGATCGATAATGTTAGCGTGTCGTCATCGCCGATTGCCATCCCCGACACCAATGGCGCTGACAACATGGTGACCATTGCTGCCGGATCAAACGTAATTCTGACGGCCGGTTTCCATGTTCTCCGTTTGGCGATCATTACAGGTACCGGGGTGAACAACAACTTTGCGGGCAGCTTCAATTTCATCACTGTCCGCCCGGCGTCAACGGGCACATTTGACCTCACGCTTCAGCACACGACCGTGGCAGCCTACCAACATGTGAATTTGGCACTGGCCTGGACCGTCCCCGTCGGAGGTTGGCGGACGCTCAAGCAGGTAGATTTGCGACTTCGTGACGATAACGGAAGGCTGATTTGGATCCGGTTTGACGAAGCCACCAATACGATGAGCCTGTACAACCAGACTACTGGGAAATTCGAAACTGAAAAGGAAGTTGGATCGTACGGCGTGCTACGCAGCCCGCTGGCCAACGTGTACATGAAAACAACCACCATCGCGGCCAACGGGGCAAACGACCCGACCGTCGTGATCACCTTTGATATCAAGTTCAAAGCGATCGCCCGCGGCCATTGGACCGTCGAAGCCGCCGCCAGCGATGACTTGGGCCACAACGATCCGTTTGCATTCGCCGGAACGGTCGACGTGGTTTAAGGAGTTGAGAGTTGAGAGCGGGAAGAAGCCAAGTTTTCAGTTTTCAGTTTTCAGTATTCAGATTGGGAGTTGGGAGTTGAAAGGCTGGCGCGTCGGTGGTTTGTTTTATTTCCTCATGCCTGCCGCCTCAAGCCTCATACCTCTTAGCAAGTTGTGTCAATACTACCGACTCGCGTCGGTAGCTTGGAGGCCAGTGGGGCGAAAAACCTGGTGCATCAAACTCCGTTACTCTCCACCGAGGTTGCGTGCTTCCTCCTCGGCGTCAATCGCTTCTTGAATTCGGTCGGCCTCTCGAAGTAGTGGCGACAGCTCGTCCAAATATTTTTTCAAGCCTGCGCGCGGTGATGGCCGCTCGTCGTTGCCTTCGATGAGGTCTCGAAAGATCTGAACGCTGCGAAGGTACCCGTCAATCGCCTCGTCGCGTCGACCTAGTTTCACAAGGACACGTGCTTTCATTCGCAGCGCCGCGGCCATTGATTCGCGGATGACGCCTTGGGGATCCTGCAGCAGCATCTCGTCCAAGAAGGCCAGTCCCTGCTCGCTCCGGATTAGCGCCTGGTCGTACTCTTTTCTGCGGTAGTGGATGGCGGATATGTTAACCAGAGTATTGGCCAAGTCACGCTTGAGCGGCACGACGCCGGGATTTTGGCCCACCAAGCGTTCCTGGGCATCGAGTGCCAGAAAATACTGCTCGATCGCGCGATCGTAACTATCTGGGAGTTCGCCAAGATGTCTGAGACTGTCACCCAAACCCCTGAGCTTGTCACCCAAATGATTGTGCCCTTTGGCAACCCAACTCTGAAGGTCTGCGGAATCGGGATCCGCCGCCAATAGTTCTTCAAATAGCGAGTTGCCCTCTTGCTGTAGCTTGATAGCTTCGTCTAACTCAGGTGTTTGCGATTTTCGGCTCGCCAAGTTTTGGATCGCAAGCGCCAGCGACTGCTTGTAGTCCTTGCTGTCTGGAAATTTCTCAACGAGCTTCCGTCGAATAGCGACCGCGAGTTCATGGTAACGAATGGACTCACCCAGGTTTTCGTATGGGCTTTTTTCGGGGCTGAGGAGATAACCGAGGCAGTTGTATGACTTGGCCAAGCCATTCAAGTAATCCGGTTCGCCGGGCTGTTTGGCCAGCAGGTCGGTCCAGATTGCGATTGCCCTATCAAGTGTCTCGCGCGCTGAGGCGACGCGATTGACACCCAACCTGTAAAACCCGAGTTGACTGGTGACCTTCGCCAAAAGTGCGCGCAGCTCAGGCTGATCGGGAAACCGCCGGGTGGCTCGCAGCATTACACCTTCGGCCTCTTCACACACTTCCACAGCCTTAAGGTCCGATCCAACAGAGATCTGAAGCTCGGCGATCCGCAAGTAACTTCGCGCCAACTCGGCTTGACTCTCCGCATCGTCGTCGCTGAGTGCAATCAGCTCGCGGTGATTTTCAACCGCCAATCCGAGCAAATATTTACGCAAAGCCAGTGGCATGGATTCGGCTGCCAGCGAGTCGCCACTAAACGCATCAAACAGCCCATCCACGGTCTTGCGGGCGGCTTGGTAGCTCTTCTGAGCATGATCCGTTTGGCGTTTCGCGACGACAATGTTTCTCTCGGCGCGTTGCCATTGTGTAAACGTCATCCCCAGTCCGAGAAGCAGCGTGGCAAAGGCCACAGTCGCCATGCACGTCAGGGCACGATTTCGCTGCACCCAGCGCCAA
Organism: Planctomycetota bacterium; assembly: GCA_031409895.1. Classification (GTDB taxonomy): domain Bacteria; phylum Planctomycetota; class Planctomycetia; order Pirellulales; family Pirellulaceae; genus JANMEB01. Next base: position 6,005 of record JANNYC010000199.1, read on the forward strand.
GCTCGCTCCCACCGACGCAGGCGTCTTGCAGTCGGCGGACGATCAGCAAGGAACCGGCCTAAATCGTCGCCCAAATCGGCGGCCGATGAATAACGATGAGCCGGTTCTTTGCAAATCGCTTTGAGGACAATTGTCTCCAAGTCGCGTGGGACCGTTGGGTCGATCGTTCGCGGCGCTGGCGGGACTTCATTGAGGACTTGATGAATAAGCTTTGCGCGATCGACGTCAAACACTGGCGACTTGGCCGTCAACAATTCATACAAAGTCAAACCGAGGGAATAGACGTCACTGCGTGCGTCGCTTTGCCCTTTGAACCTCTCGGGGGCCATGTACCGCAGAGTCCCTACAACGTCCCCCGCGCCGGTCAATGGCTCGCTATCGTCCAATAAAGCCATTCCAAAATCGCTGAGCCAAGCTCGCCCTTCTTGATCGAGAATAATGTTGCTCGGTTTTACGTCGCGGTGCAGCATTCCCTGGCTATGGGCGTGTTCAAGGGCGTCCGCGATTTGCTGGCCGATGCGGGCGACCGCACGAGCAAATTCTTGCTGGTTGGAATTGCCGGAAATCGCGGTAGGGCTCGTGACTGCTCCACCGTCGCGAGCGGTTTCCTTTGAGACGCCAACCGATCGCTGGCGCCGAATATCTTTCAGCACATAATCCAGGCTTTGGCCCTCGATGAGTTGCATCGCATAGTAGTGAACGCCATCTTGGACACCGACGCCAAACACGGGAACGATGTTGGTATGGTGAAGTCGCGCCGCAGCCTTTGCTTCACGGCGGAATCGCTCAAGTTGCGATGACTTTAGCAACGACACTGCCGGAAGCACCTTGAGGGCAACTCGCCGACCGAGTTCAGCCTGAATCGCTTCGTAGACGACACCCATCCCGCCCCGTCCCAATTCGCGAACGATGCGGTATTCCCCTAGTTTTTCGGGCATCGGAATGGAGGCGTTGCCATCGGCATCCGCCGATTCGGCTCCCAAGTTCTCCATCAGCAACAGGACCTGAATGACTTCGGCGACCTGATCCCCGATCTCGGGAAACTGTTGTGCGTAGTTTTCGATATCGTTGCTTGACGGACGTTCGCCACGCCGATATCGGGCCAGGAAATCTTCCGCGAGGCGGTCAATCTGGTCGCGCGATACATCAGTTGTGTAGTTCATAAATAAAACTCGCTTTCAGAACCCACCTGGCTTTTCATGATTGCCATGAGCTTGCGAAGGGCTCGACCATAGCGTGTGCTGGCCAAGCCCTCGCTGATTCCCAGCACTTGAGCCGATTCGAGCGTGTTCAGTTGCTCAAAGTGTCGCAGCGCAAGAATTTCGCGATCCTTGTCGTCCAACGATTCCAACGCCGAAACAAGCCGCTCCCGCAGTTCTTTCGCGGCGAGTGCTCGACTGGGCGAGGTGATGCTGGCCGACAGGGCTTCAGCCAAAACTCCAACATCGGATGACAGCGAGCCGCCGGCATTTAATGAGACTTCCCTGCCGACTGATCGAACTTGGAACGCCAAATGTTTTCGCTGCGCTATCTGTAATTGCTGAACGGTCAAGAAACGAAGCCAAACATAAAATGGCATTTTTTCGTCTTCACAGTATTTGTCGAAACGGCGGATGGCCTCCAAGCATGCCTCTTGGACGACATCCGAGGGATCGACGCGCCCCCGAATTCGCTTATCCATGCGAAAGCGGACCATTTTCGTCAACCGCTCCCGATGCACGGCCAGTTGAGCTGCCAAATCGACTTGATCGGGTTCGCTTTCGGAACGGGACATATTTCCACCGCATTCGCGCCTTTGCCTATTACGAATAACTGCGCGCCACGCCATTTGCCAGACAATATTTTAGCAGATTTTTGCGAAGTTTCTTCCTTTCGGCTTCAAGCGTCTCCGCCGACCCTGGTCGGCGGGGCGAAGTTCTACTCGTTCCCAAGCTCTGGCTTGGGAACGCAGCGTTTTCGAAGCTCCGGCTTCGTCTTGGCGTTGCCCGTGATTCGGCGAAGCAGGAGCTTCGCGGACATGCGTTCCCAAGCCGGAGCTTGTGAACGAGGGCACTAGTTTTCAAACCACGGCTTCACCGAGACAAGCTCGGCGGGAGCCACTTCGCTACGAGGCTCGCGGCGCTGATTGACCCACGTCCGATTGGCGGCGACGGCGAGTTGTTCGATTTGCGGGTCGAGTAGTTCGTAAAAAACGTTGCGCTGGCGGGGCTCAAAACCCAACGATGAAATCGCGTGCCGAATTTCATCAAGCGTCAAAAAGTGTACTGTCCCTGCTTCCGCGACGACGTTTTCCTCAATCATGAGACTCCCCATATCGTTTGCCCCGCACACCAGTGACAACTGGCCGATCTGTAAGCCTTGGGTGACCCAGCTCGATTGAATGTTGTCAATGTTGTCTAGCATCAACCGCGAAACCGCGAGGGTCCGCAAGTAATCAAACGAACCCGCCGGTGGAATGTGACTCATGTCCGTATGCTCCGGCTGAAACGTCCAGCAAATGTAGGCAGTAAATCCACCCGTTTCGTCTTGCAATTCGCGCAAGCGAATCAAGTGCTCAATGCGCTCAGCTAAAGTCTCGACGTGGCCGAACATCATCGTCGCGCTGCTACGGCCACCCAACTCATGCCAAGCCCGCATCACGTCGAGCCAATCATCCGTCATGACTTTGCCGCGAGTGATCGCCGAGCGAACGCGATCGACCAAAATTTCCGCGCCGCCACCGGGCAAGCTCCCCAAGCCAGCCTCTTTAAGCCGCCGCAGGACTTCGCGCACAGACTGCTTGTTGACTTTGGAAAAGTGATAAATTTCAGGCGGGCTAAAGCCGTGAATGTTGACTTGCGGAAAATTTTCTTTAATCTCGGCCAACATCTGCTCGTACCAATCGAGCTTGAAATTGGGATGCAATCCGCCTTGTAACAAGATTTGATTGCCGCCCAGCGCAACGGTCTCGGCGATTTTGGCCAGCAACTCCGCCCGCGGCAGCACATAGCCTTCGCCGCTTTTGGGCGACCGGTAAAACGCGCAAAAGTCGCACACCGCCGTACAGATATTGGTGTAGTTGATGTTCCGATCGATGTTGTAAGTCCGATACGTCGCTGGATGCATGCGGCGCGTGACGCGATCCGCTGCGGCCGCCAAGCTCGCCAGATCATGCGACTCCATCAGTGCGAGACCTTCGTTCGCCGAAAGTCGCTCGCCCGCGATCGCTTTATCCAACAGTTGCACAATCATGGCGATTCAATTCCCAGCCTTCGGTAGCCAACCCCGTGTCGACAGCCAGACGATAAAAACGATCAAGCCCACGCAACTCGTCTTCGCCTAATCGAAAATGCAAATTGTTTTGGAGATAGGAAAAGCAACGCTCGTGGCTAATCCCATGTCGCTCACATTCTTCAGCCGCGATTTCGTCTAAGTTTCTCAATCCGGCATCGCGAGCCGCCGAAAGATAATCTCCCAGCGCCGACAAATCCGCTGTAGGCCGAGCGGCCCAAACCGCAAACACAAACGGCAACCCAAACTCGCAATTCCATTCTTCACCCATGTCCCAAACCACTGGGAAATTCGACACACTTTGAATTGCCCGGTCGCCTATCACTAATACGGCGTCGGTTTTAGGTGATCGCCAATCACTTTCGATTGGCAGCGATTCGCAAACGGGAGTCACGCCAAAACGGCGCTTCAATAGAATCCGCGCCAAGATCGCGCTGGTCCGCGAGCCTTCGTCCAAGCCCAACGATTTGATCCGGTCGGCCGGCACTTTGCTACAAAGTTTCACGCTCCACACCGGCCCGTGACAAGCGATACATGCGTCCGACACGATCACTAATTCCGGATGATCGAACAACGTGACGATCGGAACTAATCCCACGTCGAATTGTCCCGCGAGCAATCCATCGGAAAGGCGACTTGGCAAATCCAAAGTCAGACCGCAATCCAATCGCTTGCTAAGCCCATAAATCAGCGGCTTGCTATTCAAATACGAAACCGCACCAACGCGAAATCGCTGCATGATGTTCCTTGAAATACTGAAAACTGATCCGCCGCGGCGGACTGAAAACTCCCGGTGCGCCGGCCCTGTATGAAGGGATGAGGGCTCCCATTTTCCTCAATATTCCGCCGTTTGGCAAATGGGCTAAACCCTGCGTGTTGAAGCGGTTGTGCTGGAAAAGCCTTTTTCCCGATCATCGACCCCAAGCCGCTCCGATTCTTGTATCAATTGATTCCAATGTATCGATTGCGGTGAAATCGCTATGCGCAACGGTTTGATGATGTTAGCTGTTGGCCTAAGTTTGCTAGTCGGCGAAAGAGTATCGCTGGGGCAAAATTTGCGGCAAGATTATTTACGCAACGCGCCGCGACAATACGGCCCGCGCGATCCTTGGGAAGTCGGCGTCGTCCTGCGCAACCAAGCCGGATGGGGAGGCGCGTTTTACAACTGCGATTGCGAAGAGCACAAGCGGATGTCGCCTTACATTCATTGGGAACAACAGCCCACCGTTTGCTGTCCTCACGGCCATTGCTCGGACATCAAACAACAAATCAACGAAGTCAAGCAGCGAGTTCGCACCGGCTCGTGCAAGCAATGCGAATTCCATTTGTGCCCTCGCTGCGGGTCGTCAGAGCCACCCATCAAATCGAATTGTCCCGACGAAGCCTGCGCCGGCGGAGCTTGCCCGCTCTGCGGTTCGTCGCCGAATTCCACATCGCCAGTCGAGCGCAACGCCCAACTCGAAGAATCGGAGTCTAAATCCGACGGCTGGCTCGGCGGACTTTACCTTCGGCGTTAAAAGCCAAAAAGATTGGATACAGGAAAATGTCCCGGCACGAATTATCATGCTGTCTGTATTTTCTTTTGCCCAATTTCTGATCGCTTCGCACACCGAATGACTAAATCCCCTGACGACCGTCTGAGCCGAAATTACGACCGGGCTGCGTGGTTTTACGAATCGTCGTCGTCGATCTTTTCGCTGGGGCAAATCCGCGCGGCCAAGCAATACGCGGTTGGGCTGCTCCAGCCTGGAGAGCGAGTGATTTTTTTAGGTGCTGGCACCGGCGAAGACGCAATCATGGCGGCTGAACGGGGTTGCCAAGTCACATGTGTGGATATTTCCCAGCGAATGCTGGATCGGCTCACGCATCGATTGGCAAAACGGGGTTTGTCCGCCGAAATCGTGTGCCAAAATGCGTTTGATTTCAATCGGGTCGGACAATACGACGCTTGTGCCGCGAATTTTTTTCTCAACGTATTCCGGCGCGACGATATGGTTCGAATGCTCAAACACGCCGCCACGCTGGTTCGTCCCGGTGGAAAATTCTTGATCGCCGACGTGGCACTCGCCCAAGGCAATCCGCTTTCCCGCGCGTTTAACATCGTCTATCTCAAGTCCGCAATGTTATCGTTCTGGCTGCTCGGTTTGGTTCCGCTACATCGCAATTACGACTACGCCAGCTTCTTCCCCTCGGCTGGTTTGAAACTCGACCATATCAAACATTTTCGACTCTTTCCCGCCGGTCCAATCGTGTATCAAGTGACCGTGGGAATCAAATAGTCGAATTGAAGGTGCCGAATCCCAATCGACAATTCCGCGGAAAGAGTTCTTAGGCGCTAACCGTTTCTCGCTCGGAGGGGACGACGCGTTCGAAGGTGAAGTCGCCGGAAATGGCGTCGATGCGGATGGTGGTTCCGGGGGGGACGTCGCCCTTGAGAATTTCGGTGGCCAGCGGGTTTTCAATCTTCTGCTGAATGATTCGCTTGAGAGGTCGGGCGCCGTATTTGGGGTCGTAACCTTGCGCGGCGATCGCATCGCGGGCGGCGGGGGTGACTTCCAATTCGATGTTGTGCTCCTGCAATCGCTTAGCGAGCCGAGCAATTTGCAAAGCGGCAATCCGATTGATTTGCTTCCGATCCAGCGGCTCAAAGATAATCTTTTCGTCGATTCGGTTCAACAACTCCGGCGAGAATCTCGCTTGGAGCGCTTGTTGAATGGCCGCGTGCAACTCCGCGTCACTAACACCTTCCTCGGTGAGTTTTTGAATAATCTGGCTGCCGATGTTGCTGGTCATCACGATGATCGCGTTGGTGAAATCGACCGTGTGACCGTGGTTGTCGGTCAAGCGACCGTCGTCGAGGACTTGCAGCAAGATATTGAACACGTCGTCATGGGCTTTTTCGATTTCGTCCAGCAATACGACGCAATACGGTCGGCGACGAACGGCTTCGGTAAGTTTTCCACCTTCTTCAAAGCCGACGTAGCCAGGCGGAGCGCCGATCAAGCGACTGACGGTATGCCGTTCCATGAATTCGCTCATGTCGATTCGGACCATCGCGTGTTCGTCGTCGAATAGGATCTCGGCAAGTGCTTTGCACAATTCAGTTTTTCCAACGCCGGTCGGGCCCATGAACAGAAATGAGCCGATTGGTCGATTCGGGTCTTGCAAGCCGCTGCGACTGCGGCGGACGGCGTTGCTGACGGCTTCGACGGCTTGGTCCTGGCCGATGACACGTTGATGCAGGCGATCTTCCATCACCAAGAGCTTGGCCCGCTCTGATTCCAACATGCGGGTAACAGGGATGCCGGTCCATGCGCTGACGACTTGGGCGATTTCATCTTCGGTGACTTGTTCGCTGAGCAAGCGTTTCTTTTCGCCGTCGGCTTTTTCGGTCGTCTGTTTCACGTCGGCCGAGTTGAGCTTCTGCGTGAGTTGCTTTCGCTGGACGTCCAATTGGTACATCTGTTGATAATCGGCTTCGCCAACGGGCATACCCGACGACTGTTTGGATTTGATATCGGAATCGAGCTGTGCGAATTTTTGTTCGATACTGGCCAGCGACTGGCGGATTTTTTGCACGTCGCCGACGCCCATTTTTTCCGATTCCCATTGCTCTCGAAGGCTTGCCAGTTTCTTCCGCTGTTCCTGCATTTCCTCGCGGACATCCTCCAGTCGGACTTTGGCATCGGGATCGTTTTCGTCGGCCAACTGTCGGGCGGCAAGTTCCAATTGGGTCAAGCGTCGTTGCACAACGTCAAGTTCATGCGGGACGCTGTCCATTTCCATGGCCAGTTTGCTGGCGGCTTCGTCGACCAAGTCAATCGCTTTGTCGGGGAGGAACCGATCGCTGATGTAGCGGTTCGATAAATGTGCCGCAGCCACGAGTGCCGAGTCTTTGATTTGCACGCCGTGATGCGTTTCATAGCGTTGCTTCAAGCCGCGCAGAATCGAAATCGTGTCGTCGACGCTCGGCTCACCAACCATCACGGGCTGAAAGCGTCGTTCGAGCGCGGCGTCTTTTTCGATGTGTTTGCGATATTCGTCAAGCGTCGTCGCTCCGATGCAATGCAGCTCGCCGCGAGCCAAAGCCGGTTTCAGCAAATTCGCCGCATCGCTTGCTCCTTCGGCGGCACCAGCGCCGATGACGGTGTGCAGTTCGTCGATGAACAAAACGATTTGACCGTCGGATTGGGTGACTTCGCGAAGAACGGCTTTGAGTCGTTCCTCGAATTCACCCCGGAATTTCGCACCGGCGATGAGCGCACCCATGTCGAGGGCGACGACGCGTTTGTTGCTGAGCGATTGCGGAACGTCGTTTTGCACGATCCGCAACGCCAAGCCTTCGGCGATGGCCGTTTTGCCGACTCCGGGTTGGCCGATTAGTACCGGATTGTTTTTTGTGCGACGCGAGAGGACTTGAATGACTCGGCGGATTTCGTTGTCGCGGCCGATGACCGGATCGAGTTTGCCTTGTTGGGCGCGCTCGACCAGATCGATTCCGTATTTCTGCAATGCTTGATATTTGCCTTCGGCGTTTTGATCAGTTACGCGGTTGGACCCGCGAATGGTTTTGAGAGCTTTGTTAATTTGCTCATCGTCGATCGCGCAAAGTTTGAGTAGTCGTTTGGCGGGCGATTCGACTTGGGCCAAAGCCAATAGGAGATGTTCTTGGGCGACAAATTCATCGCCCATCTTCGTTGCGTTTTGCGCTGCTCGGTCGAGGACTTGTCTCAAGTCCCGATCGATCGAAGATTGCGCGTCGCCTGTGACGCTGGGCAATTTATTCAGCTCGGATTGGATCAAAGTGGTTAACTGCTGGGATTGCGCGCCGATTTTTTCAACCAGAGGCCGAATGATTCCGTCCGATTGCGACAGCAGCGCGCTCAGCACGTGCAACGGCGTCAAGTCGTGGCCGCGCGTTTGGGCCAGCGATTGCGCCGCCGTGACGGATTCCTGCGATTTCAGGGTCAGTTTGTCGAATCGGAAAGTCATGGGCGCGGTTAGTTGTGTTTGGGGGTGGTATAGGATTTCAGATTTCAGAACATTGGAAATTCGACGGCGGGTGTTGCGTTACAAGGCGGGGAAATCAGAGAGCTGACGCTCCCCTTTCGCCTCATTCCTCACGCCTCACGCCTGAAGCCTCTTTAGTCGTTTTTGACTTCGAATTCGGCGTCGATGGGGTCGTCTTTGGTGGACGAGCCGTTGCCACCGGTGTGGGGCTGTGGGGTAGCGCCGGCTTTGGCGGTCGACTCGTAGGCCATTTTGCTGAATGCTTGTGACGCTTGTTCGAGTTCACCGACGGCCGATTTGATTGCACCTACGTCGTCTGATCGAGAAGCGGCGCGGCATTTTTCGATCGCCGCGGTCAGCGGCTGACGATCCGCGTCGGACAGTTTGTCTTTCTGCTCGTTCATTAGCTTTTCCAACTGGTAACACTTGTGGTCGGCGTCGTTGCGCGCGGACGCAAGCTCGAATTTGCGGCGATCGTCCTCCGAGTGAGATTGCGCGTCCTTGGTCATGTTCTCGATTTCGGTTTTGGACAAGCCTGACGATTCCTTGATCGAGACCTTGGCCTCTTTTCCCGTTCCCAAGTCCTTGGCGGAGACGTTGAGAATACCGTTCTGATCGATGTCGAATTTGACTTCGACTTGCGGCACGCCGCGCGGGGCAGGGGGGATTCCTTCCAAGTTGAACTGGCCGAGGCGACGATTATCGTTGGCCATTTTGCGTTCGCCTTGGAAGACTTGAATCGTCACCGCCGTTTGACCGTCGGAGGCGGTGCTGAAAGTTTGTTTCTTTTCCGTGGGGATGGTCGTATTGCGCTCGACCAAAGCAGTCATCACGCCACCTTCGGTTTCAATTCCCAAAGTTAGCGGAGTGACGTCGAGCAAGAGCACGTCTTTGCGGTCGCCGGACAAAACGCTCCCTTGAATGGCCGCGCCGACTGCGACGACTTCGTCCGGGTTGACGCCTTTGTGCGGTTCTTTTCCAAAGTAGTTGCGGACGATTTCCTGAATCTTCGGAACACGCGTCGAACCGCCGACCAATACGACTTCGTTGATTTCGGATGGTTTCAAGCCCGCGTCTTTGAGGGCTTGTTCGAGCGGTATACGGCAGCGATCGACGAGGTGATCGATGAGCGATTCGAATTTCGATCGCGAGATGCTGACTTGCAAATGTTTCGGGCCGCTGGCGTCGGCTGTGATAAACGGCAAATTGATATCCGTTTGCGGCAAGGTGCTCAGTTCCTTCTTCCCTTTTTCACAAGCTTCCTGCAAGCGTTGCAGCGCCATCGGATCTTTTCGCAAGTCGATCCCATGCTCTTTCTTGAATTCGTCCGCGACGTGGTGGATCAAGACTTGATCAAAGTCGTCGCCGCCTAAATGCGTATCGCCGCTGGTGCTCTTCACTTCAAAAACCTTCATCCCTTCGTCGTCGTTCAGTTCCAGAACGGAAACGTCAAAGGTACCACCGCCCAAGTCGAACACGACGATTTTTTGTTCCTTGTTGGATTTGTCCAAGCCATACGCCATCGCGGCGGCGGTCGGCTCGTTGATGATGCGAGCGACTTCCAAGCCGGCGATCTGCCCGGCATCTTTGGTTGCTTGTCGCTGGGCGTCGTTGAAATACGCCGGCACCGTAATGACGGCCTTACGAACTTTGTGCCCAAGATACGATTCGGCCGCTTCCTTCAATTTGCGCAGTGTCTTGGCGGAGATTTCTTGAGGCGTGTATTCTTTGTCACCGACTTGGATTTTGACGTACTCGTCGCGTCCGCCAACAACTTTGTAGGGGACCATCTTTTCTTCGGATTCGACTTCGGCATGTCGTCGGCCCATGAAACGTTTGACGGAATAGACCGTCTTGGTTGGATTCGTGACGGCTTGTCGACGGGCGGGTTCGCCAACGAGGACTTCGCCTTTGTCGGTAAAAGCGACCACGCTGGGGGTGAGCCGATTGCCTTCGGCGTTTGCGATCACGGTCGGTTCGGACCCTTCCATGATGGCAACCACGGAGTTCGTCGTTCCCAAGTCAATACCGATGATTTTTTCGCCTTCTGCCATGATCCGATTCTCCACAAACGAGTTTGAATTATTTCTGCGGTCGCTTTGAATTATTTCTGCGGTCGCGACGACCAATAGTTTACTGGGGATTAACCTTTATGGCCGATACGCCAATAGTTGGCAGCGCGGCAGCGAGGTCGCTCAATTCAAAGCAAAAGCTGTGCCAGCAAGCAGATTGGCCATTTGGCACGAATCATCGGCGAAAACGGAATTATCAGCCCGAAATATTGTCCAGTTTCTACGCTAAGAAACGCCCGCCTGACAAATTGACATTTAAGCAGCCCGCTGAAAAGCGGCAGGGAACGCTTCTGGCCCAACAGATTAATGAGAGGTTTAGCACGTTGAAAACGTGCTCCACACAGGCGATTAGTCCTTGTCCTTGCGGCCCTTCAATCCTGCTCGATCCAACAGCGATTCGCTAAATAGATTGTCGAGCTGCTCGTCTTGTGGCGGAGTACCGTACGCACCAAGCGCCGTGGGGTCGTATTCCAAAATGAATTGGTGCTTGGAGATGGAAACTTCAGTGTTAGGATCGATCCGTTTTCGCAAGCCTGTCAAAATCCGCTTTGTGTCGACTTTAATTCCGTTTTGGCTATGCAAGTCCTTGATAAACCAATAGCCTTCGACAACTTCCATCAGGCAATGGTGGCCGGAAATATTAGAGAAGTTCAGAATGATGTCGCAGCCTTCGCGCCGTCCGATTCGCAACCGATTCTTGAGAAGCGGGATCGGATCACCACCACCGACGGGTACAAGTCGACCGTACATACTTGTTGGCTCGGCCTTGAAACTATTGTTACAGCACCTAGGATACGAAAACGCTCAATCCCTCGGTTAATTTACACTCTATTCATGAGTAACATTGGGGTCAACCGATCAAATTCGCCGAAGCTTTCAGCAGCGCCAGGACTGGCGGGCCGCCGGGCTGCGTTATTATCGTTACAACTTTCATTTTAAGCGCGTTTTCGGTCATCGTGTCCAAAAAGTCAGCATAGACGCTGGTTTTACGTGCCCAAACGTAGACGGCACGGTTGCGTATGGCGGCTGCAATTTCTGCGACAACCGCAGCTTCAGCCCAAGCCGCCGATTGCCTCGGCAGTCAATTTCCGAGCAGATTGACGAAGGAATCCGCCAATTGCGCCGCCGATACGACTGCGACCATTTTATAGCGTATTTTCAGCCGGCCACGAACACTTATGCGCCGGTTGAACGATTGCGTTCCGTCTACGAACAGGCCCTCGCCCACCCGATGGTTGTTGCAATGGCCATCGGAACGCGGCCGGATTCGGTCCCCGACGATGTACTTGAGTTGCTGACGGCGATGGGAGAGCAGACTTGCTTGTCAGTCGAATTCGGCATGCAAACGATGCACGACCATTCGCTGAACTGGATGAACCGTGGGCACAATCACGATTCAATGATCGACGCGGTCGAACGAAGTCGCAATCGCGGCTTTGAGGTTTGCACGCATGTGATTTTGGGACTGCCCACGGAATCCCATGACGAAATGATGCAAACGGCGCGCGAAGTCGCCCGCCTCAATATCGACTCGGTCAAGCTGCATAACTTGTACGCGGTGAAAGATACGCCGCTCGGTGCCGATGTCATCGCCGGAAAAGTCAGATTGATGGAACGCGACGATTACATCCGCACGCTGGTCGACTTTTTGGAGTTGCTTCCTCCCACGATGGTGGTCGAACGGATCAGCGGTGATGCGCCCAAGGATTTCCTGATCGGGCCCGCCTGGTGTTTGAACAAGCCCGACGTGATCTTGGCGCTGAACCAAGAATTCGAGCGACGGAATACTTGGCAGGGGCGGCTCTATAAAGCAGAAAATCCTGTGCATAACCCGCACAATCTGAATTGAGGGAATTGTTCGAACCAATTCGTTCGTTTGCTGGCAGCCCTAGGAACCAAATTCCTCATTTATCCAATTTCAACCTAGGGTTTGTTTATTCGCCGCAAGCACCTAGCCAACGGCGAATTCAAATTCATAAGGGTCCTCACCCCCCGTGACGGACAGGTTTTGCAAGGTTGCGAGCCTGTTCGTTTTTTGTTTCTTGAACGCTTACGCTGCAAAACGAGGGGGTTATCGACCGAATTTCCGATGCCGGCGGTTCGGCGGAACTTGAGACTTGACAATAAAAGTTTGGTTTATACTCTTTACCAGACCGGCTTGCGGCCTTTTTCTCCTGGCCGCTTTATCGTCCCTCGACTCTTGCAAAAAAAGGATCGCACACATGTCGCTTTCCGAAAATTCAAATGACGAAGAACGCGATGAGTTCGACGAATTGGAATCGGATGTACCAATTGAAATTCCAACCGATATCACGAACGATTTAGAGAATTTTGACGAAAGCGATTTCGACGACGATTTCGACGACGACTTTGAAGAAGGAATCGAAGGCGAATACATTTTGGACGACCCCGAATTCGCCGACGGAATTCCAACCGTCGAAAGAAAAACTCCGGACGACGATTGTAAAAAATAGCTCGCGTCGGTTGCAGCTTGCCGCGAAATTGATTCTGGCCTTTGTGCTTTGGCCTCGCCCATGTTTGGGTTCACTCGCTAGACGGCCCGTCGCGGGTCCATTTACACAATTTGGCGAATCAGTGATATTGTCTCGGCACCGCGAGAACCGCCGGGGTCTGTCGCCGATTTGCGTAGCCTTCGAAGAAAATCGGAGACTGACTCCCTTTCCTCGCGGTTCTCGGCTAGGCACTTATTCTGGACTATTATCCTGGCTTGAGCCGACCTGCTTTTGGGCCGCTTTGAGGGAATCATGTTTCAGCCGGTAGACAATAATGTCAACTTTCCGAAACAAGAACAAGACGTTCTCGCGTTTTGGAAAGATCGGCGGATTTATGAAAAGTCGCTGGAACAACGGCGCGGCGGCCCAACATTCATCTTTTATGAAGGCCCCCCGACCGCCAACGGAATGCCCCATCCCGGCCACTGCTTGACCCGCGCGATAAAAGACCTCTTCCCGCGCTACCGTACGATGCGCGGATATTACTGCGAACGAAAAGCAGGTTGGGATACGCACGGCTTGCCAGTCGAAGTCGAAGTCTGCAAAGAACTCGGCATCCACTCCAAAGAAGATATCGAAGCTTTCGGGGTTGAGCCCTTCATTCACAAATGCCAACAAAGCGTATGGCGCTACATGCAGGAATGGGAACGACTCACCGAGCGTCTGGGCTTTTGGATCAAGCTCAGCGACGCGTATGTAACCTACCACCAAACTTACATCGAATCGGTTTGGTGGTCGCTGAAGAATCTATTCGATCGCGGGCTGCTGTATCGTGGACACAAAATCCTCTGGTGGTGGGCTCAAGGGGGTACCGCACTCTCCAGCGGCGAAGTCGGCCAAGGCTACAAATCGGTCGCCGATCCAAGCGTGTTTGTACTCTTTCCGCTGATCGATCGCCCCAACACAAGTTTGCTCGTTTGGACCACGACGCCGTGGACGCTTCCGAGCAATCAGTTCGCCGCCGTTCATCCCGACATCGAATACGCGACGGTTTTCGATCCGGAACTCAAACGCGAATTGACCTTTGCGGCTGATTTAGTCGGATCGATCGGTGAAAAACTCAAACGGCAGTTGGAAGTTCGCGGAACCTGCAAAGGCTCCGAACTCATCGGCTTGCGTTACCAGCCGCCGTTCGATTATTACCACAAGCAACTTGGCCAGACGACCGGCGAGCTAAAAGACGGCTCGCGGCAGCATATCGCGTGGCGCATTGTGGCGGCAGATTTCGTCACTACCGAAAGCGGCTCTGGCGCGGTTCACGAATCGCCTGCTTTCGGAGAGGTCGATTACGAATTGTTGATGCGCGAGCAAGGCCGTTTTGTCGATGGCCAAGGCCCACAAATGATTTGCGCGGTCGCACCCAACGGACGCTTCACCGACGAAGCGCCCGACTACGCCGGCCAATGGGTCAAAGACGCCGACAAAGCGATCTGCCGCAACTTGCGTGAACGCGGTTTGCTCTATCACCTTGAACAGTTCGTCCACGAATATCCGTTTTGCTGGCGAGCCGAAGATGACCCGCTGATTCAATATCCGCGCGAGACTTGGTTTATTCGGACCACTCAGTTTCGCGACGCGATGATCGCCAACAATCAGAAAATCAACTGGCTTCCCGGCCACATTCGCGATGGACGATTCGGGAACTTTTTGGAATCCAACGTCGATTGGGCACTATCGCGAGAGCGTTATTGGGGAACGCCGCTGCCAATTTGGGTCTGCGACAAGACCGGTAAAATGGAAGCCATCGCCAACTACGCGGAACTGCTTGGCAAACCCGGCGTGCAAGGTACCGAAGTCTGGACACAAGCCAAACAGAAATTCCCCGACTTGGCCGAGGACTTAAAAGTCCACAAGCCCTATATCGATCACGTCAATTATGATTCGCCTTTTCAACCCGGCGCTCGAATGCGGCGCGTCTCCGAAGTCATCGACTGCTGGTACGACAGCGGAGCAATGCCCTTCGCACAGTGGGGTTATCCGCAGACAAATCGCGAAGCGTTCGAACGACAATTCCCGGCGAACTTCATCAGCGAAGCACTCGATCAGACGCGTGGCTGGTTTTATAGCTTGTTGGCGATCAGCACTTTGACTTTTCCCGACAAGCCGTTCCCGCATCCGTTCGAAAACTGCATTGTGCTGGGGTTGATGCTGGCCGAATGGTGGGAGGGCAAAGACAAACAGGTTTTCCTGACTGAAGACGACGCGACCGCAGCCGTGGGACCGAACAACGCTGCCAAAAAAATTGGCAAGATGTCCAAGCGTATTCGCAATTACCGCAGCCCGCAAGAAATTTTCGACCAGCACGGTGCGGATGCTTTGCGTTGGTATTTTTTCGCCAACCAACCGCCGTGGACTTCGGTGATTTATAGCGAACGGACGATCAAAGAAAGTATTCCGGAGTTTCTGCTGCGACTCTGGAATGTATACAGCTTTTTTGTTGTCTACGGGAACATCGACGGTTTTGATCCAGCGAGCCAAATCAACGGCGACGTGAAAGAACTCGACCGCAAAGCTCTGTCGCGAGGCAAATCGTATCGCCCGATCGCCGATCGCGACGAACTTGATCGCTGGATATTGAACGAACTTGATTCCACGCTGCAATCCGTGATCGAACGAATGGACGCTTACGATAATTTCGGCGCGTGCGAACGGATCACGGCGTTCGTCGACGGGCTTAGCAATTGGTACGTCCGTCGCAGCCGCGATCGCTTCTGGAGCAATGATCCGCAGGACCGCGACAAGCTCGATGCCTACTGGACGCTTTACGAGTGCTTGTTGACGTCCGTCAAAATGATCGCGCCGTTTGTTCCGTTTATGGCCGAAGCAATGTGGCGTAACTTGGCGGGCATTTTCGGCGACCGCGCAACCGAAAGCGTTCACCTGTGCAATTATCCGCAGCCCGAACCTCGCAGTGTCGAATCGCCGCTATTGCGGCAAATGGGCTTGCTCCGCGAGATCGCTTCGCTCGGTAGAGCAGCTCGCGCCGAGGCCAGGTTGAAAGTTCGGCAGCCACTCAAATCGGTGACTGTGATTCTTAAAGACCAAACCGATCGGCCTTGGCTGGAGGATCACGCCGCGATTCTCCGTAGCGAACTAAATGTTTTGCGTATTGACTACACCGCCGACGCGGCCGAATTTGTTTCGTACAAAATTCAACCGAATTTCAAATTAGTCGGACCCCGCGTTGGTGTGCTTATGCCCAAAGTTAAAGAAGCACTTGCCAAAGCTGATGGCGGGCAGCTCTTGGATGAGATGAATCGAACCGGCAAAGTGACTTTGCCGGTCGCCGATCAAACCGTCGAACTTGCGAGCGAAGAAATTCAGATCTTCTTGCAAGCGAAACCCGGCCGCGCCGCCGCGCAAGGCTCCCGTTGCGTCGCCGTACTCGAAACCGAACTGACACCGGAACTCATCCGCCAAGGGATGGCTAACGACATTATCCGCCTCGTCCAAGACCTTCGCAAAGAACGCAACCTGCAATATTCCGATCGTATTCATTTGTCGTTGGTGGCCGACGATCCTGAATTAAAGTCTGCCATCCGCGAAAACGCCGATCGCATTCAAGCAGAGACCCTCGCCGAAAAACTAAATGATCGCACGCAACCCAATTCCGAAGCCGCCGCGCGCGAAGTCGCCGAAAAACCCTTGACCATTTTCATCAGCGTTACCGCCTAACATCAAATCCCCCAGGCTTGACCTGGGGATTGTTAGGTTTGCTTCTAGTCGATTGAACCATGTCACCCACTCCTGCAAAAAAACAATCGATTGCCGTTCTAATTTCCGGTGGCGGGACGACGCTTAAGAATCTGATCGAACAGCGCAAACTCGGAAAATTGGATGTTGAAATCGCCACTGTGATTTCGAGCAATCCAACGGCCAGCGGATTGGACTTGGCACGCGCGGCGGGGATTCCGACGGCGATCATCGATCACCGGGAAAACGACTCTCACCAATTCAGCGTCCGCATCTTCGAAGCGATAAATAATTGTGCTGCGAATTGGGCCGTCCTGGGCGGTTTTTTGCGGCGGATGGTAATCGATCCGGATTGGTCAGAGCGAGTGATCAATATTCACCCGAGCTTGATACCCGCATTTTCGGGTCGCGGTTTTTATGGCCAGCGAGTCCATCAAGCGGTCTTGGATTACGGCTGCAAGATCTCGGGCTGTACGGTTCATTTTGTCGACAATCAGTACGACCACGGCGCGATCATCTCGCAACTCCCTGTCGAAGTTCTCCCGAACGATTCGGCCGCAACACTTGCCGCTCGCGTGTTTGCCGCCGAGTGCCGACTTTATCCGCTTGCGATCAACGCCTTAGCCGCAGGCTCAATTCGCGTTCAAGGTCGCATCGTAATCGTCGACCCACCGATTAAACTGAATTAGAACCTTAACCTTTCGTCAGCACCAATTATTCCTTGCGTTTCTTCCTCAAACCTCACACCTCAAGCCTACCCCCAATGTCCGACGCCGAACAACTCAAAACTGAAATCTGCGATATCGGGCGCCGAGTTTACAACAAAGGCTTTGCCGCGGCGAACGAAGGTAATATCTCTGTCCGATTCGGCGACGACCAAGTCCTTTGCACGCCGACGATGCACAGCAAAGGATTTTTGGAACCGGCCGACATTTGCACGGTCGATATGACAGGCCGCCAAATTGCCGGCGCAAGAAAACGAACCAGCGAAGTCCAGTTGCATTTGGAAATTTATCGACAACGACCCGACATTCGCGCGGTCGTCCATTGTCATCCGCCGCACGCAACAGCTTTTGCAATCGCGCGAGAACCGATCCCGCAATGTGTGCTGCCAGAGGCCGAGGTCTTCTTGGGCGAAGTCCCCATCGCGCCGTACGCCACGCCCGGTGGCCAAGCCTTTGCTGACACGATCACGCCATTCTTGAAACAATCCAAAGTCATCATTTTGGCCAATCACGGAACCGTGAGCTTTGATCAAACGGTCGAACGTGCGTTCTGGTGGACCGAGATTCTCGACGCCTATTGTCGAATATTAATTCTGACGCGTTCGCTGAATGGCTTTCATTATCTGTCGACTGGCGAAGCTCGCGAATTGTTGGCCGTGAAAAAATTGTGGGGGATCGACGACCCAAGGCATCGCGAAGGATTTCCCGACTGCGACGTTTGTGCGAATGCGACTTTCCGGGCTGCCTGGCCCAAGTCCGACATCGAACGTCGCGCTTTTCCCGCCCACAACGACGCCGCCTTCAACAGCCAAGCGTCGCTGGATGACGCCACAATCGAACGAATTTCCCAACGAGTTGCGCAGTTATTACAGTCACTGCGGTAACTGTAGACCAATCTGAGATGACTGGGGTACAATGTTAGTGCCAAGGTCGAGCCGATGACCACGAATGCCAATCGTCTTTTCCGTGAAGCGACCCATGTCAAACCAAATTCCCGTAGATTTTTTGCCGTTTGTTCAGCGAATGGTGGCCGCTCGTCGTTTTCTCAGTGAAGAGGATGTACTTGCCGAGGGGCTGCGACTGTTGCAAGCCCGGGAAACACTGCGTGAAGAAGTGCAAAAAGGTTTTCATCAGTTGGATGAAGGCCTCGGAGTTCCTGCAAACGAAGCGTTCGATCGCATCGCAAAACGCATCGAAGCGCAAAACTCTGCGGGTTAACTGCTTGAATGGTAATTCTCTCTCCTGCCGCCGAGGAAGACCTAGCCAGTATCGCATCAGAAATAGCGGAGAATCGCCCACAAGTTGCGCTCCGATGGACAATGAGAATTCAGGAAATTTTCGACATGTTAGCGGAACATCCTGAAGTTGGTGAAGTTCGTGACGGATTTGGAGTTTCTGGATGTCGTTCTTTTACGTTCGGGAACTACGTGATCTTTTTCCGCGCTGTAAGTTCCGGCATTGAAATCGCAAGAGTAGTGCATGGGAACCGCGATCTTCAGAATCTTTAAGTCCGCGACACAACGACAGAACAATCTGGTTACTGGAGCAAATTCATGAAATTGTCACGACCGACATTTCTGTTGGCGATTTGCCTTTACGGCAGTTTGATTTTTCCGTTGTTGGCAAGTCCGTGCGACGACGCTTGGACCGACAGCATTGCGGCGGCGAAGGAAGCAGCCCAAAAGGAAAAGAAAGACCTTTTGATAAACTTCACCGGCTCGGACTGGTGCCAGTTCTGCATTCAACTCGACAAAGACGTTTTTTCGAAAGAGGAATTCCTCAAGCCGGCCCGCGAGCATTTTGTGCTTGTAAAGCTGGACTTCCCGAAAGACACGTCGATACAATCTGCGGAAGTCATTCAACAGAACGCCGAGTGGCAAAAGACCCTTGCCGTCGAAGGCTTTCCGACGATTGCGTTGTTGGATTCCGAAATGCGGCCTTATGCTTTCACGGGTTTTCGCGAAGAATCCGCCGATCAGTATTTAGCACACATCGAGTCGTTGCGCGCGACGCGCGTTGCCCGCGACGATGCAATGGCTATAGCCGCCAAAGCTGAAGGTACGGAGCGAGCCAAGGCACTCGACGAAGCACTTGAATCACTCGACAAACAAGTCGTTGAGACTTATTACACGGACTTGATCAACGAAATTGTCGAACTAGACCCTGACGACGTTGTCGGCTTGCGGACGAAGTACAACGAATCACAAGAACGCGAATTGCAGCGAGCACTGCTTTCCGACATCGCAATGGTCTCACGACTAAAATCACCGGCGGTTGCTGTGCAGTTCATCGACGAAGCAATCGCCGCCGTGAAAATGGCTCCCGCAACTCAATACCAAGTCCTGCTGACTAAACTCGACTTGTTTCGCAAAATGGGTCAAAGCCAGCAGGCAGAAGCGATCATCGACGACATGATGAAGATCGAAGGGCTCGATGCGATCGACTTGCAAAAGCTGATCGTCAAGAAAGCTTTGCTCATGTTCGGCGACAAACGACAAGCAGACGCGCATCAGTTGCTCGATCAAAAAATCAAAGAACTTTCGCCCAATCAGCATTTGTGGTTGGCTAAAGGTGAGATGCTGGTCGCGCAAGGAGAATTTTCAAAAGCCGTTGAAGCTTTGGACGGAGCGATCACCGAGATCGGAGACGACGGAGAACTGATGGCGCTGCTCGTAGGTGCCAAAGCCGATGCTCTTGTCGAGCATGGTGACGCCGAACGCGCCGTGCAAACCATCGACGAATTCGTCGATCAGCCGCGCTGGGCCAGTATTGTCCGTGCCGAGGCTTTGTTGCACAAAGCACTAATACTTCGGACGACCGATCGCCGACGCGCCGCGATCTTGGCTGAAAACAAAGCCGTCGAAATCGCCGAGTCGCCGCAGGACAAAGCCCAAATTCAGCGGCTCGTCGATCAACTTCGCCGCAAATTCGAGAAACAGGGATAAAGCCTGAGAGGCTGTGGAAAAATGCGTAGGGTGGGCCGAGTCTTCGAGTCCCACCCTCAGAAATCGCCTGTTTTGCCGGGCATCGGTGGGACTCGAAAACTCGGCCCACCCTACGCTCGTGGCCAGGAATGCAAAGTTTCATAAGCTCTGAGGCGTAAGGTCTTGCATTGATTCGCTATTCACTAACCACCAGCCACTAACCACTAACTCCCCGGTTCTTGGTAAAATCTTTGTTCAGACAAATCAGTTATTTCGACCTAATTCTATTTGCTGGAGTATCCGCCATGTCACGACGTACCAACCGACGCCAATTCGTAAAAGCCACTGCTGCGCTGGGAGCCGGATTTTGGGCCGCCGGCGGAATTGCACCGCGTCCATCGCGAGCCGCCAATGAAGAAATTCGATTCGCCTGCATCGGTGTCGGCGGCAAAGGGGTCTCAGACTCGGAAAACGTCGGAAGACTCGGCAAGGTCGTCGCGATTTGCGATATCGACGGCGAATTTCTCGACAAAGCCAAAGCAAAATTCCCCGACGCGAAAATGTTCTTCGATTATCGAACGCTGTTGGACGAGATGCACGACTCGATCGATGCAGTGACCGTCTCAACGCCAGATCATACCCACGCGGTCATTTCATTGTCCGCAATGGCACTTGGGAAACATGTCTATTGTCAAAAGCCCATGACGCACTCGATCGAAGAGGCGCGGCTCATGGCCCAGCGCGCGACAGAGCGAAAAGTCGTCACGCAAATGGGCAATCAAGGGACGGCGCTGGAGAGCTTGCGCCGCTCGGCGGCCCTGATTAAGGCTGGCGTCGTCGGCAAACCAACCGAAGTTCACATCTGGACCAATCGACCCGTTTGGCCGCAACAATTCGGACTGAAACCAAAAACAGAAGCGACACCCTCGAACATCCATTGGGATCTTTGGCTTGGCCCAGCAAAGTCTCACGAATTCAGCCGCGAGATTCACCCGTTCAAGTGGCGCGGCTATTGGGCTTTTGGCACAGGCGCACTTGGAGATATGGCTTGTCATACGCTCAACATGAGTTACATGGCGCTGGACTTGAACAATGCAACTTCCGTGCAAGCCGACGCAGCCGAGCACGACAAATATGTTTTTCCAGGCGCTTCAACCATCGAATACCAATTCGCCGCAAATGATTGGCGGCCCGCAGTCAAAATGTTTTGGTACGACGGAGGGCGTCGGCCACTTGCTCTGTTGAAGGATTGCCCGAAACAACCGAGTGACGATCCAAAACCTGGGGATCCGGGCAAACATTTTACTAGCGGTGCTTTGATCATTGGCGACAACGGCAAGTTCTATTCGCCGGGCGATTACGGAGAGTTTGAAAAACAATCCGGGATCATCGTCGACGGCAAATTCACCATGCTGAGCGACATCATGACGCCAGTCGAGACAATAAAATCTCCTGGCCATGAAGAAGAATTTGCCAACGCGATTCGCGGCGAAGGCAAAACGGTTTCGAACTTCCCCGGTTACGCCAGCGGCTTGACCGAAACAGTTTTGCTGGGCAATTTGGCCGTTTGGGCCCGAGGGCATCGCATCGATTGGGACGGCAAGACAATGGGAACCAAATTGACCAAAGTCGATGAAAAATCCCCCGATTGCGACCCCAGCGAAATCGCCCGCATGGTCCGACACGAATACCTCAACGGCTATAATATCGCGTCGCTGTAGGCCAAATTCGTTTCGCGGTAACCAATTTCAAGCTTCGGCATCTAATCCTGTCGTACGGTATCGGTACACGATTGGTCGGCGTGGCCACATTTAGGACAACGTAAATGAAATCTGAGTTTCGCAATCGAGTTGTGCTTGCGTTAGGCTTGGTCTTTGCGATGGCTTGGGGTCCGGCTATCGTCGCGGCGCAAGATGAATCTACTACAAAACCCACGGAGCAAAAATCGATGAAGGCGACTTTTGGCGGCGGGTGCTTTTGGTGTGTCGAAGCGATTTTTGAAAACTTGAAAGGGGTCGAGTCGGTCGACTCCGGCTACTCCGGTGGCGACATGCCCGACCCGACTTATAAAGACGTTTGTTCCGGCGAGACCGGCCACGCCGAAGTCGTCCAGATTACTTACAATCCGGATGTCGTGACTTACGAAAAGTTGCTCGAAGTATTTTTCAAGACGCACGATCCAACAACGCTCAATAGCCAAGGTGCCGACCACGGCACGCAGTATCGGTCGGCTGTCTTCTTTCACGACGATGAACAAAAAGAGACCGCCGAACGGATTAAAAATTCTTTGAATGAATCCGGTGCTTACGACAAACCGATCGTGACTGAAATTGTCTCTGCGACCAAATTCTATCCGGCCGAAGAAGATCACCAAGACTATTTCCGCAACAATCCCAACGCCGGCTACTGCCAGTTCGCGATTCGTCCCAAGTTGGACAAATTCAAGAAAGTCTTCGCCGAAAGCTTGAAAACAGCCGAAAAATAGACACGGATCGGGGTCTGACCCCCGCCGAACAAGCGGCGAGTTCCCCAAATCATGATCGGCTACATAGATGTGGAACAATTTGGCCACGCCGTTTCTCACCGCGCAGTGGCGGTACTTGGCGATGCTGAATTTTGAAATTGAGCCAAGTGTGCTTGTGCCGTACTTGCCTGCTGGGTCGGAACTAGATGACTGGCACGGACGAACGCTGGTCAG
>JANNYC010000200.1:0-17169 GCA_031409895.1 Planctomycetota bacterium
CGGAGAGCATCGCGAGAACTCTGGCGGCCGGAACTTACTTCGTCCGCGTCTTGCGGGTTTCAGGCGCGCCGTCTTATAACCTGCGGCTAGTCAAAGATTCCGTTGGCAACACGCTGGCAACCGCTCTGCCCCTCTCTCCGAGCGGCGGTGAAATCCTCGACTTCCTCGGTCCGGAAGATGACTCCGACGTCTACCGGTTCACACTCGGATCGACCCGGCTCGTCCGCGTCAGCGTGGGACAAAACAACGAACCGCTTTTGGTCCGCCTCGGCCAGGACACGAATGGCGATGGGGCCATCGGATTCGAGGGCGCGGAGTTGCGCATCAACAAAACGATTGACGCCGGTGTAATCGAAAGCATAAACCTCAGCGCCGGCACTTATTTCCTGCTGGTGAACGCCGTGATCCAGGACGAGGGCACCACCTACGGCGTCATCCTCAACAACGATCAGCCCGACTTCGCCGGCAACACGCTCGCCACCGCGCGCGACCTCGGCACTTTGCGCGCGGCGCAATTCTTCAATGACTTCGTGGGCACCGGCTCCATCGCTCCGATGGATGATCTGGTGGACTTTTATCGCTTTACGCTCGGCACCAACGGGCCGTTTCGTTTCCATGCCCAATTCAACTCTCTGACGGGTGGAAACGCCAATCTGCAACTGATCCGGGACGCCAACCTGAACGGTGCGATCGAAATCGGTGAGATTGTGAGTACAACATCGATCACGGGAACCGGACTCGATATCCTTGACATAACGTTGAATGCGCCGGGAACGTATTACCTGCGCGTGTTCCGCGTCGACGGACTGGCGAGTTATTTGTTCAATATGAGCGCTATTTCCCTGGATACCGCTGGCAATTCGTTGTCCAGCGTACCGCCACCGCGTGATCTCGGTCCGCTCGCCGGAACGATCAACAGCCCAAATCACTTTGTTGGAGATATCGATCGCAGCGACTTCTTCAGCTTTTCGGTGACCAGCCCAGGCGAATTGCGGCTGCGTCTCAGTGGGGCTAACCAATCACGTCAGATTGGCGTCTTTGTGATTCGTAATGCGGACAATGATTTATTTGTGGACCCTGAAGAAATCTTGGCATTATCGGTAAGCAACGGTGAATCTGACATTCTTGACGGCGTGGTTCTTCCTGTCGCGGGCACGTACCATGTGCGAGTTCTTTCATTTGGAGGCGAGCCACTCACGTATGGCCTCGAGTTGACATTTTCTTCCCAAACCCCGTTCGACGTCCCATTTGTGATTAGCTCCACCGTGCCGACGGACATCAAAGCGGTGAGGTTCGACAAGGGTGGAGAAGGAATCGCGTACCACGATACGACTTCCGACAATAACGGAAATCAACCGGGATTCCGCAGCGGCGAAAATATCGACGTCGATGTTTCGACCACAGCAGATCCGCTGAGCAGCGGCCGACGCGTGACCAACACGGCGCCTGGCGAATTCCTCGAATACACGATCGATGTCGATGTTGACGGGCTCTACGATTTTGACGCGCGTGTGTCGAGCCCGGACTTGGGAGCGACCTTCCACATTGAGATCGATGGCGTCAGCATCGCGCCGCCGGTTGCGGTTCCGGATACCAATGGCGCGGACAACATGGTGACGATCCTTACGGCCTCGAATGTATTCCTCGAGGACGGTCCCCATATCCTCCGTTTGGCAATCGACACCGGCACTGGGGTGAATAACAATTTCGCCGGAAGTTTTAATTTCATCACCGTCCGCCCCGCGACGGCAGGTACGTTTGAAGTCTCGCCCCCCACTTCCGTCGTAAAGGCCTACGACCACACGAAACTGGCACTGGCTTGGACCGTTCCTGTCGTCGGCTGGCGGACGCTCAAACAGGTTGATCTGCGACTTCGCGACGATAACGGAAGGCTGATCTGGATCCGGTTTGACGAAGCCACCAATACGATGAGCCTGTACAACCAGATTACCGGGAAATTCGAAACTCAAAAGGAAGTTGGATCGTACGGCGTGCTACGCAGCCCGCTGGCCAACGTGTACATGAAAACAACCACCATCGCGGCCATTGGGGCAAACGACCCGACCGTCGTGATCACCTTCGATATCAAGTTCAAAGCGAGCGCCCGCGGCCATTGGACCGTCGAAGCCGCCGCAACCGACGATCTTGGGCACAACGACCCATTTGCGTTTGCGGGTACGCTTGATGTGGTCTAACGACGGGGCTGGCACGGGCGATTTATAAGTGATTTGCTTGCCACTAACTTGCGCTTCGAGCTTAAATTCAACTGACTATTTGCTTGTCGCGGGAATGAAGGCGACTCGTTTGAGTGCTTCGCCGACGTTCGCGAGGCCGAGGTCTGTCATTTTGCCTTCGCCGGTGACTTCAACAAGTTGCAAACTGCCGTTGCCGATATTGCTGCCGATTGACTCGACGCCGCGGTACGTGACTTCTTGGTTGGCGCGTCGGTCGCGGACGGTTTTGCAAGAATTGGTTCGGTAAAAGCCGTCACGGCGTCGGCCTTGGTCCACAGCCCGATCTTGCCCGATTCAAGTATCGCGTCGTCTTTGGCCTCCAACAACAATTTCCCATCGAGCGAGCAGCGGATTTGTTCGCCGCGATGTTCGATTTGAATCGAATGCCAAATTTCGTCAGCCCCGTCGACTTTGGCGGTGGCCAATTGCGTCCGTTTTCCGTCAACGACTTTGTAAACGCGAAAGTTGTCCTCCAACGGATTGAAGCGGGCGATGTAGTAGTTGTTTGCGTCTTGATAACGCCAAACCGGGCCGCCGCCTTGATCGGTTTTTCCGCTAACGGCCTTGAGCGACACTTGTAAGTCAACGTCCAGCGCGTCCGATTCGGTCTTGACGCAAAGGTTGAACATCGCGCTGGGCGCGGTGTTCGAAGTTTGAGCCAGCACATGCTTTCCCGCTGGAGACGATTCGTCGACTTGAATTTCCCAAACGCTTCCGTCCCCAGTACCAGTCTGTGCGGCAGCCCAACCGGCAGGCAAACCGCCGACCGCCGCCGATTCAAAATCGTCGCCGGACTTCTGGGTCGAACCACAAAGCACTTCGCAGCAAAGCAGTGCAAACAAAAAAGTAACTCGAGTTATGAACATCGCAAGTCTTCTGGGAAAACAAGAGCGCCGAACAACGACTTCAATTGCTTTTTCAAACTCCAATCATACTTCTGTTGCCGCTATCGTGCTTGGGTCTAGTCGTCGGCACAACATTCGTCGACTTCGTCACGATTCTCGGCATCGCAGCGCGTAACGGCATTATGGTGCTCCGCCGCTATCGCTATTTGCAAGTCGAAGAAAACGTCCCGTTCGGTCGCGAATTAATTTTGCGCGGAGCTGAAGATGTCTTGAAGTTCCCCGACTTGATACTCGCCGACAAACCCCTTCCGGGGTAGTGGTTAGCAGGAAAGAAGCCTCTACTCGAAGGTCCGCATACGGCGGTTGCGCTCGTGGCCTGGAATGCTTGCGAACATTTTTCTGGCTTGTGGCGTAGAACTTTTGGAACTCGGCTGAGGCTAGAGATGCGTCTGCTTGGGCGGGTGACGGGTGGCACGGCGGGTGTTGGGGAACTGATCGAGTTTGCGTAATCGGAATAACCGGACCGAATATCAGAATTCCATTCGATCGCGCACAAGAAACTTGATGGTGGGTGGTCGTTCGTGGATTAGGTTTATGCGGCAAATTGCACTAAGGGATAATCTGCGCACTGGAGCGTTTTTCTAAATTTCGCTGGGAACAATTCGGTCGGAGTTGAACATGTTGAAGTTAAAAGCTTTTGTTATTACCTCAATCGTCGCGGCGACCTTGGCGAGCATTGCTCCGCCAAAAGCCGAAGCAGGCCCGTTGCTCAATTGGCTGTTGGGACACCATCGAAACAAGATGTGCAAGTTGGGTTGCAATTCTTGCCAAGCTCCCGCTCAAGCTTGTGCGCCTGCTTGTCCGCAGCCGGCCGTGTGCTCGACAACTTGTAGTCAAACCTGTCAGCGCGTTGTCGTGAACTACGTCCCGTACACTGCTTATCGATGCGATTGGGAACAAGTTCCCGTGACGCAATATCAACAGACTTGTTCGACCGATCCTTGCACCGGATGCACGGTGACCTGCCAGAAGCCGTGTACCACTTACACTTGGCAGCAAAAACGCGTTCCGTACACGACGTATCGACCGGTCTATCGGACTGAGTCGTACACGGTCCCGATCACTTATGCTGCGATGGCCCCGTCGCCGTGCAACACATGTTCGCCTTGTCAAACTTGTCCGACGGCAGCCGCGCCGCAAACTGGTTGTTCGACGTGTGGACCGAACTACGCGAACCCGGTTGTCAGCGGCATGCCGACGCTTCCTCAAGCAACGCTGTCGCCTAATGGGACTTATACTGTGGCACCGACCAACGTCGAAATGTCGCCGTACTACCAGCCGACGCCCGCAACGTCGCCGAACATGACACCGGCCGATCAAGTACCTTCGATAGGCAATGGGGTTCTAATCGACCGCCGAGAAATCACCCCGCAAGGCTCATCCTTTCAAGCTCCGCCGCTAACCCCGTCCAACACGAACACTGGCTTGCAGGGCGTGCGTCCGATCCGCGATCCGAACCCGGGCCTCCGCTGGGACAATCAAGCTCCTGCGCAATCTCCGAACACCGTTCTTGAAGACCAAACCGCTTCGGCCCCGACGCACCGCCGCTGGGAGTATTCGCCCGTTCGATTAGCAAGTCATTTGCAATCGGTGGAAGCCCCGCAGGCGACAACTCAACCTCAAATCTATCGTGGAAGCTTACAAGTCGACTCGCCGCAACGGCGCGTCGAAAAAGTAAACTCCGCGTGGACGAACTTGAACTAACGCATTCGCAATTGATTCCATGAAAAAAGGCGACGGTTGATCCGTCGCCTTTTTTCGTTGAAGGAGCAAGTTTGAAGCGGTGCTTGCTAAAGGGAACTTTGACGCTGACGCTTCTTGCGAACTGAGATATAGTCATTCGGCATCGATGCACTCTGGGCGGCGGTGACCAGTATGCGGGATTGAAAAACGCTTCGCTGAAAGCCCCTCACCCTAACCCTTTCCCCTAGTGCTATGTCAAACCCAAGACTTGGGGTTGGAAAATTGAGCGGAATGCCGCTCAACCCCAAAATTTAAGATTGACAGAGCTCACACTCGCATGAGGCGAATTTGGAAACGTCGCTGCATCAACAATTGAAGGATTGCTATTCGACGCCTTCGTCGGTTCAAGAAGTTTGGGTCGGCGACTATCGGATTGACGTGCGGCGGGGGCGGAGGTTGATTGAGATCCAAACCAGTTCGCTTGGTGCGATTCGCGATAAGATTCGCAAGCTGTTGGAGCGGCACCAGGTGACTGTGGTCAAGCCGATCGTGGCTCGCAAGCTGCTGTTGGTGAAGGATCGCGCCAACGGCCCGATATCGGCGCAGCGATGGAGCCCCAAGCGGTGTACTTGGCTGGATCTGTTCGAGTCGCTGACCCACTTTACGAATGTGTTTCCGCATCCGAATTTAACGCTCGATGTGCCGCTGATCGAAATCGAGGAGACGCGGTTTCCGAAAAAGACTCGCCGCTTTTGGCATCGGGCTTATCGAATTGAGGATCAGCGGTTGTTGCAAATTATTGATCAGCGCGTGTTGCGGACGAGGGATGATCTCGTAGGCTTGCTCAATGTGGATTTATCAGGGGAGTTCGACACGCGGGACTTGGCACAAGCGCTTTCGACGCGGCGCTGGATGGCTCAAAAAATAGCTTATTGTTTGCGGCAGACCGGCGCGAGCGCGATCGCGGGCAAGCGCGGGAACGCAATCGTTTATCGGCTCGCGGATAATGCGGAGAGCAAGAAGCGATCCTCAAGACCGCACCGCCGACGCAAAGAAAAAGGCGACCCGAAGGCCGCCTAGTGTTTTGCGACTCTAGCCAACCGTATTAAGCTTTACCGACTTGCGTCGGCAGTTTCTAGGAAACGCAAACAACGGGGCGAGTGGGTGCTTATACGTTCGCGCGTGTTCGAGATTCGCGCAGGCCGCGCGACAAGATATCTCGCAGCAAAGGCGAATAATCTTCGTACTTGGCTTGGTCCGGCGCACCGTTGGAATATTGATAGATCGCATCGCGCGGCTTTTTGCCCAACGACAACAAAGTCGACGTGACGGTTTGATAGCCCTTGTCGCGGATCACCATGCCGGCTCGACCGCCGGGTAGCGGAGCGCGAGCAAATACTTTGCTGGCCACCGCTAGAAACTTGACCGGTGAATCTAACATCTGCAGCGTCAACAAACGATGCGTCAATCGCACTCGATCATCGCTTTGGTCGTCTATGTCGCGGTCGCCGATAATGCTGAGCCCTTCGTCCAACGGACAAGCGTTGATGTCGTTGGCTCCATGAATGACCCAGCCGCTCTCAGCATCGGCCACAACAAAATTGACGCCAGGATATTGCTCGGATTGCAGTTCTTCTAAAGCCATATCGACGGCTTCTCGGGCCGACATACAGCGGAGCATATTGCGGCACAAGACCCCGCGTGAACGAGGAGCTGTTGGCATCATGCTTTTCTTGCGAGGGATCGCGGCGGCGAACATGCCGTTTTGGTTAACGCCCAGTCGAGTCCCGGTTGATTTTGAATCGACGCTCGCGAGGATTCGGGGCTTGCCCGATTGAATGGATGGAGCTGAAATTCCCAAGGCCGAAGCCTCTTCGCGGTTGCAGGCGACCAGGATTGGTGCGTCTGGAACCAAATGATAGACGATTGCCACAAGGCTCATCGGATGTTGCCCCAGTGAAAAATTTGAACGAAGTGCACGAGGAAAACAACAATTTAGCCGAATTAAGTTGTTTGACCACCCTATTTTGGGGGTGTCCTGCATTTTTTTTGACTTTGCCGATATCCGCTGAAGATAGGGGTCAATCACCAATTTGCACGAAGCCGCAGGCCTCTCGAACGCCGTTTTCGCGCTAAATTGTTCATTGACGCGGCACCGACAAACCACGAAACTGTTTTCTACCTTCCTCGCGGTTTCGATTCGCAGCATCGACCGCCAAGCACAGAAAGCCAGCATGGCGACTCTTTTTCCCAACCCGCAGCCGACCGGACAGGACGAATCTTTGATACGAACTATTCGAGGCGTGAAGATCGCGGCAACCGGGTCGTTCGCCGCCGAAAAGCGGGTCGCCAACGAAGACCTTCGCGCACTGGGTTACGACGCCGATTGGATTGTGCAGCGGACCGGAATTCTCGCGCGGCATCATGCGCTGCCTGGCCAATCCACAAGTGATTTGGCGATTCCAGCGGCCAAGCGCTGCCTCGACGAAGCGGGTGTCGCGCCGCATGAAATCGACCTTATCATTGTCGCCACGATGACGCCCGATCATTACACGCCATCGTCGTCGGCGCTAGTGCAAGCCGCGCTCGGCTGCCGTTGTCCAGCATTTGATTTGAATGCGGCGTGTTCCGGATTCATGTATGCCTTGATCGTCGGACTGCAATTCATTAAATCTGGATGCGCGCGAAAAGTCCTCGTGATAGGTGCCGACGTGATGTCGATGGTCGTCGATCCGCTGGACAAAAAAACATATCCGTTATTTGGCGACGGCGCGGGCGCTGCCCTTCTCACGCCAGACGAAGATGCGACCGAGGGCGAAGGCTGTGGGATTTTGGCTTATCGACTGGCATCTGAAGGAGAGCTGTCGCACTTGCTCGTTGTTCCCGCAGGCGGATCGCGCTGCCCCGCCACGCGCGCGGCGATCGATAACCATCAGCAGTTTTTAAAGATGGAAGGACAAGCCGTTTTCAAATGGGCTGTCCGGCTGATCCCGGAAGTGATCCGCGAAATGCTCGACCACGCGCGGCTCACTCTCGACGATATCGATTTGTTTATTCTGCACCAAGCCAATAAACGAATTTTGGATTCAGCGATCGAATATCTCGGTGTTTCGCCAGATAAAGTCTTTATGAACTTAGATGAATACGGCAACACATCGGCGGCCAGTATCCCCATATCGCTCGACGAAGCCATTCACGCGGGCCGGATCAACAAAGGGAACCGCGTCCTTCTCTGCGGCTTTGGCGCGGGCCTTTCCTGGGGCGCGTGCATCTTTCAGTTTTAGCGTTTGCGGATAGTGTTAAGCCTGATCTTTCCTTGTTTATCCGGGCCGCTTCGGACCGCTGGTGCATCACCGTTGAAGTTCGCCGACAGGCAGGGTCGCGACGCCCGGAAGCCGGGCGGTTAAACTAAGAAAACAACTCTTATTCAAGTGCCTCGCTGTCCTTGTTTAACCGGGCCGCTTCGGACCGCTGGTGCATCACTGTTGAAGTTCGCCGACAGGCAGGGTCGCAGCGCTCGGAAGCCGGGCGGTTAAACGATAGAGCGCAAAATTTGCGATTAATCCAAGGGGAATTCTTCTTCCATAGCGGCGTCTCGATAGATGGGCAAAAAGCGATAGTAAACTTCCAGCGTCATCACGGCCATCGCCGTGCAATAGATGCGCCCACCGGCCTCTGGACCGTAATCCGCGCCACCCTTGAAATACCAACTTCCTTTGGTAACGCCCTCGCGCGATAGCTCCTTAACCAAGTGATCTCGCATTAGTTTGTTCCATTCTGTCCACCCGTCGCCGCCGTATTGCCGCAGGACTTGCGCGGCATAGTAGTTGTAGTACATGTTGGTCGAATCGCCGATTTCGGGCCCGCGTTTAGCCAAATACTCTACCCCTTTTCTTAACGCCGGATGATCGTGTTTCCAGCCCATGTACATACGGCAGAGCAACCCAACCGCCGTCATGTTGGGTGACGAATCTTGGTTTCCGGCGCGATAGCCGTATTTCGAACTGCTGGCGTGTGACACCGCGTCCAAAAACTTGACCGATCGTTTGGTCGTGATGCGAGAAACTTCCAGATCGGACATCAAACCGCTCTTTAGCGCCATCAATTGCCAACCCGCAACGGAGAGATCGCCCGTTTCTTTAGGCCTGTATCGCCAGCCACCCCCAGTTGGATCTTGGGCGAACGCGATATAGTTGATCGCGGCTTGGGCTGGATCGTGGAGCCCCGTGTCTTTCGTCATGCCATAAGCTTCGCACAGTACGATCGTCGCCAAACCATGCGCATACATGCTCGAGCGCCCGTCGCTGTCGAGCAAGCTGCCGCAAGTCTCGTTCACGCGCCGCTGATTTTTGACCAGGTAATTCAATCCCTTGCCGACCAGTTCTTTGTAATCGCCTTCTCTATGCGTCTGCCCGTTGCCTAGAAACGCCATCAAGCACATCGAGGTCGCAGCGATTGGACAATCGTCAAATTGGCCAGGGTTCGGCGAACTTCGATCACCCGGTCCAACTTGATGATTAAAGTTCCAACTTCCATCCGGAAGCTGATGGTTGGCCAGCCATTTGAGGCCCAACGCGACGGCTCCCTCCGTGGCGTCGTTTGCACCCGCATTCCTCGCCTTGGCACCACGACCAGCATCGCTTCGGCCGGAAAATTCATTGCCTCCGGAAGGGAGGGCGGCGGAAAAGGCATTGCCACTGGCCTCCATTCCCATCTCGGCGGTGTTCAATATGTCGCTGGCGACATTCAGATCGGAAATACTCCCAATCTCCGGGGCATCCGTGATCGGGACAAGTGACGGTTGACTTACGTCGATTGCCGATTGCTTCTCCAACGTCTCGTTAAAATCTCCGAGCGGATCCATGTTAATGTCAGAATCCGTTTCCACCGATTCGCCAGCGTCGCCCGCAACGAGATTCACGGGCTCTTTGGTCGGCACCAAGTTCGTAACGAGCGTCAACAAGAGAATTATCGTCACGTGCATTACAAAACTGGTCAACCAGCTCGGCACATACTGGAACAGCCACAGATTTCTCGATTCCTCTTCGATGCCTTCAACCGCATTGTCTGTGTTGTTCTCCGCATTGGCCGCCGACGCGAGCGGACCATCAGAACTAGGACGATCACTAGGCTTTTGCGACATTTAAGATTCTCCTCGCGAACATCGCTGCACTGCTAAAGCGTCCAACCGTACGACATGATTCCTAGCCAATAGAGGCCTTTCGCCGGAAATAATGGCCGCGATAACACTACCAGCACAAAGCGCATGCGAATGTTTAGTCGACCAAGCCGAGGCATTGGCAATTATAGCTTGGTCGAATCGAATTCCTATCGCGGACACCGGCAAACCTGCGTTATAACCCTATATCGGCCTCCCACGGGAAAAACCAAATCGCTGTCCCAGCCAACTTTTCGATATGACCCAACCTCCGCTCGATGGGACCATGAAAGTCATTACTCGCTGCACCGCGCTGCGGGACGTTTTGGCCCCATCCCAAACCGCGCGACAGTCGATTGGTTTCGTGCCCACGATGGGCGCGCTGCACGATGGGCATCTGAGCCTCGTCCGTCAATCCAAGCAAACATGCCAGCGCACGGTCGTTTCCATCTTCGTCAACCCGACCCAATTTGCCGCGGGAGAGGACTACGAAAAATACCCTCGGTCGATCGATGCGGATTTGGCGCTGCTTGATCCGTTTGACGTCGATTACGTTTTCGCGCCGACGACCTCGGAGCTTTATCCCTCAGAATTTTCAACGTACGTTCAGCCCCCGCTCGTCAGCCGCGTGCTCGAAGGCGAGTACCGCCCGACTCACTTTCAAGGGGTCGCCACGATCGTGCTCAAGCTATTTCAATTGGTTCAACCGAACGTCGCGTTCTTTGGTCAGAAGGACTTTCAACAATCGCTCGTCATTCGGCACATGGTCCGCGATCTCAACCTGCCGGTCGATGTCGCCGTCTGTGCGACTTTGCGCGAACACGATGGACTGGCGCTCAGTTCGCGCAACCGATACTTAAGCGTTTCGCAGCGACAGATTGCTCTGTCACTTTATCGTTGTTTGCAACACGTGCGGACCGCCGTCCTGGATGGCGAAACCGATGGCAAATCCCTCATGGCCGAAATGAATCAAATGCTGATCGACGGCGGCGTGAGTTCGATTGACTACGCTGTGCTTTGCAACCCGGATACTTTGGAAATCGCCAATAGGATCGCTCCGCCGGTGGTCGCGCTGATCGCCTGTCGCGTCGGTGCAACTCGCTTGATCGACAATGTTTTGATTGGATAGGTATGCACCAAACGCTGTTCATCGTCCCACATGCTTGGTTCGGCGCGCCGCTGCTTTACGTCTGGTTGGCGCTGGGAGTCATCTCGCTGGCGACTGTGTTATTGCGAAAAAATCCAAGTAGTTCGTGGTTCAACACGGCAGCCATGTTCGCGTTCGGAGCAGCCGCGATTTATTGGCTTGTCCCACAGCTCGAAGTCCTGGGAATTGACCCGAAAAACCCCGACGGACCGCTGACTCCGGCCGGGATCGCAGTTCGTGGATACGGCGTTTTTTTGATGCTGGGAATCTTGGCCGGGATCGGCTTGTGCCAATGGCGCGCTCGACAGATCGGCGTCGACCCGGAAAAGATCCTTTCGCTGTGCTTTTGGCTCACCGTTTTCGGATTGATCGGAGCCCGTTTGTTTTACGTGATTCAAAAATGGGATACGTACGCCAATGCGCGGTCCACAAGCGAAATGCTCTCGCGACTTTTCGACATGACCGAAGGTGGGCTCGTCGTTTATGGAGGTCTGTTCGGCGGACTGATCGCGTGGATCGTATTTTGCCGGATCGCTAAATTGCCGCTGTGGAAAGTCGGCGACATCATGGCACCGGGAATGATGGTCGGTTTAGCCCTGGGGCGAATTGGCTGCTTTATGAACGGATGCTGCTACGGCGGGCCTTGCGAAGCGAACGGTGTTGGCGTCACGTTTCCCGCTGGCGCCCCTGTCTACTATCGCCAACTCGAAAACGGCCAGTTGTTGGGATTGTCGACCGAATCAAAATATTCCGACGACGACACAAACTCGCTCTTGGTGCGCGCGGTCCATCCTAATTCACCAGCCGACCAACACGGCATTCGACCCGGTGATGAAATCGCATTGATCGCTCCCCCCGCTGACCTGTTTATTCGCGCCGTGAAAAAAGAGGGGATCGAATTTGCCGACGTCCAACGCAGTTCGGTATTGGTGCAGCGTGCGGACGATTCGTTGTTCGCCATTCCACTGCGTGAACTTCCCGCCCGTTCGATGCTAACCTATCCGACGCAGTTGTTCAGCGCCGTCAACGCACTGCTGTTGTGTTGTCTATTGTGGTTTTACTACCCGTTTCGGCGCAACGATGGCGAGCTACTGGCGCTGCTGTTGATCATGTATTCCGTTTCGAGGTTCTTGGAAGAACTGATCCGCGTCGACGAAGCGGGCGTTTTTGGCACGAGCCTCACCATCAGCCAGTGGGTAAGCATCGCGTGCCTGTTCTTAGGGACGTTTTTGCTGCTTTGGCTGCGCTCGGCTAGGCCATCAGACCAACATTCAGCCGCCGTTGCCGCCCAGTAAGTGGCTTGCTCAAGCGACTTTTTCCCCGAAGAAACAGGCTTTTTCGAGCCTTTGGGGAGATTCTGGCTTTTCCCTGTAACGCCGGCCGTAGTTCTCCGCTTGGAAGACAGAAGCGTTGAAATTCTTTCCCTCATTGGAACTTGCTCAAGCGGTGATGCCATGACGACGAACCACTCCGAATCGCAAAAATCTCCATTCCATTTTGGTGTAGTGCTCTTCTTGGCCATGGGTTTTGGTCAAGCCATCTTCCGCATGACCATGGAAAACTACGGATCCGTCATCGGCTTGTTCGTTTCCGCAGTAGCGTTTTGCGCAATGGCGGTTGGCTTTGTTTGTATGCTGACGCTTGGTCTCCTCATGTTGCTGACCAGCTCGTCGAAACCAAAAGCTACCCCTGCAAACGCGTAAGCTTCCGCTCCGTGGGTTAGCCCGCACCGCAGCGCCCGAGGGCCTCGACCAAGTACGCGATCTGCCGCGTGTCGTTATACAAGTGACACGACACTCGCACATACCAAGCCCCGTCAAACAAAATGATCGGCACCTCGATCCCGAACTCGCGCCAGAGACGCTCTTGAAGCTGCGACCAATCTCCTGGCGGCAGCGGGACGTGGGCCATCGTGCCGTACCAACGATAATCGCCACGGCCCAATGGCTTGGTCCCAAACCGTTCCATCAGCATTTGCTTCGCTTGATCGGCAAGCCAATACGCTCGCTCGCGAAAAGCATCGAGGCCAACTTGTTCCATAAAGTCAATTGCGGCGGGGATGCTGAGATAGATGCTTGGGTCGCGCGTCCCGCTCCAAGTAAACTCTTCGTCCCAGCGCCGTGGCATATCAGGCAACAACAAACCCCAACTTTTGATCAGCGGCTCGACTCGCGATTGGACTCGCGGATTTGCATACAACAGCCCTGTTCCCAGCGTCGCCGAAAGCCATTTGTGGCAATTGGCCATATAGAAATCGCAATCCAATTCGTCCAAGTTCAGCGGCACGTGTGCCGTCGCGTGCGCACCATCGACACAGATCGGCAGTCCACGCATGCGAGCAGCGCGACAGATGGCTGCGATGGGAAAGATGAGTGCGGTCGGCGAAGTGATATGACTGATCACCATCAGGCTTGCGCGCGGGCCAATTTGCGAAAAGATCGCATCGACAATTGCTTCGGGCGATTCGAACACGGGCGGCAAGCGAACATCGACGACTTCGGCACCGACACGCTTGCACTTGCGCTCCCAAATTCGTCGCACGGCACCGTACTCGTGCGCGTTGAGTATGACTTGATCGCCCGGTCTCAGCGCCCAACTTTCGGCAACCACGTTCATGCCGAAGGTCGCGTTTTCGACCAACACCAAGTTTCCCGCTTGTGTGCCGACGAATTTCGCAAGCCGCTGGCGAACCTTTAGGATTTCGCCCGCGAACTGCCGCACGAAGATGTCCATCGGTTGGCTGTCAGCCTCGTCGATCCATTTTCGTCGTGCGTCGCGTACCGGTCGCGGCGGGATTCCGAACGACCCATGATTGAGGTAAGTCGTCCCCGGCCTCACGCTCCAGTTCGCCGCAATCGCTTCCCAATCCGCATCGCATTCCGGCCGCAGTTTTCGTTCGGATATAGTTGTCGTGGTGAAAGTCATGAGTCGGCCGCTCCTCCGTGGAAAACACGATGTGCAACCAAACTTGAGCAAAGGATCGTGGCATTGGCCCATTCTCTGGTCGCAATTTGTCGGGCCGTTGGCTTTCGGTCGTGGTAAATATATTGGTTACCCAGCCCGTTAGATTGGGCTAAACTTGGACCGGGGCTTTGCCCCTGAAACGTGAGAATTTTCCGTGCCTATGATTCAAATGTGAGCTGGTTGGAATACTTTGGTATTATCCGCGAGGAATGCCGACAAGCCAATGATCGATCAACCAAATTCCGCGAGCACGACAGAAACCTCGGCGAATGCTTGCCCAGTGAAGCGTGACGGTAGTTCATTGTCGGTGGCTTGCGATGCCGCACCATACCGCCTGCCACAATTTACGCTGCAGTTTCTCGCCCTGGCAACAGTGCTGGTGGCAGTTTGGGCTTCGCTGTGGCCGATCACGTCGGTTGGTTCGCGCGCGGTGCTGGCCGTGATTGTACTAACCTATTTGTTTGGCTGTGCCCGGACACGCCGTACAGTGTTGTTGATGCTGCCAGCATTTTACGTGCCCCAACTGTTTGCATTTTTAGTTAAAGGCCAAGCCCAAAGGCTCTGGAGTGAAGTGTTCTGGTTAATGCCGGGGCAGGGGGCCGCGATCACAATCATAATTTGGTTGTTCGCGGTCACGATTGGTCGACGGGGTGGCGTCTGGTTGTGGGCGACGGTCGGAGTCGCGTTTATCGTTTCGGGTTTATGCGCGGTGCTGGAAGGGATGTTTTCTTGGGGCCTGTTTTAGCGGCTTTCGACTGCTTGCGACGAGTTGTTTCGCGTGCAGGTTGACGAACTTGGAATGAGACTACTCGCATCTATTCGGTCCAACCGCAGCATTCGTGCTCGCTAAATAGCCGAGCGTTCGCGAGATCGTCGACGCACCGGAATTCGGATTGGGTGATGGCGGCGGCGGAAATGATTCGTGCCGTGGCTGGGATTTTGCTCAGGTCGTTCGCCACTCGCGATAACGGCGGCACATCTTGCGAGAGTTTTATTAGCGTGAGTTGCAGGTCGCATGCGAATTCGTTGCGGCGGGGGGCTTCGCTAAAAAACATCGCTATCAAAAAGCCGCAAATCAGAGTGGTCGCCAAAAGTACGTTTTTCATGGTCCGCGTTGATCTGGAGAAGCTGTGGGTTTCTGCCTCCCGTTCAATTGCACTCCGTGTGCCAATCGGTTGGCCCGTTAAATCGAGGGCCGAAAGCCCGCGAAAATTTCGGCTGCCGAACTGCCTCGGCAAAAGCGATAGCGGCGCAACAGGTCAATCTGATGGCGGCTCAATCGAGTTGATCACAAGCTTGTGGCGAGCACGTGACTTGAAGCATGATGCGCTAGGTCGATGCCCAATACCCCACCGTGGTGGCATGACAACGCGGGATCAGAAAGCTTTTCAAAAAATTAGCTTTGGAGGCC
Organism: Planctomycetota bacterium; assembly: GCA_031409895.1. Classification (GTDB taxonomy): domain Bacteria; phylum Planctomycetota; class Planctomycetia; order Pirellulales; family Pirellulaceae; genus JANMEB01. The sequence goes on from JANNYC010000200.1 coordinate 15,503, forward strand.
AGAGAATTATCGCGTTCGGCACGCGATTTTTTTCGACAAAATTTGGCAAAAGCATTATATTGAGCGCATCGCGGTATCAACGAGCCGCGCCCGACTCGCGAACAAGTGGCCGCCGTGTGGCGGTCATTTGCAAACATTGACAAAGGAGAAAAATCCCATTCGTGCGGTCGGCTGGAAGCTTATTCGAAATCGGAGTTCAACATGTCCATGGCCCGCTATTTGACTGAAACGGAGCTGCGCGAGGGTGAGTACCGCAGTGCAACGCGTGGAATTAACGCGGCCTTCTTGCTCGAAATCAAGGAAGACCACGTCGAGTTTCGGGAGCTGTTCAAGCGGGCTTTAGAGTTAATTCGACCCGGCCAATTCATCAAGCCGCGTGACCTGGCTGATCTGCTGGGACAACTCCGCGACGAGATGGAGACCTACTTTTGCCTGGAAGAATTTTATGGCGGGTTCGATATGGCGTTTCAAGCGGACCCCAGCAATGCGCGAACCGTCGCCAAGTTAAAACACCAGCACGAGCAGTTGTTCACCTACTTGATCGACTTGGTCGAGCGAGCTGAACAAGTCGTCTATCACGAAGTCCCTGCGACGAGGATTCGAAGTATCTTGGTCGACTTTCGCCAGTTCGCAGATGACCTAAGTCGGCACGAAGATGCCGAACTGGATTTGATCTCGCGACAATCGTCGCTGGAGATCGGCGTCGGCGATTGAGGATCGCGAAGTGCCCATACTTGTTGGCCCCTCATCCGGCCTTCGGCCACCTTCTCCCCGCAAAGCCGGGGAGAAGGAACTTGGGCGGCGGGGATTAGCGACTGCTACTTTGTTGAATCGACTTCGGTTGCGGACAATCGCATTTGTAGGCGACTGACGGCAACGATCAATTGGTTCCACTCGGTCATAATGTTGGGCGTTTCGAACGCACCGGCTTCGCAGCGGCCAAAGCCGATCTCGCTCACGATGACTTGGGGGTCAAGAGCCAGCATGACACGAATCAAGTCCATGTTGTTGATTTGGTCCTCGTCCATCCAATCGATCGAATCAAGGTCGATGGCCTGTTCGATAATTTGATGAACGGCCCACAGCGCTGCGCCGTTCGCGTCTTCCGCTTGGATGAGTTGCCGTGACAAACCACATTGAACGTAGAACTTGGCCATTTCGATTCCTTTTTTACTGCGACTGTTTTTCTTTGGGACGTTGTTAATTATCGCGAAGGGTTTGACTCAACTGGTCCGGCGGCAAAAATCCCGAGGAAAAGTGGCGGTACAGTGACAGCAGTTGAAAAGCTGTACGTCCGCGATCGGTGAACAGCATGATATACGTAAGGAATTCGCTATAGGTTCGAGCGTGCTATCTTTGTTTAACCGGGCCGCTTCGGCCCGCTGGTGTACCACTGTTCAAGTTCGCCGTGTGGCGGGGCGCAGCGCCCGGAAGCCGGGCGGTTAAACGGAGGAAAGGCGGAGACTACATTGCGCGTTATCGCGATGGCGTGCTGGCTTGGCGGTCGTCTTCCATTTGTTGGATGTATTGTCGCAGGCGTTCGTTTTCGTCGGCGACGTCTTTGAGTTGCAGCATGTTTTCGACGCGCTTGACCAACTCGATTTTGTTGACCGGTTTCGACAGAAAGTCGTTCGTACCGGCTTCGACCGCTCGTTCGATGTCGCCCT
>JANNYC010000201.1:0-25234 GCA_031409895.1 Planctomycetota bacterium
GAGCGACGTGCCGCGATCTTCCAACGCCAAGCATAAACTGTCGAGGAGTTTGGGCGTGGCAAACAAACATTGAATGCTGTGTCCGGCGGTCAAGATCGTGATCGCTTGGTCGATACAATGCCGCTTGTACTCCTCCAAATGCTCCATCCAACCTTTTTTGATCAGCTTGATCACCCAGCGCGGATCCAAGTCAATGCAGAAACAGATTCCGCCGCGAAACTGGCTAAGGTGTTCGACTGCGAGCCGCAACCGGCGCGGTCCTGAAGGGCCAAGCATCAACCAATTCGCGCCGCGCGGAAAGAATCGATCCGGCAATGTCGCACTAAACAATTCGTAGTCGATCCGAAAGTCGTCGATCACGACGCGACTTTTCGGAATCCCGGTCGTCCCGCCGGTTTCGAACACAAATGTTGGTCGATTGGCGTAAGCCTTGGGTCGCCACCGCTCGACCGGCCCGCCGCGCAACCATTCGTCTTGAAATTCGGGAAACTTGCTCAGGTCGTCGAACCCATGGATGTCGGACAGCGGGTCGAAATCAAGCTCTTTTATTTTGTTCAGCCAAAATGGGCAGCCGGTCTCATCGGAAAAATGCCAGCGCACGATGTCAACGGTCTGCTTGTCCAGCAATTGTTTGGCATGTTCAGTTTGGGGGCTGCGCCTGGTTGTCGTCGACATGATTACGTCTCCGGTCAATTTTCTCGCCGGTTCTGGCTCGTTCCCAGGCTCCCGCCTGGGAACGCACTGCATCAGAGGCTCCGCCTCCTAGCCGGCTGGCAGAGCCAGCAGTTCCGCCGGTTCCCAAGCAGGAGCCTGGGAACCAGGATCTAAAAGGCCTTAGTTCTTTTCCGACGAGCGATTTTTTGGAAAGCACAGAAACGATTGCAGATAGTTGGCGCGTTCGATATTGCGCCTCGTCGAATCGGGCTGTTCCCCGCGCAGTTTTTGCAAGTGCGATGGTTGTGTGTGCACGAACAGTTTGTTGATCGTCGGAATGTCGATGTCGCCGATCAATCCCATGTTGATCCCCATCCGCACTTTGGAAAGCAAGTGCATCGTCTCTTCGCTGGTGATTTGCTGCGCGTTTTGCAACAACCCGTACGCGCGACGGACTTGGTCAAATAAATCGGTATGGCTTTGGCTCAGCAAATACTCGCGGGCTTTGCGTTCGTAATTGATCATGACGGGAACGATCTCGCCGACTTGCTTGAGCAGTTCGGCTTCGCTTTTGCCCAGCGTGATCTGGTTGCTAACTTGATAGAAATCGCCCATCGCTTGCGAGCCTTCGCCGTACAGGCCGCGCACGGCCAAACTGATCTTTTGCAAACTGCGGAAAAGTTTTTCGATCTGCTGCGTGATGACCAAGGCCGGCAAGTGCACCATCACGCTGACGCGCATTCCCGTTCCGACGTTGGTCGGGCAAGCCGTCAAATAGCCGTAGCGGAGATGATAGGCGTAATTGAGGTGGCTTTCGATCGTGTCGTCGAGCACATTGGCTTGTTGCCACGCAGCGTCCAGATCAAACCCGCTCTTCATGACTTGCAGCCGAAGATGATCCTCCTCGTTGATCATCACGCTGAAATTGTCGGTTTGATCGACGGCCACCGCGCGGGCTCCCTCGGCATCGGCCAACTCGCGGCTAATCATTTGCCGTTCGACCAAGAATTGACGATCAATCGCTTCTAAATCGGCCACGTTGATAAACGTCGACGCGCCGAATTTCGGGTCGCGGCTCAACCGCTCGCGCACGTTCGATTCAATGTTGGCCCGATCGATATCAGTGCAGCGGCGAATGAAAGGGAAATCCGCCAAATTGCGAGCTAGTCGGATCCGACTGCTCATTACGATGTCTGACTCTGGACCACTGCCAAGCAGCCACTCGGGGCAGCGATTGGCCAACTCATTGAGAATGATCACGGCTGTTCACCCCTTTCGCAATGACGAATCTTGTCGCGCAAGGAGGATGCCAGCTCGTAATTTTCGGCCTCGATCGCGTCGCGCATTTCACGCCGCAATCGAATCAACTCGGTTTGCTGTTTCTGATCGGTGGGCGTTCGCTTGGGAGTTTTCCCGATGTGCTGTGTGCTGCCGTGGACATTTAACAACAACGGTTCAAGTTCCTCTTCAAAAACGCTGTAGTCGTGCGGGCAGCCCAGCCGCCCAGCTTGCCGAAATTCGTAAAAGGAAATCCCGCACACTGGACAAGTTTTCTTGTCGAGCTTGGCAAGCTCTTCAGCGGTCTGCGTGATATTCAGTTGCTGTTTTAAAACATTGGCCAACGTCGGCGCGGAAGAGCCGCCACCTTCGCCCGGATGCAAATGTTCCTTGGCGCAGTTGGGACACAGATGCAGCGCGATCACTTCGTCACCGGTGAGGTCGGTGATGTGAAATGTCGCCGGCTTTTCACAGTTCTGGCACTTCATCGATGTTTCCGGGCTGATCTCGTTTGCCGTTGTCTCGCCGCTGTTGCAATCATCTTATCACAGTCGACCCGCGCCAGCACAAGTTCACCAGCCATCGGTCGATAAATTTGCCGTTGTTCGGAGCGATCCGGCCAAGGCACTGCTATAACGTAATGATATGTAGAGAGCTGTGTCTAGTTCAAGTGACTTTGTCAGCATTGACTATTACGGCGCTGGGGCTCTAGAATTCGCCTCGCGTGCAAGTCCCTTTGGCTACCACTTCCACGGAAGCCATTCTTCTAGACGACCTCCTTGAATTATCGCCCACGCCCGTCTCTGACCGATATTAGCTGTGTGGGACTTCGCCGAGATTGGCGATGGAGCCGCTTTTTAGACGCGGCGATTTCGCGGGCATCTTTCACTTGGAGATCATTATGTCTTTTGTGTCGCGGTATTTGCCGACATCTCCACAGACTGTTTCACCAGACGCGTTGGCTACGGAAGCTTTAGAAGACCGCTGGCTACTTTCGGGCAACATTAGACTTGATCCAACCACCGGCGTGGTTTCCATATTTGGGTCCGAACTCGGCGACCAAGCTTTCGTCGACATCGTCGCCCCCGTTACGGTTCGAGTCGTTTTGAATACCACGGAGGTCGAACAGTTTCCAGTGGCCAAAGTGGCGAGAGTTGATTTCTTTGGTCGCGCAGGCGATGACGTGTTTCTCAATCGAACCAGCATTCCGACGCACGCTTTCGGTGATGAAGGGAACGACAACCTAACCGGCGGCTATTCGATCAATGTTTTGTCGGGCGGTGCGGGCAATGACTCCCTCGTGGGGCGAAGTGCCGCAGACCTTGCTTATGGCGGCGTCGGCAATGATCAGATTTGGGGCGGGCCAGGCATAGATCGGCTTTACGGCGACGACGGCGATGATGTAATCAACGGCCAAGACGGCGACGATTTTCTGTATGGGCTTTCCGGTTACGACACCCTTAATGGCGAGTTGGGCAATGACGTCATGTACGGCGGGAATAGCAACGACACTCTGATCGGCGGTCCAGGTAACGACAAAGTCTACGGCGATTATGGCGACGATCAATTGTCGGGTTCCGCAGGCAACGACATATTGGAGGGATTTCTTGGCGCGGATATTCTGCACGGCGGAGATGGCAACGATGTGCTTCGCGGACAAGACGACGCCGACAAGATTTCCGGCGACAACGGTGACGATCAACTCCTGGGCGGAGATGGCGACGATGAACTTTTTGGATGGGCTGGCAACGATGCGATCTACGGCGGCGCGGGGGCGGATTTAATTCGCGGCGGCGCTGGGAACGATTGGTTGTCCGGTGACGACGGAAACGATCGGCTTTATGGGGAGTCCGATAGCGATCGCATCTTTGGTGGAAATGGGGATGATCGCATCCTCGGCGGGGGCGTTTCGGTTCCCGACACGCTATACGGAAACGCGGGCCGAGATCGATTTTTGGTCGAAGGCCCCGACATCATTACCGACCTAAACGGCGTCGATGCCAAGCTGATCTTCGGTCCAGGAAACGCCAATTGGACGGCCGCCGAGATCGAGGTCCTCGACGAGGGCTTTCAAAAGCTTTATGAGCTAACCCGCAACAACGTGCTCTTACGCGACACGCTCGATAAGACCGGGATCAAGTTCGTAAAATATTCGTCGATTGCTGGCGGGTCGCTGTCGATCAATAGCCTTAATACTCGCACGACTTCGGCTGGGACGACTTTTACGCGGACGGTTAAAGTCGCGGATTGGAACGAATACGATCCGCGATACAACCAAATGCACATCAATACGGTGGTCCACGAAATCGGTCATAACTGGGATTCGATTTCGGAAATGGGAACGGCGGCACCCGGCACGCAAAGTCTTTGGACGCAGTTTCTGAGCCGCAGCGGCTGGACACAGACTCAACCGACGAACTTGGCGTTCTACAACCGGTCTACCGATGGTCGCTGGTGGTACTTGAAGTCCGTCGAATTCGCGCGGGACTATGGACGACAGAATCCGTTTGAAGATTGGAGCACCGTTTGGGAGCGTTACGTTTTCCAACCGAGACAACCGGCGGGAGCGAATTTAAACGCAAAATTGACAACGATTCACGCGTTGTTCCTCAATCTGGCCAGTCGTTCTTAAACCATCGCGGCTGTTTTGAGTCTTGCCGGGTCGCAGCTCCGTTTTTCAGTTACCTCGCGACCCGAGTTTTGAGCCCCAAAAAAGTGTTCGTTCTCTGGGTTTTCGTGATTGACTTGGCCAACCGGCAGCCTGATAATATTGCTCGCGGCCAGGAGTTTGTTGTAGCGGCGATGGAAATGTTTCATTCGCATGACTACACAAATGATCTGGTAGATGATTTTCTGTTTATGCGTTAGGGGATTTTGAAGTGACTAACATTTATGTGGGCAACCTTTCTTTCTCGGCAACCGACCAAGATATTCGCCAGGCGTTCGAGGCATTCGGCCAAGTCAGCCAAGTGAATATCGTAATTGACCGGGAGACCGGCCGATCGCGGGGGTTCGCCTTTGTGGAGATGGCCAATGCGGCCCAAGCCCAAGAAGCGATTGAAAAGCTGAACGAAACCGAAATCGGCGGTCGCAGCGTCGTGGTGAACGAAGCTCGTCCCAAGACCGAGCGTAGCGGCGGCGGCGGTGGTGGCTATGCGGGAGGTCGCGGCGGCGGCGGCGGTGGTGGTGGTCGAAGCGGCGGCGGCGGCGGTGGCTATGGTGGCGGCGGCGGAGGTCGTGGCGGTGGCGACCGTGATCGCGGCGGCGGCGGTGGTGGCCATCGAAATTACTAGGCTGAACTAATTGTTCCGCAATGGACCAAAACAAAAACCCTGCGACATCCTCGCCGGGTTTTTTCGTTTCGTGCTTCTGCGATGCGACTCGACAGCTTTTTCAAAACCCGCGTTCACCCATTCCGTCGCGCAAGCCACCATTGCCATAATACAGTTGCCAAGAGATACCGCGCGGAACTGTATGAACCGAAGCGTCTACCATTGCAAAGTTCACGCCGCCTTCATGGGCCGACGAAAACGATTCCGGGTCGGCTAATCGGGCATCACCTAAAAGCTTCAAATAACCCTTTTCGTGGTCTGGGTCTTGGATGTCGGGATGTTGCATATAGCCCCACGGAAAATTAGATGACGCCAAGATTCCAATCCCGCCCCACGCCCACGCCCGCGTAATCGCCCGTTTTCCCGGCTTAATGTCCTCATCACTAATATGGATCATTTCCCCCGCATCGTTCAATTGATCGATCCCTCCAACGTCGCCTAGGCTTTCGCCAAACATAAATGTTCTCGACGTCCCATCCAAATTGGCAATCTGTTCTAACGTCGTAATGGCGCGACCAGTCATTGCGCCGCCCCATTTGGAAAGCGGTGTCGGCACATTATTGCACGACGTCGTTCCGGCCACCGCAACATAGTTGGACTTGGCTAACTCCATGTCCTTGAAAACTACGTACAACACATTGTCTAACGGCGTCCCGTAGAGACTCTTCCCATCGTAATACGGCATCGTTATCGCGATGCTGGGCAACTCACTCTCTGCATTCAACTCATCCGCCGGGCAATTGAAGTTCGGAATCGCATCGGCAGCGACTCCCGATGGTCCCATATTGTCGTCGTACAGATCCTGAATGTAGGAATCGACAGGGAAGTTCAAGCCTGCACCAGAGCCATATCGAAACTGACTCTTGAAGATTTGCTTGGGAGGCTCCGACGCATCTACGATTTCGCGCAAATCCTTTTTCAAGTCCACCAATCGGCCGTCGACTGAATCGTAGATATTGCTTGGATTATCTTTATCGTCATCGGCCCCTGGCAAGAACGGCAGTAACAAGAACAGCGCACTCAGATTTTGGCATTCGTCTCGACTTAATCCCGGAGTCGCTTGAGCCGCAACCAAACCCTTCGGCGGAGTTTCGTAATTCAGCGTTCCCGGCGGCAATCGCATCCACGCATCATGAAAATTGTGTGCCGCAATGGCGATAGTCCTCAAGCGATGCTTGCATTCCATTCGCCGCGCCGTCTCCCGCGTCCTCTGCACCGCCGGCAGCGCCAGCGCCACCACAATTCCTCCCAATGCCACGCACGCCAACAAGTCGACCACCGCAAAACCAATTTTACTTTTGAATCGCTTCATGTTACATCCTTTGCCAAAAGAATTTGCAAGGCAAAATTGTCGCGTTGATTATACCGCCGCCGAGACCACTCGTTGCGTGCACACTATTGTGGCTCGCCGAGGTCGTAAGCGTTGGTCGCAGTGACGTGAACGCGATAACTGCCAATGTTGTTTTGCCAATGCTCGTTGTCGTTGATAACAAAACAAAGCCTTCCGGACCCAAGCTCTTTCTTGTCAATGTGTTTTCCGATGAACCATCGCTCGCCGGTTGGTCCGACGCGGCCAAGGACCGCTCCCCAGCGAAAGCCCTCTTGCAGCTTGCGTTTCCCCGTTAGTGGCTCTTTGATCCCGTCCGGGTCGCTGGCCCAACCGTCTTCATCAAACGAAAGCCGGACGAATCCCTCACAGTCGGCGCGCAGCGTAGAACTCTCGTCCACCGCAATACCCGTATCGAGAAAACCAACGTAAGTGCAGTGATGAAGTGCCTGAAGTTCAAAGGTCTTTGTGATTGTCGTTTGTTGAATGGCCAACCGCCGGATCGAGGATGACGGAATGGACAAGACTTTACCGTCGTCGCCGACGAACTTAATTTCCGCTGTTTGCAACTTGCCGCGAAATACCTCGCCACCAACCAGTCTTATTAAGTCGAGAGTCCGGTCGGTGCCATCCGCAAATCCAGGCACGATGCGCCGAAATAGACGATAGCGGTAGTCTGGCTCGTGCGCGTCCGTGTCTTGAAAGCTCCTGAGTAGCGGCGTCATCACGGGCAAGCCAATGTCGCTCAACTCAGCGCTTGCCGCTTCACAAGATTTAAGGTCAGTGCCCGCCAACGCCTCCAAATCGGCCGTGATTCGTTCAGCTTCCTTCGCCGACGCTGGTTCCGCGGAATTGAACGTGAGCAAGTCGCTCGTTGCGACTTGGCGAGTCTCCGTCCCCATTGAAAAACTCAATACCTCGGATACGAGTTGGCCGACCAATTGCTCGCCGTCCCTAGTAGTGATCCAAGCCTTGAGCGGCTGGAAGTTGTCGTCTGAAAGGATATCTCGAACTGCAGTCCGTTTGCATTCGGATGCCACCATGACTCCTCGCCACGCCTGAAAAGGATTGGCGAGCGACCAAACCGACAGAAACACGACAAGAACACCTTGCCACAATCCGAAAAGCAATTTCATACGAATCTCCAAATTGTGCATTGTTCCGATTCACTTTTCACGCTGATTATACAATCACGGTTGGCTTCCAACACGGCGCAGGATCAGGAGGGTGATGTCGTCGTGCTGTGGGGCGGCTTGGAATCTAAAACAAATGCTAGTTGCCAAACCGGCTTCCATCGGCACAAGGCCGATGGGCAGCACATGCGGGTTTAAGAACTTCGCGTCGATTTCTGAGATCGTTTCCAAAGTTTCTTAAGCAATTGAACTTGGCCGGTATGATACGCATCGTGAATTGCCAAACCGAATAACTTGCGCACTAGCGGGCGGCTAGCGGGCAACGATAACCGCAGCGTCAGTGGCGATTGCGAGATGGCTTCGCACAATTGGCGATGTTGATCGTCGAGTAATTCTAAGTACTGAACCCACGGTTGCGGAGCCAATGGTCGCTCGATTCGAAACCAGTTCGAGCCTTTGAGGCCAAATGAGCCGCGCTGATCGCCTCGCAACGAACGGCGGATCGCGTATTTCCAATAGGCGCAATGCAGAACGATTTCGGTGATGCAACGACGACCGCCCGGCGGTAGCCATTGGGCTTGTTCGGCCGACACTCGCCGAAGGGACGCGCGGAGATTCGTCCCGTTCCAAGTCGGCAAGTGAAATGCCTCCTGCGTGATTTGCAGAAGCAAGGATCGGTCGTCTAGGGTTTTTGCGGCAGCCATAAAGATCTCCAAGGTAACTTTCAAATCGACAAACGAGCGTTACGACTTGACTTTACCCATTTCGTATGTAACAGTCAATAGACAGAAAGGTGGTTACAAATGCGAGAGTGGATCGAACTGGTTAACAGCGACTGGCATGGTCATTTAGGTCATGGACCGAACCAAGATCGCTTGGACGATCCCAAGTGGTTGGTGAAGTTCCTGGCCGATGCCGGACTGCCGCGGGTCGATCCCCGGACCGAAACAGTGCCGGGTGCGCTGAAAAAACTGCGGGGGCTTCTCAAGCGAATCGTGGACAGTTGTTTGGCGGGCAAACACGTATCGGACGCGGATTTGGCAGCCCTCAATCGATATCTGGCCAACGAGCCGGTCCATCCACAGCTTCGGCGTCAGAATCGATCCATGCGAATAGAAATGAAAACCAGCGGCAAAGGACTGGAAGCGGTGTTGTTTTCGCTCGCGGCCTCAGTCGCGGATTTTCTAATCCAAGAAGACGTAGGCCGGTTGAGGGCATGTTCGAATCCGAACTGTCGTTGGATATTCTTCGACGCCACCCGCAGTCGAACCGCCCGCTGGTGCGGAGCCACTTGTCGCAGCCTGATCAAAGTCCGTGCCCACCGCCACCGCCGCAAATCCGAGGCGCGCTCTGAACGCGCGGATAAAAGGAAAAAGTTGCGAAAACGCTCGTAAGGTAGCGATCCGGCGACAAACTTGCGTGGCTTGTGATTGCGACGCGAATGTGAGAATCTATTGGACGTTTGTTCGCGCGATGGGAAATTCGACTTTTCCAATGTAGATCGGCGCGGAAATTGAATTGAAGGCCATTTGGAGGTCTCGGAATGCGAAATCGAATTCATTGGGGCTTGGTAATGATCGCGCTGTCGGCGGTAGCGATTGCGGGACTTTCGCGATCCAATGTCGCGTTCGCGGATGATCCCGATCAACCGATTCGGGCTTTGCTCGTGATTGGCGGGTGTTGCCATGACTATGCCAGTCAAAAAGACATCATAACCCAAGGCATTTCTGCGCGGGCCAATGTTCAATGGACGATTGCTTACGATCCCGACAAAGGGACGGAGCATTTGAATCCGGTCTTTGAAAATCCAGATTGGGCCAAGGGTTTCGACGTGATTGTTCACGACGAATGCTGTGCGGATGTCAAAGACTTGAAGATCATCGATCGCGTTCTCAAACCCCATCGTGACGGCTTGCCTGCCGTGTTGCTGCATTGCGGCATGCACTGTTTTCGGAGCGAAGGATTTCCGGACGCGGTGACTCCGTGGTTCGAATTCACCGGACTCAAAACGACTGGTCACGGGCCGCAAGTGCCGATCGCTATTTCATTCGTGGACAAGGAGAATCCGATCACCAAGGGTCTCAATGATTGGACAACGATCAACGAAGAGCTTTACAACAACATCACCGGGAAGCTTTTGGATCACGGGCACGCGCTGGCGCGCGGCAAACAGACGATTCGGCAAAAAGACGGCACCGATAAAGTGGACGACACCATCGTCGCATGGACCAACACGTACAACGGCAAGACCAAAGTCTTTGCCACGACTCTGGGCCACAATAATGAAACGGTCGCCGACGCGCGATATCTGGACTTGGTCACGCGAGGATTGCTTTGGAGCGTAGACAAGCTCGACGAAGCACATTTGAAGCCAGCGGCGAGCGTACTCTTGGACGAACCGACGGTCAAGAAGTAACGTCGTAAAAGCCGCAATAAGGTTCGCGTTGTTGTCTTAATCGTTACTGTACGAAATTGAGTCGGGGTTGTTCATGGCTGGATCGAGCTTTTTTGCTTTGCTCGATGACATTGCGTCGCTGCTAGATGACGTCGCGACGATGAGCAAAGTCGCTGTGGAAAAGACCGCCGGAGTTCTCGGCGATGACTTGGCGCTCAACGCGAAACAAGTGACTGGCGTCGATACGGATCGCGAGTTGCCGGTCGTCTGGGCGGTTGCCAAAGGCTCGCTGGTGAACAAAGCGATTCTAGTGCCAGCCGCACTTGCCTTGAGTGCGTTTTTGCCCTGGGCCGTACAGCCGCTGTTGATGTTCGGCGGCCTGTACCTTTGCTATGAGGGCATCGAGAAACTGGTACACAAAATTCTGCATAGCAAACGCGAGCTCGACCAGGACCACGCCAAACACGTTCAGGCAATCGCCGATCCCAAAGTCGACATGGTCGCGTTTGAAAAAGAAAAAGTTCGCGGGGCGATCCGCACCGATTTCGTTTTGTCGGCCGAGATCATCGTCATTACGTTGGGGTCCGTTGCAGGAAAGAACTTTGCAACTCAAGTCGGCGTGATGATTGCCATTTCGTTGATCATGACGGTTGGCGTTTACGGGTTGGTTGGCGCGATCGTCAAACTGGATGATGTCGGTTTTTACTTTAGCAAGAAATCGGGGAGAGGCGGTCTGAAACGATGCCAAAGAATTTTTGGCAGGTTCCTCATCGCGCTGGCGCCGTACTTGCTGAAGTTCCTTTCGTTCGCCGGGACTGCGGCCATGTTTCTGGTCGGCGGCCACATTTTGTCCAAAGGACTCCCCGCCGTGCACGCTTTTGTCGAACAAATGGCGGAACACTGCGCCTCGATTCCGAGCGTTGGTCCGTTGCTCGTCAATGTTTCCTCGATGCTGATGGAGTTATTGGTAGGCATGTTCGCGGGAGCTTTGGCGTTGCTTGTCGTGTTAGGCTTTAAGCGACTGATTGGGAAAAAACGCAGCGAGATTCACTAGTTCGATTTGTTTAGCAGTGATGCTTTATTGGACACACTCTATTTAAGTCGAATGCTGTCGGGAGTTGGCGAGTCGGGCAAACGGGCGGATTCGGTTGGTGTGGCCGGGGTGAGATTGAATTGGTCGTCGACGAACCGCGGCCAATGACTTTCCAAAATGCGCAGGCAGCCAACGGCGTCGCCCTGGTCCTGCAACTTGAAGCTGGCGAGATTCAAGAGTTGTTTAAGCGATTGCACCTCAACTTGGTCCAACCAGCGATCGTGAATTTCGACTCGATCGATTCGGGCAGAGCCCGCACCGAACAAATCGACGCCGATGCGAAGCTCGCGTGTGTCTGTCGGCAAGTCGTCGAAATGCGATACGAATTGCTTCCACAAATCGGTCGAATCGCCCTGACAAGGTTGGGCGAATTCCCTCGACAAATGTATGACTTGATCCCCGCTGATTGCCTCAACCGCGATTCGCAGTGGGGGCGAAGCATCAGTCCGATCGGGCCGCATCCAAACTGAAATGGAAAGTCGGCCGGTTTTGGGTGCCGCGAACTGGTTGCTGCGAACTTGAATGGTTTCCCCTTCGCTTTGCAACAACAGCGACGAGCCGCCGTCGTAACGCTCGGCGCGATCCAAAGCGATTTTGCCGGCCAGTCCCGCGTCGACACGCCAACCTTGTAAACCTTCGTCGCTGGCTGCGGCTTCGAAACTGGGGTTCTCCAAAAATGATTTCGGGGCGCCGTGTTCCACGTTCGCCAATTTGGCTTTCAAGTCTTGAATCTCGCGCTGCATTTGATTGAGTGATTGGGGCGGCAAGTGCGCGCGATAGGCACTGACTTCGGCGGACCCGTCTATCGAAGCGGCGAAAATTTCAAACGGCGGCAAGACGACGCGGATACTCGCTGGTTCCGCCCGCGAAATCTCCGGCAGCTTCCGTGCCGAAAGCGAGCGCAATGAGCCAAGCGATTCTCCCGTCAAATCGAGTTCTACATCCAGCGGCCACGGCGAATGGTTGACGGCATAAAAATAAGTTCGATCGGCCGAGCGATATTGGCGAACGACCAACGGAGTTGCGAAGCTCTCCTCAGGCGGCGACACGGTTTCAAACGGCACATTTGGCAGCGCAGCAAATGTAGCGGCCCAATCCGTCGTGGCGGCGTCTTGGCCTTGCGGAATCGTCGACCCGCCATCGAACAGAATCGTTTGGTCGGCTTGGGCAAAGGCAGCCGCGTAACGACGTCGATTCCACAAACCGGCCGGCGTCAGTTGCTGCATACGAACAATCGGCGCGGTGACTCCGAGCGGATTTAGTTTTTCGAATTGTTCAAAATGGACCCAGGACGAATCGTGAGTAAACAAAACACCCGGGTGTGCGAGCGATTGTGAACTCAAGGCATTGTCGGAACTTGCCTCAAGCGCGGATGCCGATTCTAAATGCCCTGCCGCAATACCATCCAAGATAATGACGCCATCCGCAGCTCGCAGCGCGCTCGAGTCGATACCGATCTGGTCCAACAAATCGATTTGAGGCTCTGTATCAACGGCTTCGGCAATCGAGCGGATTGAGACAACATCCGGCGCTTCATCGAGCGGAACCAAATACAATTTGGCCGTCGGCGAACGCTCTTGCACGGCCGATTGAAACTTTAACACGAGACTCGCGATTCGTTCAGCTCGCCATTTCATCCAAGCTGGTCCGTGCTGTTCAAGCAACCGTCGGCGCTGATCTCCCGCCGATACATTCTGAAAAAGTTGCGGGCTCAATGCGGCCGATGACACAAACTCTTGCACGCTTGCATCATCCATGCCCCAACTAGCATCTGGAAAAGCCAAAACACTTCGGTCGTTCACGCCGACCGCGACGCCGCCGAACGACTCATAATGACCGTAGCGATCGGACAATTCGTCAAGTAGCTGCGTCAGTTCGATTTGAACGGCTGCGTTGAGCGGGTTGTATGGTGATCGTCCAAGCTGCGTCGGTTCCGCGCCCCAAACGCGGCCTTCGCTGCTGACTAAATCAAACGCTGCGGTGGGCGAATTGTTTCGCTGTGATTCCAAACCTGGCAACCGGCCTGAGAATTCGACCACGGGTATCAAGTGTAGGCCCGCTCGGTCGAACATTCGGAAAAGCAATTGCAAACAATCTTTGCGAACTGGATCTTGCCCTGTCGAAAAGTACGCACCGGCATCCCATCGTGGCGTGGGCCGAAGTCGCTGACTCGGAAAAATCGCGCTGCCATCTGCGGCCACTGTCATCACCAAGCCGGTGTATCCATTAGCCGTTAGATATTGGATCAGCCGATCGGCTCCGGTGTAGATCGTCGTCCAATCGTCGAACAATTGGTTTTGACCTTGGTCGAGAACTTGCGAGGCATTCATTGCTTGGGCGAAGGTCGGCCGTTCGAGAAACAACATTCGCTGGCGGCTCCCGCTATTTTTGCGAGCCGTCGCGTCCGCTTTAACTGTTTCCAAACGTCGCGGACCTTTCAAAACGCGAATCCGTCCGTAGACTGCTTCGCGATTTTCGTCGTGATTTGCCAGGATCAAATACGGCAACTTCGTCGACGGCCAAAAGGTAATTTGATGTCGTTCGATCATGGCCTCGGCGGACACGGCCGCTTGCACGGTCGAACTCGGAACTCGAATTCCGGAATCCACTCCCAACGCGGGGACCGCACCGAGCGCATTGGTCTCAAGGATGCTTACACCCAGTGAAAGCGGCTGCGACGCAAGATATTCGATCTCGAGGATGTGCGGCACGTTGGGCAAGTCAATCGGTAACGCAATGGCTTGCCAACCTTTGGGAGCCAACCGCGTCATGGCTTGGTTGTTGACTTGGGCGATCGATGTTCCGCTACCCAGCAAAGGCGGATATCGCGTCGGCAACTTCAATTGATTCAGTTGACGCCGCATTGTCCAGCGTTCGGGGCGTGTCGGGTCGATGGCAAATTCTTCTTGCCAGGTTTCGGCGGCGGCTTGGCCCTGGGGAATTTCGCCAAGCGCCACGTACTGAACGCGGCGGGTTCGGACAACGCGCTCCGAATTGAACGGTCCACGCTTTTGGTTTTCGATCAAAACAATGTCCCAATCGTAGACTCCTTCCGCGTCGGGCACGCTCAAGCTGATCGGTTCAAGTGGGAGAATTTCGCCAGCCTCGTTGGACTTGAGCGGGATTTCCGCCAGTGGCGAACTTTTTTCGGTCCCACTTGCGCGTGTGAAAATTCGTAGCTTACCTTCGGCGGAAGGAGCAAAGCCAGTCTCCACCGGGCGCACATTGAGTTTCGCTGTGGACTTCGTGGCGAAAATCAGATGGTCTTGTTCGAATTCGACCTGAAGTTCGTCGCCTGGCGTGCGTTGCACGAACATTCGGTTGTGCTGCGAGTCCAATTCAAAAGTCACCGGCCCCGCTATCAACTCACGCAATGTGATTTTGCGAGTCCAATGCGTGGCAATGTTTTCTTTATTCGTGAAGTCAAAACTCAGCGTGGCGTCGCGATTTGCTTTGACCCGGACATCGCATCCATTGTAAGTCCCAGACAAGTGCTGTCGAACATTGAGCTTCGCGCCCGACAACCAAATTGTCGCGTTATCGTCGCGGCCCAATCCCAACGGTACCAATCGATCCAGCTCGCCACTCGAAGCTGTGATCGAACCAACCCACTTCGCCGGCTCACCGCCTCCCCATACGATTCTCAATCCCAATCCGCTCGGCTCAGCGCTGCTTTGGCCAAAACTGACGTCGCCGACGGAAAAACTCAGTGTGCAAAACACAACGAGCAAGCAAATTTCGCGCGCACCGCGAGCCGCCAGCGCGAAGCGCACTAAAACAGCAAACCGATTAGACGGACTTCCTTGTCCGATCATCAATCAGGCCTTACGAGTATCACGATTTTTTGGAGAATTGGGCTTCCAAAGCCGTCCAAACGAATCGAGGACTTTAGCAAGCACTTGCGTGCCGGACCACGCCGAGTTGATCTCCGTGCTAGCCCGCGAGTCTCGTGAAAACGTCGGCGATTTCTGCGATTAAACCGACTCCTCCGCCGCGCTCGTTTGCCCCGAGATTTCCGCGCCAAGCTGTTCGACGATTTCCGCACAGCGCGAACTTACGTCGTTGAATTCCCAGCGGTCGTCCGGTTTAACATAAAGCTCGCGGCGCTCTGGCTTTTGAATCAGCAACCATTGATCAGTGCGCAAGGCACTTGCGCGATTCGTAAGACAAACCGCGCGCGAATTCGCTTGCGCTACGTCAGCCAAACGTTGTTGGGAAGCATTCGCGCCGCTCGTTTCCAAGTACGCGCGGCGAACAAACTCCGCGATCAGTGATGGCTGAACTAAATCTTGTGAACGCCACCCGACTGAATCCGAAAAATCCGTGACCAAAAGCGGCACGGACGTCGACTCGGAATACAATGTTGGCGTTTCCAATCCTACGATCCCGTGTTCCCCCAGCGGATAGCCGCGCGGCGAAGTCAACAGAAACGTGACTTGCGATTCGTTCATCAAATCGTCGAACAACGGATCCAAGCAAGCGTCCAGGACCATGACTTCCGCTCCGAAAGCTTGGTAAAGCTGCAACTGTTCGTCGGGATCGCGGTCGCTCCAAACGGCTTGCGGCGGACGCGTCCAAGTCGGCGGCTCGGGATCGCCCTCATCGACCATCCGCTCGCGCCAGGAATACGGTGCGTCCCAGCAACTTGTCAGTCCTGCAAAATGGGCCCACAGCAAATGCGGCTTGGGCAAAGTCCTGCGAACTTCCATCAGTTGCGCGAAAAAATTCGCGCAGTGCGTTTGCTCCCAATCGGCTACTGACCGATCGGAAAAATTGGCTTCGACGAAAACTCGCCGTTCGAAACTCGACTCGGACATCGCTTCAGGAAACGGTTGTTGGGAATCGCTGAACAAGATCGTAGGAATCCCTTGCTTGCGAATTGTTTCTAAAACGGAGTGAGGTTGGCCCACCGATGCTGCCGCATTTAAGCCAGTCGCCATCGACGCCAACGCCAGATCGGGTTGGGTCGAGTTGGCCAGCACATGTTCGAATAGCAACGACCGCGACGCCAGTCGATCGAATGCTGGCGTTTCAATCCAAGTATTCCCGTAGGCTCCCGGATCGCGCGACCCCAGCCCGTCGATGGTGAGGATCAGCGTATTTTTGTGGCGACTCATCGATAGGAAAAAGAGGGTGCGAGTGCAGCGGTCGTCATTTCAATTTGTATATGGTACAAAGTGGCAGCGGTTGATTGTACTTGCTCTCAGCGGAGTTGCGATTCAGCGCGGCGATCAAACATGATGACGACCTCAATCGAATATGATGAACGGCAGTTGATCCAATTGATTCGTGAAAAGGCGGTTCACTTTGGAAAATTCCGACTCGCTTCCGGCCAACTTTCGAATTTTTACTTGGACTGTCGAAAGTTAACCCTCGATAGCTCGGCGACGAACCTAATCGCGGCGGGCATGTGGGAAAAATTTCAAGGCAACATTCCAGCCGCGGTGGGCGGAATGGCCGTCGGTGCCGTTCCGATCGTCGCGTCAATTTTGTGTTTGGCAGGAATGCGACAGATTCCGCTCTGTGGTTTTTTTGTACGGAAAGAAGCCAAAGATCACGGCACGGGAAAACTAATCGAAGGCCCTGTCGCGCCGGGCCAAACCGTGATCATCGTTGAAGATGTCGTCACCACCGGCGGAAGCTGCGTCGCCGCTATTGCCGCAGCCCGCGCGTTTGGCTTGGAAGTCCATCAAGCAATTTGCATCATCGACCGTAATCCGGGAGTTCATCCCGAGTTCGACCGGATTGGTGTTCGGTTGGATTCGTTACTGACCCTCGACCAACTCGAATTGCACTCATAAAACTACCGCAGCCGTTACAGTCGTCAAAGTCATCGCGTTCCGTATCAGCGGATTTCCAAGCTTTATTGGCGCGTTTTCATTCCGAATACGACATGCGAATCGGTTGGTCGGATTTGAACAATTGTGTCCAAACTAATCGCAATGCCAGCGGTAAAGGTTGTCCGGCGCATGGTTCCGTTTTTTCCATGCACCGCAAACAGTTTCGCACGATTAGTCCCGAAGCTCGGACGATGAGACCTGTGGATGGTTTGCGACTTAAACCATGAAACCGTCTTGTAAGCGAATTACGTTTTCGTTCGAACAGACCCGCCCGGCAGGAAGCTTGGGCGAAACTTTCGATAGTCCTGTTTAGCAAAGGAGTGCAACATGCGACAGTTATTCAGTCGCGGGTTGGCGATCGCCGCCAGTCTCGCTTTATGCAGCCCCGCAATGGCTCAGCAAACTTATGATCCAATTTCGAGCCAATACAATTCGGTCCTCTCCGACGTCAACTCGCCGCCCGCTCGCGCGATTGGCTTTTATCGCCAATCCCAAGACGCGACTCCCAGCGCGCTTGCCGCTCCAGCTCCGGTCGCACCAGCTCCGGTTGCGTCGACTTTGGCTCCGGCCAACAGCGGCGATTGCGGAACGGCTGGCGGTTGCGATTACGGAAATTATTTTGATGGCAACTCGGAAAGTTACGCGCCCGCTCGCAGCTCCAATTGGGTCGGCGGTGTTTATGGCTTGGCGTTTCGTCGCGACTACGAAGACGACAAAGGCTTGAGTGCGGTTCCATCGAACTTGACTCAGTATCTTAACTCCACCAGCGCCAAGATGGGCACGATGGGTGGCCTCGAAGCCGTGTTGGCTCGTCGCGATTGTGATGGAAACGGTTTTGAAGCTCGCTATTGGGGGCTGTATCCTGACACTGCCGAGGCAGGATTGGCTGGATCACCTTATACCAACCTGACCGGCTTGTCCCAAGTCGAATTTGGTGGATTCCCAGTTTCTCAAATCTACAATGGATCGGCTACGCATTTTGTTTATCGCGACAACACAGTCCACAATTTCGAGTTCAATCTGCTCCGTTCGCTAGGAACGACCGATTGCGGCAAGCGAAATTGGGAATGGCTGGCTGGCTTTCGTTACTTGTCGTTTGACGAGAGTCTCCGCTATGCGACCTATACTCAAAACGCGAATTACCCGCCCAGCTTTTTTTATGACAATTGCGTTTACAACGATTTGTTCGGGTTTCAAGTCGGTGCGCGGAGCGAGCGATGCTTGAACAATCGACTCGGCTACCAGTTCGGGACCAAGGTCGGCATCTACGGAAACCACATAGAAGCTTGCCAATCCATGCACGATGGCAATCAAGCCTTTGCTGAAATCAGCAGTGGCCCATATGCTGCCCGTGATTACGCATTTGAATCGTCCAAAGACGATGTCTCGATGATGGGTGAACTCAATTTGGGTTTGACCTATCAGTTGAAGTGTAATTGGCGAGCGATCGCCGGTTACCGAGCATTGGGCGTCTCCGGCATCGCGCTGGCCCCGGACCAAATTCCGTATAACTTTACCGATGCACAAGACATTGCCCGGATCAAATCCAATGGCAGCCTGATCCTGCACGGCTGCTATTTCGGAGTGGAACGCTGCTTCTAATTGTTTGAAAATTGACCTGTTGACGCAAAACGCCGCGACGATTCATTTCGTCGCGGCGTTTTTGTTTTGGCTTATTTGTTCCCTCTCCCTGTATTCGGGGAGCGGGTTAGGGTGAGGGGTTTTCTGCGACACGTCCGTGAGTCGTCGACGAGCGTGGAAAAGTCTGAGGCTCTGTCCGCTTATTTTCCCTCACGCCTGCCGCCTCAAGCCTATTTCGGCGTGACCGTACACATGATCCGTTTCATCTGGCGCGACGGCGAGCCTTCGAGTTTGCCGTGTTCCGCAAGCATGACAATGATCTGATCCAAGACCCTTTCGCCTTCTTCCATATGGGCCAATTCACGCCCCCGAAATACGACGGTCACTTGGACTTTGTCTTTGTGCTCCAAAAACCCAATCGCCTGTTTGACTTTGAATTCGATATCGTGCTGACCGGTGCGCGGTCGCAAGCGAATCTCCTTCAACTTCATCTGGTGGGCTTTGGTTTTGTGTTGACGTTTGTTCTTGTCGTATTTGAACTTGCCAAAGTCCATGATCCGACAGACGGGCGGTTTCGAGTCAGGTGCAACCTCGACCAAGTCCATGCCAACGCGTCGAGCTGCGTCAATTGCATCTTTGGTGGCGATCACTCCAAGTTGATTCCCGTCCTGATCGATAACTCGGACGGGCGTAATACGAATTTGTTCGTTGATGCGATTTTGAATGCGTTCGACGATAACCTAAACCTCTTCCAAAAAAGTCGTGAATTTGTTGGCACCGGGACGCCCTGGCACTTCAACATCATAGCATTTCAAACCAAGAATGACTTGGCGGTCTACCTTTTGTCAATGTCTTTTTTTGCTAGTACTCGTTTTTCGCGCCAACCGACGACAAGTCCACGCTGGTCTGGGCCTTCTGCCGAACACGCCGCTCGCGGACTTCGTCGGTTAATCGTGCAATCGCATCCGCCAGGGGAATCGCCCCTAAATCGCCTTCGACCCGATCACGCAACGATACGGTACCGCTTTCCGCGTCTCGCGGGCCGACCACCAGCATGTACGGGACCATTTCGATTTGTCCCTCGCGGACTTTGGCCCCAAGTTTCTCCGAACGGAAATCGCCCGTGACTCGCAACCCAGCCGCACGCAATTGTTCGGCGACTTTCTGGCCATACTCCTCCGATTTTTCGCTAACCGTGAGCACGCGGGCCTGTTCCGAGCAAAGCCACAACGGGAATGCACCGCCGAAATGTTCGATCAGCACGCCGATGAAACGCTCCATCGAGCCAAACGGCGCGCGGTGGATCATGATCGGCCGATGCGGTTTGTTGTCCGCTCCGATGTACTCAAGTTGAAATCGTTCCGGCAAGTTGTAATCGACTTGCACTGTCCCCAGTTGCCACTGCCGACCGATGCAATCACGCACGATGAAGTCGATCTTTGGACCGTAAAAAGCTGCTTCGCCCGGCTCGACCTCGAACGGTTTTCCCAACGACTCAGCCGCCGCGCGACAAGCCGCCTCGGCTTTGGCCCAGTTGTCAGGCGAGCCAATGTATTTGTCCGACGCCGGATCGCGCGTCCCGACCCGCACCCGATAGTCGTCCATTCCCATCACGCCGAAAACGATCTTCACCAAATCGATGCAGCCGTTTAATTCTGCGGCCAACTGATCTTGGGTCACGAACAAGTGCGCATCGTCTTGAGTAAATCCACGCACTCGCGTCAAGCCGCCGATCTCGCCGGATTGTTCCCAGCGATACACAGTGCCAAATTCGGAAAGACGAATCGGCAACTCGCGGTAGCTCCGCTGCTGCGAAGAGTAAATCTTGATGTGATGGGGGCAATTCATCGGCTTGAGCAAGTAACCTTCGATCGCCCCTTCGCGCATCAAATTCGCCAACTGGCCGCACGAGCAACCTTCGGTGGCCAATTTTTTTAGCTGATCGTGGTCAATCATCGCCGGGTATTGGCTGTCCTGATAATAGGGAAAATGCCCTGATGTCTTGTACAATTCCAACTTGCCGACATGCGGCGTGAAGACTTGGTCATAACCCTGTCGCTTCAGATGATGCGAAATAAAATCCTGCAATTGCTGGCGAATAAAGGAACCTTTGGGCGTCCATAAAATTAAGCCTTGTCCGACCATCTCGTCGATGTGAAACAGCCCAAGCCGTTTGCCCAGCACCCGATGATCGCGGCGTTTGGCTTCTTCGATCCGCGCCATGTGCGCATCCAAATCGGCTTGGTCGAAGAACGCCGTCGCGTACAATCGTTGAAGCTGTTGCCGGCTCTGGTCACCTTTCCAATATGCCCCTGCGATCGACAGCAATTTAAAAGCCCCGATCACGCCGGCTGACGGAACGTGCGGGCCTCGGCAAAGATCGAGCAATTCCCCTTGCTGATAAAACGAAACCGTTTTGTGTTCCGCTAAGCCCTGTTCGATATGCTCGACTTTGAGCGATTGGTTCAAGTCGCGGCAGACTTCGATCGCTTCGCCGCGAGCACGCTCGATCCGTTCGAACGGTTCGTCCAGCTTGATCAATCGTTGCATTTCCGATTCGATCGCCGCAAAGTCCTGTTCGCTCAGCGGGTTGGGCGATTCCATGTCATAATAAAAGCCCCCTTCGATTGTCGGCCCAAAAGCCAACTTCACACCCGGCTTTAACCTCATCACCGCACGCGCCATGATATGCGCGCACGAATGCCGCATCGTCGCCAGAGCATTCGGATCCGTGCGCGTGAAAATCTTGATGTCGACCGTTCCATCCTCGCCAATCGGATGATCTAAGCCAACCGGCCGCTGATTGATCTCTGCCCACACGGCATCTTTGGCCAAACGCGACCCAATACTCTTGGCAACCGCCCGCGGCGTTACTCCCAGCTCGTATTGCCTCGTGCTCCCATCCGGCAGTCGCACCACCACCGCTCCAGTTTTTAGTTCACTCATATTTATTGATTCCCAAAAGACTTGTTCCCTCGCCCGCTTCGGGGAGAGGGTCAGGGTGAGGGGCGCATTTCGTCTCGTTCCCAAGTTCCTGCCTGGGAACGCAATGATAGCGAGGCTCCGCCTCGAATTTGGCTGGCAGAGCCAGGAATGCAGCCGGTTCCCAGGCTGGAGCCTTGGAGCCAGAATCCTTGCCAACATTCGTTTCGATGGGCACAGTATAGGACTCCAAGCCCGTTTTCCAAACCTCGGCTTCTCGATGATTTTGCACAGCGCGAATTTCCGACGCTTTGTTCGGCTTCTCATTCCGCGACATTCCCGCCGTGCCGGGAATCCAAGTCTATTTCGCCGTGTTTTCCGCCAAAAACTTCCGATAGCCAACCCGAACCTACGGGGCTATAATCGAGTCGATCATAGAACCTTGGACGGTTAGTTCAGTTGGTTAGAACGCCACGTTGACATCGTGGAGGTCGTTGGTTCGAGTCCAATACCGTCCACTCGCAAATCGCTGGGAAACAATTTGTTTGCCAGCGATTATATGTTGCGCGCTTGGCCAGACTGGGACTCGCCGCATAGTCGAATTATGGAATTCCAGCTTCAAACGGCTGGCCGACCAACAAAAAAACTCCCGGCTTTCAGTTCGGCCGGGAGTTATGGCAATTTTTGTTTCACGATCAATCCATCGCGGATTGAGCGTTAATGCTATGCGATGATCTCGACGACATCTCCATCTGAATTCGTCACCCCATCAATCAAGGCCTTCAGCCTGGCGTCCGTGATTTTGTCGCTGAGGCTGACGATAAACAAGTCGGCACCGGACGAGCCGGTCAACTTGTCGACATCGTTATCGTTGCTGGAGGTAACGTCGACCGAGTCCGCAATCGCGTCAGCGGTGTCCAGATTGGTCGAATCGCCATTTCCTACTTCCGCGATCCACGCGTCCATCAAGGCTCGGAAATCAGCATACGTCGCTCCGACGAAATCGCCCGCGATCAAGATATCGTTGCCGGTCGATCCCATCAGCCGATCCGCTCCATCGCCTCCAACGATCACATCGTTGCCGTTGGCTCCGGAGACCGTGTCGTTGCCATTATCGCCCGACAAAACGTCGTTGCCCGAGCCGCCCGAAATGTCGTCATTGCCTTCGCCTCCGTGGGCTTCGAGAATAATCGGACCGTTCATCGCTATGCTATCATCGCCATCCAGCGAATAAACAATTACTCGCTGGGTTGCTGGGTTCACGTAGAACGAGCCAGCCGAACTCCCGTTGATGAACACCGACACGGCACCGGTGCTGCTCGAGTTGATCACGATGCCGCCTGAACCAGAGTCGTCGCCGTTGGTACCCGTAACAACTAGGTTTCCATCTCCGTCAATCGTTACAAAGCCCGTCGACCCAGGCAACACAGTAAGCGTTCCATTGAAAAACGTAAACGTGTAGTTCATCGCTGCCAAAGATCCCAAGCTTGCCGTAATCGTGTACGTGCCACTTGGGCTGAATTGAGTCGCACTAGTCGTAAGGCTCACGCTCCCCGTAACGCCGCTTGTTTCCAAATCCTCGCCGTCAACAATGCCCGCAATAAAAACCGTAAACGTCGGATTTAATTCTCCAAACTCCTTGTCGAAGTTATCTGCCGTAAAGCTCAAAGTCGCCTTCGCAATGTCGATCGCCACATCTCCTTCCGCGATGGAATAATTACTACCAGCATCAAAAGTCCAATGAGCTGTTCCGCCCGGCGCGTTGGTAAAGCTCGCTCCAAAGTTGAGAAAGCCGCTCAAGTCCGCGCCGCCCACGCCACTGGCCGTTCCCGTCGCACCGTGCAACCCGGTGTCATACACAGCCGAGTAACCGTCGACATTGATCAAAGCCGTAGCCGGAGTGATCGTGATTGTCGCGCTGCCGCTGGCGAGGTTGTAGTTGGGGCCTGCGTTGAAAGTCCAGCCGATCGAGCCGCCGGGAACATTCGTGACGCCCGCACCATAGGTAATAAAGCCGCTCAGACTCCCGTCGATCGACGCACCCGAGGCAGTGCCGCTCAGGCCGTGCGAGTTGCCATCGTACTGGACGCTGTAACCGTTGATGATGACTGTGGCGTTGGCCGAGAAGATTGTCGAGATCGCCGTGTCGACAGACGTCAACGAATAGTTGCTTGACCCTGTCCCGGAAAGTGTTGCGCCGGTGAGCGTCACGATCTTTCCAACGCCAGCGTTCGAGTCGGAAAACGTCGCCGTCCCGCCAATCATGATCACGTTGCCAATGTCAACACTCTCAAGACCAATGAGAGACCGCGATAGCACCGTCGCCAAATTGTTGCCGTTATAGGTCTTGTTGAACGCCGTGAAATCACCAGTAATTCCCTTGGGGAAAATATCTGCCGTCGTCGTTACAGAACTAGAAGCCAGCGTGTACTTAAAAGCATCAGCTCCGCCGAGGCTCAGTCCGGCGATGGTGACCGTTTTGCCCAAGCCCGCGTTCGCATCGGAGAATGTCGCCGACGCATATGCGACGGTCACGATATTAGCGCCGACACTGGGGCTAAAGCCAGTAAACACTACGGAAGCGAGGTTGAGCGAGTTATATGTCTTATTCGACGCGGTAAAAGCGGGCGTGATTGTCGCGGCAATAATGTCGACGGCCGCTTGCGACCCGGAAATTGCAAAGGCCACCCCGTCATAGGCCAGACCGTTAAACGCGGACACCGTGAAGGCCTGGCTTCCAAACCCCGTTGCTGTCAGCATGCTAGTCGGAAACGAGATTTCCGCGCGGCCAAGGTTGTCGATTGTCTGGAAACTCGCACTGGCCATGAATGCCCATGTCGTCGGTGTCGAGCCAACAGCGTCGTAGATCCAAGTCTGCGGACTACTCGTCCCGGGGCTGTCATACGCCACGATAGTAGGAGTGCCCGACACAGTAAATCCCGCGGGCTTGGCCACCGTGAATGACCCGATCCTTACCGTCGTAGCCCCTGAATTTTGGTTGGTGACGATCAGCGTGAATGCCAGGCTCGATCCGTAACTCACCGTGGTGGGTGTGATCGACGATGTGAATTGCGCTGAATCAGTAAACTCCGTCGTTGCCACGGCACCTGAATCTTGTCCAGCGGCCGTGAGTTGGAGTGACGCGCCCAAGTATTGTTCTTCGACGAACCACAAAGTGCTGATGCTGCCGTTGGCTGCTCCGTCTGCGTCGCCCGCCCCGCCGTCGGTAACGGTCCAGGGCAAATTTCCGTTGGAATATTCCGGAACTCCGTCGGAGCGAGTTACTTGGAACGTGACTGACTCGCCGACGTTGAAGTCCGTTCCAGGGTCCGAGTTGTTGAACGCCGTGATGATGGCAGTTTGGCCTGGCGCGTAATCGAACAAGTCCGTCATGACTTGAGCATTCAAAAGTTCGCGGATCTCCAGCATCTCCATCTGCAATGTTGCGCGATGTTCAGTCGATCGCGTTCGGCGTGCCGAATCGGAGGTAAGAAATTTGGATTTGATCGAAGAGAGTTTGTTGGTCCAGGATCGCATGACACGCCTTTAAAAATTTGGAGACGAAGCAATTTGAAATGAGTTTAATGACGGTGGTACAAATGAGGATAGCGAAGTTGCAACTATGTTTAACACCAGCAGCCATTAAACACACCCCCAATTTGGCGAAAAACCTAAGCAG
>JANNYC010000202.1:0-1216 GCA_031409895.1 Planctomycetota bacterium
AGAAGTGCAAAACCTAACCGACGGCATGATGAAACTAATCGAGCCACTGATGATCATTTTCTTGGGCCTCATCATTTTGTTTATCGTCGCAGCATTGTTTTTGCCGTTGGTCAGCATGATTTCAAGTTTGTCAGGTGGTGGTGGTGGTGGCGGCGGCGAATAATCCGCCCAAACGCTGCTCGCTTCCCTTCCATATTCAGGAGACATTTATGTATCGCAAGAATCCGTCAAACACGGGTTTCACCCTCGTGGAACTGCTCGTCGTCATCACGGTAATCGCCATCCTCATGGGACTGCTACTCGCGGCATTCGGCCCAGTCCGACGTTCCAGCCTGAATTTCGCAATTACCACCGAGATCAACGAACTCGACGGTGCCGTGGAACAGTTTAAGACAAAGTTCGGCTTTTATCCGCCGTGCGAGCTTGATTTCGATAACGACGGAACCTTAAACCTTGCGACGGACCCCGAAGATCTCGCCACGTTCAAACAGTATTTGCGAAGGATTGCTCCAAATCATACCGAGGATGATACGACGATCGGCAATTGGTGGCCTGCCGTCGGAACATTTTTGGACAACGATTCAATTTTGGTTTTTTGGCTTTCCGGATTGAACCGGAGTGCAGAGGGACCGCTGCGCGATCCCGGCCCCAATGGAGTTTACAATTTGTCGACCGACGTCGGATACGACGACGTTCCATCGAACGGTTTCGCGGTGGGCGATGATCCAAAAAAGCATATCTTTTTTGAGTTTAGCTCCGCACAATTGGTTGATGGAAATAGCGTGACCTTGAAACGATACTTGCAACGCAAAGTCGGCGAACAGCCTTACCTATATTTCGATGCCCAACGCTACGCGATCGCGTCGATCACCATCGGTGGGACGGCAACCTATCCCTATCTAGACTTGGACCACCAGACGACCGTGTATGCCCCGCCCCCGTACATCGCCGCAAATCACGAATGGTTCAATTCGACGACGTTTCAGATTGTTGCCGCGGGAGTTGATGTCGATTTCGGCGCTCGAGGGACCGCTCCTGTCGATCAATTGGATTGGCTGAGTCCCCCGCAGTATAAATTTCATCGCGACAACATTACGAACTTTACCGGTGGCGTGCTCGAAAAGCACTTGCAGTAGCATTTGGTCGATCAAGGTGAATTAATGAATATTGCTCGTTCCAAAATCGGTATGCCGTACCTTCGGCGTGGCTTTACACT
>JANNYC010000203.1:0-8971 GCA_031409895.1 Planctomycetota bacterium
ACGGTTTGGGTTGGAATCATCTCTCGCGTCAGCAGGATTTCCATCGTCGTTTCAGCGGGCGGGTGTCGGATGGTGAGCGTTAGCGGCTGACCGACCGGACCGCGCATTCGCTCGATGGCATCGCGCCGCATAGCCTGAAGGGCGTCGCGGCGTTCGCGTTCATCGGAATCGTCGGGGTCAAGCAATTGAACGAGGAAATGGTCAATTTTGACTATGACGTCGCCGGGACGGAGGCCGCTTTTTAATGCCGGCGAATTGGGCATTGGGCACGTGACGGTTAGTTCCTTGGTCGCGGGATTGACCTCGACATACATGCCCACGCCACCGAATTCTTGTTGCCGCCGTTGTTGCTCGTCCTCGTATTTTTTTCCGGAGATATAGCCGGAATTGGCATCTAGCGACTCCAACATTCCCTGCATGGCGGATTCGAACAGTTCCCGCTCGGAAACCGGTTTGAGCGCGAATTCGTCGACTTTCGTAACGGCTTCAGCGAACAAATTCGAAAACCGTTGCTTGGAAGTAATAGAGTGACAAGCCGAAGCGACAGCGATCGTCAAAATGATGATAAGGAGATTTCGGACAGCCATGGGAATACGATTGTCGGGAGTGCCTGTGAAGTCAGCCTTAACGCGGGTTACGTCGCGTCAACCAGAGTTTCCTGCGTGGATTGTAACACTTCGCCATCAGCACGTAGAGTCCAACGGCGGGCGAGTCGCTCGTTCCAAATGACGACAATTCTGAAATGAATAAGGCCGACAAGTGTCGGCCTTATTGAACTCGGTTGATTCGATTTAGCGGAACTTAAAACAGGCCGCCGCCGGCACCTTGGATTGGAACTCCACCGCCTCCAGCCGCACCGCCTCCAGCCGCACCGCCGCCTGCAGCACCGCCGCCTGCAGCACCGCTTCCGGTAGCACCGCCGGCGAACGTAAATGTATTGACATCACCGATGAAGGAGAAATTCGGTGCTGGACTCACGATCACGTGCAAACGATCGGCTGTAACAGCTCTCGCCTGTGTACCGGTACCTTCTTGCAAAGTCGTAATAACGGGCTGGTAGCCAAGCTCGCCGTTTCGGCGAATGCCACCATTTTTCAGCACCATGTTGTCCATGTCCTTTGGAGCATCGGGTTTAGACGTTAAGTAATCCGCAAGTGCCTTGGACGACTGGCTTGCGGCAAGTTGTTCGTTCCGCATTCCTTGAGTCACCAGTTCTTGTTGACGAACTAAATTGCTCAGCTTTTCGGAAGCTAGGGATTCATTTCGGCGTCCCTTGATCAACTCAAAAACAACAACGGCACCATCATTCTTCAGCGCGATTTGCTTCGTCTGTCCGGTCTGTTCGGGCGACCGGAAATTTCGATAGATCGTGACGGTTGCTTTGCCAGAAGGAATGTCGCCCCAGACCCGCTGCAGGATCAAGCGGTACGTACCCGCAAATCCTTTAGGAAGTACGTAGTGTTCGACGACTTGATCAGATTCGTTTGGTCGGGAGTAGCGGTCGCCCATCATGACGCCGCCCCCAGTGGTGCGCGGGATTTGTCGCGAGCAAACGGTACCGCCTGGTTCTTCAACGAACAGATCGATATCGGCGTCACCCGTCCACGCGACTTCGATGACGCAATCGCGATAAAGAGCTTCATTGAGCTCACGATTATACTCTTCAAATTCCTTGGCTCGATTAGCTCGCTGCAAGTCAATTGCGATTGCATCCGCAGCCTTCAACGCATCATCGACGATCTCGCGGTGTTCAGGCCAAGCTTGACTCAGGACACCCAGGACAGCCCAGCGAATGGCTGACATATCATCGGTTTTTTTCCCTGACTGCAGGGCCATTACATAAGGTTCCGGCCGCAATGGATTCTGTTCGGAGATTCTCTTGGCCAAGTCAATCGCGCGATTTTCCATGCCATTTTCGGACATGAACTTTGCTGCGAACAAAGCATCGTCCGGATCGGCGCTGAAATCCACGGCGGACATTACCGCGCGTTCGATTTCGGATCGAGGTGATTTGTTAATTTGCAACGCCAAAAGCAAAGCCTCGTACATCCAGCTCTGAGCTTGTTGGTTTGCCATGCAGCCGTAGATCACGTCGACCACTTGGCTCGAGTCGCTTTCTTTCATCAATTCGCGCACGGTGTGTCGCACGTCTTGAGGATCGGAGTGATGCGATTGAAAGAATTGGGTCCATGCGGCTCTCGACGGCTGGCTTGCCGAAACTTCAACGGTCAAGCGAACGGGTTTACGATCCGCTTTGGAAGCCCCGTCTGAGATTTTATCATCGGCTTTAGCACCGACATCAAGCTGATCGTCGATCGCAAATTGACCGCCACCCCCACCACCCCCTTGGCCGCCTCCGAAACCGCCTTGGCCACCGCCACTTTGCTGGCCACCTTGTTGGCCGCCCATGCCAAAAATTGGCGTGCGTGGAGCAATAAGGTCGCCGATGTTGTAGACATAAGTCACCATTTCATTGGCAGCTTCATCTTCGGAAAGGATTTGCAGGACTTCATCCTTCACGACGTAAGTCGACGCGTGTTGCTTGAGCATCAGGCGCAACGCCGCCTTTAGCCTAATTCCTTTGACGTTGAACGTGACGGGCGTTTCGGCTTTGAGATCACTAGATTCGTCAAGGAGAATATTGATGCCTTGATTGTCTCGCAGATCGTCAATGACATCGCTGAAAGGAACTTCTTCGTATTCAAAATCGACCGTCTCTTCCAGCCTTTCCAAAATCGTTTCGTCGCGAGGATTTCCTGCAAGCCGAACTGAAGCGTATTTTTTACGCATGGCGACTTTACGCGCCCATTCTTCTGCGTCTGGAAATCTCAAGGGTGGATTTCCGGCGAAAGGAATGTGGGCAAGTTCAACTTCGAACAGAGTCTCGACGACACCAATTTGTCGTTGGCGACGCAACTCCCAAATTTGATCAAAATAAGCTCGGGTTCGCGATTGCGCTTCGATCGCATTGGCTTCGGGCGAATAGGGGCGCATTTGAAGCCCTTGTTCCGATAACGCAATCGCCGACAAATAATTTTTTTCCGCCAAAAGCGAATTGAATCGATTGACCATCGCCGCAGCTTGATCCTCCAAGCGACTCATTTCCTGAAACAATCGCTCATTTTCTGCGCGGTTAGCAGCGTTTTGGCGCTGCGAAGCTAAATTTTCCTCAACCGAAAATTTCTGGCGTTGCGCGGTGAGCAATGCCGATTGAAGCTGGTTTTGCAATTCCGATCGCGTTGTAGCATCGAGAATTGGGTCGCGGTCCACGATGTCCATCATGTCTTTGATTCGCGAGACTGCACGATCGGGGCCCGTGCTCACTTCTTGTCGAGCTTTTTCCAACGTACTGCGAACTTCGGCTCCAATGTGCTCAATCGCAGCTTGAATTCGCTCGCGCTCTATTTGCAAAAATGCGTTGTCGATTTGCCCTTCCTGTTGCTCCATCGTATTTTCTTGGGTTGGTTGTCCGGCATCGGATCCATTGATCCGAATGGTGTCATCTTGGGCAGCGGGCTCCGAAAGTACAGATTCGGCTGGCACACTTGGGACGGCTTGGTCAGGAGCAACAACTTCTGATTCTTGAACCGCGTCATTCGCGGTAGGCGCTTCTTGGGGAGCAGGTTCTAACGCCTCGTTCGAACGTTGTTGACGTTGTCGAGGTCCCGTGATGTTTGCGACATTCAATGCGTTTGCACCGATGTTGGTTGGATCGTTCTCTAACGCTGCATTCACCAGCGTTTTGGCACCTGTGAAATTGCCAGAGGCTATAGCTTGTGCCGAGAGGGTCGTCAATTGCTGCGAGGATTCGGACATCATTCGTGCGACTTCTCGCAATCCATTGGAACCGACCGTGGGCAACGTCAAGCCATGATTGGCTCGTGCGCTTTCAATTAGCTTGGGAAGAAACGAGAAATTATCGTCCGATTTCTCGGGCTTGGCCGACCAGCGTGCCGTTACGGTTTGACCCTCCAATTCGCCTTGTATTTCAATGTCGACGTTGTCGTCGGACTTCAGCGTTCCAATTAACACAGTGTCGCGATCAGAACGGATTGGTGGAAAACGTCCCGGCAAGAACTCGGAAACCGAGTCGGAGAGTTTTGATTGGAGCGGCCAAAGCACCGACTGGTGAATTGATTTTGCAAGTATGGCCGCAGCTTGATTTACTGAGCCGGCCTCGTCGGTGTCCACAACAATATTTCCGCCCGTTTGATTTGCCACGACAGCCAACCATTCGACGTCGCGTTCAGGACCTATCGCGAACGAAGAAACGGAAATTTGATCGCGTACCAAAGCCCAAACGACATCCGCCAATTCTGTAGGCGATATCGCGCCACCTCGACTAACGCCGTCACCAATATAAATCGCTGAGCAATTTGATCCGGCGCGGTTCTCAAAAACCGACGGGAGGCTCAATGCAAGCTTCTGCATGTCCGTGGAGCCAAGAGGTGCACGCGCCGCCAACGCATTAATCGCGTCCGTGACTTGTGGATCGCGGGGCAAAACAAAATCGTCCGTTAGCGGGACAACGTCCAAGTCCACCGCGTAGATTCGAATTTGATCGCCTTCGCCAAGTTGCTCGACCAACAATCGCAATGCTTTGATCGAGTCTTCTTGGAACAAGCCGACCTGGCTAGCCGATGTGTCGACGAAAATCGCGACGTCATTCGGACGCTTTTGTTGCGGAGGTTGATTCAATTCGATGCTCAGTGCAAAGAACGTGGAGTTATCGCTCCGATAAGTCGTCAGCCGAGTCGCATCACCGTCATCGGCAAAGCTTTGTTTCGAAATCGCTAGACCACTAGCGAGCATTAACGCAATCACAAAGAGAAATCGCGACATTTCAATCACTCCGAACGAAAAAAGCTAACTCAGGATGCCCCGTAAAAACGCGGTTGATCGCGTATTAATCTGCCCGAGCCATTAGGAATTTGAGGTTACCAACAATTTCATTTTATTTTGACTAACTGGTTTTTACCACCAAAAAAACCAAGATTACCCAAATAGACCAGTCCAAAAACGCAGCAAAGGGCATGGACTCGCATAAACCGTGCCACGAACCGGCCTTTCTTCATTTATGTTCGCCGTTTGGTACCGCATTCCCGTAGCGAACCAACGCCAAACCGACCTTTCCCAAGCAAAATTCACGCTATAAGTCGGATTTTTCCCATAAATCGTGCAATACCGAAGAAATCCCAAGCGTCGACCCTATATTGTGCTTTATCCCCCGCTGATTGCTCAAGCCCATTCTGAAGCGTAATCCGCCATGATTCAGTTATGAGCAAATGTTCAAAATCAACGCATAGCCCTAACCAACGGCACTTTTTGATTATTGGCCAAGCTAATCAGCAAAAAGCCCTGTTGCTTCGACCGTTCCCGTATAAAAATGAAGCCCCGGCAGAAAAAGGGTCAGAACGAAGTTCAGCCGCATAGGACGAATTGTGAAAACGACTTTTTGGATGTGTATCGTATCGGCGATTCTTGGGTCGATCTTGGCCATCGGGCTGACGAATTGGTACGCGCAATCCCAAGCCCAAACGGCCGAGCCACCACTCGTTGCCCAAGAAAGTCAGCCCGTTGATTTCAAACGACCGGCCAGCGGCAAACAAAGTTCGGTCGACATCTCACGCAAGGTCACCGCAGAGGAATCCGTGGGCATCGCTGTTTATGAAAAAGTCAATCGCAGCGTAGTCAACATTCGAACAAGGTCCACGCCGATGGACATGTTTTCTTTCGGACCATCCGGCCCATCCGATGGCGCCGGATCGGGATGGGTGTACGACGGCGATGGTCACATCGTAACCAATTTTCACGTGATCGCGAATAGCGATGAAATTGAAGTCACGTTTTACGATGGACAAAATGCCAAGGCAAAAGTTGTCGGCAGCGATCCAGCCAATGATATGGCTGTGCTGCAAGTCGACGTTCCGCGCGAGTCGCTTGTTCCTGTAGAGATCGGCGAGTCGTCGTCGCTGCGAGTCGGCCAAAGAGTTTATGCGATTGGAAATCCATTTGGCTTGGAACGGACGATGACTGAAGGGATTGTTTCCAGCCTAAATCGGACACTGCGCCCGGAGTCGGGAACCGCTCGCTTGATCCACTCCATCATCCAAATCGATGCCGCGTTGAATCGGGGCAATTCGGGCGGACCGCTTTTGGATACTCAAGGATTGCTAATTGGAATGAATACCGCGATCGCGACTTCCACGGGAGGAAACACCGGCGTTGGGTTTGCGATTTCGGCGAACAATATCAATCGCATCGTTCCGCTTTTGATCCGCGATGGCCGTATCATTCGTGCTTCGCTTGGAATTGCGTCGGCTTATCCAATCGAGGACTCGGGCGTTGGACTTTATCACCTCATCGAAGGAGGACCAGCAGAACAAGCTGGATTGATGGCAGCGGTAAGCATCGAACGCGTGAACGTACCTGGCGGCACCATGGCAACGCAGCGATTTCAGCCACGGCGCGCGGACCATATTCTGTCGATCAACGGCCAACCTATTGCGACTCCGGAGGAACTCTTGGCCGAAGTCGAAAAATACCGTCCCGATGAAGTTATTACCATCCGAATTCTGCGGCAAGGCAAGGAAATCGACGTCAAAATAAAACTCGCCGAAGAATAATTGCGATGAGGCGGAGCGCTTATGCGAAGCAAGCTACCGAAGCGAGTCGATAGCGTTAGCACACCAAAGCTAAATTTCGGGACTGCCCCCTTACTTCACGGAAACTCAATGTCTCACAACCCTTCTCCCAAGTTTTCCGTGGTGATCGTTGCGGCTGGTCAGAGTACTCGTTTTCATGACCCAAATTTCAAAAAGCCTTTTGCAACTTTGGACGGAAGGGCAGTTTGGCTCCATAGCGCCGATCGATTTCAAAAGCGCCCAGACGTTCATCAAGTCATCGTCGTGATCCCGGCTGACGAGCGCGAATCATTCACATCGAAATTCGGCGCCAACGTCACCGTTTTGGGAATAGAAGTCGTCATCGGCGGAACGCAACGAGCTGATTCAGTGCGCAATGGCCTAGCTGCCGTACGCGACGAAAGCGATTTCGTAGCCGTTCACGATGCCGCACGACCTTGCCTAGCGGATGCGTGGATCGATCGCCTCTTTCGAGCCGCCGTGATGCATCGCTGTGCGATCTTGGCGGTTCCCGTCTCGAGTACGCTGAAGAAATCGTCGGACGGCAAGTCGATTGATTCGACCGTGGATCGAAACCAACTTTGGCTCGCGCAAACTCCGCAAGTCTTTGAGCGGCAATTGCTTTTGGATGCCTTTGCGAAATTTGGCGACTCGTCGTTTACGGACGAAGCACAGCTTATGGAAATGGCGCGCGTACCCGTTCATCTCGTCCAGGGTTCGCCCATGAACATCAAACTGACGACCCAGCAAGACTTGGCGTTGGCGTCGGCCATATTGAAAGCCCTGCCGACAA
This sequence comes from Planctomycetota bacterium, assembly GCA_031409895.1. Taxonomy (GTDB): domain Bacteria; phylum Planctomycetota; class Planctomycetia; order Pirellulales; family Pirellulaceae; genus JANMEB01. Next base: position 7,438 of record JANNYC010000203.1, read on the forward strand.
GCCACTTCGATGCGCCCCTCCACCCGTTCACCGACGACCGAATTTGGCGCTAACCGTAGGACTAATCCCACCACCATTGCTCGATGGCTTGTGGCAGTGCTGCGTTTTTGGCGGTCGCTTTTTCTAATTGACCTGCGCTCGCGATTTGGAGCAGTTCGGACTTCAACAAGCGGTTCGCATCGAACTCGACACCGCCGCCGACGCCGACGACCATGTGCTGCAGATGCCGTCCGTTTTCTCGCGTTTCAAAAGTGCGATGATTGACGACCGACATGACGGTTTTCGGAGTTGCGACTGGCTCGATTTGGTAACGCAGTTCGTTCGAATCCGGCGTGCCGCAATAGTACTGCGGCGTCCAGCGGATTTTTCCAGCGTTCGTTTGATGACGAATGATCGTAGCCGTCAAAGCCATATCGAAAACGCTGCGCAATTGGCCGAACGAAGGATATTTCTGGCAAAGCGTACCAAAGTGTTTTGTGAAATCCTGTGCGAACGATTTCGTTGGGCCTTGTGACTCGCCCGTGTGAATGCGATCGCCGTTTTGCGCCAAGAGTTCATTCTCGCTCAAAACTTTGACGCCCTCCCCTTGAAGCTGAAAAATAGTAGCGGCAGGATTCGACAAGATCGAGTCATAGTTCATAGTGAACCACCAACGGGCAACTTCCATCGCGGGCAGAGTTCCGTGCTCAATATCGATTCGATCCCAATACGAAGGGACTTCGGCGATTGACGGCTCGACACCTAACCCAATGCACTTCATTAAATAATCAGCTTCCACCAAAACTTGGGCCGCGTGGCTGTTCGGTTCCAGACCGTGTACACGAATGTCTTGCCAGCCGAGCGACTCTTGCAATGACGTGCGAAAGGCTTGGCCCTTCAAACGCGTCGAGTTCAAAAATGTTTGGGCTGTCGCCAGATTCTCTTGTCGCGGATCGATCGAGCAACCTAAACGACCACCTTCAAACCAAGCATTTCGTAAACACTGAACTAAATCGTCCAACAATAGCACAGGTTGCATTGTCTCTCGATTGACACGTTGCCCTTCCACCGCAGAAGTCATTGCGCCAGCCGGCCCCGCAATGATGATTTCATTCGTTTCCGGGTCGAGCATCACATATTCGATTCGATAGAGCCCTGCCAAGTATCGCATGGCGTCCGTCGGATTTTTGCCTTGTGCCGCGAGCCGCTGGAGGTTTCGCTCCAGCTGCGTAAGCGAAATCTTGCGCAGCGGTACCGATCTATCGAGATCTCGATTACCCGAGTCGCGAGTCAATCGGCGTTCAATCTGCTCCGCGTCAATTAATGGGCTTCGCAATACTCGTTTAAGCGCTCCTTCGGAGTCCACATAAACACCTGCGGCGTACGGCCGCATCGACGGTCCGTCGGCTTCCCAAGATTCGGGTTCGATGACGTTTTGAATTAGCTGCATCAGCTCCGTGAAATCCGCAGCGGTAATTCCGCCTGCGGCACCATGCTGACCACTCATATCGCGAAGCGTCGAATACGACGACGACCGCTGGAAATCATCCGAGAT
>JANNYC010000204.1:0-3218 GCA_031409895.1 Planctomycetota bacterium
GCCCACCAAATATGCAACGTCGAAATATGCCCATGCCGAATCGACTTCTCCCTCCGCGCATGCGCCGAAATCCGAGCAATAGGCAGGTCGACTTCAATTAATCGTTTGGGATAGATGGTCATGAGTGCCTTTGGCGATGTCTGTGAACGGTCAAGCCGTTTTGCGAGGTCGTGACCGCTTCTTGATTGGCCGTCGCTGCTTCTGCATTTCGGCTTCGACCTCAGTGGCTGACACCAACGCGATTTGGCCGTCTTTCCACACCACCAAGGGTTGTCCGGCTTGCTTGTGCTTGCGAACATCATCGCCCACGGCCGCCTGGAGGGCTTCGTCAATCAGCTCATCGTCGATAACTGCCGGTGACGTGCCCGGATTCACGCGGACACGCTTAATTCGTTTGCGTATCATGGAGAGATCGAATTCGATGAGACGGTTGGGGTATTTTTGGGTCATGGGGATTTGGGCAACCGCCTGCCAAATTGGCCGATTCTGCAATTACCAAAGTTCCTAAGTACAAACGTAGTAAACTGTTGCGAGCGAGTATGCCTTTAATTGCTGAAGAGTGCTGCAAATAAAGCGGGGTCAAAGTCCACATCTGGCTTACTGTAACGGCGGAGCTTTTTGGCCGCTTCTGGGTTAGCGACAACCAGCAGGCCCAAATCGACCCATTCCCTTAACTGGCGCGAAGCTCGGATTCGGTCTTCTGTGCCAAGGATTTCGCGAACTTCGGCATTTCTAATCGCCCCATGTTCGTCTAGATAATGGCTTACTTGCTGCCAGGCAGAGGGTTGGTTCTGATTCCGAAGGATAGTCACGACGGCCTCCCGTTCCATGCGAGGTCGTGTGAAGTAGATGGGTGGGTAGAGACCGGATTCTCCCATGGTTCCAAACATCATGCGGACCCCTTCGCCAGCATCGAGGTTGGGCGGATTCGGAAACTCCCGCAAGTGCTGGACGATCTGTGGATTGCGGCTGTGCGCACCAATGCGGCTAATGTTGCCGACGGTAACGGGGCCGATGAGCAAGCCGGGCGACTCGATCTCGATCCGATCCGAGAAGATGCGAACAATGATATCGGAGACAAGCCGATAATCCCTGTGGATAATGGCATTGGTCAAGGCCTCGGCAATGACGCGGAGGGGATATCGCTGTACGATTTCGAAACCATGTGGACCGAATTGAACTTGGCCAGCGAGTTCAGCAATCACGGCCTGGCGGGCATCAACAATCTGCCGGGCCAAAGGGCCGCCAATCGTAGTTGGAGGTCGGACGAGGTTCGTATTCGGGTCGGTTGAAACTTGGATTCCGTGATAGTGAAAAATTCGAACGGCAGTCTTTCCCCCAAGTACACCAGAAGGCTCTTCCGCGAAAAGCAGGACTGCCGCTCGAGTCGGTCGAAGTTGTCCGTCCGAATTCTTCTTGGCGAGCCCGATGTGAAACATAGCCTGGTCAATAGGACGGGTTAGCTTCCGCTTTGAGGCGTAAGATCGCCAATGATCGGTATCAAGCAGTTCGAAGTCGACTTCCTCCGTTTGTGACTCGGCAGAAACAATCCCACGCGAATGGCAGAGTTCGTTAATCTCCGTTGCGGTCAAGTGTTTGTTGCCCTTCGTGAGACGAATGAAGGTCCCATCGTCGACTATGCTATGCACTCGGCTACTCTTGGCGATCTTGAGCAGGATGATAGAGCCGTTAGTGTCATCGCGAAGTGTGCAACCGAGTTCTTGATGGGAATTGGTCAACTGGTCAGGTTCGGTGATTCGGGATCTGAGCTTTCGCTGGAGTTCATCCCAATTCATCGGGTGGTTTTGAATGCCGTAGACGCGGTCACGCCCATGGGCTTTGTCCGGATCTTCTAGTCCCAGCGCAATGATCCCACCTTCCGTATTTGCAAACGCAACGACGGTTTCTAAAAGCTTTTCGATATTGCCGATTCGTTTACAATCAAAGTTGATCGACTCAGATCGCAAAAGCAATTGCTCGATCAACGCGTCGTTTTTTGGCGGAAGCGGATTGGCATCCATTAAAGCTTCTCCCCATCCAATACTCGCTTCGCATCGAGCGAATAGTGCTCCACCGCCATCACGCGTTGCCAGCCGAGGCGAGCCGGATTTTGGATTGTGTGTAGCTGCGGCGTGTTGGCGCAGTTGAAAGCGACGTACAGCCAGTAGTCGGTTTTGAGTCTAACGGCGGTCTGATATTCGTTCGAACTCAGGGCCACGACGCCTACTCCAGCACGTCCTTTGACTTCGATAAACCGGACCTCGATAAAAGTTTTTGGATCCTCGGGATGCGGGCGACGGGAGATAAGGTCGAAGCCGCGATTTTCGCACTCGACGCTTTCAACAACCCAGCTGCGAGCCTCCTCGTGCTGGATCGCCAACCGGATTGCGATCTGCTCGACTTCGTCATCACGAACCATCGGCGCAAGCTGGGGACTTGCCCGCTCTGGATGCGGTACGACCCAGGCGCGGCCCAAATGCGTAATGTCGGCCACGGCGCAATGCCGTTCGAGTTCCATCTCCTTCCGTCGTGATTCTAATCGGTTGTTCAACTCGTCGAGATGATGCTCTGCCTGTGAGATGATTCCATCAAGGCCTGTAACGGTCTGGCCTTCGACTTGGCGATTCAGATACTCGGCCAATTGATTGTTTTGGCGATCGATGAGCGAATTGAGACTAATGTCGACATGCTTGGCAATGCGAGCCACTTCTTTCTCGCGTGCGACGGATTCGCGCCTGCACCACGGCTCAAGTGCCTTTTGGTAAAGAAACATCTCCACTTCGCTACGGGTGGGAATCGGATCATCGGGAACAACTGTACTCGGAGGAGTTGGGTTGATGTCGTGAAGGATCGTTGGTTCGTGAATTTGCATGTGTCCGGCAAGAGACGTTTCGACAACAAAAAGCCGACGATGCAAGGCGTGATTGCGGCCGTCCTTGATGGAGCCGGCGAAGATGTCGATTAGTGCTGGCTCACGGCGATGCAGGTCGTAAAATACAGCTCCGCGCCTGAGGGAGTCTTCGGCGCGGGAGAGTACGTCGAACCTCACGGCCTCAAACAACGGATGCCCCGGCGTAACCCATTCGAGCGTAGCGTCAGCTTTGAGAAATTCCTTGTCAAAAACAACTTTTCCGTAGTCGCGGCCGAGGCGACCAAACCTATCCTCCTGGCCGTCGCCGATCTGCAATAGATGACGAGGGACTTTACCCACGCGGTAG
>JANNYC010000205.1:0-27151 GCA_031409895.1 Planctomycetota bacterium
AAATACGGATTACCCGCAACCCCTGCACCTGTAACGGGATTCAGGCGGAAGACTTTGCCTTGTAGAGAGTCTGGATTTTGCGCGGCAAACCTCAACGGGTCCGAGAATCCGCCGTCCCCCCAACTGACGATTAGATTTCCGACGGCATCGAAATCAAGATCGCCGACGCTATGCGTAATCGACTGGTTATTGTGACCGGTGAGCAGCGTGAAGCGTGTCGACAGATCCGCGACGTTGGGATTAGTAGCGGATGCCGTGACACGAATCACAGCACCACCTGCAGGGGCACTTGAATCAGGCGTGCCCGGCAACAGTTCGACCGTAAAATTCAAATAGACTCTGCCGTTTGTCGCAAAGTTCGGGTCGAGTGCCAGGCCGATCAAACCGCGATCTTGCTTGGAATTGATTTCGCTGCGCAAGTCAATAAAAGTATTAGCGACGTGGCCGTTGGTGATGACTTGAACGCGGCCGGCTTTTTCGGCTACAAAGATTCTGCCGTCCGGCGCGTGGACGAATGCGATTGGTTCAATCAAGCCAGCGACAAACGGCTCAATCGAAAAGCCAGCCGGCAACGTTAGCAATTCGCGTCGCTCCAGCGCCTCGCTCCAAAGCGACTTTTCGTCGGATGGGCGCGCGCTGGTGGCTCGTCGAAACGGGAAACGAGGAAATTTGTGCATGCTGCAACTTCAAGATAAGGAATGAGCTTAAAGATTCGGCGAAAGTCGGCGCCGAGATTTTGAATACTACATTCCATTAAAATTACGGCCGCGCCAAATGCAACTCGAAAATTCATACTGACTGGTCTGTTTCGTTCCCAGGTTCTCGCCTAGGAACGCAATGCAACCGAGGCTCTGCCTCGAATTCAGCAGGCGGAGCCTGCTCCGCTACGCCGGACAACCGGTTTCCAGGCAGGAGCCTGGGAACCAGAACGCATGATACTTACTTCACAGATGTCTCAAACGGGGCGAAAACCAAGTTCAGCTTAACTTTCAACTCGATCCAGCTCCGAGTCACCTACGAAGCCACCATCTTGAAAGTTTGCGAGCGGGTTGACTCGACTCGGTACTGGCCATGGAATGGAACTTCGCGATTAATCGTCTAATACAAAACACAGTCTTACCCGAGTCGTGGGATATGGACAGCCCGTCGCTTGTCCCCATTTTTCGCAATAGCCAAAGCTTGCTGGCCATCGTCAACAACTACAGAATTCACCGCGAAATACGTCGGCTGTTTAAGGACGTAGACGCACAATCTAATTCTCATTTCGACGGGATTAATGTTCAACCCAGCGAGATCAGAAATCCGCCGAGGGAGAACCGAGCCACTTTGGGTGGCGGGCAGTTCGCGCCAGCGCCGTGAAATCATGCGGCGGTCTTCGCTTAACCGGCCCGCTTCGGGCCGCTGCCACGCTATCGTTAGAGTTCGCCGTGTCGCGGGGCGCAGCTCCCGGAAGCCGGGCGGTTAAACGGGGAAGGGCGGCTTTTTTTCTTCTGCGTAACTAGGCCGGACGTATTCCGGAACAAGGGCGAATGGGTCGTGCGAGACACCACGCTCGAAATAATGCTGCGCTAATTGGCCAAGGACGCTCGCATCGGGTTGCCAAAGCATTCGAGCCGCTAATGGTGTGTCGGTCGTCGGGGTCCAACGCAGAAGTGCAGAGCCCGTGAGAAGCGTATTGTTCCAGGATTCTGCCGCGAGTGCTTGGGGCGTCTTGATCGTCACCGGCGAAACGAGTTCCGCTGCCCAAGGGCTTCGAAAACGGAATCGTCCGAAATAAAACTCGCCGCGCTGTGCGTCGATGATCGCACAAATTTCTTGATCGGCCTGCCAATCGTTGGCGACGGCGACTGCCGCAGCAAGGACTTCGAGGGAACTGCACGCGACGAGCGGACATCCAACCGCATACGCGAGCGTCTTGGCGGCTGTGATTCCGACTCGCAAGCCAGTGAATGCTCCGGGACCGTGAGACACCGCAATCAGATCGAGGCGATCAGGGGTAAGTCCTGCCGTAACAATCGCGGCCTGAATTTGTGGCAACAAAGCCTTGCTAATCGGCAAGTTTGAGCTGATTTCGGGTCGCGCGAGGATTTGCGCACCGTCCAAAACGGCCACACTCCAAGCTCGAGTTGAGGTTTCAATCGCTAGGACTTTCAACGGTCAAACTCCGATTGTTAAAGCTTTCGCGAGAATTGGGCGGCTATTCCGATTTTGTCGGTCAACTTATCTGCCGATCAGTTGCTGAAACAATAATGCTACGGGACTCCAATTGCACGATGGCCCGAAAAAAAATAAACTTGACTGCTACGCTCGTGGAGCAGTTCCTAAGGTAAGGCAACGCGACCCATCGTGTGCGCCGCCACCATAAACATTTCAATCCAAGAGTCAGCGACCTGCCCTGCCAGTGGAAATGATACTGTGAAACGAGCCATCATTAGCGACATCCACGCCAATTACGAGGCGCTGACGGCTGTCCTTGCGCACATCGAAATTGCGAAAGTCGATCAGCTCATCTGCCTGGGCGACATTATCGGTTACGGTCCTGACCCGGTTCTCTGTTTGGACGCCGTGATGGACAAATGCGATTTGACGATTTTGGGCAATCACGATCAAGCGGCGATTTTCGACCCGGAGGGCTTTAACCCCATTGCGCTTCGAGCGATTTTCTGGACGCGGGCCCAGTTGGAAAAAGCTAACGACCCGGCTCGATCGGACGTGCGCTGGGATTTTATTGGCGAGCGGCCGCGGCGGCACGACGAAGGGGAGTACTTGTTTGTCCACGGCTCGCCGCGTGATCCGACGAATGAATATGTGTTTCCTGAACACATATACGAGACGAGCCGCATCGAAGCATTGATGAAGCGAATACAACAATATTGCTTCCAAGGCCACACGCATATCCCTGGCGTGTTCACGGCCGATTGTCAATTTATTCCGCCCGAAGAAAACAATTACTTGTTTAATTTGGGCTCAGAAAAGCTAATGATCAACGTCGGAAGCGTTGGCCAACCGCGCGACAACGACCCGCGCGCGTGTTACGTCGTGCTGGACACCGAGGCGAAAACCGTTCAATATCACCGCGTGGAATACGACGTCCAGACAACGCGCAAGAAGATTCTCGGCATCGATGACCTCGACGATATGTTGGGCGATCGCCTATTAACCGGTCGCTAGTGACTTGACGAATGTTCCCTCGCCCCTGAACCCAGGGGAGAGGGCAGGGTGAGGGGTTAACAAATCTATAAGTTATTTGTTACCAAGTCCTAAGGTAAACCTTTATGAACGCATCGGCTTGTGCAATCATTAGCGACATTCACGGCAACCTCGAGGCGCTCCAAACAGTCCTTAGCGATATCGCCGAACAAGGCGTTCAAAGGATTTACTGTTTGGGCGATATCGTGGGTTACGGCCCGAACCCTTGCGAGTGCGTCGACTTGAGTCTGAAGTTCGACGTCTGTTTGCTGGGCAATCACGACAACGGTGCTTTGTTCGATCCGGGCGGATTCAGTAGCGGTGCCGAACGCGCGATTTTCTGGACGCGCCGCATGATCGAAGACTCGAAATCTCCGGCAGCGCGAGAGCGATGGAATTTTTTGGCCAAGCTTCCGCGAACCGTTCGCGAGGGTTCAACGCTCTATGTGCATGGATCGCCGCGCAACCCGCTGGCAGAATACGTGTTCCCCGAAGACATATCCAACACCAACAAAATGTCCCGCATTTTTGCGTTTATAGAACGCGTTTGCTTTCATGGGCACACCCATGTGCCGGGCGTCTTTACGCAGTCGGGTCGATTCTTCTCGCCCCGCGATCTCGACGGTCAATATGTAGTTGGCGATGAAAAAGTTTTGATCAACGTCGGCAGCGTCGGACAGCCGCGCGACAACGACCCGCGAAGTTGCTACGTCATCGTGCGCGGCGACGCAGTCACCTTTCGGCGCGTGAAGTACCCGTGGGAGCAAACCCGCGAAAAGATTCTTGCCATTGAAGAGCTGGATAACTTTCTAGGTGATCGCCTGCTGGAAGGTCGCTAGGCGGGTGTTAGGAATAAGATGTCTTAACCGAATACCGGTTTCCGGGCCGCGATGTCGCCAAATCCCCCTGGCGAATTTCGCCGCAATATTCGAGAATAAGGCGCGAATACCTAGTGCCGGGCCGATTACCGTCGAGGCAAAGCCCTCGTCTTGGCACCATTGGCGGCGCTAGACACTTTTTCCGGAAAGCCCATTTGATCGTGGACCAACGTCAATTTCTTCGTTTTATCTTGGTGGCGACCTTTGCGTTCATTGGGATGACGCTGTTGCAGCCGATCCTGTTTCCGCCAAATAAACCAATTCAAAAGGGAGCGGCTCCCAATGCGGTCTTGACGGCGGATATCCAAGAGAAGCAAGCCGCCGAAAAACTGGCTGGCGATAAGCCTCTTGTAGAAAACATCCAAGACGCTGAGTCTTTACCTGATGCGGCAGCTTCAACAAAGTACCCGGACAACGAGCCAAATCGATTGGTTTCACTCGGCGCTTTCGGCCCCGATCAACCCGACAAACTTTTGGTTACGCTCGACAGCAAAGGAGCTGCGGTACGACGCGTTGAACTCAACGCCCGATTCAAAAAGAATGATCGACTCCGCTACTACGACCAAGAGACTCGCGGCGCTTACGTCGGCCATTTGGATTTGACTCCGCACCCACGCGGTTCCGAAATTCATTTCGTCGGTCCCGGAACACCAGCCGCTTTGGCCGGATTGCAGGTCGGCGACATCATCACCGGAGTCAACGGTGAGCCCATCGTATCTCCAAGCGACTTTGCGTCGAAAATTAACGATGTTAAATCCAAAGTTGGCAGCGAACTGGAGATTCAATATGAACGTGGATCCGAAAATGACCGCGTTGCGGGTAGTTGTCGAGTCAAACTTGTTCAAAAGCCGCTTGAAGTCATCGGCCCCGGCACGGAATTATTTAATGATCCCGCCGCCAAGTCGCCCAAATCGTTCCTGGTAACGCTTCGCAAGAAAAAGAGCGCTGGGGATTGGCCTGAATTGGACGAGCAACTAACCCACGTCAATTGGAAGACCGACGAACGAGTCATCGACGGAACTCGCGTCGTGGAATTTTCGCACGAAATCCCTGCTTCGGTCTTGGCCAAGTTAGAAATTAGCGGGCCGCTGAAAATCATCAAGCGATATTGGCTTCCGACGCCAACGGCATTGGATGACCTTGAAAAAAACTATCACGTCAATCTCCAAATCGAAGTCCAAAATCTTTCTGACAAGCCCGTCGCGACGGCCATGGAAATTGTCGGCCCGACCGGAACGAACATCGAAGGATGGTGGTACCAAAATAAAATTCACGGTCGATCGTCTGCAGTCGGATATGTCGCCGGTGCCCGCGATGTCGTCGGCGGCAGTCAAGCCGATAAGTTCGTCTTTTGGGGCAATGCAGAAATCGTCAAGAACTTTTTGGCAAACAAGTCTGAATATTTGCCCATCTTGACACAATCGGCTACGGAAAATGCGCTTCATTTTATTGGCGTCGACACGATGTATTTTACGTCGGCGCTGATTCCGGACACCAGCGGAGTGTTGCCGGGCCAATCACCTCCTACGATGCCAACGCCGTTCAAGCCTTATTCGGCATTTGTTCACGTCGTAGATTTCCCGCAATCCATTCGAACCAATCGAAGTTTACAGAGAACGACTGACGTCACGTTTCGGTTATTTTCTGATGAATTTACCATACCTCCGATGAGCACGGACGCGCCAGATGCAAACGCTTATCGACAAACATTTCTCCTATTTACCGGACCGAAGGAACCCGTGTTACTGGAGAAATATAACGTAAGCAAACAATACAGCGTTTCCGAAGTTGTCACTTACGGTTGGTTCGCCGCGTTCTCCAAACCGCTCGTGTCACTGCTGCGATTTTTCCATGGACTTGTCAACAATTACGGGATTGCAATCGTGATGTTGACGGTGATCGTCCGGCTAATCCTCATGCCGATCTCGCGGAAAGTCGCCATGAACGCGCAGACATCCGCCAAGATGATGCAGACATTGCAGCCGGAGATCAAGAAACTTACTGAGCGTTATAAAGACGATATGGAAAAGCGAATGCGTGCTCAACAAGAGCTGTTCGCAAAACACGGTTTTAACCCAATCAAGCAACAATTCGGCGGCTGCCTGTTAGTGTTTTTGCAACTTCCGATTTTCATTGGGCTTTATCGAGGTTTATCCGTCGATGTGGCGCTGCGCGGACAGCCATTAATTCCGGGTTTGAATTGGTGCTCCGATTTGGCCGCCCCCGATCAATTGATGTATTGGAAGGATTGGATGCCTGGCTTTTTGGCTGGTGAAACCGGTTGGTTCGGTCCATATTTGAACTTGTTGCCACTGATTACGATCGCGCTGTTCTTGATCCAAACAAAACTTTTTATGCCGCCGCCGACGGACGATCAACAGCGAATGGCCCAGCGGATGATGACGTTCATGATGATCTTCATGAGCGTGATGTTTTTCAAAGTCCCCAGCGGTCTCTGCTTGTATTTCATCACATCCAGCATTTGGGGAATGATCGAGCGAATTTTCCTGCCAAAAACCAAAACGCCAGCAGACGCCCAATCCGATTCGACAGCCGCTCGAACTTCCACCGGCCGTTCAGTTCAAAGCATCGGTCAAACTTAGGTTTCAGTTCACTGGCCAAAGGAGAATCCATGACTGGCTTGCGGTTCTCGATTCTGGTTGGATTGTTTTTTGTGCCAAGTCTCGCCATTTGTCAGCAAGTGATAGATGAGTCGACTTCGGAACTGGTTGGTCGAATGCGCGAGGATTACATCGTCACGCCGGTCAATCAACTGTTGACGCCTTATGGGCGGCAAATCGAACTCGCTGGAATGCGGCCGCAAGCATTGGCGCTATCGCCCAATGGAAAACTGCTCGTCGTTTCCGGCAAGACGAGCGAACTGGTTGTTCTTGATCCAGACAAAGCCGAAATCTGGCAACGGGTTGCGTTTCCGGCCGAGGATCAATCAACACCACCGACCGAAGAACCGTCGGAGAACATTCTCAAGCCCGACAAAGTTGGACTTGTCAGTTACACCGGTCTAATTTTCTCGCACGACGGAACGCGAATCTATCTCAGTTGCGTGAGCGGCTCGATAAAAGTCTTCCGCGTTCAACTTGACGGTTTAGTGCTGCCTTCACATACGATATCGTTGCCTCCTGCAAATGCTCCTCGTCGAAAAGCGGAGATTCCCAGCGGCCTCGCGGTTTCTGCGGACGGAAAACGGCTTTATGTATGCGGAAATTTGTCGAATCGACTCCTGGAATTGGATGTCGTATCCGGCGAAGTGCTGCGAACATTTGACGTTGGCGTCGCTCCTTACGATGTCGCGATCGTCGGAGGTAAGGCCTTTGTGAGCAATTGGGGTGGCCGACGTCCTGGCATCGGCGATCTCACCGGACCTGCAGGACGAGGCACAGAAGTTCGCGTCGATCCGGTGCGAAATATCGCCAGCGAGGGAACTGTTTCGATAGTTCACCTTGGCGACGGAATCGTTTCCAGAGAAATTCGCACTGGCTTACACGCGAGTGCTTTGGCCGTTTCACCGGATTCAAAGTTCGTCGTTTGTGCGAACGCCGCCAGCGACACATTAAGCGTTCTCGATGTCGACAAAGAACGGGACATCAGAAAGATTTGGACCAAAACAAAGCCTTCCGATCTATTTGGTGCTTCACCCAATGCATTAGCATTTGATCAAACAGGCAAGACGCTGTTTGTTGCCAATGGTTCGCAAAATGCGATCGCCATCTTTGATTTCGATTCAGAGAACTCTGGTGAAGCGAAATTGCGAGGGCTGGTTCCCGTCGGATGGTATCCCGGAGCGGTCGTTTTTGATCCAAGTCGCCAGACAATAAGCATTGCGAACATCAAAGGGCTACCTATCGCTCCCAAGAAACACGAGGGCGGCGAAGGATTTAACTCGCATCACCACCACGGCAGTCTCTCGATTTTCCCGATCCCAGCGCTGGATGAATTGCCTCAACTCTCCGAGCGCGTGGCGCAGAACATGCGCAGCAAAGCGGTTGAACAGGCCGCCCTGCCGGCTCGGACAAATCAACCCGCGCACGCAATTCCCCAGCGGATTGGCGAGCCAAGTCTAATCAAGCACATCGTCTACGTGATCAAGGAAAATCGTACCTATGATCAAGTCTTCGGCGCATTCAAAAAAGGTCGCGGCAAACCTGAGTTATGCGTGTTCGGCGCGGAGTTCACGCCAAATCAACACAAACTGGCCGACGAATTTGTTTTACTTGATAACACTTATTGCTGCGGCATCTTGAGTGCCGACGGCCACCAATGGAGCACCACCGCGTTCAGCACCGACTACATGGAAAAGAGCTTTGCGGGATTTCCGCGGAGCTATCCTGATGGAATGGGCGAAGATGAATCCGACGCGCTGGCTTATTCGCCGGCTGGCTTTATTTGGGACGCAGCGCTGGCCAAAGGAATTCGAATCCGAAATTATGGCGAGTTCATGATGCCCAAAGTCCGTTGGCGCGATGCGACTAAGAAAGGGACGCCACCGTTCTTGGCTTGTTATCGGACTTGGAAAGGCGAAACTGACGAAGCGATCTTCGAAAGCGAGCCGGCGATCGCGACGATTCGCCCGTTTTCGCCTCCCGATTACGTTGGCTGGGAAATGTCCGTTCCCGATCAAGCCCGAGCCGACTTTATATTGAAGCAACTAAAAGAGTTCGAGGCCAAAGGAGAGTTCCCTCAATTGGTGATTATCTGTTTGCCCAATGATCATACGTCTGGTACGAATCCCGATTGCCCGACTCCGGCCGCGTGCATCGCCGACAACGATCTGGCATTTGGTCGTATCGTCGAAGGGCTGAGCCATTCGAAATTTTGGCCGCAAATGGCCATCTTCGCGATTGAGGACGATCCTCAAGCCGGTTGGGATCACATCAGCGGCTTCCGCACGATTGCTTTTTGCATCAGTCCCTATGCAAAACGAAACGAGGTCGTCAGTACCCAGTACAACACGACTAGCATCTTGCGAACGATCGAGCAGATTCTCGGCATTCCACCCATGAATCAATTCGATGCCAGCGCCACGCCAATGTTCGATTGCTTTGTGGATCAAACCGACTTAAAGCCGTTCGACGCGCTTGCTAACAATATTCCGCTCGATCAAATGAACGCCGGCACCAGCGAAATTCGCGACCCCATTCTCCGCGACGACGCCATTGTCTCCGCTACGATAAACTTTCGCGAAGTCGACCGTGCACCCGAAGATGTGCTCAACCGTATCCTCTGGCGCGCCATGAAAGGCACGAAAATTCCTTATCCCGAATGGGCCATTAGCGAGCCCTCCGAACAAGAAACCGATCGGAAATAGCAGCCTGCTCTAATGTGACCTCGCACACAGCGATGGACTTCGCCAACGCTTCTTTGTTGCGTTCATGCAACATTTGCGCGACCCATGTGCTGCTTTAATGAGACTTTGCGTTTTATTTGCTCTTGGAGCGACGCCATCTTCGTTTTCTTGACATAACCTTCGAATTGGGCTCAAAGCATTTGTGCTCGTGAGCTCGTTTCGAATTCGGCGGTCACGGTCAATTTATTTGCATCGAGATACAAAATGACACAAACATCAATTCTGTTGGCCGACGATAGTAGCACGGTTCGGACGGTCGTGGGCCGATCGCTCACCCAGGCTGGCTACAACGTAATTTATGCCACCGATGGTGTCTCTGCCGTTGAGATGGCGAGAGAGCACCTCCCGTCGCTTGCCGTTCTGGACATTGTCATGCCTGGTTTGGACGGCTACGGAGTCTGCGAACGGCTGAAATCGATGGGCCCTCCTTGGGAAAACCTCCCGATTGTTTTCTTAACCTGCGTTAATTCAAAAGCACTTGAATTGCTGGGCGATGCCTACGGTGCGTACCTTCGCAAGCCGGTTCAACCCGAACAGTTGCTGGCAGTGATTGAAAAGCAAATTGCCCTGGCCCTGAAATGTAACTGATCCGATTTCTCGGCCAGTCTCGTCAAAATTACTACCCGCTATGTTTTCAATTCGATGAATGCGCTGCGCCATGAAAACATTTGATCAAGTACCCATGCGTGAGCTGAAGTCCACATCAGACTTCGAACAGTGGTTAACCGAGGTTAACTTGTTCGCCCAAGAAACACTGAACGAACTGCACGATGTCGCTGGTCTTTTGAAAATCGCGCTACCACGCGACCAGCAGGGCAATCTGAAAACCACAAACAATTTCGCGACTTCGCGCGGCCCAAGCTCGCCGTTCGAACGTCATTACGAATCCAGCGATCAACTCAATTCCGACTCCGACGATCCGTTCGCTTCGCTCCAGAATAAACTTGCTAAGCAATTGAAAACCGCGCCGAGTTCAAACACGAATCCATCATTTTGAGCGATTGCGCAATGCAACAAATCGACTTAACTTACTCCGACAAGTACTGCGTTTTCAGAAGCGGCGACGATCGCTTTTGCATACCGGCGCCCTCGATTCGCAACGTCGGACCGCGCCCCGTATTGTGTCGTTTGCCGATGACAGACGACGTTTTGGCTGGAGTGGCACACGAACAACGCGAGTTCTTTCCGGTCTACAGCTTTCGCGTGATCCGCGGCGTAGGTTTGCAGTCGCAAAAAGAACAACAGATGCTCGTGTTGAGCGCGGATTCAGGTCCGTGGGGCTTGCTCATCGACGAGGTCCACGGCCTGGAGTCGTTGGAACTGTCACTCAACTCACATCGTGGGCAATCCGGCACGTGGTCGGCGATCTGCGTTGGCTCGACCGCTTTTAAGGACCAAGTCGTAACGGCGATCGACTCGCAAAATGTACTTGAATTCGTCCAAGAGCGATTAAGTCAATCGTGGAATCAAGCTCGACAGCACGCCGTTGAACTCTCACACACGAGTCAAATTGAATCCGGCGACGCAGTTCACACCGGCTAATCAAAGGTAATCAAATGCGAATCCAAACAATCCTCATCGGCACTCTGGCGACATGCATTTTTCTAGCAGCCGGCGGCGGACTTTTGATCGGACTGTCCCCTAGCTCATCGTTGGCAATCGGACTTGGCGTGACTTTGTCAGGGCTCTCCATCGGACTTGCGCTCTGGCTGCACTACAAGCTGCGCCGGGGTCTTCGCAGCCTTCATCAGCAAATTACCGCCAACGAACATCAGCCCCGTGGCCAATCCGGTTTCTTGGAACTCGACACAATTCTTTCGACGGTTCAAGCCTCGCTCGACGAATCGGCCAACAAGGCCAAACTACTGCGAGAGGAATCAGATGAGTTGAAAGCACTGGTGTTACGCCTAGATCGGCGCGAAACCGTCGGTCGATCATCTGCGACACCCGTGCGACAACTTGCTGGAATTCTTTCCAGTTTCGGCACCCAAATCGAAACGGATATTAGTCAAATTCAAGCCTGCGGCCGAGAGATTAATCGCTGCGCCGATCACATCGCCGCCGGCGGCCAAGAACAAACGTCCGCGGTAAACAAGTCCGCGCGGATGATCGAAAGCATCTCCAATTTTGTGGACACTGTCTTGGAGGACGCTTCTGCCGCAAACACTTCTGCCCAATCGACGTTTCAATCCGCAAGAGATGGTTTGAAGGAATTCGAGCAATTGTTAGGCGAGCTAAGCGAAATTCAATCGCTTGTGTCGAACCGCGAAAAACGATTGCGTGCCCTCGGCGAACACACCCGTGAAATCGGCTTCATCGTTCAAACGATTGGGCAGATCTCGTCGCGCACTGATTTATTGGCCCTCAATGCGTCGATTGAATCGGTCCGAGCTGGCGAGCATGGCCGGGGCTTCGCCGTCGTGGCCCAGGAAGTTCGCAGTTTGGCTGAGCAGTCCGCTGAAGCATCTCGCGACGTTGCCATGCGCATCGAGAATATCCAAAACGAAACGCAACAGTCGATCGCCGTCATCGACGATGAGCACGCCCAAGTGCAACAAGTCCTAAAGCGCCTAGCGAAAGCCGCCGACTTGTTGCGCTCGATCGATCTTCTCGCGAGCGATGCTGCCAAACGTACCAGTCGGCTTTCTCAATGCACCGAACAGCAACTTCGATTGACTCAAGAATTCGTCGACGTGATGCAACGAATTTCGGAAACCAATCGAGGCAGCCGCAGCCATGTCGAAGGAGTTCGTTGGACCACGAAATCGTTGGACAAATTGACTCAGCAAATCAGTGGAACCGTGCGTCACATCATCCCTCAATCCCAACAGCGATTGACCGAACCAGTTCGAAATCCCCCGGCAGAATGCAACCTCGAGGACGCCTTTGGCGACGAAATCTGGCAAGGCAACGGCACGGCAAATGCTGTCGACCGAATTTCGCATCAGCTCGATTCCGCAACGGCCATATTGCAAGCAAACAACTAACGCTGAATTACCACGACGAATGCAAAACAACATCCAATATGAAACGATTCTCAACCCTCCGGCAGCCCTCCGCGAGTGGCTTGATCCGATTCGTGGCAATCACGAGACTTGGCAACAAGCCAAGACCGTGCTGCGCGATATTGAGGCGTCCGCAACGAGTTCCAATCTGCGCGAAATATCAGAACTTGCGGAAGTGTTATTCGGTTTGTTGGAGATAGCCGAAGATCAAACGCCAACGGAATCGATTCCTTCAATTGAAATCAAAGAGATTCTCACGTTCGTCGATTCGAGCGCGCAAGCCCTTGTCGATGCCGTCGAGCACGACGAAACGAATGGCACAGCCTTGCAAAAAATAGTGTGCCAAGCCCAAACCCGCTGGGGAGATTGTCTGAAACTAGTCACAAGCGCCGAGTCGAACATTCAGCATGATGAATTTTCAGGACCAGACGCAACCGATTTCAGCTTAGATGGCGACATGGCCAGCGCTTCCACTATGAATCCGCAGGAAGCCGCCGCGCAAATCAGTCTGCTGTTGTCCGCGATTGGCGCGAATGACGCGGGATCGACGGGGTTTGAGTCGACATCAGATTCGATCGGTCAACTCGTGCCATTCCCGCTGGAGCTGTTACTGGATGACGATTCGCTACCGGAGATTCTGAGCGACTCCGATCTTCGCGACGCTTTTATGCACGATGCAACTCGCTGCTTAAACTCCATTGAGCAGACAATTTTAGCGACGGAAGCCAGCGCCCATCATGGCGATAGCCATCGCGTTATTTGCCGCGAATTGCACACGCTGAAAGGGGCTTCGGCAAGTGTTGGCCTCAGTAGAATGGCCAACTTTTTGCATGGGATCGAAGAGTCGATTGAGCGGCAAGCTAACGTTGGACAAAGCCTTGACAACGAGAATTTGCTGATGGCTGTGGATGCTCTGCGTGAACAAATTTCCAAGTTGGATCCGCCCGCGCCGCCCAACGCGACCACTGCTTCGACGCCAAGTCGCTCCGCCAATCCAAGCTTCGGCAACAATAACTCGTCGTCGATCGTGTCCGAGAATCTGGACGGCGATGCACACAATTCGATACGTGTCCGATCGTCGACACTCGATCGGCTAATGGACTTGCTCGCGGAACTGGTAGTATTGCGCAATCGTCGCGGGACACAGATTAGTGAGCTGGACCTTTACACACAAGAACTAACGCTTTGCGCCGCGCGCCTAAAGCGATTCGCCGATCAACTTTGCGATTACAGCAAATCTCTGCCGCGAAACGAACCCAACTCGAGTGTCAATAACGCACAGCTCGCGCCCTCAGAGTTCGGACAATTGCATCTCGGCTTGGAAATGGCCAGCTCTAGAGCGACCGCAGAAGTGGCGAACGACTTGAGCGAAATTTCGCGAGGGATCAAAGGCGTATCCCGACCGATCGGCGAGGAAAATGAAGCATTGACGCATTTTATTCGCCAGTTTCGCCAAGAAATGATGCAACTTCGGCGGCTTCCCGTGTCGGGTTTATTCCAAAGATTACAGCGAGCGGCTCGCGATGTCGCTCGCGCCGAATCAAAACAAGTTCAGGTCGAATTCACCGATGACCAAACGGCAATCGAACAGTCTCTGCAAGAGAAACTTTACGAACCATTGCTGCACATCGTCCGCAACGCCGTCAGCCACGGGATCGAGGATACAGTGACCAGAAAGGCCTGCGGAAAGCCGCCGGTCGGTAGGGTCACGTTGCGGATCACGTCCAGCGCCAATTTGCTTGTGATAAATATTTCGGACGATGGCTGCGGCCTGGACTACGACGCATTGCGCCGGCGAGGATACGAGCGCGGCCTGTTGTCGCCCGATCGCTCGCCAACCCAACAGGAACTTGCAAAGCTCATCTTCCATCCAGGCTTCTCGACGATAGACAGGGCCACGGAAATTTCTGGTCGCGGTGTCGGAATGGACGTTGTTGCCACGGCACTCGATCGACTTCACGGCAGAATTGAAGTCGACTCCGCTCAAAAGCATGGGACTACGATTCGGCTGTCGATTCCGCTTCGCAGTGGCATTGAACATGCAATGGTCTTTCGCTCCGGCGGACAGTTGTTTGCCATGCCAATGCAATCCGTTAGCGAAATTCAGAATTCGCTTCACAAGCCCAATTCAACGTCGAATGGCATCGATTGCGCCGCGAAAAACCCGATGGTTTCATTTTCGCGCGTCGCCGGTCTGACAAACTTTGAAGCTCAGTCGGAAAGCCGGCAACTGGTTTTGGACATCGGTTATGGAAGTCGTGGCGAGAGATGCCGCTTGAATTTGATTTGTGACGAAATCGTCGGCGGTGAGGAAGTCGTCGTACGGGCACTGCCGCGATCGCTAAAGCAGCATCCGTTTGCAAACGGTGTCACGCTGTCCGGCGGAGGCGAAATCGTTTTGACAATTGATCCAGTGCGACTGTGGGAGTTGTGCCAACCTCACCTTGCACACGAACAAGCCGTTGATCGTTGCAGCCCAGTTGCCAATCCGACCATCGGAATAATCAAAAAAATACTCGTCGTTGACGATTCACTCAGTGCGCGCACGAGCCTGGTAAAACGACTCAAGCGCCACGGACTCGAAACTGTCGAAGCCTGCGATGGCATGAAAGCTCTTGAGTATTTGCGCAGCGACTCGTTTCAGTTAGTGATTACGGACCTCGACATGCCACGCCTCGGCGGGCTCGAGTTGTTAAGTGAAATTCGCCAGCGGCGGTTGTCCGACACACCCGTCGTCGTAGTGAGCAGCCGCAACGAAGACGTTGTTCGCAACCGCGCGAACCGGTATGGTGCGCGCGCATTTCTAAATAAGCCAGTCACCGACGAAACCTTGACCGAGTTGTTACATCACTTCAGTCTGATAGCCCCTTAGTATCTATGAGGATTCCATGAAAGAACAAACAATACTAGTGATTGATGACAGCGCAACCATTCGGCGGCTCGTTGACCGCGAGCTAACTTCGGCGGGCTATCGCGTTGTATTGGCGGAAAGCGCCGAGTTGGGGATCGCCGCAGCCAAGCTGGAAAAGCCAGACCTAATTCTGCTGGATCATCAACTTCCGGGAACTACCGGGTTCAATGTATGTGGAAAACTGTTGCAAGACGACGAACTGCGTCAGATACCAGTCGTTGTCAGCTCCACACTCCGCAAGAAGGCGTATGTCGAGTACACCGATTGCTCGAATGTCGTCGACATGCTGCCCAAGCCTTACACGGGGGACTTGCTGCGAACTACGGTTGTCAACGCGCTCGACACGGCGTCGATGATCGTGCAATCACAGACTGCCGGCACGGCTGTCCCCGAAGTCATTGATGCGTGCGGCGACGCTGACTTGCTGGGAACATTTTCGATGTTCAATGTCCGCGAGTTAATTGATTTTCTGAATAACGGCTCCAAACACGGCGTCCTCGAATTGGATTGCGAAAGAAGCCGCGTCTTCGTGTTCCTGGAAAATGGGCGAATCCAAGCTGTCACAGCGTCCGGGATTGACCCTGCGGACGTCGCGGAACATTTGCCAACGTCACTTGCCGATCTCGGCCCCATGGTCAAGTTTACGATTGCCGGACGCCAAAGTTCTCAACTCGATGGCTTGGTTGAGCTATTGGACAACAAAGTTCTAGATGCGCGGCTGCTCCGCCAATTGCTGCGGCATCAAGCCGCCATGCTTTTGTCGCGTTGCTTCCAAATGCCGCCCAAGTGCTTTCGTTTCGACGCCGGAAGATCGGCTCCAGCATTGTTTACTAAACTGCCATTGGACATAAGCTTGTTGGCGGTCCTCGTCGACGCCTCGTTGATGACTCAGGATAATAACTCCGGCCATGGAGAAGTTGAATACATTCGAAAGTCAATTCGCGGGCAAAATATGGATAGGGCCGGGCTCAGCGGTACGCACATGAAGCTGCTATCGCTCCTCAATAATCCGCAAACAGCGACTGAACTCTCGGCAATGGCGGGCTGTGCCATCGACGAAATTCACAAAGTGATGCGCGGATTTGAATTGGCGGAACTCGTCGTGAGCCAGTATCGCAGTAAACTACACAACGTGATTGTTTTATGCAGCGATGCCGAACGCGCCCAACAGGTCAGTAAATTCCTGCACGCTCATAGCAATGCACTTCAAGGCCGAGTCGTTCGCGATTCGTTGTCTGTAAGGTTGCTCTTGCGTCGCTTTAAACCTGACCTGCTATTGTGCGACTTGGATCACGTCAGCCAGGTTGCCCTTTGCAAGCAATTGCAGCACGAGCTTAAAGCACAATTTGGCGATGCCAAATGGTATGGGATCACCGACAACTCCGCCGCAAACGTCGACGGAATTCACGTCGATGGTCTCATCCCATGGAACGGGCTTGAGGACGATTTGCAAGCCCGACTTAATCTTTGCACTGGCGCACCGGCCTGCGAACCATCCCAGCCCGAATTGGCTGACTGCGTTTAACTCGTCAACGAACGACGATTCCACTATTCGAATTCGATAAAATGGCAGGCTTGGAATGAATCATAACAACACCATTCAAGACAGCGAGCTAATCTCTTTGGTCGGTCATTGCGCAACTGGCGAAACGGTCACGTATACGCTTTCCCCGGACTCGAATGTTATTATCGGCTCCGATGTACGATGCGGAATGCGCATCAAAGGGGATGCAATCGCACCGCGTCATTGCGTCATTCGTTACAACTCTGGAGATCTCTTTGTTACCGATTGGTTTTCAGATTCTGGGACCTTCGTAAACAAAGTGCGAGTCATCGAAGAAACGCGAGTCAAAGTCGATGATGAATTGCGATTGGGAAACCTTGAGTTGCGAATCGTGGGGCATAACGCAAACTCGCGCTCTCAGCCCGATGCAATTCCGTTAGACCTCAAGGTGAGTTTAATATCCGAAATTGAGGCGTACTTGCCAACGCAGTACGACACACCTCAATATGCCGCTGTTTCGACGGAACTAACTTCGGAAACCTTATCCAAAACCGGAGACGACTCAATACCTCTGCCTTCCCGCGCACGTTTGCTAGTCGAACTCGCGCAGGCACAAGACGAAATCGTTTTTCTTCGTCAGGAACTCGAAGCACATCTGACTAGTCCTTCTCCGGTCGCGGCGCCGTCCATCGACAATACCGCCATGCAAATGGAACTGGAGGTGCTTCGCTCCGAGGTTGTCCAACTACAGGCAGATTTGGCCGAAAGAGATGCCGCATTAAACCGAAATTGGAGTCAAGGTTGCGCATCAGAGAGTTCAAATGCCGCAGAGGATGCTGTTGACACTGAGGCGCTCGTCGAGCGACTTGAAACGCTGCTCGAAGAACTCCAGTCTTCAGATCGACGCGCGGCAACTTTGGATGATTTGTTACGCTCGTCGGCGGATCAACACCGCGCCGAGTTAGACGAACGTGAGCGTTTGGAAAACTGGGTCAGTGAGATCGAGAATCGCGTCATGGTACGAGAAGAATCATGGCATGCCGAACGAAGTCGGTTAGAGATGAAATTCGCGTCGCTTGCCGAACAAAAAGCACAACTAGACAAGACCTTGGCCGAATCTCCTCATTCTCCCGCCAGTTCGCCGAATCAGAGTCTGATCGTCGAACTTCAGCAAAAATACGACAAGGCGATCGCACAGCTCGATGTTGCCCAAGAGGAAATCGGTAGGCTCAACAAAACCTCTGACAGCGCAAAGCGGAGCATCGAGAAAGCCAAGCGCGTTGACGACATGGAAGAACTAATTCGAAAACGCGACGTCGAAATCAGCCAGGAACGCGCCAACTTGGCTCGTCAGCGAGCCGAATTGGATCGCGTTCGAGTTGAGTTCGAACGTGCGCCACGCTCGTTTGGCAAAGCGGATGAAACTGCAATCCGAATTCAAGCTTTTCGCGCCCACCTTCAAGGAATTCACGAACAAGAGCAAACTGCGCTGAGAGAAACTAAAGCCCCAAGTCTCGCCTCCAGAATTGCACAGCTCTGGCAGCGATTTGATGGCTTGATCGATAACTGAGTCCCCAAAACGATTGACCCCAAACATGAATCAGCCTGCCCCAACATTAAGCGACAGTTCGCCACGATCAACTGAAGGCTTGCCGAACCAAGTCTCGGTTGAGCCGAACATCCACGATTTGACCGATGCGACGCGACGCTTACAAACGACGACAACGCAGATCGAGAGTTTTTTGACCGGACAATTGCAAAGGCTAGCAAATGCAATGCAGGTCTATACACAGATCAAAGTCGAAGCAGAAACAGTTCGACGAATGTTCGGCGAGTTGGAAATCGATCGCCAGCGGTGGAATACGCAGCGCGATGTCGAGGTCAGCCGACTGCAAATTGCCAGTGACAACCTCATCGCGGCTTGGGAGCAACTCGACACGACTCAACGACATCTGTTGATCGAACAACGTGAAAACGATCCAACGCGTCCGTGCGTCACGATTAGCGGCAATCCAAATCGAAGATCGAATTCACGTCCGTCAAGCTCCACAACGGCCATACCAGCAAGCGTGCAGTCGACTTTGCTTGAAATCCAAATGCTCAAACGGGAAATGCTCAGTCACTCGCAACGGCGCAAATAAGCTAAAGCACAACCAACAGCCATTTCCGAAGAATCTAGGAGTCCGCAATGAGTCTGTTTTCGCTAGTCAAGCGCTGCAGCAAAAACGCTTCAAGCGTGGTCGCCAATACTACGTCCGACGAAAGTTCTGCAAGTCGTACTCAGTCGTTGAAACGAATGCAACAATCCATGGCACTCATTCCGTCGGGAACCACGCTGTTAGAGCCGAACAGTTTGGCCGCCGAACCAGTGGCCCAGTCCGAACCCGTCTTAGTAAACTCGTTTTATATTGACAGATTTGCCGTGACCAACGCAGAGTATGAGGCATTTGTAACTTCGGGAATGTATGACGACATGGAATTGTGGCCAATGGAAGTATGGCAGCATGTCTTGCAATTCGTCGATGGAACAGGACGACCCGGTCCGCGATCTTGGTCGGTAAGCAAACCTCCGCGCGACCGCTTGCAACATCCAGTCACAGGCATTTGCTGGTACGAAGCGATGGCGTATGCCAAATGGCTCGGCAAAAGACTTCCGGATGCCGCGCAGTGGCAACGGGCTGCAAGTTGGCACACCGGTCAAAACGGTCAACAAGCGGCACTTCGTCATCCGTGGGGTAACTCGTTTGACTCGGCCAAGGCCAATGTTTGGAGCAGCGGTGCCGGTTCCACTGTCCCGGTGGACAAGTATCACGAAGGTTGCACGCCGAACGGCGTGCATCAACTAATTGGAAACGTGTGGGAATGGCTCGACGAAGCATTCGTCGTACCGTGGAACGAGAATCATTTGTTGCGCGGATATGCAGAAACCCGAGGGGGTGCGTTCGACACCTATTTCGAAAGTCAAACGCGAAGCCAGTTCCGTTCAGGCCAACCACTGTTATTCCGCGGGGCCAATGTCGGCTTTCGGTGCTGCATCAACCTCGACGAGCTGCAAGTCAATTCAAGGCTGCCGCACGATTGTGATGCGGTTTAGTTTAGCTTTCGCTTCGCGCTTGCATTTCAACCGCATCCTACAACTAACCAATTCGAGAACGCAATGAAAACGCTTCAGTACTATCAAGCAGTTCAGTCCTACATGGAATGTGTAGTTTGCCGTAACGGCGTGATTGATAGTGGCGTCGACCGTTGTCATACTTGCCACGCGCCGATCGAATTAACCAAGACGATTGAGCGACGAGGGGTGCCGGGAAAACTGGTCTCGGTTCTGGGTGCCAGTGGTGCTGGTAAGACGGTCTACCTTGGCATGTTGCTGGACATGTTAGGCAAAGGCAGCAATGACTTGTGCGGCTTACCTAATGGCGCATTCTCCATGGCCGTTCAAGAGCAAACGATTGCGGCCTTGGAGCAACGTCGCTTTCCTGAGAAGACCGCTTCCGAGCCTGACCGTTGGAACTGGGTTCATTGCGAAGCATTTTCGCAGCGTCGGCCTCGGCATCGAGTTGATCTGATCACTCCAGATTTGGCCGGTGAAGCTTTGGCGCTCGAACTGGAACAAGCCAATACGTATCTAACGATTCGCAGTTTAGTAAGTAACTCGCTCGGCGTCATGATCTTGTTCGACTCGCAGCGGGTTCGCGACGCAGGTCGCCTCGAGGACATTTTTGGTGTCAAACTGTTGACGTATATTTGCAGCCTTCATTCGCTTGGAGCCAAGGAACGACGGAAGAAAGTCCGGTTGCCGGTCAGCATTGTCTTAACCAAGACGGACTGCTGTTTAGATGCGGCTGAAGATGCCCAACGGTTCGTGGCAAATCATTTGCCAGGCACGATGCAATTTTGCAAACAGCGGCTCGCAAACTTTTCGTTGCATGCGGCCAGTGTTGTCGGGAGTGTGATGCGAGCTTGCGATGAATTCGGCTCGGAAACTCAGATTCCGCTACACGTGCAACCTCGCGGAATACTCGAACCGTTACAGTGGATCATGCAACAAATGGAAAAGCGATGATCGGCAACGCCACTTGCGAACAAGTCAGATTCGAGCGAGCCGTCTTCACCTCCACGGGTTCAAGTTCCGTGCGAGGATATCACTTGGTTGCGCGTTCGCGGCGAATCGACGACGACATCGCGCAAGCTCTTTGCCAATGGAGCCCGACGCACGATGGACTTTTCGATTCCAGCGAATCGGCCAATAGTCTGAATTACTTTTTGATCGGCGAGCGGCATTTTGCGATTTCCAAGTCAGTAGTTGGTGGCACCGAATATAGTGGTCGCCGTGCGTTTCAAACTGTTACCACAATCTTGGTCGGTGAGCAAGAAGATTTGTCAGTTTATCAGGGCAATCCAATTTCGCTTGGTAGGACGGCGTTATCGATGGGTTGGTTGCGCTTGATTGTGGATTACAACGGCCCGATGGAATTTGTCGAGCTGCCTGCAAACAGCCTGCCTGAGCTTATGCCGGCAAGCCACTCGGACGAAATGGTAGATCGCGCAGCAACGGCACTGAAGTCTGGGAAACGCATTGCGATTGTCGGAGCGGCGAACCCAGTGCAATCACTCTTACGAATATTTGCACAAATCCCAACTGAGCTGCGGATCACGACTTCGTTTTCGACAGGAATGAAAGCGTCCACATTTCGCCCATTCCAGATTCATTTTTTCAATCAAATCGACAATCGACTGCGCGATTTTATGACGCAGCAGCGAATCGTCACGCTCCGCTCCGACCTGATTGCTTGAGGCCGAATTGCCCGGCAATCCCGCGCGACCGATCAGCGTCGTATCGGTTGCCAATGAAGATAAGTAAACGACCGCCACAGCCACTCGAGCGGCCCGAACCGAAATCGCGCCATCCAGATATTAGCAAACAACAAAATGACCAAATAGATTGCGACGACCCAACCCGCTCGTTCAATCCACGTTGTATTGCCGAACCTCTGCAAACCCCAAAACGTCATCACGCCGGACATCAGCGTACTTTCTAAAAGGTAACCGGTTAGGCCCATTTTCCCGAGGTTGGCCAATCCGCGTACAAGTCCGGCCGCGCGACCTGAGTCGACCCAATTCATGATGAGCGACAAGTACATCAAACTCATCATGGGCCCACCTACGCTCAGACCCACGGTAGCAATTAGGCTTCCCAAAAAGTGTCCGTGAAATAACGTCCCGATCGCGGCGAGCACGTTGAGCGGCAAGCCGACAAATAGGCCGAGCCGTATGAACTTGTTACGCCACGACGGTAGTTGTCCATGGAAAAATCCCAACTTGAGAAGTGCCGCTCCAACACAAAAGCAGGGCAAGACCACCCAAATAAAAGTCGTTAGAAAGAACGGGAGGCAAAACAAGTAATGAAACAGTCGAATCGCGGCCGCCGCTACGAACGGGCCTTGTGTATTAAATTCTCGCTCGAGCGACATGAGCCGTGTATCGTAAGCTTGCTGCTCGTTCAGATCGATCAGAACGGCAGCAAATTGAGCCAACGCGCTGGAGGCTGCGGGCATCTGCTTTTCAACAGCATCGACTTTTACTTTCGACGAACCAATCGCGATCATCAAACTGATAAAGGCGATGGCCAAGCATTGCCCCACGGCAAATACAATCGCCGCGACGATTAAGAGCGTTCGCGGTTTTCGCTTTCCCAAAAGTAACATCCACAAACCTACAAAAGCGTAGATGAGCAGGACATCCCCCCACCACAATAGCGTCACATGCAAGAAGCCAAATATTGCCAGTCCGAGCAATCGTCGCAAGAACGTCCATCCAAATTTTCCACCACGCGAAACGGTCCCTTGGTACATGATTGCCAGCCCCACACCAAACAATATTGAAAAGAGGGGATAGAACTTGCCATTGCAAAACACCGAAGTAAGCCAATACACGATTAAGCTTGCGAGACCCTCATTGACTGGCTGATGCGGCTGAAGAATTTCGATGAACGGTTCGGCGAACAACGCGGCGTTAACAAAAAATATCCCCAGAAGCGCGATCGCGCGGGTCGTGTCCAAGGCCCGCAACCGGGACGACTCAACCACTGGACCTGATTCCAAAGCGGTCGGCTCCAAAGCAGGATAGTCTATTTTGGATTCACTCATTTGGATTTTCTGAGATTGGAGTCGAGTAGAAATGTTTTTGCTCAAGTCACTGATAAGCCAACGAGTTTAACTTCTGTGGTGCAGTTTGCCAGTAAAGGCGAAAGGGCAAACTCGTCATTCACGTCCTCGCGTGCGACCCAATGCGTTTCTCACAGAAGCTTTCGCAATACCGCCGCAGAATCTTCGGCGGCTTTTCGCGCGTTGCGCGTTTCAAAGACAAAGCGTTGTCCGATTTCACTCGCGCTTTGACAAGCAGAAAACTCCAGCCAGTTTCTGCGGCGTCATGCAATTCCGAACATGCGCCGTGTGCCAGCAAGATTATCAGAACGCAAGTCGCCATTGCGCCCGGAGCGAACGAATGCGGCGCAAATTAATTACACCATCCGAGCGGGAGGGCAACCGACGACTCATTGATCTCGTGCGGATCGTATGATCGACTTCGAGGTATTCCTGGCTCGTTTTCCTGACATAGCCTTCGCCGACTTTTGCGGGGCAACTAATTTACGGACAGGAGCTTTATTGAAATGCTCGGCCACTTTGGCCGCAAGCTGCCGATCGGTCATTTTGTCTGTCGTTTCCTGTTCGACGATTCCGGCAAAGAGTTTCTTGCTATTGATTCGCTTAAAGAACTCGCCCTTGGCTTCACCGGGACCCAGGATCAGGATTGCTGCCGCTCCACGAAGAGAAGCGATTACGTCATCGTAGTAATCTTTGCGGTCGTTTTCCACTTTTCGCTCGAGCCTATCCTCCGCAATATAGTCATTGGGCGTGAACTTGCCTTTTGGGCGCATGCTTCGCGCCGACCGAACCGGTTGTCCGATATCAAATGCGATCTTCTTGATTTCATTGCCCGCGTTCGTGACGAGAACCACGATGGCCTGCTTATGGTCAATCCAAACCCCTGCTTTAGTCGCCATTGTTTGTATCCTTCTTTTCTTTCGGAATCGTCGAGCCATCCTGAACCGGTCCTTAGTATAGCCGAACCTCATCTGGTTGCTGAAGACGCCACGCGGACGAGACAGGATAGACCTGGCGGCGGACGCGGTTGATGCCACCCAGGGGACGATGGGCGGTGAGCGCATGCCAAACATTGAACGCGAGGTTCTGGTATTCATCCTGCTGCCGTAGTAATGCGATGTCCTGGCGCGGGAGTATGAGTTGGGCGACCGTGCGATAGGCGGATTCGGCTTCCGGCCATTCGATGGTGGCATCTTCGATGGGCATCGTTTGTTCGGACGTGCGCAATTGCACCTGGAAGTCAAACTGCACCTGTTCCGTTCGCAGCGTTTCTTCGAGCGCCAATCGCATCGCGTCGCCGTCGGATCCCAATCGCTTGACCAGATCCAGGTACGAGTCAAGGCGATCCCCGGTTGGCTTCGCGCGGTATTTGGCCACGTATTTTCCGAACCGAGTCGGGGCCATGCTGAAATAGGTATAACTGGCTGGGTGCGCGGGGAGTTGTCCCACTATACTTGCGACAGTTAGCGCCTCGCGCCAATGCCAATGAAGTGGATTCCATTCGCCCCCGGTTAACGCTCCTCGCGCTGCAGCGAGCGGGCTGTCGTCCGCATCGACGAGAACTCGCTCCAAGCGCAGGAAGTCCTTCGCGTTCCGGGCAAAGAACACCGGATGGTTGATCATCAAGAAATCTTGTGTCCGCCCGCTCTGCTCGTCCGCCGAGACCATGTCCCCGTTCACCCCTAGCACTTTGATCGCCATTCCGCGACCATCCGGTATCGCATCTGCATGCGGCTCGCTGGCTGAATTAGAAAACCGAACCACTGTCCGATAGACACCCGCGCGTTCAAAAAGTCCCTGCGCAAGTTCGGCCGGCAAGTTCGACAGCACCCGGAGTTCCCCTTGGACGTAGCCATGCGATTTGACATGGACGTCCGCGCGAAACTCGCCGCTCTTGGCCTGGGTCCGCGCTAGGATCAACTCCATTGCTTGGATCACCCGCTCGATATCCTGCGGCTCGTCGGCCGGAATCGTTTCGACGTAATCCGTGTACAACAGGGGCCGGTTGGTATTAGTCATCGCATGTTCCTTATTCAAGTTCCTTAGCGGAGAATACTGGCTTCAGGCAGGAGAGCGACCACGGCAACGTACAACGGCGCTATGGGGCTCGCGAAAAGCATCCAGAGCGGCCACAGGTTGTTACCTTGCACCAGACCGACGGCCGCATAGACGAACACCGGGACCAAGACGAAGAGCGGGAGGGAGGCGGCCAACCGGGAACCGCGCGAAGATCGCATCAGTGCGACGACTTGCACGACCACATAGGCCGGGATCGTCAACCAAATTAAATCAAACGGCATACCCATTTGTATTCTCCCTTTCGCAATATGTTCCGAGCAGCCGGTCATGACACTCGCGACCGGATTTATTCATTGAGCACAACAACGGTTCCAGAAACTTTTTCACTCATGGGCTTGCCCAAGCCCGATGCGACTGAGACCTCGACTGCCAGGATGGAGATATCGTCTTGAGGTCTCTCGGATCCAAGCCACCGCGTGATCGCACCCAGGATCGTCGCAACACTTTCCTGAAGCGGCTGGGACCGCCCTTGGACAATCGTCTCCAAGAGTCGGGCTTCGCCAAACTGCTCGCGGTCGGAGTCTATCGCCTCGGGAACGCCATCGGAGTAGAGGTACAGGCGATCTCCCGCTTCCAGGCGGACTGACCGCTCCTCATAGGCGTCGTCGGCCAGGCCGATCAGGGATCCCTCGCACTCCAAAATCACTGGATCAGCACCGGAGGGCAGATGCACTGGGCCGGGGTGCCCGGCTGAGACGTAGCGAAACTCCCCGGTCGCGGAGTTCAGGATTCCGTAGACCAACGTCGCGAACTGTTTCGTCGCCGAGTCGAACGGGAAGAGACGGTTGAGGCGAGCGGCAACCTCAGCGGGCGGCGTGATTCCGAACCGCGCGCTCGGCGCGGGACTCCCGACCCCGCCGTTTTCATCTCGGATCAGAATCGAGGACGGGTCCGACGGCGGCGAGAGGAGACGGCTCATTGTCACCGACAGTAGGGCCGACGCCACGCCGTGGCCGGTGACGTCCAGGATGTAAAGCCCGACCTTGCCATCGCCAAGTGGGATGACGTTCAGGCCATCGCCTGCAAGTTCGTCGCAGGGCCGGTAGATCCAGGCGAAGTTCATGTCAGGAAGTCGAGGCATGTCGCGAGGCAGAAATGTCTCTTGGATCTTTGCCGCCGCCTTCAGGTCGCAGGACATCCGGTCGTTGGCATTCGCCAGTCGCGTGTTGCTTTCCTCCAATTCGATTTGCAAGCGGCGAATCTTCAAATGAGTCTCGACGCGGGCGTGCAATTCCTCCATCTGAAATGGCTTGGTGATGTAATCCACCCCTCCGATGGCAAACGCCTTCACCTTGTCTAACTGCTCCGTGAGAGCGCTGATGAAGATGACGGGAATCCCCTTGAGCTGGTCGGCGGCTTTGAGGTGTTCGCACACCTCGTAACCGTTCATCTCCGGCATATTGATGTCGAGCAGGATCAAGTCCGGGGGATCGCGTTGCGCCGCCAGCAGGGCCAACTTGCCGCTGGGAACGGGGCGGACTTTATACCTGCGATCCTTGAGCATCCCGGCCAGCACCTGGAGATTGGCGGGAGTGTCGTCCACGATCAAGATGCTGGCGGATTGCCCAGCGCCACTGTTAGGTTTCTCTGGATTCATTGGGGGCTCGCCTTCTCCGAGATGGTCGCCAAAATTTGTTCCACATGGCCGAAATCGACGGGCTTGACCAAGTGGTGATCGAACCCCGTTTCTTGCGAAATCTGGCGGTCTGTCTCCTGTCCATACCCCGTCATGGCGACCAGCACGACGTTCTTGAGAACGGGATGCTGCCGGATCCGTTTCGCGACCTCATAGCCGTTCAGTCCCGGCAAGCCAATGTCCAACAGCACCACGTTCGGTCGGTAGTCGAGGGTCGCTTCCAGTGCGTTCGGCCCGGTGTGAGCCGTCCGAACATCATGCCCCGACGCCGCCAACAGCATCGCCAAAGTCTGAGCCGTATCCACGCTGTCATCCACAACGAGTACCCGCACGGACGGTCCGGTTGGCTGGGCTGTTTCTTTGGAGGTCGATGGGGGCTGGGGTGGGGGAGTCAGCACCACCGGCAGACGCACGACG
>JANNYC010000206.1:0-16535 GCA_031409895.1 Planctomycetota bacterium
ACTCAATCGCGGGTCGATGATGCTCATGTCGTCCACGGAGCAAGCCACCGTGCTGCACAAAATCGAAGGGCATCCAGTGAAGTTGGCGTCAGGTGGCTCGGCGGCCAACACGATGATTGCGATCGCCCAAAGTGGCGGGACTGGTTACTACGCCGGCAAAGTCTCTCACGATCCGCACGGCGAGTTCTATCGCAAAGACATGGTGGCCGCTGGAATAGGCTTCGAAGTCCCACTCGCACCGGAAAACGGAATCCCGACTGGCAGTAGCGTAATTCTTACAACCCCCGATGCCGAACGAACCATGTGTACGCATTTGGGAGTTTCCGCGACGCTTTCGCCATGCGACATCCACGTCGATCATTTGCAGTTGTGCAAGTTCGCTTATATCGAAGGCTATTTGTGGGACGCCGACGAGCCGCGGGCCGCTTGTTTGGAAGCCATGCGTCAAGCCAAGCGACTCGGCATCCCGGTCGCGTTTACCTTTTCCGATTCGTTTCTAATCGATCGTTTTGCCGAGGACTTTGCGGCGATGATTGTCGAGCATTGCGACATCTTGTTTTGCAACGCCGATGAAGCCCGACAGTTTTGTGGTACCGATTCACTCGTTGAATGCGGCAAGCGTTTGGGCCAAGACGTCCCGCTGGTTTTTCTCACCAACAGTGCCGACGGCTGCTACGTGAACGCGAATTCTACTTCGACTCACGTTCCTGGCTTTCAGGTCAACGCGATCGACACCGTCGGAGCCGGCGACGCCTTTGCCGGCGGGACGCTCTACGGCCTAGCTCGCGGTTGGCCGGCTGCCCAAGCCGCCCTTTGGGGAAATTTTCTTGCCTCGCGTGTCGTTGCGATCAACGGCCCACGCTTGCCCCAATCGCTCCGCAACCAGATGCCCGGCGTGCTCGACGGCAGTGTGAAGTAGCGTTTATTGGTTTGGGTTGCGTTGCGTGACCGTTGGAATCTAGTTTTCAAACCCGCTTCCATTCGGCACAGGGCCGATGGGGAACCAGAGATTCTGCCGATTGGTCGCCAACGAATAAGTGCAATCTTCTCGCCCCATTGGCCTTTTGCCAGTGGACGACGGTTTGGAGACTAGAAAGACATGAATTCTCGTTGCACTTTCGCCAACACCAAAACCACCTACCAACTCAACTGGGCCTGACCATTTTCTGACGCTCCGCGAACAAACCAACATCGCCGAAGTGTTTTTCGGAATGGACGAGGCGCTGGGTGGCCTAGAGTAGCGGCGGGAAAAGACCCGCGCCATCAAGCAGGCCATGATGCAGGAACTTTTCACCGGGAGGATGCCTCTGCTATAATGGAAATCGTCAATCCTAATTTCTGAACTCGCAAAGTCTCGCATGTCCAACGTCCAGCCTACCCCCGACGATCAGCAGTTCGAGCAACTGGAGTCAAACTTCCCGCTTTTGTCGGGGGTCGCATTTTCGAACGCTTACGATCAGGCGGTTCATGCCGGACTCAGTGTGGTCGTGTCCGATGGCGAGGCGATCTTCGAAGTCTTTCCAGACGGGCATCGCAAAAAGGTGAAAACCATTACACCGCCGTCCCCAGCCGAGCCAGGCCAGAAGTTTACGATGCCGTGAACACTTCAACGCCTCGACTACGGATGTTCGCGGGGCCCAACGGTTCTGGAAAAAGCACGCTCAAAACCGTTTTGCCAAGGGAATTGCTAGGGGTGTATGTGAACCCTGACGAAATCGAATCCGCGATTCGACCGCGAGACGTGCTGTCCGTTGAAGACTTCGGTGTAATTGCTGATGGCGGCGATCCGTCACACGGATCGAGCGTTCATCTTTGACAACTCCGGTCACAATCAGGAACGCACTTGGCTCGCTGAAATCACTGACGGTAAAACCCTCGAAATCAGGACCACCCAAATTCCCGACTGGTTCAGGAAAACCGTACTTCAGAACTTTAAATCGGAAGCGCCGAAACAATGAGCCCCGAGCAACCACGCCCCGAATGACCTTCACAGAATCGCATCATCGAGCTCAATCGCGGCTGTCCGAACTCATCGACGAATCCAATCAACTGATCGCCATCCTGACCACCATCATCAAGAAAGCAAAAGAAGGCATGAAATGATTTCACTCTTCATTCTTTTCCCTTCATTCGGGTACGGATCGGCGACATCTGGGTCCACGGGCAGGAGTCCAACTCGCCTACGCGGCGGTCGGCGATGATGAAACCGGCCATTCCCGGCATCGCAGGCGACTTCGGCCCCCCCGTGTACGCCAACACGTTGCGCAGCGACGTGCACAAAGACGCCAAAGCCGATTACGTGCTGGCCAATTCGCGGTTCAACGATTCAAATTGGAACGGTAGCGACGACCATGTGCTGGAAGTACGGCCTGCTCACCCAAGGGGAACGCGAACTTCGCCTGGGTGCAGCACTTCATACACCTGCGGTTCGTGGAGTCCTTTCAAAATCGTGGCGCTATTCCGTTACATCAAATGATTTTCGATAACTCACGGTGATTTAATATGGTAAAATCCAATCCAAAACTGAAGGCGACGAAACCCAAGAACATTTTCAAGAAACCTCTCCACGCTGATTTCAAGGAACTGTTTAAAGCACTGTCCAAAGGCATTGGCCATACGGCCACGGGCAAATGGGATGAAATCGCGACCGACACCGTGGAGGCTCTATCAGCAATCGGCCTCGCGACTGAGCCGGGCGAACTTGCATTTCTGCTGATCCGCCGCTCCCTTACAAAAGCCCTATTTGATTTAGTTGGTGAGAGCGCGAGTCAACAACTGGCTGACGCGAAAAAAGATTCGCTTGCTTTCATTGAACAACTGGATTTCTCCAACTCAATCGGGGAAGTCCAAATTGATCGTAAGTTTCTCGACAGGCCTGCGGAGATACCGCTGGTCAAAAATATCCAATCCCTTCTATTGAAGTGGCTTGAAGAGCTTGGGGTGAGCAAGCCATCGACGGAGGCGATCGTTGACCGTCTGCCTAGTTATTTCGTATACGCGCTCAATCAGGAGTGGCGGCGCAACGCAAA
The DNA here is from genome assembly GCA_031409895.1 of Planctomycetota bacterium. Taxonomy (GTDB): domain Bacteria; phylum Planctomycetota; class Planctomycetia; order Pirellulales; family Pirellulaceae; genus JANMEB01. The sequence continues at coordinate 3,030 of JANNYC010000206.1, forward strand.
ATCCTACCGCCCGCTGGTTGAAGCCCTGGACACTCCATTCGCGAAGGCAGGAGACCGAGAGTGGGCGTGGACGGCATACTCCACATTTCTCCAGAGGAAGATTCAGGAAGGGATTTTCGACGAACCGTTCAGCCTGAGCCAAGTCTACGTTCCACTGAACGCCTGCTACCCGGAGGAAACTACGTGCAAAGAGGCGACAGACGAATTGGCGCGCACCGGCCAGCAGCTGCGACGCGTCGTGGTTTCATTGCAAGCCGAGTTGGAGCAATGGCTGGAAAAGGCAGTCCCGCAGGATGCCATCCGAGTTATCAGCGGAGGTCCGGGTAGCGGAAAATCGTCATTTGCACGGATGTTTGCAGCAAGAGTTTCGCAAAGCGAAAAGCTAAAGCTCCTATTTGTCCCGTTGCATTTGATTGACGCTGCTAAAGACCTCGTTGAGGAGGTTGGGCGCTTCGTTCGCGACGAAGGAATCCTCCCGCAAAATCCGTTAGACCCAGATTTCCCTGAGCCGAACCTGCTGATTATCTTCGACGGCCTGGATGAGCTGGCCAGCCAAGGCAAGGCTGCCACTGAAACCGCCAGGGCATTCGTGCGTGAAGTCGAACGGACGGTAGAAAGAAGAAACCAACAAGCTGTTAGACTGCGTGTTCTGATCAGTGGACGGGAATTGGTAGTGCAGGAAAACGAATCTGAGTTTCGTCGTCCGCGCCAAATACTTACCTTGCTTCCATACTTTGTCACTCCGCCACGACGAGATGAAAGGCATTTGATTCCAGAAGACGAAAATTATGTCGACCCCAATAAACTGCTTGAGACCGATCTGCGTCAGCAATGGTGGAAGAACTACGGTGCTCTATCTGGCAAAGGATACACAGGTCTGCCGCAAGCCCTCAGCCGCCAAGACCTAGCCGAAGTGACGGCCCAACCCTTGCTCAACTACCTTGTCGCACTCAGCTTCACCCGCGACAAACTTGATTTCACCAAAGACATCAATCTCAACTCAGTTTACGCAGACCTAGTCGCAGCCGTCCATGAACGCGGATACGAAAAACATCGGCCCTATGGCCCAATCAGGCACATGAAAGCGGACGATTTCTCCCGGGTGCTTGAAGAAATTGGACTTGCGGCGTGGCACGGAGATGGGCGCACAACAACAATTAGGGAAATCGAAGAACATTGCCGCGACAGCGGATTAGGTATCTTACTTGATGTTTTCCAAGACGGAGCCAAAGCGGGTGTCACGCGATTGCTGGCTGCATTTTTCTTTCGCCAATATGGGCAGCGGGCCAGCGGCGACCCGACGTTCGTTTTCACCCACAAAAGTTTCGGCGAATACCTGACGGCACGACGAGTGGTGCGAGCAGTCGAACGCGTCTGTCGCGAACTAGAGAGTCGTGCTAATAATCCTGACGGAGGTTGGGATGAGCGGGACGCGCTAAAACACTGGGTTCAGATTTGTGGGTCAAGCGCGATGACGCAATACCTTCACGTCTTTCTCCTTAACGAACTTAAATTATGTTCCACGGCGGAGCTGTTGCAGTGGCAAGACCGGCTTGTGAAACTTTTCAACTACATGCTTCGACATGGGATGCCGATGGAGCAACTTCAGATTATCCCATTTAAGGACGCGGTCTTCCAATCTCGAAACGCAGAAGAAGCTCTGCTGGTGGCTTTGAATGCTTGTGCGCGCTCTACTGGGCAAGTGAGCAAGTTAGATCAAACACTTCCAACCGCATTTGGAGCATGGTTCAGGAGGATCCAAGGTCAACGTAAAGGTCCTGAATCAGTTCTCGCTGCGCAATGTTTGTCCTTCTTGGACTTGACTGGAGCATTTCTTGATATGAGCGATTTCTACGCGGCTGATTTTCATTGCAGCAATTTGAGGGCAGTAAGAATGCACTATGTTTGTTTTGCGGACTCCAATTTTATGGGGTCCGATTTGAGCTACGCAGTTCTTTGCAATGCCGATCTGGAAGACGCCAATCTGGAAGGAGCCAATCTGGAAGGAGCCAATCTGGCAAGAGCCAATTTGAGAAGAGCCGATCTGGAAGGAGCCAATCTGGAAAAAGCCAATCTGGAACAAGCCAATTTGACAAGGGCCAATTTGAAAGGCGCCAATCTGGAACAAGCCAATCTGGAAGGAGCCAATCTGGAAGGAGCCATTCTGGAAGAAAACAATCTGAAAAGAGCCAAGACCCCGAGGGATTTGACGTTAAATCGAAAACTAAAGACCGTGAAAAAGCGGACTGGCTAACAAAGTTCGACCACCGCCGGTTTTTCGAATGAAACTGGGCCGGAAGGTATTTCCTAAACTTCCAGGAATCCCGGAGGTGAACGCGGTAGAACATCGGGTCATCGCTAATGAAACGCATTGCAGCCATTATCGGTTACGCTGCGAGATGAATGACAATACCGGCGAGATGGCCTAAGGCTTCGCCAGCAACATGCGCGACGCACTGCCGAACGCCTTGTTCATCGGCTTCACCGGCACGCCGATTGAGCAGAACGACGCCAACACGCGGGCCGTGGTCGGCGAATACGTCTCGGTTTACGACATCCGGCAAGCCGTCATCGCCAATGCCACGGTCCCGATCTACTACGAAAGCCGCATCGGCAAGGTGAGCCTGAACGGAGCCGAATTGGCCAAGGTTGATTCTGAGTTTGAGGCGATCAATGAAAGGGAGCGCGAGGATCGCAAACAGAAGGGCAAAACCAAGTGGCCCGCTGGACTCACTCGTCGGCAGCGAAAAACGGATTTGACTGATCGCGATTTGGATTCGTTGCGATGCATTTGCCCCGAAGGGGTCGAACAAGAAAGCCCAGGGCAGAGCGGAATCCGCCTGCGGCGGATGAAGCGCCGCCCTGGGTTCCAATCGACAACGATCCACAAGCCCTGAAAGGGCAAAACAAAGTCGGATGCGGTGCGCTGATCGGTTGTCGTGCCCTTTCAGGGCGAATCGGCGGTTGGGATGGCAACCCAGGGCGGCGCTGCGTCCGCCTTCGGCGAACGCCTTGCTCTGCCCTGGGCTTTCGTGTTATTGCCTTTCAGGCCGAATGCAATTGTAAAAAATCCCGGTTGATCCAAAACGGTGGCTATCAAGGTGTTCTCATCTGCGCAAGGGTCAGACCCCGTTTCATCCAAATCCGCCGAGACGGACGGAAATCGGCGACAGACCCCGGCGGTTCTCGAACACAGAATTTACAATAATTCGGCTAATGCGGCGAATTGCGACATTGCTTTGTATTCGTCATTCGTGGCGAATTAGATTGACTTTGGTTGTTTATTCGCCATAATTGACGTGTTATGAAGATTCAACTATTGGCGAATGACGGGGCGATTCTAACGGAGCTGGGAGAGCGGATGGCGCTCGTGCGGCTAGAACGGAATTGGACTCAAGCCGAATTGGCTGAAGCGGCGGGCGTTTCTAAACGGACGGTCGAAAGACTGGAAGCAGGGAAGTCGTTGCAACTTTCTAGCTTGATTCGCTTGTGCCGCGCACTGGGGTTACTCGGCAACCTCGATGCGATCATTCCGGAAATCGCGCCCAGTCCCATCGCTCAACTAAAACTCCGCGGCAAAGACCGGAAACGGGCGTCGTCCAAGGTGACAAGTAAAACTCCAGGTCGCAGTAAAAAATGGCAATGGGGAACTGACCAATGACGACGCTGGCCCGAGTCAATCTTTGGGGGCGGACCATTGGCGCGGTGTCACTCGAAGACGGCGAAAATTACGCGTCCTTTCAATACGATCCGGATTTCGCCACAAGTCGCATCGAGGTATCGCCAATTACGATGCCGTTGAGCGGGCGAATTTATCGCTTCACGGAACTTTCGAGAAATACTTTTCATGGACTTCCCGGGCTACTCGCCGACTCGCTCCCGGACAAGTTCGGCAATGCCCTGATCGATGCCTGGTTGGCGACTCAAGGGCGAACGCCAGCTAGTTTCAATGCGGTCGAACGACTTTGTTACACAGGTTCGCGCGGGATGGGCGCTTTGGAATTCGTTCCCAGCCTTGGTCCCAAGCAACAGCGATCACAAAAAATCGAGATCGATGCGTTAGTAAAACTCGCGTCGAATATCTTGAGCCAGCGGGGAAACTTGAAAGGCAATTTGGCCACCAAGGAAAAATCGAACGCGTTGCAAGATATCTTGCGCGTAGGCACTTCCGCAGCGGGAGCTAGGGCAAAGGCGGTGATCGCTTGGAATCGCAAAACCAACGAAGTCCGATCGGGGCAGATCAAAGCCGATGATGGCTTTGAGCATTGGCTGATCAAGTTTGACGGCGTGGCAGGAAACAAGGACAAAGAGCTAGATGACCCAAAGGGATACGGTGCCATCGAGTATGCTTATTCTTTGATGGCCACGGCGTCTGGAATCGCGATGAGCGAATGCCGACTATTGGAGGAAAACGATCGCCGCCATTTCATGACGCGCCGTTTTGACCGGTTGGCTGGCGACGAAAAATTACATATGCAGTCGCTGGGTGCGTTGGCTCATTTCGATTTCAATCAAGCCGGTTCGTATTCATACGAGCAAGCGCTTTTCGCCATACGCCAGCTCCGTTTGCCGATGACGTCGGTCGAAGAGCAATTCCGCCGAATGGTCTTCAATATCGTGGCGCGAAACCAAGACGATCACGTCAAAGACATCGCCTTTTTGATGGACAAGAGCGGCCAATGGTCACTCGCTCCGGCGTTCGATGTGACGTACAGCTACAATTCATCGGGGTCTTGGACCGCAGCCCATCAGATGACTTTCAACGGCAAGCGGGACGGGTTCGTGCAGGAGGACTTCAAAGCATGCGCGCGAACTGCGCTGATGAAGCGTGGTCGCGCTCAGGCGATCGTCGAAGAAGTTCAATCCGCTGTCGCTCGCTGGCCGGAATTCGCCACCGAAGCCGCAATCTCCAAAGATTGGCGTGACCGAATACGACGAACACATCGTTTGAAATTCCCGTTGAAATAATCCCGCAGCTGATCCAAGCCAGCGATGCGACGTGCTTGTGTAGTATGTTTTCGGCCTGCTCGAGTTGTCGTTTCGATTTTGAAGTGTTAGGCCGCTTTTTGCAGGCGAATTTCCTGGTTGGTTTGGACGATGCCGTAGGGCGTCCAGGTTAGCTTGCGAGTGCGAGTTTCGTTGCGTATTTCGGCGTTCTTGAGCAGGCATTCGGGGCGAATGTAGGCGCGGTCGTGGTCGAGATGAACGCAAATCGCGCGATGGCGGATTTGCAGAGGTCGCACGCCGGCATTCACAAGTCGTTCGCCAAGTTCGCGATCGAGTCCTCCGTATTCCATCCGTTCGTCCAGGCCGTTGACGCGCACGACATCCGATTTCCACGCAGACGAGTTATGGCCGTTGAACGTTGGTCGAGTCGTCGTTGCCAGATCGAACAGAATCGCGGCGCGGCGAAAGCCCAAAAGCACTCTCAATTTTGGCCCAAGCTTCATTCCATGTTTGGCAAGCCACGCGGATTGGTGGACTTTTCCCATACGAATATCGGCGGCATTGATCCGATCGCTGAGGTCGCGCGGCAATCGGACCATTCCGCCGGAGAGAAATCGCTGCGGCGCGGCAAGCCGCAGATGTTGCGCGATGAAGTCACCGCGCGGAATACAGTCACCGTCGGAAAAAATCAGATAGTCTCCGGTGGCTGCTTCGATTGCCCGATTCACGATCGTCGATTTGCGAAAGCCTCGATCTTCGTGCCATACATGTTGTACCGGCAATCCCGTCTCTGACGCGATCTTGCGAATGAGCTGGGCGGTCTCGCTGGTGGAACCGTCATCGGCTACAACGATTTCAAATTGGCGATGCGTTTGGCAGGCGAACCCGATCAGGGATTTTTGCAGCCAATCAGGCGAGTTGTATGTGGTCAGAATAACAGAGGGAATCACACTTGAATCCTTGGAAGGCGAGGCTTGGAATTTCACGCGGCGCGAGGCTTGCGCCAAAGGGCTTTGGGCCAAATCACTCGCGCCACGGATCGCGTAATTTTCTTTCGCAGAAAATAGCGATGGCTTCGACGAATTAGTTTGGCCAATGCTTCATTGCAACCCGCCGGCAATTGCGCATTCCGACAATCGGTATAGGAGAGCAATCGGTTTGCCCGTGGAATACGCTTGATGCCGTTCAACCGCTCGGCAAGCGATTGGGAATGGTCGAACGCCGAAAATTTGTCGAGGTCTCCCCAGCGGGCGACAACCAATTGAGTTCGCACGCATTTTTCACAAACGGAACAGTTCAAACCGCCGGGCGGATTTTCCCAACAGGGACGCAAGAAGCATTGGGCAAGTGAGTCGTCGACGATCATTCGAATTTTTTCGCTTCGTCGCGTTTCTTCGCCGAAGTGAACTACCTTGAGTCGTGACGACGACCACAACGGATCCAAATCCCAATGCGTTCCCCAATTTTCTGGAGCCGAGCGCGGATGCGAGGACGAAACGATTAGCGTTCCGATCGTGTCCCTCAACAAGTGACCGACGGCAATCAACGCCGCGCCATGCGTTTCTTGCCACGGCGGGCCGTGAAAAGCAGCGTGCCGCCTTAAATTACTTCGCACCAGAATCGCCTGCAACTTCAGCTCATCGGCGATCGTTCGCAGATGCGGTTCGAAGTTCGAGAATCGGGTTGGTGCTTGGGGCGGAACATCGTAGTCCAGCACGTAAATCAAGGATTGAATTTTCTGCGTACTGTGTAATAAACTGAAAAATGAATCCGCGCCCCCCGTGAACAGGAGGCCGACATTTGAGTTCGGCTGTGTTTTTGCGCGGGCGGTCGTCCGCGTCCAAGGAATGTGTACAGGATAGTTCCACCAGCGCCTCAACAGATTTTCGACTTGGGGAATTTGCGAATTCCAAATCGGGCAGACCGGGTCGGAAACATGTAAGTTGCATCTCTTGGCCAAAGTCGGCATGAGCAAAGCGCTGGCGAATGCTTCGGGCGAAGCAGCCAAAGGCGCATCGGCGGACTCGAACCACAGCGTCTCGCCCAGCACGTCCGCTTGAACGCGAAACCTGCCATCGCGAATGCTTGTGGAAATCGGTCCAATGGTGACGAGGTTGTTCATTGATTCCGCTATCACAATTGACGACGAATGCTAGGCCGCTCGCTTGAATGGGAGAATTTGAGTTCCTTCGTTCATGGAATTCTGTGTCGTTTGACCAGTGATCTGTCGTGCTTGTTCGGCAGTTGCAATCTCTCGGCCCGCCGCGCGAGCTAGTCGAACGACACGGTCGATCAGGCCAACATTGGTGGCAAGTTCCTTTTTATCCCAGTCGTAAAACAACGCATCTTCCAGACCGACTCGCACATGGCCCCCCATCGCGACGGCGAGCGAGTTTATAAAAAATTGAAAGCGTCCGACACCAGTCGCCGCCCAGACTGTACCGTCGGGAAGCGCTCGAATGATCGCGCAAAGATTGTCGGCGGTCGCGCCTGCAGTGCCGAGCGAACCGAGCAAGATGTTGGCGTACAGTGGCCGCACAATAAATCCTTTGTCCAACAAGAAGTGCGCGTAATCCGCCATTCCCAAATCAAAAATCTCCAGCTCCGGGGTAATTCCACGTTGCTTCATCGCCAAAGCCAAGCTCTTGATCATCTCTGGCGAATTGACCGACGCTTGAGTCGCGAAATTAAGTGATCCCAATGTCAACGAACCTAAATCGGGCTGCTCATCAAGCACTTCGCTGCGCTGCCAAAACTCGCCGAACAATCGGCCGCTGCATGAGCCCGAGATGAGTAGCTCAGGGCATTCCGCGCGCACGCCGGCGAATATTTCTGCATAGATTTCCCGCTTGTAGGTTGGCGTTCCATCGGGCTCGCGCGCGTGCAAGTGCATGATGGTCGCCCCGGCGTCGCGACAGCGTTTTGCATCTTCAATGATTTCGCTTGGGCTGATGGGGACGTGCGGACTATCCTTTCGCATTGGGACCATGCCCGTGATGGCGGCATTGATGATCAGTGGTTCCATCCGGCACCTCAACTATAATGAAGAAAACTGAAATGAATGATCGTTGATTTAAGGCAAGCGTCGAAAATCGTAAACCGAAGCGTAAGCGAGGGAGACTCACGATCCGGCCTCTAATTCAATTTTCCATATGAAATTCCTCGCTTACGCGTCGGGTTTTGATTACGAAAACATTGTCACGCCGCCGCACGTCGATTGAACCCAGAAACCGCGTGGTCGAGCATCGACGCGATACCGTCGGGAACGGAAATGCCCGCGCGAACGCAATAGAGCCATGCGACGACAGCAAAACTTCGACGTACCGACAAGTTGATATGGCTCGCTTTTGCTTGCGCAGGATAATTCAAATTCAAAAACGGATTGGCTTCCCACACGACGATGCGACCTTGTCGGTCGTAGCTATAGTCAAACCCGACAACATCTAATCCAAGCGCGCGACGAGCTGTTTGGAGAACTGCATGGTTCGGATCGGGAGCGTTTACGTACTCAAGCTCTTCGTCTCGCAGTTTCGCGTTCATCAATCGCCTTTGGGGACGGACTTCCCACGAATCGTTCGCGATGAGATGTCGCGGAACGCCGATTTCGCCTGCGGCGACATACCGGTACTTGCGAAACAAGCCATCGTCCTCCGAGCGAGTATCGATGAACTCGACCGCGATCGGAGAATTGAATTGACTAAAATCGACCGCTGCTAAATCATCGGGCGTTTTAACGAGAATCGCCGCTTGGCCATGACCTCGGTCGTCGCGAATTAACAGTGGAAACTCCAGCCCAGCATAATCGTTTCGAAACGATGTTGGATCGGTTATCGACACGTGTTGCGGTGTTCGCAATCCTGGAGCACGCATCAACTGGGCGCCAAGTGACTTCGAAGTGTTCCGCAGTTGCGATAAATCATTGATCACACCGAGTCCACGATGCTGACATTCTGTTTGAAGTGTCATTGCACGGCGAAAACTTGATGGCGACCACATTTCTATTGTGTCGCCAACCCAAGAAACATGCAGCGAAAATCGCGACCAATCGCGAATTCGACAAGGCAATCGATGAAATTCCATTCGGCCGCTAAGCTCGGGAACTTCGGACCGTATCCAGGAAAGAAAATCACGGAAAACATATTCCCGTTTTCCGGAATGTCGCGTGATCAGGATGCGCGGCGAGCCTTGGGCAAATCGCAAATTGGTAAAGCGGTCGTATACCGACAGCGGCACGTGCCATGCGAGAGCCTTCAGTTTGTACCGAGTTGGGCTTTTCACGCTGCTTTATTGTCCTGAGTTACATAACTAACACGAGAAGCATCAAAGACGTAGACTGCCACGGAAAAAGTCGTGGTTGGAAATCTTCTGTCGATACTGGCAGCGCCCAAAACCTGCCAACCCCGACGAATGAGTAATTGAACCATGCGCGGCGAAGCTTGGCGCGCCGCGCAGACGGCTCCAGACTCCAGCGCCGCGCGGTGTTGTTCATCAAGCAATAATCCCGCCAAGCCGCAGCCTTGCGCGGTAGTTGACACGACAACTCGGTCGGGTGCAGCAACTCGCCCGTCCACTTCGAGACAATAGCGATGATACTCGTGCGACTCGATGATATCGGACAAGCGGTCGAGCACTGCCAATCGCGCCGCCGCCAGCAGCTTGCCTTCGGCCGATCGACAAATCCAATGGCGGGCATTGTCGTCATCGGCATCTCGCCACCGTCCGTGCGGAAACGCATCGGCGGCAGTCCCTGCTGTGGCCATCCAGACTTGCGCTCGAAAGCGACAAATTTCGTCAATCGTGGCGGCGTCGCTAATCTCAATCGGTTGGAACATGTTTCGATTTAAGCCTTGGTTGTTCATGATTGGTTTAGCCGGCGCGACGACGAGCCTCTTCAATTAGTACTTTGGCAGCAATGTCAAATCCATTGAATTGCGCGGCAAAATCAATGCAGTTGTCGCGCTGGATGCTCAGGCCCGCCGGACTGGAAAAATGCCAAAGATGACCGCACGAGTTCGCCTCAATGATGTACAGTTTTCCGCTGAGAGCGTCTCGCAAAATGTCGAAGCCAAGCAGCGGGTGGTTTGGAAAAGCAGCGTGAGCCTCGGCGGCCAGGTCAAGCACATCGGACTCGTCAGTCAAGCTAAACGAACAACCACTTCCGCTTGAGACGATCGACATCCCTCCGCCATCAGCACCATCGCGAAAGCGATCCGGTCCCAAGAGCGGCCGACGAGATTGAGACGCGGTAACTTTCCATGCAAACAATACTTGTCCGAAAAGCGTTGTCACGCGGTAGCTGACAGGCCATTGCCCGGTATAAATAAATTCTTGCACGATGAGCCCAGATTCACCACTTCGTATGGCGCGGTTGTTTTTCGGTGGCGTCCACCGAATCCGCGAGCGTCGTTTGATTTTGACCTCCGCCCCTTTGCCGCCGCAATCGGGCTTGGTTACCGCGTATTCGCTGAAGCCAGCAAGATCAGCAGAGGCTTGTTCCGTCACAAGCGCCCATTTGGGAATCGGCAATCCAGCCGCACTGAGCAAGGCGTATTCCTCGCTTTTCTTCAGCAAAACATTCTGTACGACCTTGCCTCGCGGAGGACGAAATTTCCGCAGTGTCAGCGGCGAAAGAGTGAGCGTCGGCCGACAAAAATATCGTGGACGGAGAGCATTGTAGACACGGTCCTTTACAACTGTCGCGCGGACGTCTGGCGCTAACCTGCGAATCGATTGCACTATTCTTCTGAAGTCAACAAGGTGTCCTTGTTGTCGTTTGGCTACAAGCACCAGATTGAGAGACCTGGCGCGTCGTGCCGAGACCGTCGGTGGCAACGAATGACCCACGACGATGCGGTCTGCTCTTCGCGCCGTTTGTTGAACTCCCGTTAACACGTTTGCGATCCCTTTTGCAATCGGCGCTTCAATTGCCAATCATGGCTGTGTCGCGAACAAGGTTGATTTTCGTCGCGGTTTGGGCGGAGATAGTAGCAATCGAACGACAAGCAGGAAAGAGAAAAATGAAAAGTATGTTCATAAATGTTTGATTTCGAATCTGTGCCTATTAGTAACTGTTTAGCCCAGTTCGCCGCATCGCCAGCACAACTCGAGATTGTCAACAGCACGTTGAAATACCAGCACGAAGCGCAAGCTAGTGCTTTGTCAAACTTGGAATTTAGGATTGGCTCGTTCCCAGGCTCCTGCCTGGGAACGCACTGTCGGCGAGGCTCTGCCTCGAATTCGGCTGGCAGAGCCAGCAATACAGCCGGTTCCCAGGCAGGAGCCTGTGAACCAGAACCCTAATTCTTAATGTTGACAAAGCACTAGTGTTGGAATCCCGCGCGACTTTGACGTCGCATACAACTAGCTTGCGCTTCGTGATGGTATTCTTTCGTATTTCAACGGGCTGCTAATTCGGTAGAGTTTTGAGTCGAACTTGACATGCCTTGGGACGTATGGCATCGTTCGCGGCGACAGCTCGTTTCGTTCGAAGTTCATGTGCGCACAAACGCATTCATCCAGGAAATTCGCAAGGAATCTTCGCCATGTGTGGCATCTTTGGGATTCTGGAACACGCCGTCCGAACAGAACCGTGTGAGAAAGGGCTCGAACAGACAGCTCGACTGCTGCGGCATCGCGGGCCCGACGGGCAAGGAATTTTCCGTGATTGCGGAATCGGGTTGGTTCACGCTCGACTCTCGTTGGTAGATCTCGATGATCGTAGCAATCAGCCGTTCTGGGATCGCACCGGTCGGTTTTGCATCGTCTACAACGGCGAACTCTACGATTATGCGCACCTGAAAACTCGGCTTGTTACCAACGGCACCGCTTTTCGAACGACGAGTGATACGGAAGTTCTGCTCGAAGCACTTGTGCAATTCGGCGTTGACGCAACGCTCGCGCAGATCGATGGGATGTTTGCGTTCGGACTTTATGATGCGCAAGAGCGTACCCTGGTCGTGGCCAGGGATCGGATGGGGATCAAGCCTTGTTTTTTCGTTCGATCGCAAAATTATTTTGCCTTTGCGTCAAGCGTCCGCGCGTTTCAGCCTTGGCTCACACTCCGACCGAACGCAGTTACGATTTCGTCTTTTTTACAAGGGTCAGGTGGGCCGACATCAGGCAGATCGTTCTTCGAAGACGTCGAGATGTTATCGCCGGGCACGATTCTCGAAATTCGCCTTGGCAGCGATCGCGTTGAGCGACGGACTTACTTCCGATTGGCGGATTTGGCCGACGCGCAGATGGCGGCAAGCCAAGCCAACCTCTCAGCGAAAGAGCAAATCGACCGAGTTGATGCTGCATTATTTCATAGCGTACAAAGTCAGCTCCAGGCAGATGCACCGATTGGAGGGTTCTGCAGCGGTGGCGTCGATTCGTCGCTGGTGATGGCGATGGCCGCCCGCGTTCAAAAAGGATTGACCATATTTCACGCCGATGTAGTCGGACCGCTCAGCGAATGCCACGCCGCCGAGCAGCTTGCGCGATATTTGAAGCTGGATTTCAATCGCGTAACTATCAGCAACGACGACTTCATTGATCTCATGCCGATGGTGACCGAGAACTATGGCTTCCCATTCACCATGCACCCGAATGCGGTTCCTTTGCTCAAAGTCTCGCGGCTTGCTAGCCAGTGCGGCGTCAAAGCGGTCTTGTGCGGCGAAGGTGCCGACGAATGTTTTCTTGGGTACCCTTGGTTGATTCCCAATGTGCGAGCATACGTGCGACACCTGCCGAAGTCGGTTTACCAGAAAGTGTCTCGCTGGATGTTTGAATTGGAACGCAAAATTCGCGGCAAAGGTGCGTTGTCGACCGTTTCACGCCAAGACAATCAACTGGTCCACGGAATGCTGGGGCAATTCGAACGAGAATTGGGTCCGCCGACCGACGACGACCAAGAACAGTTTTTTGCGTTGTCCTCGGATGATCGAAATATTGCTGACCACGGAAACTTGTCATACATCCTCCGCTCGTTGCTGCATCGCAACGACAGCATGGGAATGGCGGCCAGCATCGAAACGAGATTTCCGTTCTTGAATCATCAGTTGATGAAGCTGGCCGTCAACCTGCCAGATCGCGCCAAGATTCGCTTTTCACCAACCGCGCTGGATTGGAGCCATCTGTTTATGCGCGACAAGTGGATTTTGCGCCAAGTCGCCGCTCGGTACTTGCCGCGCGAGTTGAGCCACCGCAAAAAGATTCCGTTCCCCACCAATGCTTACAAGCGACTCGAGGTTCAATCGTCGTTTTTCGCAAACTCGTTTGTCAGCGATGTGTTTGGCTTGAGTCGCACGCGGACCACCCATCTCCTTCATCACGCCAGCCACGCGCTCAAGCTCCGTTTGCTACATCTCGAAGTCTGGGGCCGCCTCTATTTCCGTGGTAGTACAACTGCCGAGCTGAGCCAAAGCCTACGGAATCACGTTAGTTTCCCCGGCGGGCAGCCTCGTCAACTTGCGATTGCGATCCAACGAAAGGCGGCGTGAGATCGTTTGCTGGGAAGGCCGACGCTGTAGGGTGCGTGGAGTCTTCGGAACGCACCGTATTCGTTGCCGCTCTCGC
>JANNYC010000207.1:0-2927 GCA_031409895.1 Planctomycetota bacterium
GCAACAAGAAAATGGGCAATTGCTGGTTTGAGTTTTCCTTGGTAAGAGCAAAGAGAATGTAGGCGGTGTCCCCAATTGCGACTAGAATAGGGGGACTTTTGATGCTGTAGATCGCGGCCAAATGCGAGGGCAGAGGCTAAGTAATCATCATTACGATTCAGTCTTCTGTTTTCGCCGGTTTTAGGCCCGGGCTTTTTGAGAATTAATAGAACTTGTTTCAGCGCTGAACCGTCATTGGACCTCCGAGTCCTAACATTCCGGCATTCAACTAACTTGAAGCCGCACTCCTCCGCGATTTCCACCATGAGTTCATCAGCCGGTACGTGGACTCCGGAAAAGCGCGAGTCGCCAATATCAATTACGGCAACACCGCCAGTCCGGATCAAGCGGTGCGCATTGGTCAACCATACCGCTGTGTCCGAAAAATATCGCCGAATCAACTCGGGAATCCGAACATCATAGGCCACTGCATCAAGTTGCTCGGCGACTTTCTCGACACATCCGATTTTGGTCGGCGTGCGGCCCCGACGAGAAATGTCGTTAATGCCAGCGGCGAGTGCTTGATCACGGAATGCACCAAGTTCTTTTTCGCAACTCAAGAATCCTGTTAGCCACAGTTCCAGCTTCGTGTTACGAAAATAATTCGTCCCGTTCACGTAGGGCGGCGACGTGATGAGGACATCAACATGCTCGTCGTATGTTGGCTGGGTCAGGGCTGAGTTCGACAAGCAACTTACCGATGGGAGAGTCGAATAGACTTTATCAATATCACCAAGTATCTGCGACAGTTTGTCCCGAAATTCAGTCAACGATGAAAAATCTGCCGCGTGGGCTTCTTTTTGGGTTCTATAGCGCAGATCAGCTGCACGCTTCATTTCGCTGCACGAAACGGCAATCGATGCGATAGCGAGTCGGGCCAGATCGCAAAACGCTGGCGATGCTGCCGGACAAGCTGAAATCGCACGCTTTATGCTGATAATTTCAATCAACCTTCGACCCTTAAAAAAAGGGCGATTTCCAAACGCGGCGGCTAGTTCAAACTGTGCGTCGGCCTCAGTCGGGCATGATTCCGCGGCATGTCTAAATAGATTTTCGAAGTAAACGGAAAGTTCTTTTTTTCGATGTGAAACCTGCCGAAGTACGTTTGTTTTGCAGTCGATCACAAGCCGCATAAGTGGGTTAATCTCTGAATAACATGCGAGAAGGCGGTTTTCCGCAGCAACCGTGATCGCCGTTCCGGTACCGCCAAATGGATCGTAGATTCGTGAATCCGGACCAGCAAATTCGTCGTAGATTGCTTGAACAAATTCGGACGAAAATCCTTCAAGGTACGGATACCAGCGATGGACAGAAACTTTGAAATTCGGGGAAAAGGTTCCATGAATACCGGATGCCATGAGGTCATCGGCAAACAGCTTTTGCTGGACGTCGCGACTTGGGGAACTGAGGGTACTCATCCTGAGACCAGTTTTTCTTGAGATCGACAATAATCCGAACCCCAATTTGCGCGCGACGGTTCCCCCAATGACAGCAATCGACCTTCGACTGAGTTCCAGGAAACAACCACCAGCACGCGTTTTGATCAATTTCTATTTAAGGCATCATTGTAGCGAAACGGATGTTTCCTTGCCAAGGTAAACGATATTTTTTGCCACTGGAGGGTGCCGGAACCCAAGCATTGAGTTGGCCGAGCGTGGATTGGACCCGGGATTCATAGAATGTGGTCACCTGAGTGACGTGATCAGGGCAAGACGCTCAAGCGTTTGCATTAATGTGCCCCGATGTCTTTTATCGCGGCGGCAGATCCATTGATTCTCCATTCGAAACAGCAATCGCCGATGGGTGCGGATTGGCTTTGAGCGCCTGCGGGATTCGAGGTAGAATCTGGAGATGAACGCGGAACAACGTCGGGAACGATTTTTGGAAGCCTGCGATGACGAGGATTCGTGGCGGGAGTGGTATTGCCTTACGCCCCGGGAGCGCTGGCATGAGTCGATGAAGTTGTGGCAATTTTATCTGCGAGTAGGAGGCTCACTTGATCCCGAACCCGATCCTCAAAGTCCTTTCAACGATTTCCTCCCACGAGGTTCGGCACCTGCTTATGGGCGGAAAGGCTTGCGTGTTCTACGGCGCGGCGGAGTTTAGTCGAGACTGCGAATCCGTCCGCTGCTGGTTGAAACGCTTGGGGCCAGCCGATCCGCAGTGGCAAAAAAACTGGAACAAGAACAAAAGGCTGAGATGCTCAAAGATGAAGTTTATTGGGGACCGCTCAAGAAAGAATTAGAAGCGTTGGCTCAAGGCGAAAGGGTCAGACCCCAAATTTCTCCGAAGACTGCGCAAATTGGCGTCAGACCCTACACGAAACGCAAAGACACTACTTAAAGCCTGCTCAAGGCGAAAGGATCCGAAGACTGCGCAAATTGGCGTCAGACCCTTCGTATAGAATTACACACCGGTTAGCACCGGTCGGTCGGCTTCGGCGTTGAGGTGGTCGAGCATGGATTGGACACGGGATTCAAACGTCGTAGAGAACTGAGTGACTTGGTCGCGCGGACCTTTTTCTTTGGGAAGTTCGATCGGCTGGTCGAACTGCACGGTGACCCGGCGCTCGCCGCGAATCGTAGGGAAGCCAATGTCGAGCATGTCCTCTTCCAACTTGTCGATCGTCTCGGCCAAGCGTTCAAGAGTTGGGCGCTCGGCTACGTAATTTCCCGGATAGCTGTAAAGTTGCGTGACCAAGAACATATCTTCCAGCGCATGGGTCAGGGGCCGATAGTGTTCGTGATCGGGCTTGACGCTTTCTAATTTTTCGATCGCCCGACGACGGACTTCCTTGATCCGTTCAGGAACGGGACATGACGCCGACGGAATCTCCAGAAATCGTTCGTGGCCGCCCAAGACATGTTGCAGCATCCGGTCCAAGCGCT
>JANNYC010000208.1:0-1496 GCA_031409895.1 Planctomycetota bacterium
AGTTGCTTGGCGTATTCTTTTTTGCACAACACCAACCCGGCCCTCGGCCCGCGCAAAGTCTTGTGCGTCGTCGTGCTGACGAAATCGGCCACCTTCACCGGATTGTCGTGCAATCCTGCCGCAACCAAGCCCGCATAATGCGCCATGTCGACAAACAACATCGCGCCGACTTCGTCCGCGATCTCGCGAAAGCGGCCATGCGGAATCTCACGCGGATATGCACTTGCACCCGCGACAATCATTTTAGGTTTATGCTCTCGCGCCAGCCGCGCGACTTGGTCAAAGTCAATCCGATGCGTGTCGGACGTCACGCCATAGTGCACGAAATGATAGAGCTTGCCGGAAATGTTCAAGTGCATTCCGTGCGTCAAGTGCCCGCCGTGGGCCAAGTTCAATCCCAATACCGTGTCGCCCGGCGAAAGCGCCGTCAGATAGACCGCCTGGTTGGCTTGTGAACCGCTGTGCGGCTGCACATTCGCATAGTCGGCCCCGAACAGTTCGGTCGCTCGATCGCGCGCGATATTCTCGATCACGTCGACGAATTGGCAGCCGCCGTAATAACGTCGCCCTGGCAATCCCTCTGCGTACTTGTTCGTGAGAATGCTGCCGACCGCTTCCATGACCGCCGGACTCGTGTAGTTCTCACTGGCGATCATTTCCAAACCCTCTTGCTGGCGCAGCGATTCGTCCATCATCGCTTGCCAAATTTCAGGATCTTGGTTTTGCAAATGACTCATTTCGACTGATCCCCATTAAACAAATGCCGCAGTGATGAGCACTTCATTCGTGCACAATTAGCCGCTAGTATCCGCCTCTCCCACAACCAACGCAAGGTCGGCTGCTCCGGCCGATTGCGACGGCACACGGAGTGTGCCTGCTACAATATAACGACCATCCCATGTCGCATGGTACGAATCAAAATGCCTCGATGCCTATCCATCGCCGTTTTACTCACACTGATCTGCGCTTTCGCTTCCGCTCAAGATTCCGAAAACCAACGCCCTGGCGCGAATCGTTCTCCCCGTGAAGCCGATGCGCCGCGCGGCGAAACGATAACTCTCTCAGTCGAAGGCACGGAGCGAACTGCGCTCGTCTTCCTTTCTTCCCAAGCCTCCGACGCAACTGGCAAGAAGGCTGACTCAGGCTCGCCCATCGTTTTTGCTTTTCATGGCCACCACGGACACAGTCAACAGACCGCTCGCAAGTTTCAGATCCAGCGACACTGGCCCGAAGCAATCGTGGTCTATATGCAAGGGCTCCCTACCGCAGGCATTACCGACCCCAAAGGCAAAGCCCCGGGTTGGCAAAAGGCTCCGGGCGAATACGAGGACCGCGACCTCAAGTTCTTCGACGCACTGCTGGCCAAACTCAAAGCAGACCACGCGGTCGATGCCAAACGAATTTTCGCCATGGGTCACTCCAACGGCGGCATGTTCACTTACACGCTCTGGGCGGTTCGCGGTGATACGTTTGCCGCGTTCGCGCCCGTCGCAGCG
>JANNYC010000209.1:0-3380 GCA_031409895.1 Planctomycetota bacterium
CCTGCAAAGTTACGATCTGGCGTTCATTCCCAAAGAGCTATTCGAAACGTGTATGCGGGCGAAGAAACTGGATCGGGCGAAAGAAATTGCATTGGCCGAGCTTGAGACGATCAACAAGCGTTCGCCGGATCCAACGCCCGAACGACTGCTCGCCCTGTGGCCCATCGGCAACTGGTTGCGGCGGGTCGAATCCTGGGTGGAGGCCGAAGCGACCTTGCGTGAGTGTCTATCGATGCGGGAAAAACTCGAAGCAGGCGATTGGAAGTTGTACGACAATCAATCGGTGCTCGGCGAAGTTTTGATGAAGCAAGGAAAAACTGTAGAGGCCAATACGTTGCTCCATGAAGGCTACGAGGGTTTGGCGAAGTCAGCCGAGTCGATCCCGAAATCCTGGCGACGCGATCACATCCCCAATGCCTTGCGTCGATTGATCGACTTTCACCGTAACGCAAACCAGCCAGAGTTGGTTGCCCAGTACGAGGAACAATTAAGAGTCTACGAAGCAGCATTGGCTAAGTGATCATGAATTCGTGCGACGAACGACTGTTTGGCAATGAGCGTCGACTGGCCATGATCCGTATGTTGAAAAGGGGTTGGCATGATCCGCAAGTTCCATTCGATTCTTGGATCGGCGTTGATTCTTTTCCTATCCACGGTCCATGTCAACGCGCAACAAGCCGCGCCAGACGAAGAATTATTTCGTCGTGATAATTTGGTCGCTTGGTGCATCGTGCCGTTCGACGATCGCCCGCGCACACCGAGCGACCGAGCCGAGATGCTCGTCCGTCTCGGATTCAGTAAGTTTGCCTACGACTACCGAGCCGAACACATCGCTCAGTTCGACGCAGAAATGGACGCCCTCAAAGGGCATCATATTGAGCTTGTCGGTTGGTGGTTCCCCACGACGCTTAACGACGAAGCACGCATGATCTTGGACGTCCTCGAACGTCACAAAATTCAAACGCAGTTGTGGGTGACCGGTGCTGGCGAAGAGATCTCGTCACCCGAAGAACAGCGCACGAGAGTCATTGCAGAAGCCACACGAATTGGTGAAATCGCCCAAGCCGCCGCCGCGATCAGTTGCCGTGTTGGGTTATACAACCATGGCGGGTGGTTTGGTGAGCCCGAAAATCAAATCGAGATCATTCAAGAACTGAAGATGCCTAACGTCGGCATCGTTTACAACTTGCACCACGGTCACGATCACCTCGAACGCTTTGCCGAGTTGATGTCCAAGATGCGACCTCATTTGTTCGCGCTCAATCTCAACGGCATGGTCACCGGCGGTAATCGACCGGACAAAAAAATCGTCCCCCTTGGTCAAGGAGATCGGGACCTTGAGCTGTTGCGAATCATTCGCGACAGCGGCTACCGCGGGCCGATTGGGATCCTCAACCACACGCAGCTCGACGCGGAGGTTCGCTTGAAGGAAAATCTGGCCGGCCTCGACCGCCTCGTGGGGCAACTTGAGGAGGGGGAACACTAATTTTCGCTAATCCGCGCTAATACGAAGGGCGGAAGTCGAGTTGAACGTGCCTGCCTCTGCGCGGGATCGGCTTGCTCTTAATTAGTGCGGATCAGTGACGATGAGTGTTCCCGGTTTCTTCTTCGCTACAGCAAATCGTCGAGTTCGGTCACCAAGCGAGCGAATTTGCGCATGGCGAGGTCGATGGGTTGTGGTTTTTCCAGATCGACGCCCGCGCCGCGCAGTAGATCGAGCGGAAATTTGCTGCAGCCGCCTTGTAAGAAGCCCAAATAATCGGCCAGCTCGCGCGGGCCGCCATGGAGAACCCGCTCGCTCAAAGCAATCGCCGCCGACAGTCCCGTGGCGTACTTGTAAACGTAGAACGCGCGATAGAAGTGCGGTATGCGCAAACACTCCAGCGACATTTCTTCATCCAAAACAAACTCCGGGCCAAAATAGTCGTCGAGTAATTGCCGGTAAACTTTTTTGAAAGCCTCGATCGTCAGCGGCTCGCCCGCCTCCACCATCGCGTGAGTGGTCTTTTCGAATTCGGCGAACATCGTCTGCCGAACAATGGTCGAGCGGATGTCGTCGATCTCATTGTTGATCAAATACGCTCGCTGCCGGTCGTCTTTCGCACGATCGACCAAGTGATGCGTGAGCAGTTGCTCGTTGAACGTGCTGGCGACCTCCGCCACAAAAATCGCGTAGTGGTGATATTCATAAGGCTGATGTTTAGTCGACAAATGCGAATGCATCGAATGGCCGGCTTCGTGAGCTAGCGTGAACACATCGTCCAGCACATCGGGTTTGAAATTCATCATGATGTACGGATCGCCGTCATAAGTTCCGTAGCTAAACGCGCCGCTCTGTTTGCCTTGATTCGGGTACCGATCGCACCAGCGCCCGGTCAAACCGTCGCGCAACACGCTGCAATAGTCAGCGCCCAGCGGAGACAGCGCGTCGACGATCACGCGAGACGCTTGATCAAACGTGTGCCGCTGCTTGATTTCGCTGAGAATGGGAACGTAAGTATCGTAGTGGCGAATTTCGCGCAGCCGCATCTTCGTCCGCCGCAGTTCGTAATAGCGATGCACCGCAGGCAGATGCTTGCGAACCGTTTGAATCAAGGTGTCGTACACGGACATCGGAACGTTGTCGGCAAACACGGCACTGTGCAGGCAACTTTCGTAGCCGCGAGCGCGCGAGTAGTAGACGTCCTTTTGGATCGAGCCATTGAGAATTGCGGCCAAGCTATTTTCGTGGGCCTTGAACTGCACGTAGAATTGTTGAAAGGCCGTGCGGCGCACGTCGCGGCTGGGCGATTGCAGGAGTTGGGCAAGGGTCGATGGCGAAAGCTCAATCTGCCGACCGGTTTCGTCTTTGACCAAACCGAATTTCAAGTCAGCGTCATGTAGCTGCCGGAAGACGACGCTGGGAGTCCCCGCGATTTCGCCTTGCATCGCCAGTAGCCGCTCTTCGTTTTTGCCCAGCGTATAGGGTTTGAAACGCAAAATGCGTTCGACCAACAAACGATATTTGGTCATTGCGATGTGGGCCAAAAATGTTTTCATTTTGGCGTCCGCGATCGCCATGATCTCCGGCTGAATAAAGCTGGCCGCTTCGCTGACGCGTGTTGAGATGTTGCGAATCCGACCCAACATGCGCTGATACGTGCTGTTCGCTTGGTCTTCCGCCGTTTTCAAATAAGCGTAATTGCTCAACCGATCGGCAAGTCGCTCCGTATCGCCGTCGTATTTGAGGCAAGCTGCCAAGTCCGCGGCGCTCTTACCAACCGTATCGCGGAATTTGTCGTAGCCTTTGATCCGTTTCTCAAGCTTAGTCAAACCTTCGTCCCAAGTTTTGTCGTTGGAAAACAGTTTAGACAAATCCCACGTGTCAGGCGTTTTGACTT
>JANNYC010000210.1:0-5809 GCA_031409895.1 Planctomycetota bacterium
TTTCAAACTTCCTGTTTCAAACTTCAAACTTCTAATCGAACCACCCGCCAACGAGTGGTTAAACGGTGCGCCACCCATTCGCTACTCGCCGGCGGGCGAGCGGATTGACCTGCTATACGACGCCGATCTGTACCTGCTCAAGCGGACCTGGCCCGACACCACCATCGAAGAATTCACCCGGGATACCAACAAGAACATCACCCGTTACCGCGATCGACTTGGGAATGTCACCTTGTTCCAGTACAACACGGCCGGTCGAATGACTCAGCGTCAAGTCGGCCTGAAAGCGACTGGTGGTCCCGATCAAGCGCAACCGGAACACGCGATCTACAACTACACCCGCAACAATGATCTCCTCGTCACCGAGTTCAGTCCACTCTGGAACAACCAGACCGACATGTACCGGACCGATTACGAGTACTATTCGTCCGCACCCAATATCGGACGGATCAAAAAGATCACTGAGGCCGCCGACACACCCGGCGGAACACGTCCGCAAACGAACTTCAACTGGAACACCCAGGGACAACTGCAAAGTACCACCGATCCGATGGGCCGAGTCACTTCGTTCACATACGACGCGATTGGCCGAACGATCATGGTCACCTACCACGACGGTTCGAACGAACAAACGCGCTACAATTCCGGCGTGCTGGCCGATCAGGTTCCGGCGACCCGTGATCGGAACGGAGTCGTCACCACGCACAGTTACGATTTACGAAGTCGGTGGATCGAAACGATTGTCGCTGCCGCCATCGATGCCAATATCCTGGACGGGCTCCCCCACGATACGATCATCACCGATCCCAATCAGCGGTCGATTTTCACCCGCGTTTACTTTACAAATACCGATTTGCTGAAATCCGAAACGACTGACGGCCGAACGACAGAATTTGTCCGTGACGGAATGAATCGAGCCCGGCAAGTCCGGCGTCGACCCAATAGTTCAACGCTGATAACCAGCAAGTCCGGCTTTAATTTCTACCGGACCCGTTACACAGAAGACTGGATGGGACGCAGGTCGTATAACGCTTACAACGCACAAGGACGACTTGTCCGAACCTTGGTCGAATCGTTCCCGGCAAGTAGTGGCCTGAACCCCGCCATCGTTACCGACGCACAGATTCTGGCCCTTCCCCGAGTCCTGACCGCCAACGCCAGTTATCTGATCAACGACCGGACGTACGATGTCGAAGGACAAATGCTTTCCACCATCGATGAGCGTGGCAACACATCGACGATGGCGTACGATTCGCGGGGCCGGAGCTTCAGGCAGATCGCTGCTGTTGGTACTCCTGTCGAATCGAAATCGGAAACGAGCTTTGACAAGGCCAGCAACGTCACCGAAGTCCGCTCGCCACGGTTTTTTAAGACCACTGACACCAGCGGTTTCAATCTTGCTCGTACAAATTACTTCTACAACGGGCGTGAATTGCAATCGGCCGTCTCCGTGCAGCTCAACACAACTCAAGTTGCACAGACGCTGACCGAATACACTCTTGACGGACGAACCAACAAGCGAACCGACCCGCGCAGCAAGGCCTGGGAATCCGATTGGCACACTTGTTGTGGACGGTTGCAAGGCCAACGTGATCCCGACGGGAACGGCAGCATCGCCAATAACGACTTTCGCGGCAGTGTCACACACTCGATCAATGTCGCCAACTACGACAATCAAATACCCGCAAATGCCCACAATCCAATTGATGCCGATACGCTTGGCGAATCGACCGTTCGCTACGATGCACTGGGCCGACAGAGTAAAAACACCGTCTGGCTCGTTGCTCGCGGCACAATTGACCCCAACAATGTCCCAATCGCCGGTGTCGATGCTGATAACAACGGGACACTCGACGCACCGATGACCGACGGCCTGACCTCGATGATCTTCTACGATGTGAACCTGACCGACGGCGTGGGACTCGATAGTTCGGCCGGAATGGCGATTCCCGATGTCGGTACGCTTTCGACGATCAACGTATCGATTTCGAACTTGATCGGTCAGTTGACAACAGCAACCGGATTGAGTTTTGCAAGTGGCTCGGCTGGCAGCGCCGTACTAAGTGTCAATGCCGAACAGGAGTTTTCAGTTTCAATCTCCGACGGGATGGGACGGACCGTCATGGTGGCCCAGGCCCAACCAGTAGCCCAGTCCGCCAACTTGCAAGGAGTCACTTGGTCGTTTTCGGTCTACGACAACACATTCAATATAGGCACACCGAAATTCGTTGCCGAAACCCGATCGATGGACGCACTTGGAAATATCGTCCGCAGCCGCAGCGACGGATCAGGCCGGACCCTGCAAACGGTCGACGCACTGGGAAATATCTCGACCGCTTCGTATGATGCCTCCAGCAACATTGTAACGGCCCGTGACCCGAATCTGGTTGGATTCAACGGTGTGTACGATGCATTGTCGCGAATGACCTCGCGTACCGACACGTTTGGAATTACAACCAGTTCAACTTACGACCTTGGTGGAAACTTGGTAACCAGCGTCGACGGCAAGGGAAATTCGACAACCAGCCAATACGACGCGGCTGACAGATTGATGGTCGTCGTTGACCGGCTGGCTGGACAGACATTGTACGGAATGGACCTTGCCAGCAACCGGACATCGGTCGTCGATGCCGAAGGACAAGTCACCAGCTATACCTACAACGACCGCGGTTTACGTGCAAGCGAAACGTATCCCGATCATGCGGGTGGCTCAGTACCCGGTGATCCCAACTGCGGACAGCGTTTCTTCCAATACGACGGTGCCGGACGGATCAAGAATGTGCAAGACCAGGCGAATAACTGGATGACGATGCTTTACGACTTGGCAGGACGAATAACCGAACGCCAGTACCGAACCGGCGCTCCGACCGGAACACCAATCGACAGTGACTTGTTCGCTTACGATCGCTCCAGCCGCATAACCTCCGCCATCAGTGGCCGCTACGGCAACACCGTCTCGATGTCATACGACACTATTGGCCGGACGAGCAGCGAAAGTCTTGCCATCGGCGGACAGACGTATGTGACTGCTCGGAATTACGATACACGAAATCTGGTTAATAGAATCGTTTATCCATCGACAAGAGAAGCCGAATACTCTTACACAAATCGCCGAGAGCTTGATTTGATCGAATGGGATCAGTCGCAAATCGAAAATCGCGGTTACGACGTTGGTGGAAGACTGACAAGTGTCGACCGGCCACATGCTGATGAGACGCGGGTTTACGACTTGGCGAATCGGTTGACTTCCATCGCCAACACCGCAAGTGTCGGGACGCTCAGCTACACGTGGGACGGGAACTCGAACAAGCTCACTGAAACGTGGACCGGAGTTATGTCCCCGTGGAGCTTTACGACACAGAAGCCGGGAGCGGGAACTTTTGTCGATGGCTACGATGCCGAAGATCGTTTCCGGCGTTTTATTCGCAGCGGCCAAAGTCAGGACATTTATCTGGAGCGCAGCCTGATCGGCAACAATACGGACGTGGCGACCAACGGAACGAGCTCCCTTCGTACATTAAATGCCGTGCATGAAATGGTTTCCGTTGGCGGCAATGCGCAGCAGTTCGATAATCGAGGAAACTTGACCAATACGCATTCAGGTACTGGCTTGAGTTTCGATTTCGACAACCGATTGAAGCAAGCAACTCCAGTAGCAGGCAAAGTGGTCGACTACCAATACGACGCACGTGGCAAACGGGTCGGCAAGAAAGTGACCGAAAACAGCGTCGTTGTGGAGGACACGATCTATGTCCACGCCGGCCCGAATTGCGTGGCAGAGTACACGCGAGGCACAGCCCCGTCATCACCAGTGCAAGAATACGTTTACGGCAACGAGATCGATTCGCTGGCGATGATCGTTCGAAATAACGGAACAGAAAAACTGGCCGTAACCCGCAACCAGCAATGGTCAGTCGTCGCATTGGTGAACAATGCCAACGGCAGTGTTGTTGAGCGATACAGCTACGATCAATTCGGCAAGCGAAGAACTCTCAACACATCCGGCTTTGAAATCTCAAATACGCAATTCGCAAATCCCTACGGCTACACCTCCCGCCACCACGACGCCGAATCCGGCCTCATGTACTTCCGGGCAAGATACTACGACGTCACCACAGGCGAATTCACCTCCCGCGATCCATTCAAATACGTAAATGGAATGTCGCTCTATCGAGCGTACTTCGCCATAAAGTCTGTGGATCCACATGGTTTGTTCGTAGATTGTAAGCGTGATGAGTGCGATCGTGTTGGTGAACACAAAAACCTTAAAAGTGATCAAATCAAGTTGTTCCCCGCCCTTAGAAAATTTTCCCCTCATACGCTCAAAACTGCGGAGAACCTGCTGGAAGCAGCTGAAGATCTTGAAACCATCGCTGATATTTTGGATGCGTTAAAAAATCTTTCCGACTTGGGAGCTGACGCGGCAGATGTTTTGACTGGAGCTTTGGAAGGTAAACTTGAAGATGCGATGAGCCCGGATTGGGCGGACAAAGTGCGCGAGATTATAGATGAATGGCCTAAGAAAATGTCTAAACAAGAAGGCGTCGCGATCTGGGTTCGCATCGAGGGAGAGTGCTGCCGAGAGGTAAAACCCTGGATTGGAAAGGCAAGAAAAGAATGGAAGCAATGGGTGTATTGGCGTAAGTGCACGGAGGAAAGGGGGAAAGATCGAGCGATCGGGTTTGACCATGATGACGCCAAAGGCATCAACAACGCCATTAAGAACTGCGTGAAAGAGGCAGTAAGTAACTTCGATTGCGATCAGGTATCAAATGCAAAAGGTTTGTAAGACTAACATAAGGGTTTTCTACCATGACTAAGAATTCCGAAAGGATATGGGGATTGGCGTTTGCATGCGCGATTGTCTGCTCGTTTCATGGCCGTTTGTTTGGACAGGAAACAGTCATTGATGATAAATCGAAAATCGAGTACTACGAGAAAATTGAAAAATGGCTTAACGAAGGTATACGAAACGCAGAAATGGGGGACAGGCCGGAGGAGCAAAAGTCGAGTCTCACGGGGCTAAATCGGCTCCGAAAACTAGACTATTCAAAGATCGACCAACCCGTCGTTTTGTCGTATGACTTTGTTCATGTAAGCAAAGAAGTAGGTACAATATTGGTGGTATATTGGGCATTTCATGAACATACGGGGTCGGTTGTAAAAGTGACGCTGCATTCGGGGGGAGAACTGCTATTCAAAGTTGATGCCGGGTATCGTGAAAGCAACAGGGAATTATCGCAGTCCGGAGAAGGTATGTACGTAACGTTGCGACTGCAACACGAAGACCATTTATTGAAAATTGGTCCAAACGACATTCTGACTGTTGAAGTAAATAGTGCCGAACCTGATTGGAGCCTCGAAAAACCTGCGACCAATGACGGCTTTGACCGAAAGTGACGCTGAGGCAGCCGGGGGTTTTCTTTGGCCAGTTTGCGGAATCAATCGGCTTTTTTTGCGATCAGACGATCAGATGACCGTCAGCCGCGCGGGCGGGCGCGAGAAGTTGCGCGGTTGTCGAAGGTCTGTGGTTGCCGTGACGTGATCATTTTGATTCGTAAAGTGTCCGTGACTCGTTCGTGAGGCGCATCGGCGCAGCATTTTTATTGCCGCTTTCGGATTCTTTTTGAAAACCTCATCGCGGATTTTTGAGAGAGGGGAAAGGAGAGGGGAAAGGGGTCAGGTCTCTTTACGAGGGTCTTTGATCGTGCTATGATCGGTAAATGCCACGACCACCCCGAGCCGACGAAGCGGGCGGACTGTATCACGCTCTCAATCGCGGTAACTTGCGCGCGACGATCTTTCATAA
>JANNYC010000211.1:0-4454 GCA_031409895.1 Planctomycetota bacterium
GTCCGTTGCGGCGGATCAGCTTGAAATTTGAAATCTTAAATTTGCCGCTCTGAAAGATGCACTGGGCTTGCCCCGGTGAGGTTCGCGTTCGTTTCTACAAGACCTCCCTCCCTTCCCTCGATTTCTGTTCCCTTTCGTGTACTTCGTGTATTTCGTGGTTAATTCTCTTTTCCACCGCCGTCTTTCCCTGCGAAAACGACGATTTTCCAAATTTTTGTCGAAATCTCCTGCGCTTCCGCTGTTGGTTTCACGCTCTTATTAGACTTAGAGGAGCCATTGAGTGGTTGCTTCGACGGGTTGGGTTAAATTCCGTCAGGTACAAGCTTGAACTAACAACTCCGATACGTCCCCTTTCTTTGCCTGCATTAGCTTTTCAAAAGGTCGTTCCATGTCATTTCGCAACAACCGACGTTCGCCCATTTCGCGAAAATCCAATCGCAAATCGAATCTCGCTCATTTGACACGTCCCACGAGCCTCGGCGTCGAACCGCTCGAAACGCGGGCCATGTTGTCCGGTCTGCCGACGCTGATCGATATCATATCGGGGCCGGGGAGTTCGGGACCGGATAATTTTACCAATGTCAACAATACTGTTTTTTTTACGGCGACCAAGTCGACCGTCGGACGGGAACTGTGGAAGAGCGACGGAACTGACGCCGGGACCGTGCTGGTCAAGGATATTCGCACGGGGCCACTCGGCTCTTCCATCGAATACTTAGTAAACGTCAATGGCACATTGTTTTTCCGGGCCGACGATGGGACCAATGGCAGTGAACTTTGGACGAGCAACGGAACCGCTGCAGGAACGGTCCTCGTCAAAAACATACGGCCGTCGAGCGACAGTTCATTGCCCCTAGACTTAACCAACGTGAACGGCACGCTGTTTTTTCAAGCTAACGATGGGACCAGTAACTTTGAACTGTGGAAGAGTGACGGCACATCGGCCGGGACGGTCTTGCTGAAAGACATTTTTCCGGGATCCGTCAGTTCAACTCTTTTCAGCTTCTTCAACGCGAATGGCGCGCTTTTCTTTCAGGCTACCAACGGAACAGATGGTCGCGAACTGTGGAGGAGTGACGGTACATCCGTTGGGACCGTCCTGCTGAAGGATATTCTGCCGGGAACGGATGGTTCACTTCCCGTCGCCTTCACCAGCGTGAACGGCACGATCTTTTTCGTTGCCAACGATGGCACCAACGGCCGTGAGTTGTGGAAAAGCGACGGCACATCCGGTGGGACGGTGCTGCTGAAGGACATTCGGCCAGGAGCCGAAAGTTCAAATCCTAGCGACCTCACCAATGTGAACGGTACGCTGTTCTTTTCGGCCAATGATGGAACCAACGGCGTTGAATTGTGGAAAAGCGACGGCACTTCCGTCGGGACCGTCCTGCTGAAGGACATTCTGCCGGGTGGGCAAAATTCACTTCCTTACGACTCAAGCAACGTGAACGGAACGCTATTTTTCAGGGCGTTTAGCGCAACCGGAGTGGAACTTTGGAAGAGCGATGGCACACCAGATGGGACCGTGCTGGTGAAAGACATTCGGCCGGGAAACTCTTCATCTCCTGAGTACCTCACCAACGCGAACGGCACTTTGTTTTTCGGTGCCAACGACGGAACTAGCGGAACCGAGTTGTGGAAGAGCGACGGGACGGTTGGCGGCACCGTTCTGGTGAAAGACATTCAAGCCGGAAGCATCGGTTCGAGTCCCACAAATTTCATCAACGTGAACGGGACGTTGTTTTTTGCGGCCAACGACGGAACGAATGGCGAGGAACTGTGGGTGATGGACGGCGGGGGTGAACCCACCGTGAAAGAGCCCGGAGTGGTGGGACCGGGAGTGATTTTGACAGGCGTCGGCGGCGTCGGTGTTCCAGGCGCGGGGTTGCCCGGAGCAGGTGTCGCCGGGGTTGGCGTCAAACCACCGACAGCTCCAACGGAATTAGGATTGATCGATATCGTGGTCGGATCAGGCGCGTCGGACCCGCAAAACTTCACCAACGTCAACGGAACGATCTTCTTCACCGCCAACGACGCGACCAACGGCCGAGAACTGTGGAAGACCGATGGCACAACGGGCGGCACGACGCTGGTTAAGGATATTTTAGCGGGCGCCGGGAACTCGAATCCGTCAGGTCTCACCAATGTCAATGGAACGCTGTTCTTTGCTGCCACCGACGGTATTTCCGGCGTGGAACTGTTCAAGAGTGATGGGACGACCGGCGGCACTGTGTTAGTGAAGAACATCAACTTGCTGGCTGCCAGCTCCAGTCCGCAATCGCTGCTCAACGTCAGCGGAAAGTTGTTCTTTACCGCGACTGCCGGAACGTTTACGGGTCGCGAACTCTTCTCAAGCGATGGGACGACAGCGGGCACCGGAATCGTTCTAAACATCGCGCCGCTGGGGACAAGCTCGTCGCCAAATAACTTGACCAACGTCAAAGGTATCTTGTTGTTTGCCGCCAACGATGGAACCAATGGGACCGAGTTATGGCGCAGCGACGGGACGGCGGGGGGAACGTTTTTGGTGAAGGACATTAATCCAGGAGCACCGGGCTCGAATCCAACCGGTTTGACCAACGCCAAAGGCGTCGCCTTCTTCAGCGCCAACGACGGTACGAACGGCTTCGAGCTGTGGAAGAGCACCGGGACGGAGGCCAACACCAAGTTGGTGAAGGACATCCGGCCGGGGATCGACAGCTCGAGTCCGACCGGAATTACCAATATCAAAGGCAACGTCTTCTTCGCCGCGAATAACGGGACCAATGGTACCGAGATCTGGAAGAGCAACGGGAGCGGCTCTGCCAGCGGAACTTTCTTAGTGAAAGATATTCGGCCTGGCGCATTGGGTTCCTATCCGACGTCGGTGTCGAACCTCAATGGCCTGCTAGTTTTTGCGGCGGATGACGGAACGAGCGGGGTAGAACTTCACCGCAGCAACGGCCAAGTGGCCGGCACGGTTCGCGTAAAGGATATCAATCCCGGCCTAGGCAGTTCGAACCCAGCGAATTTTCTCAATCTCAACAGCACGCTGTTCTTTTCGGCGAACAACGGAACCAGCGGCGTGGAGTTATGGCAGAGCACGGCGTTCGGACCTGGCACCTTGTTGGCGGCGGATATCAACGTCGGCACGGGGAGTTCGAACCCAGCGTTTCTCGCTTCGGGTGCCACGACTTTGTATTTCGCGGCTAACAACGGCACAAGCGGCAACGAACTCTTTACCCTGAGTAATCCGCTGGCTTCCGCTTTGATTGCTGGAGCGAGTGCGGCGTTAAACGCTCCGATCGCTTCGCAGCCCCTCACCTCGCCCCGGCGAGTCGCCTTCGGAGACCTAACCCTCTCCCCGAGTACAGGGAGAGGGAACGCATTCTCTTCACCTCAAGCCTCAGCGCGCGGGGACAATATTCTCAGCCGCGTTGCGGCGACACCAACTTGGCAAGCCGCAAGCACGCGGCTGCGCCGGTTAAACGAAGAAGGGCTGTTGTTTAACCCGCGAAGCGGCTGTCTCTCGGAGCGGGATGCGCCGTTGGCCTTGCGCACAATCGGAGAACTCGTGTTCTACGAACTCGAACCGCAGAAGAATATTAACCACGGATTTCACGGATAGCCCGGAAAAGAACATTCGACCCGGATTATTCACCACGAAAAACACGAAACACACGAAAATTGGTTGCAGCCAAAGAGTTGCGAACAGAAAATTCATCGTTCCAGCGAATTACACTGTTAATTGTCATCTTGTTTCCTAGCATTTTTTTCGTGTCTTTCGTGGTTCATTCTTTTCTTGCCGCATTTCTCCTATCCGTAGCTTCCGTGAAATCTGTGGTCAAATTTGCATTTCAAGCGGAACACTTACCACGGATTTCGGAATGCTCAATGAGAGATTCGCGGGTTAATGTCCCGCGAATTGAAGGCGTTTGGTCTCGATTAGTTGGAGCAAGGCGATTTGCGGGGCGACGAATTTCTCGATGCCTTCGCGCATCAAAGTCGCTTCGAGATGCTCGAAATCAATGACGCGATCGATTTCCGCCGCGAGCGCAGCGGGAACGATATCGGCGATTCGCGACGTGATCGAGGTTTGGCTTTGAAGCAACGCGTCGTTTGTCGCGGGCGGATTCGTTTGAATGTCGCTACCCGCCAAAGCCGCGACGTATTTAACCGGATCGTCCGTCGGCTTTTTGGTTCCGGTGCTTGCGAATACAATTTCTTGTCCAAGCGAGCATCGTTTATCGGCCCAAAAGTTGCGATTGTCGCCCCAAATACGTTTTGCATTGACGATGCCAACCATGCCTTGAGCTGCGGGGGACAACTGCGGCCAGTGCTTTTCGGTGTAAGTGTCGATGCGCGATACGAAGATGCTGAAAACGGACTTGAAACAATCCAGCGAAGGCAATCGCTGCACGCCGCGCCAAATCGCATCGCGAGCCGCTTCGTATTGCTCACGCGTGAAAATCAAG
>JANNYC010000212.1:0-19346 GCA_031409895.1 Planctomycetota bacterium
CCTGGTTCGATTGCATTGAGCAATGAAGATTTTCCCACGCCGCTTTGGCCGGTCAAAACGCTGTCGCGACCGACGAGTAGTTCGCGCATTCGGTCGACGTTCCAGCCGCGCGCGACTGAGAGGAGGACGACTTGATAACCCATCTGTCCCCATACGCCGACGACCGGTTGAAGTTCAGCGGGATCGACTAGATCGACTTTGTTGATGCAGACGATCGCTCGCAGGTTGGTCGATTCGGTCGAGACCAAATATCGATCGATGAGGTTTGGCTTTAGCGTCGGTTCCGCCGCGCTGGCCAAGATCACGACTTGGTCGACATTGGCCACGAGGATCTGTTGACGTTTTCGGCTAGTGCGGCAGATCACGCCTCGGCGCGGCTCGACGCGCAAGATTACGGCTTGCGATTCGGCGGCAGGACGAATGACGACGTGATCGCCGGCGACGACGACATTTTGCAAGTCGGTCGCGAGCGACTTGAGCAATCCGCGAGTCGAACATTCAAACTCGCGCCCGTCGTCGGCTCGCACGGTCGAGGCAAGCCCGTGGACTTTCATCACGCGGCCCGACAAACAATCCGCGTCGACGTCGCGCAATTCGACCGAAAACCCAGCGGCCTCTTCGCGAGCCACGCCAGTAATCGTCCGCTTTTTGCTGGCCGAACGCTTGCCTTTGAACCGTTCGGAAAGTGGATCGGGTGTCGTGTCGTCGGTCTCGTCGGCTTGATCGCGAAAGTCCTTTTTGCGCGTAGTCTGATCGTAGTTCTTGCGAAACTCGGTGCGAATCTGCGTTTTTTTTTGTTTCCGTTTGGCCATAAGCGGAAGTCCATTGTAGCGGCCTGATCGAGACGGCCGCTTCAACTCGAAGCCTCGGGTTCCAAGCATCACAGCTATGGCAGGCAAACCGTTAAAGACTAGTTTGCGGCAATCGATCGACCATTAAAGCCCCCGCGACAGAAAATTGCATAACGATTGCAAGCCTTGTATCGAGGAAACTAACGCCGACATCGGCGACTGGGTATCGTGACGATCAAGATAAAAGGATAACGAACGACGGGCCAATAGAAGCGTGTGAGTCGGCTGAGGATCGCGATTCGTGTTGAGTACGACCGTAACCTCAACACACGACAGGCTCCCTTTTAATGGAGTCTAGGCAATAATGATGAAACCTTGGGGCGAGTGAATTGTCAAATACACGTTTAATGAGATGTGTTTGGCCAATCGTGAGACGAACAAGTGAAAACTGCTACGAAAATTCTGTGCTTGGCTGGAAAGAACGATCGCTGTCGCGAGTTGGCGCTTGTTCCCGCTGGCGTCGAAATGGTCACCGTCGAAAGTCCGCTGAAGGCTTTTGAGTTATTGCGGGCCAATCATTTTGACGGACTGTTAATCGGCGATTCGCAAATTGAAAACGCGATTGACCGCGAGCGGCTTTTGCAGAATCAATTTATTCTGGATAAGATTCCCGATGGGCTCGCGATACTCGACAACGAGAATCGAATCATCTGGGCCAACCAGCCGCTAAAAAATTGGTTCAGTTCGACCAGCATGGTGGGCGTGAATTTTTACGAGGCCTTGAGCAAGCCGCAGATTCTTGGGCCGACCGCGAATCCGCTTTCGGCAGCCTTGGCACAACGCAAATCCAGTTGGACGACGGTCAAAGCGGGCGACAATCGATATTTCAAAATCACGGCGACGCCGGTACCCGATGCGACGGGCCGCGTCGAGAACTTGATCGTCTCGGTCAATGACGTGACGCAAACGACGTTAGAACGCCAAAAGCTCGAGGCCCTTCACCAAGCCGGCACGGCGCTGGCCGACTTGACGCCCGAGGAAATACACGACATGGATGTCGAGCAACGCAT
Source organism: Planctomycetota bacterium (assembly GCA_031409895.1). Taxonomy (GTDB): domain Bacteria; phylum Planctomycetota; class Planctomycetia; order Pirellulales; family Pirellulaceae; genus JANMEB01. The sequence continues at coordinate 1,862 of JANNYC010000212.1, forward strand.
CGACTTGCTCAAGGCGAATGTACTTCATTACACGCAGCACATTTTGAACTTCAATGTGATCGAGATTCGTTTGTTAGAACATGAAAGCGGACAGCTCATTCCGCTGTTGTCGGTCGGGATCGATTCGGAAATCAGCAAAAGGCCGCTGTACGCGAAGGCCCAAGGCAACGGCGTGACGGGTTTTGTCGTTGCAACCGGCAAAAGTTATTTGTGTGAGGACACGACGAACGATCCGCTGTACCTGGACGGATTGATGGGTGCCAAGAGTTCGCTCACCGTTCCGCTGATCTATCACGATCAAGTCATCGGATCGTTTAACGTCGAAAGCCCAGAGGTCGGCGCGTTCTCCGAAAGCGATTTGCAGTTTTTGGAAATCTTTTCCCGTGATATTGCGATTGCGCTCAACACGCTGGAGCTGCTCGTGGCGCAGCGAGCGGAAACGGCCCAAAAAAGCGTCGAAGCGATCCACGGCGCGGTGGCACTGCCGATCGATTCGATTCTCAACGACGCGGTCCACGTAATCGAAAAGTACATCGGGCACGATCCCGAAGTCGTCCGTCGCTTGCGGTCGATCTTGAAAAACGCTCGCGACATTAAACAAGTGATTCAGAAAGTCGGCGAGAAAATGGCACCCACCGTCGCCGTGCCGGGCACACACAAAGAGACTTCGCTCCCGCGATTGAAAAATCGCCGCGTGCTGGTCATCGACGCCGATCCCGAAGTCCGCAACAGCGCGCATATTTTGCTCGAACGTTACGGTTGTGTTGTGGAAACGGCTACGGAGGGGAACGAGGCTCTGCTGATGGTTCGCAATTCCGGACCCGAGCACGCTTATAGTTCGATCATCGCCGACATTCGCTTGCCCGATATGGACGGCTATCAGTTGTTGCTCAAGCTCAAGGAGATGATTGACAAACCGCCGCTGGTTCTGATGACCGGTTTTGGCTACGATCCCGCACACACGATTGTCAAATCCCGCCGCGAAGGCTTGGCTCCCAACGCGGTACTCTACAAGCCGTTCCGTTTGGACCAACTGTTGGAAACCGTCGAGCAAATGATCGCCAGCGAAGACACCGTGGCCAAAACGACGTAAAGGCCTCGTTTTACAAATATGAAACTGGTCGCGGGACTCGAATTGCTGATCGTTTTGTTGGGGCACTTGGCGATTTGGTGCACCGTTTACAACCAGTTGCACGCGACGGCTTGGCCGCGACCGTCGCGCAAGCTATTGGAAAAAATAATCTACGCCCTCATTCTGGCGATCGCGTTCCTGCTGATACGGCAAACGTGGACGGCGAGTTTTGACTCCGGGATGCTCGCGACGTATCGATGGTTTTGCATCGTCGCGGCCGTCGCAGTGACCGTGCGTTGGATTTATCGACGGACAACCGTTCGAGCGCCGAGCCGACTCATCGAACATCGATGCGTGCCGCACGATTTGCGTCATGATTTCGAACAACCTCCCGTACATGGAATTCAAGCTCGACTGCTGAATCTGTTTCCGGGCAATGAGGTCTTCAAGCCCGTTGTCGAGTACAAATCAATTGCCTTGCGCGGGTTGCCGCGCGAAAGCAATGAACTGCGCATCGTGCAACTTTCCGATTTGCATTTCACTGGCAAAGTCGGGATCGAATACTTCAAGCGGATCGTCGCGCTTTGCAATGAAGCCAATCCCGATCTGGTATTGTTGACCGGCGACGTTGTGGACAAGGCACACTGTTTGGATTGGCTAGAAAAAACGCTGGGCCAAGTTCACGCCAAGCTTGGGCGTTACTACGTGCTTGGGAATCACGATCGGCGAGTGAAAGAAACTGGCGGATTGCGTCGCGCAATCGAAGCGACCGGATTCGAGCCGCTCAATGGCCGTTGGCACAAGCTCGCGATTCCCGGCGGTTGCTTGTGGCTATGCGGCAACGAGTTGCCCTGGTTTCGCGGGGCCGAGTCGCTGCCTGTCGATCCGCCAAGTGATTTGGACGCGTCTAGAATTCTGGTCGCTCACACGCCCGATCAATTTCGCTGGGCTCAAGCGCGCAACATTGATCTAATGTTAGCGGGACATTGCCACGGCGGCCAAATTCGACTCCCGCTGATTGGCCCGATCGTGACTCCCAGCCGACATGGAGTTCGATTTTCCTCCGGCGTATTCGAGATTGGCCAACTCACCATGCTCGTTTCGCGTGGTATTTCCGCCGACGATCCCATCCGCCTCAACTGCCCACCAGAATTAACCGTGATCGAATTGAGGAGTTAGGCCTGAGGCAAGAATTCTCTCTTCCACTGCGGCGGTGTAATTTTGGCGAATCCCCTCAAACCTTACGCCTCAAGCCTCACGCCTATCTTCCTACTGATGTCGCGGAGTTCTTCGACAACGGGGAGGATGAGCTTGATTCCTTGTTTGGCGTTGACGAGTTCAGCTTCTCGCTCGGGGTCGCCGGGGATCATGACGCCGCTGGTGCCGGGTTGGGGGAGAGTTTTGCGGAAGGTCCGAATCCAATCGTCGATCTGTCGCTTGAATTCGATGACGTCGATGAACGCATCAATCTTCATCGCGCCGAAAAAGTGGCCGATCCCTTTGCCGACGGAACGTGAAGGGACTTCTTGTCGCAGTGCAAACGGCGGTGCCCACGGGCCCCAATTTGCACCGCTTAAGACACAAGAGAGGATGTCGACCATCGCCGCCAAACAATAGCCTTTGTGGCCCCCCACGTCGCGGAAACTTCCCAGCGGCAGCAAGGCACCGCCGTCGATCATGTCTTCGGGGTTGATTGAGTCCTTGCCGTTTCTGTCGATGTACCAGCCGCGCGGAGTTTGCGTCTGTTTGCGCCGGGCCATTTCGACTTTGCCAAACGCGCACGCACTAGTCGCCAAGTCAATCACGATCGGGGGTTCGTCTAGCCCCGGAAACGCGATCGCAATCGGATTCGTGCCTAACATCCGTTCACCCCCCCAGAGCGGTGCGACGAGCTTGGTGGAATTCGTCATTGCCCAGCCGATCATATCGAACTTCAGCGCTTCCAGTACGTAATATCCCGCGATGCCGAAATGATTGGTGTGGCAAACGCTGACCCAGCCAGTGCCTGCTTGTTGTGCTTTGTCCATCGCGATTCGATTCGCGCGCGGGCCGACGACGAGGCCAAGACCGTTGTCGCCATCGACCGTCGCCGTGCTCAAGCTTTCGCGAACGATTTTGATTTTGGGGCGCGGGTTGATTCGGCCCAGCGTTAGCATGTCGAAATAAGTGTGCAGGCGGGCCACGCCGTGCGACTCGATTCCGCGCAAATCGCTACAAGCCAAAACATTTGCCGCCAATTCAGCGTCTTCGTCGGGCACTCCAAAGTGCATGAACGTCCGTTTGGAAAAATCTCGCAACACATCAATCGGAAAAATTGTCGTCGCCAGTTCGCTCATTGCAAGAACTCCTGAAATGAAAGCCCGATTGTAAACCAGTCTGATATCGCGCCCCAGTCGGCTCGCCAGTCGAGTAGGATAATTGGAAAGAAAAACGTACCAGCACGAAAGTAGCAGGCACATTCCATGTGCCGTCGAATTCAAGGGCAGGGGAGATGGCCGATTCACCGAAAGTCATTCTCAGCGGGTTCGCCGACGAAACAGCGCCGGAAAAAACGCTCGATCAACAGTTCTCCGCGTTTGCCGCAATGGGTCTTGGCCATTTCTCGATTCGATTTCTCGATGCGGGATGCGGAATCAAGAACGTCCTACAACTTACAGACGCCGAAGTTGTCACGGTGCGAAATCGCATGGCCGAATTCGGCTTGCGAGTCTCGTCGATTGGCTCGCCGATCGGCAAAGTCAAATTGTTGGATGTCGATGACGGTACAAGCAACCGCTACATAGAACCAATTTCGTATCTGAGCCAAGACGTTCGCCGCGCGTGCGAGTTGGCACAAGCTTTCGAGACTCGGTTGATTCGCGGATTTTCGTTTTACCCTCCGCGCGATTCGAAAGCCGAGACGTACGTCGATCAAGTTGTGGATCGTTTGGGCCCAATCGTCGAAGAGTGTGACCAGCGTGGTCTGACTTTTGGTTTAGAAGTTGAAGCGAACTTGGTTGGGCACACCGGTTGGCTGCTTGCGGAAATTCACCGCCGAGTGAATCATCCGGCGCTAGTGTTGGTTTTCGACGGAGCGAATTTGCGAATTCAAGGCTTTTCGCCGGAACAGATATTCGAGCAGTACATGGCGATGAAGCCAGCTTTGGGTTGGCTGCACGTCAAGGATTATCGCGGGCCCGACGTGACGGCAAAGTCCGCGTTTATCGATGAAGAGGCCCTGAATCAATTCGTTCCGGTAGGCTTGGGTGAGTCGGCTTACGATAGAATTTTCGCCGACTTGCGAGACTACTTGCCTCAAATGGGTGCGCGGTTGGCACAGCGGAATATCGACGGAGTCTGCTTGGAATTAGAGCCACACTTGAAAAAAGGTGGGCAGTTCGGCGGCTATAGCGGAGCGGATGGTTTCTGCGTCGCGATGCGGCATTTGTGCGTTTTGCTAGACGCAAGTGGAATCGAATATGACTTGCGCGAGTCGCCCGGCAGAACTCCCGCACTCTAATCTCGGCCGGTGGCTTTTGGTTTTGTCGAGCGGTGTGATCCGAAGAATTTCAACATGGGAATAATCGCGATTGCAAAGCTCGCGAAACCCGCAATCATCGACGCGTCGAACAGGCTCGCGCTCATGAACATAAACAAAACGCCGAATCCCAAAACAGTGATGAACACCGCCAAATAAGTCAATTTGTTGGCTCGATGTTGCTGTTTGACGCTTGTCGCAATCGCTGCTCGATTCGAATGGTTGGCGAGTTCGCGGAAAGCGTTCAAACTGGCTTTCTTTTCGGGCGCAACTGTTTTCGGTACGAATTCTTCTTTGGTCATTGCTTGCTGCGGTTCCTCGATTGCAACCGGAGCAACCTGAACTGAAGCCGTCGTAACGGTCTCGCCTTGTCGAGTGGGGGCCGACTGCGACGAGGCCGATCGCTTCAACAATCGATTCATATAATCCTGAACGTCCGAATCGTCTTGAGCATGAGGCTCGTGACTGGGAACGCGAGGCGCGTTCGACGGCGTTGTCTTTGCGGGCGCAGCTTGAATGCTGACGATTTTTTCGGCGTGCTCGTTGGGTTGGGGAGAACCAAGCACAACGTCGTCAGGTAGGTCATACGACAAACTGCCAGCGGCTTTCATGCGCGCCAGAACGTCGCCGACACTAGAAGAGGTGGAGTCTGAACTCGACATCTAAATTCTCCAAAATTTCAAAACTAAGTGAGGTGGGGTTGTTTAGGCCAAAGTCATTTTTGGGTCACGATAACTAGTGCAAGATCACTCCTTGCACGTCGTCGGAAAGTGAAAGATCATATTTCGAATGCTCGGTACCGTCGCACTGGGTCTGCCAACAAACCGAATAGCTGTTGCCATCAACATTCGAATCGATTTTGCCGGTGTCGATGATTTCCACGCCGGACCAATTTGGATTGGGCCGAGGACGAGTGGCCTGAATGCTCACGTCGGTCGGGAGCGGTTTTGGTTTCGGTTTGGACGAAGGTTGGGTTACCACAATCGACAGATTGGGCGCGGAGCGAATTCGGCCTTGTTTTTCCACGGTTGATTTTTCGGAAGCCGCAGCCGCCGCGGTTGCGGTGTCATCGCAGCCGCAACAATCGGTTGGGGTTGCAATGGGCGAGGGTTCGTTGGAGCAAACGGTTTCCGAGGCTGACTCAATTTTGGGGGCTGCGACGTAATCGACATCCGCTTCGCCGTAAACACTTGGTTCGAAAACCGTCTTCAACTCGGCTGGATTCAAGCACATTGTCATGCTGTCCGAGGTCGACTCGTCGTCAAGTTTCGGAGGCTCAAGCCGACCGAAAAAGCTGAGGGAAGTCGATTCTTCCTCGCCGAACATTTGATTTTCGTCAGTTGGCGCGGTTGCGACTTGTTCGTTTGGCGAACCGAGTTGGGGTGCTGCGGCAAGTTCCGTTTGGCGAATTAAACGCAATCGTGATCGGCCGCAAGAAACTTCGCTGCCGACGGCGATCCATGCGTCCTGTTGAATTTGGTTGTTGACTGACACTTCGCCTTGGATCGTGCGAACTGTCACGCCATTATTGCCTTGGATTACCAAGCATCGAGTCGGCGGAGTCACGTCGCTGTCATCGGACGCTTCAAATTGCAAAACGCTTTTTGCCGCGTTCAGCACAAATATCGACCCTTGTTGACGGCCGCTCAAACTGCAAAACGCCAGCGGCGCGTTCTGCGACGAGCTTGCAAAGGCGTTCAATGGAGCGAGTTCCGACATAATGTTGCGATCACAGTTAATGGATTCGATTGATTGCGCGGAACAATTCCGCATTAGGTATTAGCTCGATAACCCCAATGGGTCAAATCAGCAATCTGTGCAACTTGCAAACTCTGTCAAAAGGCTCTATGCAATCGTCACGATTCGTACAGCCGAATCCAACGTAGTTCAACCAGTCGGCCACAACGGCGATGTAGCGAAAATCCAACACGTACCATTTTTCAACGAACTGTCTACCAGATGATGATTGCTGGCTACGATTCGCTTTTGTTTACGCGGGCCAAACGAAATAAATGTTGGCTGAGGCATTGATAGCGGGAAACTTCCGGCTTGGGCACACCTGCGTACTATACTTCCGAGCGTCAATATTTGGCGGTTTTGATTTTTCGCGTTTGGAACGATCCAAATGCAATGCCGTTTTGACTTGACGCGAGTACCCAACGACTAACGGCATCGGCCGACTCAACCGCTGACCCAGCGGACATATCAAGGAACCCACATGTCCAAAAAGAATTCCCACAAAGTCATGCGCGAGCTTTTGATCAAGCGTCGCGACGCGCTGCGACAAGCTCTCGCCGGTGACCTCAGTCTCTTGCAGCAACTGCGACAAGAAAGCGGCGACGTCATCGACGCCGCCATCGACAACTCCTACGAAGACGTCAGTTCGCAAATGGTCGAAGTCGAAAGCCGTGAGCTGGTCTTTATTCAACAAGCTCTAGTGCGGATCGAGGCCGGCACTTATGGCCGCTGCGAATCCTGCAACGTGGTCATCTCGGCGGCCCGCCTCCAAGTCCTTCCGTACGCGACGATGTGCATCAAATGCCAACGCGAATCGGAGGCCGAGGGGGACTCCCAATGCCGCTCGATGGACTGGGCTAGACTTGTCGATGCGAACCCAGCGGATGAAGTTCGGATCAACGATATCGACTTTAACGTCTCGTGATAAAGCTTGCGGATTGCGACGACCGCGTCCGCGAAATTTCGAGCTTTTCCCCGAGAAACCATTGTATAACAAGCCCACTCGCCCTTAACTTCAATGTCCATTCTCCGCGCACCAGAAAAGTCATTCATGTTTAACCGAACTCTCATGATCGTCGCCGCGCTGATAGCAGCGATGGCCGCGTCGAACGGACTTGCCCAAGTCCCGGTCGATACTACGCGCCAGCAGGCCTTTGAAAAACTTCGCGAACAAGCCGACGGAAGTCAATCCCAACTCACCTTCCTCCGAGAGCTCGTTCAGTTAGTGCAACCGACGATCGTCCACATCGAAGCCAAAAAAGGTTCGAACGAAAAAGCAGGCAAGCACTCCTTCATCGAAGAAGCCGGTGCCGGCGTCCTGGTCGAAGTCAGCGGCCGTCATGCCGTCCTCACCAATCGACACGTCATCGTCGACTCCCAAGTCCAAGACATCCACGTTCAATTAGACGACGGGCGGTTCTTTCATCCGATCGATTTACGAATGGACCGCGATTCTGATATCGCCGTCATGTACATCGACCAACCCGAAATCATCGCCGCGCGAATGGGCGATAGCGATCAAGTCGCCATCGGCGATTTTGTCGTCGCCATCGGCAGCCCGTTTGGACTCGATCATAGCGTCAGTTACGGAATCATCAGCGGCAAAGGGCGTCGCGATCTCGAATTGGGAACCAACGGCGTTCGCTTTCAAGACTTTTTTCAGACCGACGCCGCGATCAACCCGGGAAATAGTGGCGGCCCGCTTTTGAATATCCACGGCGAAGTCATCGGCATCAACACCGCGATCGCCAGCAATAGTGGTGGCAGTGACGGAATTGGATTTACCATTCCGATTAATATGGTGATGCAAATCGCCCGCGAGTTGACCGATTACGGATACGTTCGGCGCGGGTTTTTGGGCGTGTCGCTCGATTCGAGCTACACCACTGAGATCGCTGTCGAAGTCGGCTTGAACACAAGGTTTGGAGCCCGCGTTTCGGCCATTACGCCCGACTCGCCTGCCGCCACGACCGATCTGAAAGTCGGCGACATCATCATGAAGTTCGACAGCAAGGTCGTCGAAAACGATTCGCACTTGGTCAGCCAAGTCAGCCAAGCAACTATTGGCCGTCGCGTCGAACTAGAAGTCTTTCGGGACGGAAAGCGAACCGCCGTCCACGCCGTCATCCGCGACCGCGACGAATTCCAAGTCCGAAAATAATTCGTTTGCACGGAACGGATTCTGGTGGCACGATTTTTTTGGTGGCACTTTTTTCGTTTTTGACAAGCAGAAACTGTCGGCTTGTCCAAAACTCATCGTGGATATTTTGCCTCAGAAATAATACAGGTTCACGGCCACAAACCACTTCCATTGCTGTGGACCGAGTGCCTCACATACTTATTATTCCACGCTGCGCGGCGTCATTGTGCCGGCTTGGGTTAAGCGGGTGCGGAATTCGCGGCGGGCGGCATCGGCGTTGATTTCAACGGCGACTTCCATATTCAGCGACCATTCGATGGGCAGGCGGCGATCAAAAATGGTCGCGCCTCGTGTCAACTCGCCGTGAGTCTCAACGTCCCCCGCCATTTCTTCAAATCGAAATAGGGACGGCTCGAGGAGAGCCAGCATGCCGATTGCGTCGTTCAGCGTGATCGTCTCGCGACCAAGTTGCTGCCGATACGTGCGAAACGCGTGGGGCAGAATCTGGTGCAGAAAGTAACCGACCCGCGAGTCCAGGCTGGGAATTTCCTGCATCAAGTCCAACCCGAAGGAGACTTGGGTGGTCACATCCAGCGGAACCAAAGTCAGCGAGGCTCGCGACTGGATGACTTTGCGGGCGCTGTGCGGGTCGAAATAGAAATTGAAATCGGCGGCCGGAGTAACATTGCCAGGGACTTCGATACACCCGCCGGTCACAATCAATCGGTGGATGAGAGAAGGCAAGGTCGGCTCGCGCTGAATAGCCCTCGCCAAGTTCGTGAGCGGGCCCAAGCACATGATCGTGATTTCGCCAGGGTTCGCTCGAGCCAAGTCGATGATTACTTTTTCGGATGGATGAACGTGCTGAAGCTGGCTGACTGGAAAATCGGCGTTGCCCAATCCGTCTTCCCCGTAAAGAAATGCAGTGCCAATCGCGGGTGCTCCCTCGACGGGGGCCGCCAAACCAACTCGCGGGTACTTGTCGGGGTCGAGCTGATTGAGGATCGCTTGCAAGTTGCTGTTGGCTTGTTCGGCACCGACGCAACCTTCGCACGCAGTGATCGCAACGACCTCAAGGCGGGGATCGAACAACGCCATCGCCAGGGCCACGGCGTCGTCCGTGCTGACGTCGCAATCGATGATGACTTTTCGGGCCATGAGCTTGATCCAATAGTGTCTACGATGTCGTTGGCGGCGATTGTAAACCGCTTCGGGAGCATACTCAAGCAAAAAATGCGTGGTACGTGCAATTAGGTGTGCGGCAACTTTCGGCAAACCGCAAAGCTTGGTAAGCTGGGGTTCCAATCTAACTTGTTTCACGCCCTTTTCGGGTCAAAAGTCACTGTTTTTCAAAGGAAATCCATGGCCAAGCCACATCGAAAAACCAAGAAGGCCAACCACGGCAAACGGCCCGCAAACGCGAAAGCTCGCAAAGCCAAACGACAGAAAATGCGGACCCCGTAATCACTTTCACGCCAGATGAATCCGACTGATGGGACGACGCTCGCTGCCGAAAATCGATTCTCAAGTCGATCTCGCTCAGCATTTAATGTCGCTTGAGCAAGTACCGAAACCTTTTTCGGCCACTGAGTTTTTTGGGCGCGGGGCCCCGTTGGAAATCGAAGTCGGCAGCGGCAAAGGATTATTTTTGCTGAGCGCGTCGGAGCAATTTCCCGATCGCAATTTTCTTGGCAACGAGGTCTCCGCCAAGTACTCTCGGTATATCGCCTATCGATTGGCCAAACACGACCGCACCAACGCGCGAGTGATCCACGGTGATGGTCTCGCGCTGTTCGCCGGATATTTGGGCGACCAGAGCGCGGACGCGGTTCACGTTTATTTTCCCGATCCGTGGTGGAAAGCTCGGCATCGCAAACGGCGTGTAATGCAGCCGTCGTTCGTACAAGATATCCACCGCGTCCTCAAGCCGAGCGGCGTGTTGCACTTTTGGACCGATGTCGAAGAATATTTTCAAGCGACTTGCGACTTGATCAATGCGACTGTCCCGCTGAGCGGTCCGCACGCGGTTCCCGAACCGGTTGCACTTAGCGATATGGACTTTCGAACGCATTTCGAACGCCGCATGCGACGCAACGATCAACCGGTTTTCCGTAGTCAGTTTGTGAAGTCACCGCCACGCCCTTCGAAGACTCAGAGCGTGCCACCCTAGACTTTTGACAAACGCTAAACGCTTTCGTACGTTCGCGCATTGGTGGAATCGCCGTTAGCGGCGTTGGTGAGTGCGACTTGATAGAGCCGCTGGCCGGCGGGGGTTGGGTAGCGGCCGTTGATGCAGGCTTGGCAGAGTTGATCCGCGGCGAATCCGATGGCTTTCGCGATTGATGCGACAGGCAAATAACGGAGCGAATCGCAGCCCAAATCGCGGGCCATCGTTTCGAGGATTTCGCGCGTCGGTTCGTTGGAGCCTTTCAAGTATTTTGGAGCGAACAACTCGCCTACAGTCGACATGTCGATGCCATAAAAGCACGGTGCGACGATCGGCGGGCATGCGACTCGGACGTGGACTTCGGCGGCACCACCCTCGTCGTAAATCCGATGCAGTAGCGTTTTCATGGTGGTCGAACGGACGATGGAGTCCTCGACGAGGATGACGCGCTTGCCCTCAAGGACTTCGCGCAGGGGAGTGTATTTCGAAATGGCTCGCTGGCGGCGCTGTTCTGCGTTCTGCTCAATAAAAGTTCGCCCGCTGTAGCGATTACGGATGAGCCCTTCGCGCGATGGAATGCCCAATTCATAAGCCATCGAGTCGGCGGCGGCTTTGCTGGTGTCGGGGACGGGGACGATGATCGTGTTGCCGTCGCGAACATCGATTCCGCCTTCCATTTCTTCCAGCCGCGCCAATTCCATTCCCAATCGAGTGCGAGCTTGGTACACGCTGATGCCGTCAAGCGAGCTTGCGACGTTGGCGAAGTAAATCCATTCGAAGAAACAGTGCGCCCGGCCACACCGATCCGCGAACGGTTGGACCTCCAAGTGCCCGTCGATGATCGTAATGGCGTATCCCGGCTCAAGGTTATGGATTTCCGACCGTACAAATCCGAGATTTAGCAGCGCGACGCTTTCGCTTGCCGCAGCAAACAGCGGACCGGATTGTGCATAACACATTGGACGGATGCCAAGCGGATCGCGCGCGATCAGCATGTCACCGTTGGCATTCAAATACGACAAGCAATACGAGCCATCTAACTTGGCGGCTACGGCCCGCCACATCTCAAGCAACTCATGGGGCTGTGAATGCGAAAGCTGCCGACTGATCTCGTGCATGATGACTTCGGTGTCCGAGTCGCGCACAAGGTGAAACTGTTCGTCGGCCAAGAGGTCGGCCTTAAGTTCGGGATAGTTTGCGAGTTGACCATTGAAACCGAACGCAAACCATTTGTGCTTTTGCAAATGATTTCGTTCCAACGGTTGTGCGTATCCGCAATCGTCTTTGCCACAAGTCGCGTAACGAACGTGGCCGATAGCGGCGCGGCCAGCGTATTCACGCATCAGGCTTTCGTTTTTGCCTTTGTGCGAAATGCGGAAGACTTCGGAGACGACGCCGAGGTCTTTGTGCGTATCGATGAGCTTGTCGCGATGCGGGTTGAAACTCGAGATGCCAGCAGACAACTGACCGCGGTTTTGGATGTCTTGCAACATTCGCGGGACCAGCCGAGCGGCATCGTCGGGCTCACCTACCGGAATGCGGCTGCGCTCGTTCGTCGGAAGATAATAAACCGCGACAATGCCGCACTCGTGGTAAAGTTCGCTCATTAGTCGCTCTCGAACGTAGGTTGGGTCTGACAGACGAATTCTATGAGCGTTTGGTCATCTACTCAACCCGTTCAACCCGTTGTATTTCCCTGAGCCGCGAAACAAAATGAAACGACTCGACAATTAAGTTGCCTGACTTGTTGCCCGTTTGATCGTCCCAAGCTTCGTCCCCAAAGTGCTTTCATGTTGACGACGGATCATTTGATCGCCGAGCGGATGCGTTCTTTTGACAGCAGCGGCATCCGAAAAATGTTCGAAATGGCCGCCAAGCTGAAAGACCCGATCAACCTTTCTATCGGCGAACCGGATTTCGACGTGCCGTCCGATGTCAAACAGTCGCTGATCGATGCGATCCAAGCCGGCAAAAACGGCTACGCTCCTCCCCAAGGCATTTCGCCTCTGCGCGAGGAACTGCAACGGCGAATCGACCGACAGTTTCATCACGCCGACCGCAAAGTCATGGTCACATCGGGAACGAGCGGTGCGTTGCACTTGTTGATGATGACGCTGCTCAATCCAGGAGACGAAGTCATTATCTTCGATCCGTATTTCGTGGCGTACGATGCCTTGGCAAATTTGGCCGAGGGCGTCGTTAAGCCGATTTCAACTTATCCGGATTTTCAAATCGATCTCGATCAAGTCAGTGAAGCGATCACGGATCGGACCAAGATGATCATCGTCAACAGCCCTTGCAATCCGACCGGAATATGTTGGGACGCCAATCGGCTGCGCGAGTTGGCGGTGATTGCTCAGCAGCGAGGCATTTGCTTGGTGTCGGATGAGATTTACAGCGATTTCAGTTACGACAAGGCGCATCGTTGCGCAGCGGAGTTCAATTCCGAAGCGATCGTGGTCAGCGGCTTTTCCAAAAGCCACGCAATGACCGGTCTGCGTTTGGGTTACGCCCACGGTCCAGCCGAAATCATCAACGCTATGACGCAGCTTCAGCAATTCACCTTCGTCTGCGCGCCGCAACCCTGTCAGTGGGCTGGGCTGGCGGCATTGGAAAGCGACGTGTCACACCGAGTAGCCGAGTACCGACGCAAACGGGATTTGGTCGTCGAAGGCTTGCGCGGACACTACGAGTTGGTTGCGCCGGGGGGCGCGTTCTTTGCGTTTCCGAAACTCCCCTGGGGAACCGGCGAAGAGTTCGCAAGCCGCGCGGTGGAAAATAACTTGTTGATCATACCGGGCAAAGTCTTCAGCCGACGCGACACGCATTTTCGAATTTCAATCGCGGCCTCAGACGAAAAACTGCAGCGCGGGATCGACGTGCTGCGCAAGATTGCCAAGCAAGGTCCATAGCGGCAGGCAATTTTAGAATCCAGGACGTGGTACCGGCGTTGTCGATTGCAAGCGAACGGGTTCCGAAAGTGGTAACTCGAAACCTGATGCGCGGCCACCGACGACTGGGGGACCAATCGTGTTATCGGGAAACGGATCGTGAACCACCGCGCGGCTACGCTGGTAAAGAAGTGTGCCGGGCGCTTCGCGAAACTCCGGGCGCAAATAGCAGCCGCCTTGGAGCAACAGCAACAATCCAAAACTCAAACTAGTCAAACGTACCATGTGCAAACTTCCCTTAATTTGCGGCAAACGGTAAGGGTTTTCGCTGGTCCGAGCAAGAGCGTCCTGGCTCAAAACAGCGTCTGACTGTAGAAGTTTTGTGCTATCATGGGCGGACTATCGTTGGACTATCCGATGTTGAATCGAAGGTCCGAGATTTGGTTTCGAATGTGTTGGCCGATGTTCTTTGAAGAGAGAATCCAATGAAAACGACTTGGCTATTATTATTGGCGTTAATGTGCGGCGGCCCGATCGCCGCGGCGGCAACTTTCTGTGTCCAGGATGACACCAAAGAAAAGCCGGCGGCACAGCAGTCGGCCGAACAAGAGAAGGATGAGGCAAAAGCCGACGTGGTGCCGACACAAGAAGAAGCCGACGAAGATTGGAGCAAACTGACCGAGGACGAAGCACTTGGAAAAGTGAAGGAGTTCGATTCTCAATTCACTGAGCAAATGACCGAATTTCGCAAAGCGTATCAAGCGGCTTCCACTGAGGACAAAGCCAAAATGCGAAACGAGTCGCCGAAACCGGAGCAATGGATCGGCAAATTCCAAAAACTGGCCGAATTGTTTCCCGAATCGAATGTCGCGGCTCAATCGTTGCTGTGGATCGTGCAGCATCAGCGTACCGGACCGGCCTATGAACAAGCGTTGGCGACGATGCTTGAGCACCACGCCGATCTCGCCGAACTCAAACCGATCATCGGAATGATGCAATATCAGCCACCTTCGCAAAAGACGAGCGAGAGTTTTGGAAAACTGTTGGCGACTTGCCAAAACCGCGAACTACTTGCGGTCGCTAATTATGCATTGTTGCAATATCAAAAGCGTACCGTGGACGTTCAAGAATCTTTTGACAAAGATTCAAAAAAAGTCGAACAATTCGAGCAGAGATACGGCAAGGAGCAACTTGAATATGTGCAGAATTTGAAACTGCCGACCGAGGAGGAACGCTTGGCAAGTTTGGAAGAACTTGCGGCAGAATACGGTGAAGTCGAAATTTCCAAAGGTCGTACGTTAGCCGTCGCCGTGGAGGGTGAAATATTCGAAGCAAAGAACTTGCAAGTCGGAATGGTCGGTCCAGACATTGAAGGTGAAGACATCGATGGCACGGCTTTCAAATTGAGCGACTATCGCGGCAAAGTTGTGGTGCTCGATTTTTGGGGGGATTGGTGAGGCCCGTGCCGGGCAATGTACCCACACGAGCGGTCGCTCGTAAAACAACTCGCCGACGACAAGTTTGCTCTGATCGGTGTCAACAGCGACAAAGATCGGGATGAGTTGAAAAAGGTCTTGGAGGAGAAAAACATCTCGTGGAGAAGTTTTTGGAACGGCGGCAGTACGTCCGGTCCGATTTCCACGCGCTGGAACGTGCGTGGCTGGCCAACGATTTACGTCTTCGACGAAAAAGGAGTCATTCGATACCGTAATGTCCGCGGACCCGAACTCGACAAAGCACTCGAAGCGTTGTTCGACGAAATGGGTGAGATGGTCAGCATCAGGCACGAAGAGGCAGCCGAAGAGGACGAGGCAGCTCCGAGCACCGAGAAAAAGGACGCCAAGCCAGCCGAACCCGCCAAATCCGGCGGCAACTAACAATAATTGCGCTTCCGTCGCCGCGAGAATATAATGGCGGGTCGATCGACCCGCCCATATTTTTTCCGCCCACTGGAAAACGATGTCCGTTCCCAATGTCGTACTTCCCAGCTTTTGCAATCCTGAACGAATCGCTTTCCTTCTCCTGATCGCGCTCATCGTTCTCTTCTTCGCTATTCGCGCCGCACCCGCCCAGGACCCGCCTACACCGATCAAACCTCGAATTCCCGATGGTTGGACGGAACTCCCCAAATGGGCCGAGCAAGGATTGCCATTTGACGCGAAGAGTTACTATGCAATCGAGGAATCCGAGAATCGCGAGCCGCTTTATTTCGAGGCGTTTCTGGAGTTCGACTACCGAGAAGGTTCCTATTTTTTTCCCGGCCTCGAACACCAGTCGGACTTTCAGGCCAAACGCGACGTGGACCGCACACGCAGGGACAGAGTCTATAAATTCTTAGATCGAATCAGCGATGAGCAGGCACACTTCCGACTCAGCCCAGAGAATCGACAAGAAGCGGAGGAGATTCTTGCACTTTATCAATCGGGCTTTGAAAAGTTAGATGCAGCGCAAGAACGGCGACATTGCTTCTTCCATAGCGAAATTGATCCATTCGGTTTTGATGTCCACCATAGCGTCTCACGGGAAGTCGCTTGGCTACTTGGAATTCGTTGTCTCCTCGACTTAGACACGGGGCGCGCCGTTCGCAACGCTCGAATTGGGCTGCAATTGAAACGAGATTTGCAACGGCTCGGCTCGGACTCCGGACAGATGACCGATGTTGCCGTCGAAGGTATTTGCTTCCGTTGGATGGTGCATCCTGTCTTGGAACACAAGGATTTGACCAACCAGCTAATGAATGAGCTTTGTACCGTTCTCGTAGAGCATTATTCCGAGCAGAAAAGCGTCGACCCGTTCATCGAAGCCGCACGATACGAGCACCTCATGTTCCGCAACCTGTTGCGTACGCTGGAAAATGGTGAATTCGCGGCAAGCGTCAAAAAGCGGAGCGAGGACTATGGGCTGAAGAATGTGAATTCAGTCCCTGGACTTATCATTTCCGAGCTAACCATGTTTTGGGACTATGAGATAAATTCAACGGTTCTCGAAGACGAAATTTCGACGTTGTCGAAGAAAAATCCCGCGATCGCTGAAGCAGCGGAAAAATTCGTCGAGGCCAAGCGCGAAATGGAAGAAAAGCGGACTGAAATAGAAAAACTCGTGAACGAGGATCGCTCGGACAACGCAGTTCTTGGACCATTTTTGCTAGGTGCGTTGGCGTCGATGACCGCCGAGGATTACAAGAATGAGATCGCCGTCTTGGACACGCGATATCGGCAAATTGAATCCGCCAGCGCGCTGCCATTCCCGAAGTCCACGTCCGAGCTGGAGATTCTTGCGGACAACTGGACGACCGACGACGCCTGGAAGAAAACCAAGATTTTGAAGTGGTTCAAGCCAAAATTCGTTCTTCATTCGATTCGGCGAAAGAGCACACTCCGGACTAATGCGTATCTGTGTTTGGCGGCGGCAATCAAATGGCAACGGGACCACGAAGGCAGCTCCCCAGAGAATCTTATCGATGCGCTCCGTGGCATCGGCATTTCGGAAATTCCCGTCGAACCGTATTCGGGAGCTCCGCTCAAAATGACGGTGATCGACGACCGAGTCGTCATTTATTCGGTTGGCCCGGATGGCGACGACGACCACGCCGCAAAACGCTTCGATTTATTTGGAAACCCGCCTACGGATCAAACGAAAGATCCCAACGGTGACGTGGTTTTTAGCGTCGACTACGCGACCGGCAAATGAATCAATTGGCGATTTGCCGACACGAACGTAATGCGTCCAGTTGATCACGACAGCATTCGTCTTGATCACGACAGCATTCGTCATATTTCTTCGCCCCAACGGGGCGGGATTCGATAGCCCAGGCCGCAGGCCTCATCGTACCACACAAGTTTCGGGCAGAAATTTTTTTGATCTTGGCTGACTTCCTGGTCCGAATGTTGTCCAAGCCGTGGACAGGTCGTGGAGTCGTTGAAGCCCAAGCCAGAGGGTTTGAGTTCCGGGCTGAGTCGAC
>JANNYC010000213.1:0-44400 GCA_031409895.1 Planctomycetota bacterium
GTCGAGCTTGACGCTGCAACGAAGGAATCACTTCGTTTGGCCCCGCAGTCGATGCAAATCCGACAAATGCTAACTGACGACGGACTTCGCGAGCTGTTTGCATCGGGCGCACCGGTTTTGCCTGAGAACGAAATTAAAAAAGGCGAATCGTGGACCGTCGACAAAGACTTTGCAAATCCGGCTGGCCAGTTTCGCCGAGAACAGAAGCTCACTTGGTTGGGAAATGAAACGCACGACAATGTGTCCCAAGAAAAGATTGATGTAACCGCGCAGTTGAGCTTGCTCAGTCCCGCGCCGAGCCCCGCCCAACCGAGCGAAGTCGCCACGAAGCTTGCAATCAAAAGCCAAAATACCACCGGGACCATTTGGTTCGATTCGGAAAAAGGAATGATCACGCAAGGTTCGGTCGCAAGTTCACTAGTGACCGAATCCCCTTATCGCGACAAAGCAATCGTCACGCGAATCACCAGCCAAGTCGAGTTGAATGTGAGTCGAGTGAAATAAATGCCTCACGCCTCCGACATTGGAATTCCAACGCAAATTTCGTCGTCGATGATCTTGACCGGAAACGCATCGATTTTGACCCGGCGATTATCGCACCAAGTCCCATCGCGCACGTCGAATCGCCAAGCGTGCAACGGACAAGTCACCACATGATTTTCCAAATGGCCAGCCGCTAACGAAGCACCCATATGCGGACAGATGTCGTCGATCGCACTAAACTTGCCGCCGTCGTTAAACACGGCGATTCGTCGATCGCCAATGTCGTAAGCGCGACCTTGGCCGATGGGAATGTCGCCGCAATTGGCGACAGCTTGGAATTCGTAATTCAATGGACCCTCCAACGAAGCGAACTATTCTTAACAATTCCAAGCTTTCGCAACAGCAGTCCGAGATCCAGGACTCAATCGCCAAGTCGAATTCAATGCGGCTATAATTGTCTCAGACTCGGCAAGGTACTTCCACAGGAATATGACGATGGCTTCGACGACGACGGTCAACCTCAGCGATTTTCAACAGCTCATTCGCGAAATGTACTTTGAGAAAGATTTGGCGCGCGGCGTATCGGGTACGTTCATGTGGCTCATGGAGGAAGTGGGCGAGTTGTCGACTGCTTTGCGGCAAAACGACCGGGCGAATCTAGACGAAGAATTCGCCGACGTATTGGCTTGGCTGGCCACGATCGCGAATGTGGCCGGAGTCGACCTAAGCGCAGCCGTTACTCGGAAGTACGGAACCGGTTGCCCCGGCTGCAGAAAAATGGCGTGTACTTGTCCGGATCACGAGAAGCCGTGATTGAGTCAATTTGCCCCGCCAATTGGCGAATCGGTCATCGCTAGGATATGCTGTGAAATTCTCTGCCTCTGTTTTTTAGCTTTCGCAATGCATCAAATTCGTTGCTTCAATCCCGAGATTTTTGTCGCTCGCGCGAGACTCGCCGTGCTGGCTCTGGTTGCGGCGGTTTCAACGATCGCACCATGCACAGCACAATCGAATTCCGACTCAAGTGAGTTGATTCGCGAAGTGCAAATCGGTATCGGGAAAGTCGTCAAAATTGGCCACTGGATGCCGGTTCGGATCTTGGTCGACAAGGCCCGCTTGCCGTTCGATGCGCGATTGGAACTAGCGACCGCCGACGCCGACGCCGTGCCAGTGGTCTTTCGTTCCGAAGCGCGGCAGAACGATCACGGCTGGATCGTCGGACATGTTTGCTTTGGTCGAATGAACGCCAGCCTGACCATTCGTTTGCTCAATCCGCAAGGACAAATAGTCGCGAGCAAGCACTTGGCGAAATTGGATGAAATTGTCCTTCCAGCCACGGAACAAATCTTGTTGCAATTGGGTTCGCCACTGAACTTGCCCGCGTCGGGCCAATCGAGTTCGGGGAAAACGCGACGAATAATTTCTGCGACCGATGTTAGACAATTGCCGGGAAAATGGTATGAATATGACGGAGTCGATTTTGTTGTGCTGACGACCGCGGGAAGCGACAACTTCGCGGCGTCAATGTCGGAACCTCAAATCGACGCATTATTGCAATGGGTGCAAATGGGCGGAAGGCTGCTATTGAGCGTTGGCCAGAACGCTGCCAACTTGATCGGCCCGAACAAACCGTTGGCGCGATTTGCACCTGGCGTTTTCCAATCGACCGAGAGCATTTCGAATTCTAATTCGCTGGAATTTTATGCTGGCTCCGCATCAGGGCAGCTCATCTCGAACCCAGCCAAGCAGTCGTTGTTGGTGACGGGCTTTGACCAAATCGACGGGTCCGTGGAAGTTCGTCAAGACAACCGACCTGTGATCGTACGACGCTGTGTTGGATTCGGCGACATCGTGTTTGTTTGCTTTGATTTGGAGCAACCATTGATCGCAGAATGGAAAGGCAACGCTCGCTTGCTCAGTCGTCTGTTGGGATACAAGGACGAGGACGTGAGTTTGATCAAGTCGGCCAGCAGTGACTTGGGCACCAACTATGGATTCGGCGATCTTACGGGACAAGTCCGCGCAGTGGGCGAAAAGTTTACCGGAGTCTCCGTCGTGACTTTTATGTTGATCGCCGCGTTGATTGTGTTGTACGCGCTTTGTATCGGGCCGGGCGATTATTTTTTGCTCAAGAAAGTTTTCGGTCGCATGGAGTGGACGTGGGTTACATCTACCTTGACGACGTTAGTCTTCGGCGGAATCGCTTGGGCGTTGGTCGCCAATTCGAAGCCCAACAAGATTCTGATCAATCAGACCGAAATCGTCGATGTCGACGCTGCGGGAAAAACGGTTCGCGGTGGAGCGTGGACAAACTTGTTTAGCCCGCAAACGCGATTGTTCGATTTGGCGATTCCGGAAAGTAACCAGCTCGGAATAAATTTGAATTCGCGATTGATTTCGGCTTTTGGAATGCCGGGCGACGGAATCGGAGGCATGGAATCGCGAACGGCGGCGAGACTGTTTGGCGATTCGTACTCAGTGGAATTGAAATCCGATGATGATTCGTCGTCAGTTCAAATCGATAGTGCCCCCGTGGCCGTCGCATCGACGAAACATTTTTTCGCCAAATGGAACGGCCAACATAGCTTGAGCGATTTGGGTGAGGTGACTTTTCAGGACGCCGGCAAGCAAATGGGTGGCACGTTTCGCAATCCATTTCAACTCGAGCTGCGAGATTGCTATTTGATGTATGGCAAATCGGTCCATAAGTTGGGACACTTACGGGCGGGAAGTGCGGTTGATTTGAATTCTGGGACCGAACAATCGCTCAGAAATTTCCTGCAAGGTGCCCAACAAAATACTGAAGTGCCGCGATGGTCTCCGTCGAATCGCGAGGCGTCCCGTGTGTTTCCAATGTTGATGTTTTTCCGCGCGGCTGGCGGCCAAGATTTCACCGGTCTCTCGAACGAATACCAAAACGAGTTCGACCTCAGTGAGCAGTTGGCGGTAGGCCGTGCAATTTTCGTCGGTCGAATCGACGGATTTGCCGCAGACCCACTGGCGATCGACAGCCAAGGCCGCGAGCAGAATTTCGATCATCGGACTACGTTTGTACGCTTTGTGTTTCCCGTACGGCTCGTCAAGAATTCTAGCCGATAGTCGATCAGCAACACTTTAACCAACCTCTGAAGCCACGTGATAAAAACCGAAAACTTGACGAAAAAATATGGCGAGATGTACGCCATCAAAGGGATCGAACTCGACCTTGCCGCTGGGGATTTGTTCGGGTTTATCGGTCCCAATGGAGCGGGCAAAACGACCACCATGCGAATTATCGCAACGTTGCTGGAGCCGACTTGGGGCGAAGCCTACGTTTGTGGCTACTCGATTTACAACAACCCCAAAGAGATTCGGCGGCTGGTCGGGTACATGCCTGACTTTTTCGGCGTCTACGACGATATGAAAGTCATCGAGTACCTAGAATTTTTCGCCGCAGCCTACCGAATTCGCGGCGAGCAGCGGCGTAAGCGATGCGACGAGTTGTTGGAAGTTGTCGATCTCGAATTCAAACGCGATGCTTTTGCGAATACGCTGTCGCGCGGGCAGACGCAGCGGTTGGGCTTGGCGCGTGTGCTGTTGCACGACCCGCAAGTCCTGTTACTAGACGAGCCACTGAGCGGCTTGGACCCACGTGCTCGCGTGCAAATGCGCAACTTGCTGCGTCGTCTTGGCCAGATGGGAAAAACAATTGTCGTTTCCAGTCACATTCTGCCCGAGTTGGCCGACATCTGTAACAAGATCGGTATCATCGACCAAGGCGTGATGGACATTTCGGCTGAGGTTGCCGAAGTCATGAAAAAAGTCCGCGATCGAACGGTCTTGCAGATTGATGTTAAAAGCGATCGCAACCGCGCGACTCAATTGTTGGAACAGCATTCACTCGTGGACACAGTCGTCGACGGCGACGGACATTTGACAGTTACGTTGCAGCCGACCATTACCGACTATTCCGAGCTGGCGACGATGCTCGTGCAGAACGGATTGTCGCTAACATTGTTCCGAGAAGACGAAGTCGATTTGGAATCCGTCTTCATGACCTTGACCACCGGCATATCGAAGAAGGCGTGAGGCTTGAGGCGACAGGCTTGAGGTCAGGAAGCCACCGACGCGAGTCGGTAGTACCCACACAACCGGCTAATGACCTGCCGGCGTTCTTGAACTAGCAAGCTACCGACGCGAGTCGATAGTGTTGACACAATTTGGCTAGATTCAGCCGACTACGTTGATCGCAAAGCATCGACGACTCCCATGCGGACGGCGCGGACTGCGGGCAGAAGCCCGCCCAAAACGCCCATCGTCAACGCCATGAGCACACCGCGCAACAGCACCGGCAAGCCAAATCGGAATGAAAATGTAATCTCGCTAAATTTGGCCCAGTTGGCTGTTCCCGTTGAAAAACCGTTTAATGGCAGCGTTGCCAAGCACCCCAGCAAACCGCCCATCAAACAGAGAATCACCGATTCCATCAAGAATGAAAAAACGATGCTGCTTCGACTGAAACCGATCGCACGAAGCGTTCCGATTTCGCGGGCGCGGCTTGCCACGGCTGCGTACATCGTGTTGGCCGCAGCAAACATCGCACCTAGAGTTAGAAAAGCCGCGATGACGTACCCAATGACTTTGAGCGCTATCGACGATGACATTTGGTCAGCGATAAATTCCGATTCGGTGATCACTTTGAGTTTGAACTGTTCATCGGTTTTCAAGCGTTCTCTCAACGGTTCCACCGATGCTGTGTCTACAACGCGAAGGTTGACACTGGAAACCGCGCCGGGAATTCGGCGGGCGCTGGTGAGATCGCGTCGATCGGTCCAAACTTCTGCTTCGGCGGAACTTCCGCCAGCGGTATAGTAACCCACGATCGTGAACGGGACTTTGTTGATTTCCAGTTTTTCGCCGATGCTCAAATTTTGAAAACGGTTCGCCATTGCTTGACTGGTGATTGCTTCGTTCACTCCTGGCTGAAGGTCCCGCCCTTCGATGATCTTGAAATTCGGACGCAGTGTTCGGCCAATTGGGTCAATTCCCCGAACAATCAAATTGGTGCTGGTTCCACCACGTCGCGATCGAACCAAGATCATGACGAATTCGCTCGAGCACATTGGTTCGCCTTGTGGTGTGCGGGCGATCTGTGGCAAGTTCGCGATGTCGCGTGCGGCTTGCGCGGCCACGGAGCTACCCGTTTCATCGTTTGAGCCTTGACGCATTACAATCAGATCGGTCGGATCGCCGGTGATTTTTAGCGCGTGCTCCAATCCATCCGTCAATCCAAACGTGAGTGCGGATGCCCACACCACCAAAGCGGTTGCCACGACCGACATGAGTGTCGTCGCCCAGCGCTCGCGAAAATTTCGAAGGATGTACTTGAGTGGGATCATTTGCGTTTTGAAAAAAATGAAGAATTAAAAGTAATCGCCTATCCGAAAATCGAAATCGTTCCCTCGCCCCGGCTTCCGGGGAGAGGGCAGGGTGAGGGGCTAGGCTCGAATTTCAAACGACTTGTCTCAAGCCGTTGACCACCGACAGTTGCGCTGCCCGAACGGCAGGTACAATTCCGCTCACTAAGCCCAATCCAAGGGCAATCAAAACCAAATAGGCGATCCATGCTCCCAAGACATCTTGAGCTTTGAATTGAAAAAACTGCGGACTCAGGTCATTCAAAACATTGAGAAGAAAACAGCCTAATCCAATTCCAATCAATCCTCCCAACAACGAGATCGCGCACGATTCTCCCAGCACCAAGCAAAGGATTCGCAGGCGAGAAAAGCCGATTGCTTTGAGGACGGCGATTTCCGTTGTGCGCTCGCGCATCGCCATTGCCATGGAGCTGCCTGCGACCAACGTAAGCGATAAAAATACTGCCAGTCCGATGTTGCGGATATAACTTTGTATATCGCCAAGCATTTCGGCAAAAAATTGGGCAAACGACGCTTCGGTCTGGCTGAGAGTTGGATATTCCGAGTTGGCGTTCTTTTCGTCGATCGCTTTGATGATTGACGGTAAGATGTCAGCACTTTCCGTTTTGGCGAAAATAGTGCCGGCGTGTTCGGTAAAGCGTGATGAATCCTGTTTGAGCCCTTCGTTAAGGTAATCCCAATGAAACCAAAGCGAATCGATTGGTTGGGGCGTATCGAAAATTCCGCACAGCTCCAAATCCAAGTTGTACGGGAAGTAGGTTCCCTTGAGCGGAATCTTTTCGCCAATTTTCCAGCCTCGCTTGTCCGCGAGTCGGCGGTCGACGACGCAGCCTTGGCGATTGCTCCGCCAATTCTTCAGTTGTTCAGGATCGATTCGAAACTCGTCCCAGACCTTGAACACAAGCTGTGGATCGGTTCCGAATTGCGAAAACGGCATTTTTTCGTCCTTATATTCGCCGCCAAACCAAGCGTACTGTACAGCTTCTTTTACGCCCTTGGTCTCACGAACGTCTTCGACATAAGAAATCGGGACGCGGGCCGCTAAGCCCATGCTGTTCATCACGACAAGCCGGTGATGCTTGGCGGCTTCCACGCTCCAAGCACCCTGCATAATGATGAAGCCGATCAGAACCGTCAGCAATGCCACGCTAAACCCAACCGACAGTATCGTCAGCAGTGTGCGAACTTTGTTGCGAGTCATGTTCCGCCACAAATACTTGAGATGCCTCATGATCTTCCTCCGCGTGACGGCGCTTGAACGTCGTCCACCAAAACCCCTTTTTCCAAATGCAGCGTTCGCTGCGCTCGTGCGGCGGCGTGCGGGTCGTGGGTGACCATCATGATTGTCTTGTCAAAGTCCCGATTGAGCCGCTCCAAAAGGTCCAGAATTTCCGCACCGGATTTCGCGTCGAGGTCGCCCGTCGGTTCGTCCGCCACAATGATCGTTGGGTCGGTCGCGATCGCCCGGGCGATCGAAACACGTTGTTCTTGGCCACCGGAAAGTTGCCGGGGATAGTGGTCAAGCCGATCAGTAAGGCTGACCACTTCCAATGCGGCTCGTACATGCTCGTCGCGTTGGCGACGATTCAAATGTGTCAGCGTTAGCGGCAGTTCGACGTTTTCATACGCGGTCAAAACCGGAATCAAATTGTAAAGCTGAAAGATAAATCCGACGTGCCGCGAGCGCCATTTCGCGAGTTGCCCTTCGGACGATTGTCCCAAGTCCGTTCCACAGACCGTAACGCGCCCCGACGTCGGCTTGTCCAATCCCGCGACCAAATTGAGTAGCGTTGACTTGCCTGAACCCGATGGGCCCATCAAAGCTAAAAAATCGCCGCGCTGTACTCGCAGATTGATTCCCATGAGAACCGGAATTGTGATTTGGTCTCGGCGAAATTCCTTGTAGACGTTGTCGACAACAACGATCGGTTCGGTCGAATGTGCATTGTCGTTCACTAAAAACTCCCAAAACTCACAAGGTGCCACTGCGTTGTCAAACAGAAGTCAAAGGGTGCTACTGGCTTTGCCAGTGCTTGCCTCAATAGCGTGTCAATTTTCGATGACTTTCACAAGCTGACCTTCGGAAAGTCCCGTTGGATTAACGACGACTCGATCCGAATCATTCAAGCCTCCCAGAATTTCAATTCGCCCGTCGCGCGACGTACCGCAAGTCACTGATTTTCGGCGTGCACGATTTTCGGAGTCAATTAACCAAGCGAGCTTACTCCCATCGACATCTTGAATAGCCGTTTCAGGCACAAACATTCGAGGATTGTCGTTTGCCGGCTCATTGGCATCGCCTTGAGGCGGCAAAAAATAAACCGTGCCGCTCATTTCGGGAAAAAGCCTGCTATCGGCGTCGCTGATTGCGACTTTGACTTTGATCGTTGCCCGCGCGCGATCGCCCATAGGAATGATTTTTCGAACCAGGCCTTTGTAACGCCGATCGGGGACAGCGTCGACGACAATTTCTGCCGCATTTCCTTCGACGATGCGGCTAATGAAATCCTCTTTGACATCGCAATCGACTTCCAAATTGGACAGATCCGCGATGGTCACGACCGATCCGCGGCCGGAGGCTTCGCCCATGCCGCCGGGCATGATCGACTCGCCGACTTCGGCGTCTTTGGAAATCACGGTTCCATCGAACGGAGCATGGACGAACATGTTTTCTCGAAGTTGTTCTGCTTCGCTGACTCGCGCTTGGGCCAATTCAAGCTCGGCTTTCATCGAGTCGAGCCGCGCGACGACCGACTCGTACTCGAATTTCTTTTTGTCGAACTCGGCTTCCGAAAAGCTTTTGGATTGCCAAAGCTCCAGCGCTCGCTCGTAATCTCGCTTGGATTGTGCGATCGTAATTTCTTGTTCGGCCAATTGCGACTTGACTCGCGAAAGCGACGCTCGCGAGGCGGCCAGCGACGCATCCAAATCCGCGTGTTCGAGAACGGCGAGGATTTGGTCCTTGGTGACGACGCTCCCTTCCT
The DNA here is from genome assembly GCA_031409895.1 of Planctomycetota bacterium. Classification (GTDB taxonomy): domain Bacteria; phylum Planctomycetota; class Planctomycetia; order Pirellulales; family Pirellulaceae; genus JANMEB01. Next base: position 8,885 of record JANNYC010000213.1, read on the forward strand.
CGACATGGACGACTTCGATGCGACCGGGCGCGCGAGCGCCGATCCGTGCTTGTCGCCGTGATTCCAAATAGCCCGACGCGACCACCAAGGCATCAGCCGAGCGTCCCGCTTCGACTATCGGCTTCGCCACGCGGACTTCAACTCGCGATTGAATCATCTCAGGCACTTGCAGCCACTTCGGCGCACTGGCGATCCAGCCGGTTTTCGTGGCGGCCATGTACCCACCGAACAAGAGTCCGGCTAGAAGCACAACGGCAACGAGCCTGCGGAACCAGCTCTTGCGCGGCCGATTGGTTGGAGCCGATTCTCCCGGCCGTTGTATTCGCAAACTGGCCAGCGCATCTCGCTTTTCAGGTGTAGTTGTTGTCATAGCTGCCAGTTATTTTTCAGTTCGTTCGTTCGTCGGCAGCAAGATGATTTGCCGCAAGTCCATGACGGCCGCTCCCGGTTTCGTTTGCGGCTTAACGGTCAGCGTGTGCTCGCCCGGCGCGGTGATGTCGATTTGGCCAATATCGCGCCATTTGAAGTTTTGAAAGTGCCCGGTGTCCTCGACGACAAATGTCACCGTTTGATCGGCCAAGCTAACTGCAACCTCTGCCCCTCCGCTGTCTTTGCCGCAGCCTTGTAAGACGGAAATCTGGAACGATCCCGGTTTCCGCACGTCAATTTTCCAGCTCGCCCAATCGTCGACGCTTGTCCAATAACCCAGCGTGTTTTTCTTTTCGTCCGGCTCGTATCGAAGCGTCGTCCCGTGCGTTTCTGCCAAACTTGCCGGCAAATAAAAGACATTGCTGCTGCCAGCGGTGATGGATTCGATCGAATGCCATTGGCCGTCAACGAAGGCCGCGCGGTGGTCTGCCGGAAGCGCAGCGTACTGTTTGCTAACGAAATCAGATTTGGCAAAATCGCGGTGGCACGCGGCGCACGATTCCGTTTTGCCGCGCGAGGTGACTTGGGTGATCGTCCCGTCCAAAGTAAAAAATTCCCAATCGCCGCAATCGGGAAAATACCCGGCTTCGCGTTTGATCATGCCCGTATACAGGGTTGGCGAGTCCAATTTTTCGACATCGAATTTTTCTTTAAGCAAGATGGACCCGACAGGGAATTTTTCGTATGGGTCCCAAAGTGGCGCGACGGCGGTTTCGCTGGCGTAGACATGAATCGCTGCTTGGAGATGCGGGTCGGAAGCGTCCTTCTGTTGGTGTTCCGGCGATGGCCGTTTGCATAACAAAACGGTCAAAGTATCAATTCTAATCGGGTCGGGCGTCACGCGTTCCTGTTGTCTGCGGCTTCGCGCAAACTCCACCAATTCCGCATCGGATTTCTCATCGTCGGCGATCGCCGCCACAATTCCGGCGGTCAAGAACATTATCCAGATCGTTGCCATTGCGATTGTTTTCATACCACCAGCTTATCGCCATGAGTCAAATCGAGCAATAAACTTCTAAGTTGCACCGCAACTATCGTGTAACAGGTCCAAACATCTTTGAAGCTGCACACGTGTTCCACCGGCAAATTCAAGTTGTTTTTCGATTTTCCCCCGCGAGGACCAAAGGTGTCACAACTGCGGCGATACTTGAAATGTTGGGTTGTTGGGAACCGCGATTCCGGCTTCGAGTCGCGTTACAGCCAAAACATTTACAGCGGAGGCGAAAACCATGCGTCAATTAATTCATCGAGCGATGCACCAATCGGACGATTTGGTCATCGTGTTTGATTACGTCGATTCCAAAGGCGTGACAACACGCCGCGTCGCCAGCCCAATTCGCTTTATGGGCTCGGATCGGTTCTTGGCGTTGTGCCTTTGCCGGGAGGAGCCTCGCCAGTTCGCACTTAACCAATGCCGCAATCTCCGATTGGACGGCGCAATCAATTACGTCATGCCAGTCGAAATATTAGCATCCGCATGACTCAAGGATCAGCAAACGAGTTGCTGATTTGACTTGAATTTGAAATTGGTGATGAGCCTGCGCCTACCGTCCGCCGCCTCTGCCGCCGGCGCCACCACCGGGTCCGCCGCCACGTCCACCGGCGCCGCCCCCGGCACGACCGCCTGCGCCTCCGGCGCCGCCGCGCGCTCCGGCGTTAGCCGAAAACGATCCACCGTTGGTTGGGCCAGCACTATCTTGACCCGGTGCACAACCATTTTGACCAGCTTGGCCGCCGAGTTGACCGCTCGGGACATTTTGTCCGCGAGTTTGCTGTTGTGCGGTTTGGGCGATCATTTGCTTTTCTTGTATGACTTGTTGCGAGAGCATTGCCAGGCAAGCGCCAAGTTCGGATTGATTAAGAGTTCCGTCGGCGTCTTGGTCGAATTGCTGGATCATCGTTGCGGCGAAAGTCGAACTGTCGAAGCCATTCGGGCCTAGTTGTCGCGCATCATTGTGTTGACGCTGTCCAGGTCCGCCACCTCCAGCGTTCGGTTGCGCGGCCGGGTTGTCTTGTCCGCCAGCCCGCGGACCTTTGTTTCCTTTTTTGTCGCCGTCGGCCAGCCCGTTGGCAGCCATCGTCAAACTAAGTAAACCAATCAAAAGAATGTTCGTCTTCATCTTGCTACCCCTTCATTCCGGAAAAGATTTCTTAATCGAGATGCCCCCGCCGCTCGATTTTGGATACCCAAAGTATATCCATCCCGACAGATCGGGGAATCAAAAGCAAATCACGCCGCTTTGCGTGCTTCACCGACTTCGTTGAGTCGATTGTAGAGCGTTTTCAAGCTGATCCCCAACTCTTCGGCAGTGGCTTGCTTGTTGCCGACGTGGCGGTCGAGTGCGGCTTGGATGGCCAGCCATTCCAAATCGCGCAGTGATTTTCCGGAAAAATTGAACTCAACCGATGCGCGCGCCGGTACGGCCAGGAACGACGGCAGGTGCTCAGGCAAGATCGGCAATCGATCGCAAAGGATCGACGCACGCTCGACGACGTTGGCAAGTTCACGAATGTTTCCCGGCCAATGGTGAGCGCAAAGTAACTGGAGCGAAGTATCGACAAATGGCTGAGGGTAAGCCGCCGCGCCGACTCGAATGCGTCGCAACAAATGCGTTGCTAGTTCGGCGATGTCAGAAATACGTTCTCGCAGTGTGGGGACGGCGATTTCAAACGTGTTGATGCGATACATCAAGTCTTCGCGAAAGAGTCCGTCGCGTACCAATTGGGCTAGATTTCGGTGTGTGGCCGCGACGATGCGCACGTCGACTTGAAAAGCTTGGTTATCACCGACGCGGCGGATTTCACCGCTTTCCAGAACCCGCAAAAGTTTAGATTGCATTGCTTTGGGAAGCTCGGCGATTTCGTCCAAGAACAGTGTGCCTCCGTCGGCGACTTCGAACAGGCCGATCCGATTTTCATCGGCACCGGTGAAGGAACCTTTGCGATGCCCGAACAATTCGCTTTCAATCAGTTGTTCTGGGAGCGCGGCGCAATTAACGGCGACGAACGATTTTTCGCCACGTGTGCTTTGAGCGTGAACGGCCCGCGCGACAAGTTCCTTGCCGGTTCCGGTTTCGCCCACAATGAGCACGGTCGACGAAGTCGTCGCGACTTTATCGATCAGGGCTTTGACTTTTTGAACGGACGGGTGCGAGCCGATCATTTCGGATCGGCCTTCCAGCTTTTCCAATCGCAGTTCGAGCGCGCGGCATTTGCGGGTTAGCTGCAGTTTTTCGCCAACGCGCAGCAACAAGGCATCAAGTTCCGCAAGCTTGCAAGGCTTGAGCAAATAATCGAAGGCACCGAACCGGAGTGCGGCAATCGCCGAATCGACCGAGCCTTTGCCCGTAAGCACGATGGCTTCAGTAATGGGCGAGAGTTCTTTCGTTTTGGCGATGACATCGATGCCGCTGAGGCCGGGCATGTCCAAATCGACCAGGACGCAATCGTAATTGTTCCGTTGGAGTGCTGCGACTGCGGTTAGGCCGTCGGGGCAGACTGTGACTTCGTGACCCATGCGCGGCAACTCGACGCGAATGAGGTCTTGCAAATGGACTTCATCGTCGGCGAAAAGGATTTTTAGTTTGGGCGCATCAGGCCGCTTTGAGTTTGATTGCTTCATGTGATTTCAAAGGAATTTCTACGGTGAATCGCGAGCCGCAACCGACCCCGGCACTGAACGGTCGAATCGTCCCGCCGTGCTCCTCGATAATTCGAAACGTGATCGAGAGTCCCAAGCCGGTTCCTTGGCCGTCGTGTCGGCGCGTGAAAAACGGTTCGAACAAATGTTGCTGAACTTCGTCGTTCATTCCGCAACCGTTGTCCTCGAATACGAGCCGCATTCGCTGCGAGTCGCGCGTCAGGCGAACCCAAACAATTCCACCGGGAGCCAAACTATCGAGTCCGTTGGTCAGCAAATTGAGAACGACTTGTTTCATTTCTTGAGCGTTGACGTCGGCGACGACGGGCTGGGGGCATTCGAGTTCGATTCGTCGATCGTGATACTTACTAAGCGGCCGGACCATTTCGACGACCGATTCCAGCAGCGGCCCGATTTCAGTCTGCGATTTTTTGGCGTCGCCCAAGCGTGAGAAATCGAGTAAGCCCGCCGTGATTTCTTTGCAGCGAAAGGCTTCGCTTTGGATTCGGCGCAAGTACTTTTTTAAGTCTTCGATTTCGGCGTCAATTTCGGAAGCCGCGCGATCGACTGGCGGATTCAGAATATCGTGAAGCCGCATTTCGAGCGATTCAGCCGACCAAGCAATCGCGGCCAACGGGTTGTTAATTTCATGAGCGACGCCCGCCGCCAAAAACCCGACGCTGGCCAATTGCTCTTTCCGCACGATTTCCTGGGTCCGTAGTTTGACTTGATCGTCCAAGCCGGTTTTGATCTGGTAAAAGTTTTCGGTCATGTCGTTGAATGCTTCGGCCAATTCGCCGACTTCGCTTTTGGTTTTGACTTGAATGCGAAAGCGGTAGTCGCCGGTCGCAACACGCCGCGAGCCGTGGATCAACGATTCCAATGGCTTGAAAAGCGAGGCGCGAAACATTGCGATTAGCCAGATCAACAATATCAAGGCTCCGGTAAATAGCCCAATGCTGATCAGGACCCACGAGTAATATTCCGCGCGAACTTGCTCGGCAAATGCTTCCATGCGCTGCTTGAGGAATCCGGGCAATTCGCCCACGCGGCGTTGTAGCATTGTGACCTCTTCGTCGAGGCCCATTCGAGCGTAATGATCGTCATGAGCCCATTCGGTTTTCTTGGCGAGCTGCTCGATTTTATGCAGGCTGATGCGGATCAGCCCCACGGTTTGGATTTCGGCCGTTATGTCGGCGATGCGCGGGTCTTTGAGCTGATGATGTTCCAACTGGTCGTTGTAGTTATTGAGCGCGAACCGAACGGCGGTCAATTTTTGCAAGAATATCATCCTCTCCCATTTGCGTGCGACATTCGGCGCTTGTTCAATTGCGGAAAAGGCTGCCGGGAGGAACATTTCGGAATGTGAAACTCGCAAATCTCCGACGGAACGATTAAGTTCCGCCGTCAACGGAAGTTCACTGGCGCGAGCGCGAATGCTTTTGGTCAGGTCACGAAATTTGAACGCACCGTGAATCCCCGATGCGGATAGCACCGCGACGATCACGACCAGCAGGGCCGTGCCGATATACATCTGCGTTCGAATTCGCGTACAAGAGAACACTCACGACCTCCTTGTCGAGCGGCCCAATCCGAGGGGCCAGACTGTAGCCCAGAAGTGCTATCGCGGGCAACGCCAAAAGGGCCCGCGAAATAAGACGTAAAGCATGTTGTTAACGTGGGTTGAACCGACGAAAACTGGCACGATGAATGCGTAGCCCACGGTTTCTAACGGGCTGCGGAAGCTTGTCGAAGGATGCGAAACGAGCCTGCTATGTGAGCGCCATCTTGCGTAGCAAGTACCAGCCTGCGAACAACATGACGACGTTTCCGGTCCAGACGAAGATCGGTGCGAGATGGCCTGTTTTGGTTTGGCTGATCCCGAACATCAGCAGCGGATAATAGGCGATCAAGATCGGCAGAAAGCACATGAAAAAGACGACCCAAAAATCGGAGTTTTGCATTCGCAGCGCCAGCGGCGCGCCAATGAGTACAAAGCAAAGGCAACTGAAACCGTTGGCCCAACGCCGCCAAGGCTCCACGGCGATTCGATACTGCCGAATTTCCAACTCGTGTAAATCGACGAATTCCGGAACCCAATCCGGATGGGTGAGTCCCACGAGATTTCCGCCGAGCATCTGAAACGACGCGGCCATTGCCATATCGCGGCGCTTGTGGATAAGTGAGACTTGGCTCGCGTGGGCAGCGACTGGAATGGCGCGCAGCGGAATGGCGGAAGGACTGATTTCGTTGTTTTTCGACTTGCGAGTTGCGTCGGTGAGATCGATGGGGACAACATCCTCGTCGATGAACGCCAAGGCACTGTCGCCAATTTGGAACTCGCCGTTTTTTATCCAAATCAAAAGCTTGTTCGTTTTCGGGTCGCACGAAAGCCGGGCCTGTTGAGCGTGGAGGCGAAAGCCTTTGCTGGAATCGTCGGCAAATTTCTCGACGGTCAAGCCGTAGAGGTCTTTGCCCGAAATGTCTTGGACGGCAAAGGACAAGCGGCCGTTGTTAAATCTTTGATCGGCACTCAGCACGGCGTAGATCGTTTTTTCGACCGAATTCAAGATGACGTGATAAACGCCTTCGCGCCCCCACGAGACTGCAATGTCGTTCAGGATGACGGTCACCAAGCTCAACAGGAAAGCGAAAATGATCGCCGGCCAGACCACGACCATCGGCGAGCGGCCCATCGACTTGATCGCCACGATTTCGTTGCTGGACGACATGCGGGCAAATACGTTGCATGCCGAAAACAGGACCGTTGTCGGAATGGCAAAAAAAAGTGCTTGGGGAATCACGAATGGAATCAACTGAATGATCGTGATAGGCGTCAAGTTTTGTTGGATGGCTTCTTGAACGACTCCGACCAACATCATTATGGCCGTCATGCCAACGACCGTGACCAGGAAGACTTTGGTCAGTTCCAGCAAAACATAACGGGTCAACAAATTCATTGTGAGGTAAACTTTCCTCAGAAGCTGGGCATAGTCCGCGATCAAAAGCGAATGGGCCATCCGGTCGGGAGGCAGAATGTAGCAAGTGTAGCCATCGGCTTGAATAGCAACTCGCCGCTGGCAGATTGGGTGCGGCGCGCCAGCAGGTTGAATTATAAATCGACCGACGAGTCGCTTCCCTTGCGACTGTTCCGCAATTGCTCCATCAAAAAACTAATTCCCGAAGCATACGCTCGGATGGCTTCGGGCTGTTTTTTTCCATTGGCTGCGGCACGAGCTTGTTGAAATAGAGAGTCCAATCGTTTGCGGTCGATGGCCCATTGTTCCTCGACAGCGGCTTCGCAAAGTTGTTTAGTAATTTGCTCCAACTGCGCGAGCAAATGTTCGCCTGAAACGCAGTCGGTACGTGAATACGGCCCTTTGCCAAATCGCTTTTCGGAGGTGACCAGCGTTCCACCGTCGGCGGCACCAGTCCATTGGACCAAAATCCAGATCGCACTGGCCACTGAAATGATCGCCGGAATCGAGGTGGTCACATAGGAATTCGTGATGAGCCAAATAATGATGATCGCCGCCAAGCTGGCGATCAGCGTTCCCCAAGCAATCGGTGAGACCGTTCGTTTATTTGGTTTTGCACCGATGGTCAGCGGCTTGATTTGTTGGCCTTCTTGAGAAAGCCGTTTGACTTGCGCGATGATGAGCGTAATGTTGTCGGGACCGCCACGCAGATTCGAAATATCAACGAGGACTTGGGCCGCTTGTTTCGGAGGGAGATTGGCCAAGATTGGTCCAAGCTCGTTGTCGGGGATTTGACCCGTCAAGCCATCGGAACAGACGAGGTACGCGTCGCCAACTTCGATGGGAAACGGCCCCTCCAAGTCAACTTTGACTTCGGGGTAAGGTCCCAGCGAGCGCGTGATGACGTTTTTGGGGATCGCCAACGTGGCTTCGTTATCAGCGTTGAGGTAGCCTGACGCTCGCATCTCCCAAACCAAGCTGTGGTCAAACGTAAGTTGTTCGAGCCGGCCCTTGCGCAATCGGTAGACGCGACTGTCGCCGATGTGCGCCACGACGGCACCTTGGGGCAACAGTGTTAGCGCCGTACAAGTCGTTCCCATGTTGTGGAATTCTTCGTTGGCTTGACCTCGGCGATTGATTTCCGCATTCGCTTCCATCACCGCGCGGCGGATCGCCTCTGGGCCAGAAAGCTCAACGAACTTGCGATACAAATGCGGAACGTGGTCGATCGCCAATCGACTGGCCAATTCACCCGCCGCATGAGCGCCCATGCCGTCAGCCACCATGAACAAATGCCCGCGCTGCTTCCAATGATCCATGCTGGTGGCCATCGCGACGGCAAAGCTGTCTTGGTTATTGGAACGGCGCATGCCAATGTCGCTGACGCTGGCAACTTCCAAATAGGGATCCCAATTGAATGCGGTTTCGTTCATCAGAATCTGCCGCTGCCCGGAGACTTGGTTTGGGTTTAGGAATAATTTCGCGAGGCTAGCAGGAATGTCGAGCAGCACCTAATAGGGGGCCAAGCCAACCTTGATCATAGCTGAGGCGCACCAGTCCTTCTATCGGCTATTTTAACCCTCGGTCGGATTCGAGCAGGAAACGACCTAGCAACTTTTGTTGAAATTCCTCTAAAATCCCCCGCTGAAATGGCGGATATCGAGCCCAATCAACAGAGGAATCTAAACTCTTGAAAGTCGTCTGCGTTTTTCGTTCGATTCGCACGATCGGTTTGGTCGTGCTCCTGTTCGGCGCGCTTCAGTGCGGCTGCATTCGCCGCGTGTTGATGGTGCGAAGCGATCCCGAAGGGGCACTTGTTTCGATCGATCGGCAAACGGTTGGCCAAACGCCGGTCGCGGTTCCGTTCACTTATTACGGGACGCGAGAAATACGACTGGAAAAGGACGGCTACGAGCTGTTGCAAACCAAGGAACGGTTTCGCGCGCCTTGGTACGACATTCCGCCGCTGAGTTTTCTGACCGCGCATTTATCGCTGCGCGAACGGCGCGACATGCGGAATCTAGACTATCGGCTCACGCCAAAAGCAATGGTCGATGAAAGTGAGTTGTTGCAGCGCGCAGGACAATTGCGAACCGATGTGGGTCGCGGCACAGTCACGCTGCCGCTCGACTTGCAATAAGTTCCGAGATGGTTCACGAGACGGGGTCTGGCTCATTTTTCCAAAGCGAGACATTCGAGTCAGTCAAAACATGTCGGCCGAAAAATGTGCCTGACTTCCTGATGTTGCCGGGGGAGATAGCTGGATAAGGGGAATGCGATGATTTACCACGCTGTCTCCCTCTCACTTTCGTTTGTCACGGTTCCTTTGTAACCGGCACCGGCAGGTTTGCGCTGCAAAGCTCCGCGCACGCCAAGCTGCCCTGGATCGCGCGCCAAACTATCTGCGAAAGTGCGCAGGTCGTTCATCAGCGGCTTGAGCCGGTAGCTCACGTCGCGCGCGTTTTCCAGCGTCGCATTCAAGTTCTCATAAAGTGACGGGTCTTTGATAATCCGCCCGAGTGTACCTTCACCCGAATTGATCGCTCTGGAAAAGTCATCGACGTTCTTAACCAGCCGATCGATCCCTTCCATACTTGTTTTTAGTTGCGACACGATTGCGGGCCCTTCGCTGCCCAGTGCTTTGGTAAAGTCCTCTATGTTGGCCAAGTTCGCGTCAGCACGGTCGCCAACAGCGCCGAATTTGTTGATCGCTTCGCGCGCGTCGGCCATCGTCGCTTTGGCATCGTTGAAGAATTCAGGGAGTCCTTTAATCGTTTCTTTCAGCTCGCCCTTGAACGATTCGTCGCTTGCGAACTCGTTAAGTTTTTCCATGACGCTGTTCAGGTTGCCTAGCGCCATGTCTGCGGTTTCCGACAATTTGCGGACATTTTGCAAGATGACTTTGAGGTCACCGTTCTCGTCGCCCAGTGCTTCCTGAAATTTTTCCGTGACTTTGGTGATCCCTTTGCCAGCTTGGTCGACCGTGTCGCCCGCACGTTTAATCGAGTCGACGGTGTCGGATATTTTGTCTTTCAGGTCGATGAAGACGTCGACGACTTCCAGCGGGTTGGGCTTTACTCGAACATTCAACATTTCCTCGCCCGCGGCAATCAGCGGGCCGTGCACTTCGGACGATCCCGGCAAAATATCGATGACGGCATCACCCAAAAACGATTCGGTACCGATTTGAGCGACTTCGTCTTGGAAAATTTTCTCGTCCCGTTTGATGTTCAGTTTCACAATGACACCCTTATCGGCGGTTTCGACTTTGGCCACGCGACCGATCAGAATTCCATTTTTTCTTACTGGCGTGTTGCGAGTTACGTTGGGTGCCGATTTTGGGCGCAAAGTGACCGAGTATTGCGGCGTCCAGCCTTCGCCAAACAGAAAGATGAGAATTCCCATGATCAGCACCGCCAAAATCACGACGACGCCAACGCGAAATTGAAGCAGACGTTCTTCCATGTTCGAAATTCCAAAGTTCCCTCTCCCCGTTGCTTTGAACGGGGAAAGGGTTAGGGGAGTTGGGTTAGTGGTTTTATTGTCCTGCCGCCGTACGCATTTCCATTAGCCGTTGGCCCGCTTCGCCTTTGACAAACTGGCGGACGCGACGATCGCGAACCGTGTCAAGCTGATCCGGCGGGCCATCAAAAATGATTTGGGGTTCGTTCGGTTCCAATCGCGAAAGCGGGTACATCATGACGATTCGATCGCCAACTTTACGCGCCGTCGCCATGTCGTGCGTGACCACGATGCTCGTCACCATCCCGCGGCGACGAGTCCGCAAAATAAGTTCATTGATTACGTCGGTCATGATCGGGTCGAGCCCTGTCGTCGGCTCGTCGTACAAAACGAGTTCTGGGTTGAGGATGAGTGCCCGAGCCAATCCGACACGCTTGCGCATGCCGCCGGAAAGTTCTGCAGGCTTCTTGTTCACGACGTCATCCGGCAATCCCACCGACGCCAAATTTTCCATAACCAACTCTCGAATTTCATCCGGACTCATGTTCCGATGTTGCCGCAAAGGAAACGCCACGTTTTGTCCCACCGTCAAGCTATCGAACAGCGCCGCGTTCTGGAAAACGAATCCGAAGCGCAGTCGGAGTTGGCTGATTCCTTTTTCGGAAAGCTTTGCGAGGTCAGCGCCGTTGAAATAAACCTGCCCGCGCGTCGGCCGAATCAAGCCGATGATGCACTTCATCAAGACCGTCTTGCCGCATCCGCTTTCGCCAAGCAAGACCAGCGTCTGGCCGACCGGAATTTCGAGCGAGACTTCGCGCAGGACCGGATTCGCGCCGAAATGCATCGACACGTTATCGACTTTTACCAAGATGTCGCGTCCTTCTGGACGCTCGTCGGCCATATCACATCAATCCCGATCCGGCTGTCTCGATGCTCTGATTGATCGACTCCAGCAAGATTCCCAGAAACAAGTCCAAGATCAAGATCACCACAAACGAGTATACAAATGAAGCCGTCGCCGCGCGGCCGACCCCTTCGGCGCCTGCGTCGCAGTTAAAGCCTTGGTAACAGGCGACCAGCGAAATCGCAGACCCGAAAAAGACGCTCTTGATGATGCCCGAAAACAAGTCAAACGTCGACACGAAATCCGCGCTGTTCGACCAATAATGGTGAATGTCAATTCCTAAAACCCACACGCTATAAAAATGTCCGCCGGCGACGCCCATGAAATCGGCCATCGCGGTGAGTGCTGGAATCATGAACAAACAAGCCAAAAAACGTGGCACAACTAAGTATCGGATTGGGTTCGCGCCCATGCTGGCGAGTGCATCGATCTGCTCGGTGACCCGCATTGTTCCAAGTTCCGCGGCCATTGCACTTCCCACGCGACCTGCCAACATCGTCGCAGCGAGCACCGGACCCAGTTCGCGGACCAGCGTCATGTTGATGACCGCACCGAGCCGCGTTTCCAAACCCATTTGCGCGAATTGAGCGTAGCTTTGGACGGCCAACACCATGCCGATAAACGTGCCGGTCAGCGCGACAACTGGCAAGCTCGATACGCCGACCGAGTAAAAATTCGGGAAGATCGTCTCGCGTTTGGGAAGTTGCATCGTCCAACCGAGTGTTCGCCAGACGAACAAGCCGAACTTTCCTAGCGCCGTGATCCCTTCGATGAAGACTTGTCCCCAGTCCGCGATCCAGTTCGTGATTCGATCGACGAACGAATGCGAAGGAGGTCTGCCAAGTTCAGCCGCTGAGGCCATTTCGATTTTCCCATGCGCGCAACATCAAACGCCCGTCGTGTCCGACACATAATTCTATCGGTTAGATAAAGTGTACCGCTTGAGCAAGTTTATCCGTTTGGGCAAATCCTGCGATTCCACGGCTTTTGTGCTGGCACATCCAGACAGCAAAATAAGTCAATCAAAAAGCTGACGTTTGGCACGATGACTGTTCGGCTAACAACTAGGTCGCGGGTACAACCGTGGACCGTATAATTTACCGTAGCCGTACAAGAACTTTGAATCCAATTCTGGGAGTTTAGCGATGAAGGACAGCCTTACTAAGGCAGCACGATTGGCTGCGATTATTTCGCTCTTGGCTCTTTCAAATGTCTTCGGCCATGCGACCCAAGAGGAAAAGACAACCGACGATTCACAGGCTAATTCTGAATGCGTTCGGGAGTTCACTGGATTGGGTTCGTTCGGCAGGAAGGTCACAACGTCTTCTCCATTGGCTCAACAATACTTCGATCAAGGCCTATGTTTTCTGTACGCCTTCAATCACGACGAAGCCAATCGCTCTTTTCAACACGCGACCCGAATCGACGCGGACTGTGTGATGGCTTGGTGGGGAATTGCGATGGCCAATGGCCCCCATATCAACCGACCAATGGTGACAGCAGAACAAGCCGCGGTAGCTTGTGGGGCGCTTGAAAAGGCGCAAGCAATCATCGGCGGCGCAAATTCAGAAGCCGCGCGAGAAGTTCAATCCGCAAAAGTGACGCCGGTCGAAATCGCCTTGATACGCGCGGCAAAATCGCGTTACTCCTCGCCTCAACCTGACGATCGGCGTCCGCTGGATGAAGCATTCGCCGAGGCCATGCGCGAGGTTTGGAAAGAATTTGGCGATGATCCTGACGTCGGGGCGATTTTCGCTGAAGCCATGATGGACTTACGGCCGTGGGACTTGTGGATGCCTGACGGAGAACCGCAGCCCGGGACCGAGGAGATTCTTAAGATATTGGAAACCACGCTGGCGAAGTCATCCCGACATCCGTTAGCGCTGCATTTGTACATTCATGCTCTCGAAGCATCGCCGCATCCAGAACGCGCCGGGCGCGCTGCCGAACGATTGCGCGATTTGCAGCCAGGGCTTGGACATCTAGTCCATATGCCGTCCCACATCGATGTACGTTTGGGCCATTGGGAAGCAGCGATCTTATCGAATCGAAAAGCAATTGATGCAGATCAGGCTTATCTGGAAAAATCTCCGCAGCAAGATTTCTATCGCATCTACATGGCCCATAACCGCCACATGCTGGCGTATGCCGCCTTGATGACTGGCCAAAGTCGGTTGGCTGAAGATATGGTCACGGAAATGGTCCAGGCCATGCCGACAGATTGGATCAAGGAAAACGCGGCGATGGCGGACGGGTTTACGGCAATACCTCTGGAAGTCCAAGTTCGATTCGGCCAGTGGGACAAAATCCTCCAGTCGCCAGAGCCTCCCGACTATTTGCCGATCGCGCGAACGATGTGGCACAAATCCCGGGCCATCGCGTTTGCGACCATGGGTGAATTGGAAAACGCCCTCAAAGAGCAGGACGCATTTATCGCCGCGCGCGCCGTAGTTGCGGAGGAAGGGATCGTCGGCAACAACAAGGCGGCGGACGTATTGGCGATCGCCGAACACTTGATGACGGGCGAAATCCTTTATCGGCAAGGCAAAGTCGCAGAGTCCGTGGCTAAATTGCGAACAGCCGTCGAGTTGGAAGACAAATTGCGGTACGACGAGCCGCCGGATTGGATCAACCCGGTTCGTCACGCCTTAGGTGCTGTGCTCTTGCAGGAGTCATTGGGCACCGAAGCCGAGACGGTCTTTCGTGCCGACCTCGTCATCCATCCCAATAACGGCTGGGCGCTCTTTGGCTTAGCCCGAAGCCTTAAGCTCCAAGACCGCACGTCCGAAGCTGCACAAGCGCAATCGTCATTCGATGCTGCTTGGCGCCACGCCGATATCAATATCAAGTCTCCCTGCCTCTGCCAGCCTGGCAAATAGCGAAGTTACGTTTCTCGCCAAGAAGGTCACCGGCGGCAGACAGCAGGCTGGTCTGAAACCGGATCGGTTTCTCTCGTTGCCGTTCGACTTGACGGGGCTGGGTGCTGTTGAGAAGGCCGGTTTGTCGGAAGACGCAAAGCAATGCTGGCCCAAAATGGGTTCGTGGTGGTCGGACCACCGGGAGGCAACATGCAGCGTTCCCGACCAGATTGCATATGCGGGGAAAGCCTGCAGCAAATGTTTCGTGGTGTTCGAATTCGATCGCCAATTGCGCGTGTGCCAAGGTGGAGTGTTCGATTATTTCGAATTCGTGCGACCAGCCGGAGAGCCGCTGTCGCGCGAACAGTTTCACGCTTTGATGGAATCGGACGACGCTCCACAACCACCGGCATGGGCCAAGTCATACCGCTCCAACCCATCGACCGGCGGGGCTGATAGTAGCAAACAACAACGATGAACTTACACTCGTAGCGATTTGCGATTATGACACAACGCCGTAAACTCAGGACGATTTGTCCGAACAGTTTTTCAAACCGCACCTAGCATCCCGCGCTGGGCTATCTTCCGAACTCGTTGGCAAAAGCCTTGGCGTTAAGTTCGCTGCCGGTGGCAAAACGGGTTAGGGCGTTCCAGGGAAGCGAACGGCCGGGAGCGAAGACTTTTTCGGTAAGGAATTTGCCAACGGCGGTGTTGTCATGATAAACGGTCGACATTGGATCGTCGCTTTTCAATACTTCGCGAGCGACGGTTTCGTGCAACTGGCACGCGAACAGCTCGCCCATCATGTAGTTGTGGTAGTAACAGGGAGCCGAGACGATGTGGATCTTGCTCGCGTAGTCGGGTTCGTTGCGCCCTTCCGGACGGCGAAGCCCTTGGTATTTTTCCACCAGGTCCCACCATAGTTTATTCAAGTCTTGATCGGGTTTGTCGTACATCGCCATCTCGAACCGAAACATGACTTGGCACCAGCGCGAGAAAATGAGCAACTGATTGCGGCGTTTGAGTCGGCTGGCTTCGTCGTAAGCTTTTGGGTCGGCGACTTTCAATCCCATTTCCGTCAACCAGCGCGAGCTGCCCGGAAATCGCTCGAACATCATGGCGATCCCTTCGGTGGTGAGGATGTGCGATTCGCCGCGCAACAAGTACGGGACGCTCGAGGGAATGTTCTTGCTGCTGTAAACCGCGTGACCGAGTTCGTGCATCATGGTTCCCATCCAATACGAATTGGGAACAATATTAGCCAGCACGCGGACATCTCCATCGCGGTCGATGTCGGTGCAGAAAGCATGTGGACTCTTGCCCGGTTTTTCGTACAAGTCGCTTCGGGCGATCACGTCCTCAATCGGCAACCCGATCCCGGAATAAAAGCGCTTACAGACGTCGATGATGTCGACTTCGGCAAAGGTCCCATCCAAATCGACGTTGAAGACGTTTGGAGATTCTTGGAAAAACGGATCGTGATAATGCCACGGGCGAAGCTGATCGACTTTGATGCCGTAAGAAGCAGCCAGCTTTTCATCGATCTGAGACTTGGCGTTCAAAAAAGGTTCGCGGGTCAGCGCGTCAAGTTCATCGAAAAGCCGCAAGATATCTTTCGGCTCTTGTTCGTTCAGGCTGAGCATCATCGCGTGATAGTTGGCGAATCCGAGGTTTTTGGCGGCGTCGTTGCGGAGCATGACGAGTTCGCGAATGTCGGTTTCGACGGCGCTGCCGACGGCCTTGCTGGCTTCCCAGACTTTTTGGCGTTGGGCGGAGTCTTTGGATTCGAGCAGGATTTTGCGGACTTGGCTGTCGGCCATTTCCTCGCTGCCGACTTTGGCGCGGTAGGCGTTGAAAGCTTTTTCGATCGTGTTGGCTTTGGCCGTCATGCGGGCCATTAGCGCGGGATCAAGCTGCTTACCCAGGAAGCCGAGATACAAGAGTTCGATCTGTCGCGCGATCGCGGCGTCTGGGACTTTGGCCGCGCGAATTTTCTTTAGCAATGCAAAGCGATCGCGGTTCGCCAATGCTTCGTTCAGTTTGTTTTCTGCTTTCTCTTTGTTCGTGTAAGCCGCATCGTCCCCGGTCGTGTTGGCTTCCCACCACAGTCGGTTGGATTCGATTTCGAGCGGACGGATTTCGTTGAGATACCACGCGATGAACTCGAATGCTTGCGGGTCCGTGCTTTGCTGTTGAGCTTGGGCCATGACCGAACCTTGCATGACGACCTCGATGGAAAAAAGAAATACCAACGCGACGATTTGACTCAATAGTTTATTCACACTAGCGCCTTTTCGAAACGAATGTGTTTGTTTTCAATTACCGGAGCTCATGCCGACGAACCGAATTTTAGCGGCGACGCGAGGAATCAGCTACGGTTGACAGACTCGTTGAAATCGTGCTCCACGTCATTTTGCACGGCCGCGAGTTTGGCAGTGCGGGCAAAAGAACGTAGCCCGCTGGGCTTGGACGATGCGAACGATTTCAGTTTTGCGACAGGTTAGACAGCGCTCGCCTGCTCGATCGTAGACGCGATGCTGATTTTGAAATTGGCCCGGTTCATTGATGGCGTTGCGGTAGGTCCCGTCGGACAACGTCGATCCTTCTGATCGAATGGCGGCGTTGAGTATTTTGAGCATCGCTCGATGGATGGCTTGCCACTGAGTTGGTTTGATTCGCAAACATCGTGTCGCGGGATGAATTTTTGCAACGTGCAGAATTTCAGCGGCGTACAAGTTGCCGACGCCCGCAAGTCGGCGCTGATCCAGCAACGCGACCTTGATCGGCGTTTTAAGCTTGCCGAACTGTGCAAGCAAATCGTCGGGCGATGCTTCCAAAGCATCTTTGCCCAACCGCGATGCAAACAGCGCGTCGTATTCGTCGGGCCGCCACAGGCTCACCAGTCCCAGTCCGCGCCGGTCCCAGAACCAAAGCCGTGGGTGCGATTTGGAACGCAAGCAGATTTCAAATCGCAAATGCTCTTGGTTGGGAGGCTCGTCGATCAGTACAAGGCCCGTCATGCGAGGCTCGAACACGATCCGCTGGTTGTCGTCGAGGACCACGACAACCCGCTTGCCAAGCCGATCGATTTGGCGAATCGTGCGGCCTGAAGCGCGGCGATTGAATTCGCCGATGCGAGGGCGAATCGTAATCGGCTTTTTACGGCAAGGAGTTCGCGCGGCGGACACGATAGTCGCGCCGATGATCGGCCGAATTCCGCGACGCATCGTTTCGACTTCGGGAAGTTCTGGCATGTGGTTAATAGGCGAGGGGCAGGTAAACTAGCTCGGGGTTCATGCTGGTATTTGAACCGTGTTACGGTTGTACTCGAAGGAGCTGTCGCCCGCTAACCGTCCCACCAATCGCGCGGCGGTGGCCCACGTTCGATCGTTCTGTGACGTTTGTAGCGGCTTGCCGGTCGAAGCGGCTGGCGCAAGCAAAAAATCTGGCTTGACCAAAACCGGGAAACCGACCTAAAGTTGTAGTAGTAGTTTTTGTGTTTGTTGCGGCTTGGAAATCGCGACATGAGTACTGAAGAAAATTCGCCAATTCATCGTTACTTTGCCGGCATCGCTGAGAACACGTTTCTCAGTCGACTGGGCGTTGTCGATCCTCCGCTGATCGATTATCTCACGGATATGCTGGTCCGCTTTGTTCGCAACGATTCGATCCATCGCATTCGGAGCGTCACCGGTCGTCCGCTGTTGAGCATCGGCGAAATGGCGTTGGAAGCGAAAGAGCGATGGGGCGACTCGCGGCGCGAGCTGCATCGGCACATCGGCGATTTCACACTTTTCTGGGCGGGCATCTATCCCGAAGCCTTGCGGCGTCCGGCGGCTGGCACCGAACAGTTCGAGGAATATTGTCATCAGGGCAAGCGTTCCTATCACATCGCCAGCTTGATCGAGACGGTCAGTAGCGAAGCCCCGGCCAGCAGCGTTCTGCAAAACTTGAGCGACCGGTTTGAGTTGTGCGCTTACGGCTTACGCGAAGTCCGTCGCGAGTGGGAAGAAGGGGATGACGAAACATTCGGCCCCGGCGCGATCCTGCTGAATTAGTGCCGATTCCAAGTCACCCAATAATACTCGAAAGACTCTGGCTGTCAGACAGAACTCTTGCGAGTTCAGCTACTATCCGTCCGACGCTTTGTGGCGGTACGATTACGATGGTTCGCGATCGCGGACCGCAATGGAGGAACGAAACGCAACGATGGAAAACTATCGCCGCATCGAAGTTCATTACAGCGGCAACGTGCAAGGCGTCGGCTTCCGCTATCGCGCGCGAAACACGGCCCAAGAATATGACTTGAGCGGTTTCGTGCGAAATCTCGACGATGGGCGAGTCCACCTCGTTGCGGAGGGCGAAAAGGAAGATTTGATTTCGTTCTTGCGAGAAATCGACCAACAGATGGAGCGGTACGTGCGCAACAAGTCCGTGGTTTGGGCCAAAGCCAGCAATCAATTTGTCGCCTTCGATATTCGGGCCTGAATTTCGGCTCATTCCACGCTTGCCGAAAGCTTTTGTGCCGTCGTACGTCAGCCGGTGACTTGAACGAAGTCGCCATCCAAGCACAATAAACGGACTTTGAACTTCGACGTTCATTCAACTGCAAAAAACTAATTGGTGGATTCATGGCCGACAAAAATCAAAAGTTCGGTTTCGCTTTGGTCGCGCTGGCGTGTGCGATCCATGCAGAATTTTCTTGGTCGCAAGAAGTAAAGCCTGCCGTGACCGATCCGCAATCGCGACTCGCCTGGCATCAGCAACACCTCAAGTTGCGAGACGAGTCGCCGACCAAGGACTTGAAGTGGAAGCACATCGGCCCGATGCGCATGAGTGGCCGAGTGACCGATATTGCCGTTCCCTCGAACCGACCATTTACGTTTTACGTTGCGACTGCATCGGGAGGATTGTGGAAGACCGTCAACGAAGGAACGACCTGGCAGTCGATTTTCGACGATGCCCCGTCCGGTTCAACTGGCGCGGTCGCGGTCGCGCCGTCCGATCCGGCAATCGTCTGGGTTGGGCTGGGCGAGTCCAACATCTTGCGAAGTTCAATGGCGGGAACCGGCGTGTACAAATCGAATGACGAAGGAAAGACTTGGCAACACATGGGCTTGGCCGACTCGCATCACATCGGGCGGATCGTCATTCATCCCAACGACCCGAATATCGTCTTTGTCGCGGCCAGCGGGCATGAGTACACGCCGAACGAAGAGCGTGGCGTTTTCAAAACGACCGATGGTGGAGCGACATGGAACAAAGTGCTATACGTCGATGACTTGACAGGTGCCATTGATTTATCGATGAGCGCGACGGAGCCGGATAAGTTATACGCGGCGATATGGCATCGGATTCGGCGAGCGTGGAACGATCCGGTCCCCGGCCCTCAAGGCGGAATTTACAAATCGTCCGACGCCGGAAAAACTTGGGAGCAATTGTCGCAAGGGCTTCCGCCAGCGGGAAACGTCGGCCGTTTGGGTATCGCCGTGGCACCTTCGAATTCGCAAGTAGTTTATGTCTTGGCCGACAATCATGAAATCGCGCGCAAAGCCGACGACAACGAACTCGATTCGTATGGTCGGAAAAAGAAAGACGTGATGATCGGAGCTGAAGTCTACCGGTCAACGGACGGCGGGGCGAGCTTTGTGAAAATGAGCGGTGAGGCTAAAGAGATCAAAGGACTTTTTTCGACCTACGGTTGGGTGTTCGGACAGATTCGCGTACATCCAACCGACGAGAATACGATCTTTACTCTGGGAGTGCCTCTTCTCAAATCGACCGATGGCGGCAAGAGTTTTTCGGACGTCGATTATCGCGATTTGCACGGCGATCATCATGCGTTGTGGATCGACCCAGTCAATC
The DNA here is from genome assembly GCA_031409895.1 of Planctomycetota bacterium. Lineage (GTDB taxonomy): Bacteria > Planctomycetota > Planctomycetia > Pirellulales > Pirellulaceae > JANMEB01. Next base: position 29,021 of record JANNYC010000213.1, read on the forward strand.
CGAGTTACTTGATCAACGGAAACGACGGCGGGATCAACATTTCGTACGACGCCGGGGCGACGTGGAAGAATATCGAGAATTTGCCCTGCGTGCAGTTTTACAACGTGGCGATCGATAACGCAAAACCGTTCAATGTTTACGGCTCCATTCAAGACAACAATACATGGATTGGGCCGTCCAACTACGTTCCCAACCGCCACCCGGAATCGCGCTGGCAAATGATTCCCGGCGGCGAAGCCAGCCATGTCGCCGTCGATCCTGAAGATCCCAACACGCTTTACTCCGAAAGCTTTTATGGATCGATCATGCGCTCGACGCTAGAGCCGCGAACCACGAAGAGGATTGTCCCCAAGTCGGGTCCCGACGAGTCGCCGCTGCGCGGTCAGTGGCTTGCGCCGTTCATCCTGTCGCCGCACAATTCGCGAATCATCTATCACGGAATGAATTTTGTTTTCCGGTCAGTTGATCGAGGCGAACACTGGGATCGAATCAGCCCAGATTTGACTTACAACAATCCTGAACGACAAGGCAATATTTCGTTCGCGACGTTGACTTCGCTTTCCGAATCGCCTCTCAAGTTTGGATTAATCTATGCTGGCTCGGACGATGGTCGTGTGCACGTCACGCGCGATGGCGGATTGAACTGGGCGTCGATTAACAATGGCATCCCACAAAACAAATGGGTCACGCGCGTCGTGGCGTCGCGGTTCAAGGAAGGGACTGCGTACCTGACGCAAAATGGCAAGACAGACAATGATTTCCAAGCTTACGTTTGGCGAAGCGACGACTACGGACAGGCTTGGCAAGACATCAGCGGCCAAATACCTGGCGGACCGGTCAACGTCATCTTTGAAGACCCGCGCAGCCCCGATCTGTTGTACGTTGGCACGGACTTGGGCGTTTACGGAACAAAAGATCGCGGCCAATCTTGGAGCGCGCTAGGGAGTGGCTTGCCAATTACTTTCGTGCATGATTTAGTCGTGCACCCGCGTGATTTCGTGGCCGTGATTGCAACTCACGGTCGAGGCATGTTCACGCTGGATGTCAGCAGCCTTGTGCCGAAAGCGGAAACAGCAGCGACGGAAAGCAAAGAAAAATCCGCCGATGCCCTATCTGTCGAAGAAGACAAAGACGACGACAAATAACCTCTGGCGCACTGGCTCCCAGGCTCCTGCCTGGGAACCCACTGAATTGCTGGCTCCGCCAGCCGTGTTTGTTTTTTGTCTGCCTTGCGGTGATTGAGGCAGAGCCTCGACCGCAGTGCGTTCCCAGGCGGGAGCCTGGGAACGAGGCTATTCGTCCGGCAAGCAAATCTCAAAAATGCCCGCCCGTCGTTTTGGAATCAAAGTACAAGTGCTTCCGTCAGCCGGCAAAAGCACACATTGCCCGATTTCGAACGACTCGGAGCCTTCTTCATGCTCAAGTCGCAAGCTTCCATTTACGACCACCACAATTCGCATTTGGCCGTCATCGCCAAATCGAATCGGTTGGTCGATCTCAAGCGACGACAGAATGAACTTGTCGCAAGTGACTAACGACTTTTTGATTGTTGGCTTGGCACCTCCCTCGCGAATCGGCTCGACCGGTCCGCTCGCGAAATCGATCGCGTCCAACGCTTGCGCAATGTGCAAGGGTCTTGCTTTCCCCGATGCGTCAACTCGATTCCAGTCGTACAAACGAAACGTCGTGTCGCTGGCTTGTTGGATTTCGCAAATCAACAGTTCGCCGCCTATCGCATGAACGGTCCCCGCAGGAATAAAGACGCAATCGCCAGCTTGCGGTACAAACGAATGAAGTGTCGACTCAATCTCGCCCGCAACAATCGCATCGGCGAATTTCTGTCGATCTACGCCACGATTTAAGCCGGCGTAAATGCGACTTTGCGGGCCGGTCGCCATTACAAACCAAGCTTCGGTCTTTCCCAAATCGGGGGGCGAAAGTCGCGAAGCCATTTCGTCGTCGGGGTGGACTTGGACGGAAAGCGGCAAGCGCGCGTCTAGAAATTTCAGCAGCAGCGGAAAACGACCTTGCAAATTAGTCGGAACATCGTCGCCGTGAATTCGCTTGTCCCAATGAGGCCCGAGCAATCGCGGGCCCAACTCGTCGACCAAATCGTGAAGTGACTGTCCAGTGCGCGGGCCGTTGCAGACGATGCTTTGTTCGGAGCCGTGATCGACGATCTCCCAGCTCTCGGCATAATCGTCGCCGGGACCGATTGGCCTATTCAAAAGTGTCTGCAACCTACGACCGCCCCACAAGTATCGACGGAACAACGGTTGGAATCGAAATGGGTAGAGCATGGGCTGGCAGTTCAAGCGATGAAATCGTTATGTGACGCGGAACGGCTCCGATCAAAGCATGTTGGGCGGCTCGCAGGTTCTTTGCAACGGCCCGGATTTGGTCCATGATACAACGGATACTAGATCCATTACCAGTTTGCGAAAAAGTCCATGCCGCTGCGACCACCTAACGAGGACTTGTTCGAACACACGAGGATGACGTTCGGCGAGCACTTGGAGGAATTGCGCAAAGTCCTCTTTCGTTCCTTGATTGGCGTTGCGATCGGCGTTGTGATCGGAATGCTTTTTGCGACCAACGTCGTAAATTGGATAAAAACGCCACTGACCCGGGCCATTACGGAATTCATGGTTTCGCAAGCCGAAGGTCGCCTCAAAGAAAACAGCGGCGGTGTCGTTCCGCTCGAATTTCGGACGCTGTTGGGGAAGCGGCTCATGGCTCCGCGCCGCATCGTCGTCGATCAAGATCAATTAACCCGTGCGTTGAATAAACATCGTCCTACGGAATCGACTGTGTCGACCGTACCAACCACTCGATTTAGCGTGCGGAACATCTCTCCCGCGCAAGCCCAAGCCTTATCCCGGCGCCTCCTCGCCGCCGAATCTGGTTCGGAAACTTCACAAGCAGCGATTTGGCGGGCTTTGTCAAGTGACGAACAAAACTCCATGCGAGCTTGGGGGACCGCTCAAGAGCTAACTAGCGCAGACATCGAGAACTTCGTGCGCGTTCTCAATCGTCTAGCAAGCCAATCCGAACTTCACGCGGACCCCGCTTTTACGCAGCGATTGTCCGGAAGCGTTGTAGACAACCTGTTTTCAACCGAGGAAGCAACGGGGCTCAAAGAATTGAAAGATGGCATCGCCCAAGCGGACGCCCCCGCCGCTTTGCAGCTCAAGTGCCAATTAAATCAGTGGCTCATTTGGAGTGCGCTGACGCCGGATTTGAATCGACCGGACGTTCCGTTCGCCGAGATCGATATTTGGGAATCGGTCGAAGTCACCGCTCAATCGCTTTCGGCTACGGAGCCTTTCATGATCTGGATGAAAGCCGGTTTGATCGTCGGCATCGTGATCGCCAGCCCGTGGATCTTTTATCAAATTTGGCTGTTCGTCGCGGCGGGATTGTATCCACACGAAAAGCGTTACGTTTTTTACTATCTGCCGATTAGTTTGGGATTGTTTCTCGGCGGTGCGGCCCTGGCGTTCTTTTTTGTGTTCGATCCCGTCCTCAAGTTTCTGTTGCAGTTCAACGCAAGCATGGGGATCGATCCGCAACCCCGACTTGGTGAATGGCTTTCGTTCTTGCTTCTGCTCCCGTTGGGATTTGGGATCGCTTTTCAACTGCCGATTGTCATGCTGTTTCTCAACATGCTGGGAATTTTCACGATTGCGAATTATTTGGAAAAATGGCGAATCGCGGTGCTCGTCATCTTTATCGTCTCGATGGTGTTGACCCCGGCGGAGCCGATCAGCATGATCTTGATGGCGATTCCGCTGACGTTGTTGTACTTTTTGGGGATCGCCATGTGCCGTTGGCTGCGGCCCAATCGCAACCCGTTCCGTCGAGCCTACGAGCCGTAGCCCTTGTCAGGTGGTTGCTACGATGTCGCCGTCGAACCAGAATAGATCATCAGATCCACAGGCTGGGGTCTGACCCCCTCGAACCCAAAAAGGTGCATCATGACCGCGCGTTTCCTTGCCGCATTCGCTCTCGTTCTAATTTTCGCGATGACACGACCAGTTACTGCCGACGAAAACGAAGCAACTAAAGCCATTCGCGCCGCCGGTGGGCTCGTCCTAAAAATCTCGGCTGACTCCGAAGACCGCGAAGTCGGATTACAGTTAGCGGGAGACAAAGTCGGCGACGAGCAACTAAGAAGCGTCAGCCAAATAAGCAACGTCATTTGGCTGAACTTGGCGGGCACCGCAGTGACCGACGCGGGATTGGCAGAAGTCGCAAAATTACCGCGATTGGAAAAGCTGCATCTGGAGCGAACCAAGATCACCGACGCAGGCTTGGCTCATCTAGCCAAACTCGAAAAACTACAGTACTTAAACATTTACGGAACCAACGTAACCGACGCGGGCGTACTGCATTTGAAAGGCCTGGCGAATCTGAAAAAGTTATACATTTGGGAAACTAAGATCAGCGACGAAGGAATCGCATCGTTACGTGCCCTCCTTCCCGAACTAGAAATCGTCGTCGGGGCCAAGCTCGAACCGCCACCCCCACCACCCATCCCCCCACCGCCAGCACTATTAACTCCGCCGCCACCGGAAAAGCCCAGCGAGCCCAATCGCTAATCTTTTTTCTTGTGCTTTTCAGTTGTCGTCAGTCGCTTCAAGCGAATGTCTTTGAATTGAACTTTCATGGGTGGGCCGGTGTGGATTTGCAAAGCGAGAATGCCTTTGGATTCCGCTTGGTCAGCTTGAGCGTCGACGATATCGACCGTCACGAATCCGTTGATGGCCTGCGTCAAGTGATTGCCGCGCGCAGTGATCGTGTACTCGCTCCAATCATTCTTTTTGATGCTGGCTAAAAGTTCAGCTTCGTCGCAAGTTTTTCCGACGACTTTGTTCTCACCCTTTGCGTCGATTTCAACTTTCGCGGCGCGATTGGCCAAGATGCCGCGTCCGCGCTCGTCGTACAAGATGCCGATATATTGGTGAGTTGCGTCGATGTCGGCTTGGTAACCGCCGACGACATGTTCGCCCAGGTCTTGGCTGCGATATTGCACGCCAGAATTGCCCCCTTCGATCCGGAATTTGATTTTCAATTCGAAATCATCCAGCTCGCCAGCTTTCCAGATCAAAAACGAATTTCCGGAAAGTGATTTCTCCGTAGTCGTCTGTCCGGTGATTGCACCATCGACAACCGACCAAAATCCTTCTTCGCCGCTCCAGCCTTCGAGCGTATTGCCGTCAAAGAGTGTTTCGTATCCAACGTCGGATTCGTCGTTTTGTGGGGTTTGCGCCTCGGCAGCAATTGCTCCGGTGCAAACGATTAACAAAATGAGAAGTAACTTTTGCAAATAAGGGACGGCCGTCATTTTAAGCTCGCAATTGTGAGAAGTCTGGTTTGCGGAATAAGTTTTCCGCGCGAGCGCTATTGTCCACGACGCAAAGGCCGAAATCAACGCGGCGAGAAACCAATCAGGTTGCAGAAAAAACAGGGAGCTTTCACTCCCCGCTCGCCAACCGGGCTTAATTATTTTTGTAAGCGCTGTCGTCGGAAGGTCTAGCGGGGGCCGGGACTCGCTGTTGGAACTTAGTGCCGATTCGCTTGCCCAAGTGTTCGGTTTTGGCTTCGCCCTGAAAACCAAGCGAATTGTTCAGCTCGCGGATCGTAAGTTTCTGCACGTTGGCGGTTTCGGCTTCGCGTATCATCTGCGCGTAAGCCTTGGACGCGGCAGAATTTTCGGGCGGAGGCGGATCGCCGATGACGATGTAACGAGTCGAGATGTCAATCTTGCCAGTTATGTTGCCAGCAGCATCGTGCTTGGCGACTACTCGGCCGCCGTTTTGATTGATCCTGCTTTCGACAATGGCCAAATCGCTATTGCCGTCACCATCAATGTCGATGTTGCCAACTAGCGCCACGGCAACTGCGTAACCTGGATCCCAAACATCGGAAATGATGTAATCGCCGGTCAGAATCGGGTTCGCCGATTTGCGAGAGTTCAAGAATTGAATTCGCGTATTGCTGGATTGGTCGGGGTTAATCAGGCCGTTTTCCTCATCGGCATTGATTGAAGTCAAAACGTCTTCGACGTTAGGTTGTGGAATCACGCGTGCTTGGGCTCGGTGCGGTCCTTGGACCTCGGTGATTTCAATGTAGGCTTTGCCCAAGTATTTTTCGTAGATCGTCTCCGAGCGATCGTAGACGACGAATCGCTGTTTGGTTCGCAAACCGTCATCCGAACCCAAATCGAGATAAACCGTTTCGTTCGTGGGTGAAACGGCCGTGATTCGCCCGTCGGCAAGGTCCGTGTTGACTTTGGTCAGATCGCGAAGTTGTTGCGCGTAATTCTTGTTGCTATCGGCCAACAACTTTACCTGATTGTTTAGGTCCGTCACTTGTGTCTCGCGACCTTGTTGCTCGTTGCGGAGATCGGTTGTCACGCCGACGACTTGCGATTTGAAATCCTCAAGCTGGGCGTTGAGTTTCTGTTGTTCTTCGACAGCCAAATCCTGTTGCGCCTTGAGTTTGGATTGTCCATCGGCAATCGTTCCGTTCAAGGCGGCGATTTCTTCATCGTATTTGGTCTTTGAAGTTGCAAGTTCGATCCGCAGAGTTTCTTTTTGAGATTCGATTGTGTCGATTCGATTGTGTTGATCCGACAATGCGGCCAAGACATCATCCAACAAAACCTTGTAAGTCAATTCCTTCGTTTCGGGGGATTGTGAGCGGAGCATGTCCTGTTGATACGTCAACACCGCTTTGTCGACATCTGTGCTGAGGTCAGCGATATTATTGTTTTTGATCGAAGTCACCAAATCCGCATTTTCGGTTGGTGATCCTCCCGTCCCCAAGATGTTTTTGAGCACACTCGAAAAAGATTGGTATGCATTGCTGCGTTGTTTTTCTTTTTGCAAGTCCGCCAATGCACTGGTCTTGCCGTCAGCGTTTTCGGCCGATCCGGAAAAACCGAGGAATGTGCAGACCCCGAGGACCACACTTAACAATGACAACGCGATGATGGCAATCAAGTGACCTTGGTTTTGGCGAGCGGCCATTGGGAATTGCTCCTGGGCGTGAAAGCTCGTCTCCGTGTGATTCGATCGGAGAACGAAATCGGTTTATCTAGGTAGTATCGGCTGGAAAAAAGAAAACGGCTGAGCAAAAAATAATGAAGTTCCGCGAACACCCGGCGTTCGTTTTCCGCTTGCCCCACGGCAAAAGCCTCATTCGATTGTAAATTCGGGGAAAAACGCTGTCAAATTTTCAATCTGGGTTGACTGGATAAGAAGGCCATCATAACCGAATCGCCGCTTGCTGACCCCACGCAATTCAGCCAAAGATGCCTAGTTTGCGAGTTTTGGAGTGGTTAAGATGGCTTGAATTGAGGGACTTCGCCCGGACGGCGGGTGAAGTCCACGGAAATGCCGAAGTTTTTTTGGTGGCCAACGCAACTGACCCTGTTGCGTTGTTCGGAACAGCGGATTCGGGTTTGCCCATGAAGGTCATTGGCATTGTCGGTGGCATTGCAAGTGGCAAGAGCCTTGTCGCGAAATGCTTTCAGCGATTAGGCGCGGTTGTTTTGGACGCGGATCGAATCGGCCACAATGTGTTGCAGTTGGATTCGGTCAAAAGCGCCATCCGCGAACTTTTGGGCAAAACTGTTTTTGATTCCCAAGGCGAAGTTGTTCGAGCGGCGGTTGCAGACAGAGTCTTTGGACTCGATGCGGCAAGTCGCGATCGGCTGTCGCGGTTGGAGCAAATCACGCATCCGCTGATCGCAGAGCAAATGCGGGACGAGATTCAGCGATTGAGGCTGTCGAAGAATGTTCCTGCCGTAGTTTTGGATGCACCCGTCCTGATCAAAGCTGGATGGGACAGAATTTGCGACAGGATCGTTTTTGTGGAAGCCGATGCCAAAACCCGCCAGCGTCGTGCATTGAATCGAGGTTGGTCGGCAGACGAATGGCGACGACGAGAGTCGTTACAAACTCCACTTGTCCAAGTACGGCAACTTGCGGATTCGGTGATTGACAATTCGGCAACTCCGGAATCGATCGAGCGACAAGTCACGGAAATCTGGCGGCAATGGGGATTACCTTTTGCAACGCTCGAAATTCCTTCGGACCCAAGCTCGGATTGACGACGGTTTTTGGAACGACGCCCAAATTATATTTCCGTTCGCAGGAAGCACTGCGCGCCAGACTGACATTTCGACCATGGCACATTTCAACGAGAAATCGGAATTCAACTCGGCGGAGCGCAACGGCGTGCTGCGCCCGGCCGATTCGTCGACGCATTCGGAATCACTTGCGCAGCGGATGGCTCGCGAGTTTTCTGCGGACAACATCGACTTGGACGCAGCCCGTGGCGGAGACTCGATTTCCGTAAGTGAGCTGCGTCAACAGCCGACTCGGCAATTGGTGACGGAAGCTTCATTATGCGGCCTGATCGATCCGGAAAGCCAATCGCGGGACGAATTAATTCTGCGGATTCTGCACACCCGAATCACTTCGGGCATGACTCTTTGCGGTGAAGGGACTTTGCAGGTCCTGCCGGACGGTTTCGGTTTTTTGCGGAGTATCGGCTATAACTATTTGGCTTGTCCCGATGATATTTACGTCTCTCCGAGCCAGATTCGTCGATTCAAGTTGCGAACAGGTGCCGTCGTGTCGGGCCAGATTCGGCCCCCGAAAAGCAACGAGCGATTCTTCGCCTTGCTGAAAATCCATTCGATTAACGGCTTGGTTCCTGAACAGATTGGCCAAGTCCCCGATTTCGATTCGCTGACGCCTCTTTACCCGGACCAGAGAATTGAATTGGAATACGACGCGAACGACTATTCGACGCGGATCGTCAATATGTTCACACCGATTGGCTTTGGTCAACGCGGTCTGATTGTGAGCCCGCCCCGTGCCGGCAAGACCATTCTGATGCAAGCCATGGCTCGCGCTGTATTGGCCAATTACCCGTCCGCTTATGTGATCATGCTACTCGTCGACGAACGTCCCGAAGAAGTCACCGACATGGAGCGCGAAGTCCGAGGCCCGCGCTGCGAAGTTGTCAGTTCAACATTCGATGAGACTTCGGCCCGGCATGTTCAAGTCGCTGACATGGTTCTGGAAAAAGCCAAACGGATGGTCGAAGTCGGCGTCGATGTCGTCATTTTTTTGGATTCGATCACGCGCCTGGCACAAGCTTGGAACAACGAGTGCGAGCCATCGGGAAAAACGCTCAGCGGTGGTTTGGACGCCAACGCGATTCAACGTCCCAAAGCATTTTTTGGATCCGCGCGCAAAGTCGAGGAAGGTGGCTCGTTGACGATCATCGCAACGGCACTCGTGAATACCGGCAGCAAGTTGAGCGATGTCGTTTTCGAGGAGTTCAAAGGGACTGGCAACATGGAAATCGTCTTGGATCCGGGCCTTGTCGAGCGGCGCATTTGGCCCGCGATTGACTTGGGCCTCAGCGGCACTCGTCGCGAGGAAAAACTACTTTCGCCCGATGAGTATCAACGAATTTTTTGGCTTCGACGGCAAATGGGCACAATGAACCCGCCCGATGCGATGGAGCAGTTGCTGTCGCGGCTGAAAAAATGGCATACCAACGCCGAGTTGCTTCAAAGCATCCGTCCCGACCGCGATACATAATGAATTGATGTGAGGGATTTGAATTGACGGACCACGTTGAAAATAAAAAAGAACTGCGGGCCGACGACAAAATTGCAGTCGTCGTTTCGCGGTATCACCTGGAATTAACCGACGATCTGTTGCGCGGAACACGGCAGCGGCTGTTAGCTGGCGGAGCTAAGGATTCGCAAATCGAAGTGACTTTTGTCCCTGGGGCTTGGGAAATTCCATTGGCCGTTCAACGTTTAGCTCTATCGCGTCGGTTCGCGGCCATCATTGCATTGGGCGTAGTGATTCGCGGCCAAACGACTCATGATCGCCACATCAATCAGTTCGTGAGCTTGTCAATCGGAAAGTTGTCCTTACAGTATGAGCTGCCCATTGCGTTCGGCTTGCTCACGTGTAAGAACGTCAAGCAAGCGATGCGTCGCGCGGACCCGCAAGGCCGCAACAAAGGTGGCGAGGCCGCCTCCGCCGCTTTGGAAATGATTCAAGTGCTGCGGGCCATTGAAGTCAAACCCACGTAACGCCCCTATCTTTTGCCAAAGGTCGCGCATGTCGCGTCGCAGTCGAGCACGAGAAGTCGTGCTTCAACTTCTTTACCAAGACGAATTCAACGCTGGCGTCGACGATAACACACAGCGCGAATTTTTGCGCGCCCGACTAGGCTTCGCCGATCCAGTGTTCGAATTTGCCGACGCGCTGCTCAACGGGGTACGACAGCATCGTGTCGAAATCGACGATCTGCTGAAAAAATGGTCGCAGCGATGGGATGTATCACGAATGCCTGCGGTCGATCGCAACATTCTACGTCTCGGCGCGTTTGAAATCGTTTGGTTCGGCACGCCAAAACCTGTCGCCGTCAACGAAGCCATCCTGCTCGCCAAACGATACGCCAATCAACAATCGTTCCAATTCATCAATGGAATTCTCGATCGATTATCGCCCAGCGAAAGTGCACTGAACGCTGAAAGCTGAATGGGGAGTGTTTAGTTTTCAGTGTTCAGTTTTCAGCAAGACAAAATTCCGTCCTAACGAATATTCACTAACCAATGAACTCCGAACGATTATTCCTAAAATCTCAAATCTGAAATCTTAAATTTGAAATTCCCCCATGCCCAATTGGAATCCATTTTCGCGCAAGATCGACTCGCCAAATAACGCGGACGCTGCCGACGCGCCTGACGACCAAGACGACGACGCAAGCGATAAGATTTTTGACGGCATAGCGGCAACTTCTCCCGTCGAGCCGGGAACCGAGTTGTCGGAATCGCCAAAAAAGGCTGGCGTTTGGTCGCTTTTCAAAAAATCGCTTGCCAAGACCTACGAAGTCCTCAACACCGACATTCGCGACTTGGTCGGCAAAGACGGGCGTTTGGTCGACGACGTCTTTATCGAGGAGCTATTCGCACGCTTGATCAAGACCGACATGGGGATCGGTCCCGCCCGAAAAATTTGTGACAACCTGCAGTCTAGTTTTCGTGCCCGCAAACTGCACATGCACGATTTAGTTGAATCCGCCAAGGCGACCATTCACGAGATCATGCAACAAGACAACGGCGCGATTCACATGGCCGCCAGCGGACCGACCGTGATCATGGTTTGCGGCGTAAACGGCTCGGGAAAAACGACGTCGATCGCGAAACTTGCATACCGCTTTGTGCAAGACGGCAAATCGGTTGTCCTAGGAGCTGGTGATACGTTCCGCGCAGCCGCCGTTGATCAATTGACGGTCTGGGCCAATCGCATGGACGCCGAAATCGTCACCGGAAAACCGGGGAGCGACCCGGCTTCGGTGGCTTTTCGGGCTGTTGAAACGGCCGTCAAAAACAATCGCGACGTTTGCATTATCGACACCGCCGGGCGGTTGCAGACCCAAGCCAACTTGATGAATGAGCTGACAAAAATCCGCCGCGTGATGGGTCGCGTTATTCCCGATGCACCGCACGAAGTCCTTCTCGTACTGGATGCGACCGCCGGTCAAAACGCGATCAGCCAAGCGCGCGGGTTCTCGACTGCAGCCGGATGCACGGGAATAATCTTGGCCAAACTTGACGGCACAGCAAAAGGTGGCGTCGCCATTCCGATTCGCCAAGAATTCGGCTTGCCGGTCAAGTTCATTGGTATCGGTGAAACTCCCGACGCTTTTGCTGAGTTCGACGTCGATCGCTACGTCGAAGCGCTCTTGGAAGAAACCGTCTAATAGCGTCTTGGCAACAGCATTTTTGTTGGCCGACGATCTTACCCAGTCGTCAATCTTTAACCGACCGTCAATCCCACGGCCCTCAGTTTTCTGCGAATCGGAAAAGTCTCCGCAGATCGCCGAATCTCGTTGATCCGAAGTTAAGTAAATGAACAATCTTTGTTCAGCCTCGCGCCGTACCGCACCGATACCAACCGCAGCGAAAGCATATTTGTGCTTTTCGGTAGCACGCGATTCCTAACTACAAGCCATCGAACACGAGCATCCCGACTCTCCGCGAGGAGCGTTATGGATTGCGGAATCGATTCGATTGGCGAATTTGCCGCGGAGAAATGAAATGCGTATTTCGGTTGCCGTCGTTTCCGGTCTGACCTTTGTGATGTCTTTGACTGGTGCCCAAGCACAAACTTATCAGACTCCGCGCAGCGTTGTCCCGATCGTTCGCCCCAATGCGACTTTTCAGCAAAATGTTGGGTCAAGCGCTAATTGGAATGGCTACGCCTACCAAGATCAACAAACACAACCCTCGCCTAGCGACCGCCCTGCGGTTCAAGTTCCTCAAATCCAAATGCCGCTCTCTCCAGGCCAAGAACAATCTGTCGTTCAAGCCGCTCCCGGCCAAGACGTTCCTGCTCCGCCCGCATTCGGTGGTCAACAACCCGTTGGCCCCGCGCTACAAGTTCGCAGCAACGCCGCGACGATGCCCGACGAATGCTACGAGCGCGCAAGTTGGTGCCAGCTCGGCGAACCGATTCGCGTTTTTGGCACGACGCCACGAGGACTTGAAGTCGGCGGCTGGTGGCAAAGCGGCTATCATTCGGATAACGACGGTCTGTGGAATAACCGGGACGACGAATTCAACTTGCACCAGCTTTGGCTGTTTGCCGAGAAAAAAGCACCGCGCTGCTGCGATAAATTTGGTTTTGGCTTTCGCACTGACATTGTCTACGGCGTCGACGCACAAAACATGCAAGCATTCGGTAATCCTCCGGCTAACGCGCCGGTTGGCTGGGATAACGAATGGGACCACGGAAGCTATGGTTGGGCCATTCCTCAAGCTTACGGCGAAATCGCGCGGGGTGATTGGTCGATCATCGCGGGCAAATACATCAGCCCGATGGGTTACGAAAACGTGATGTCGCCTAAGAACTTTTTCTATAGCCGCAGCTACAGTCGCGTCAACATTCTGCCACAGACTTTGACTGGTACATTGAGCAGCTACAAGTACTCGAACGATACGACGCTGTTTACCGGTGTGACGACGAATTGGGATACTGGATTTAACCGCTTTAACGATAGCCTTAATTACCTCGGTGGGTTTGCCTACAAGCCTTGCGCTCCGGTCAATGTGACGGGATTAGTTTCCGCCGGCGACACCGGCTATCGCGAAGACGGCGTTACCTCCGACATGATTGTCGACGTGATGCTAACCGACAAGCTCAACTACATCGGCGATTGGACGTTTGAGAACTCTGACACGGCTCACCAATTTAGCTTGTCGAATTATTTGATTTACCGCGTCAACGATTGCTTGGGTTTGGGTTCGCGATTGGAATGGTACAAATCCACGATTTATACTGGATCGTCGAATTCGACCTACTCGTGGACTAGCGGCCTCAACTTCCGCCGCAATGCCAACGTCACCATGCGACCTGAATTGCGAGTCGACTGGGGTGAAGGTGCTGTCGACCCAGGCCAACCGATCTTCGCCAGCGACTTGATCGTCACGTTCTAGGCTTGAACGGGTTGGCAGGCGAGCGGGGAGTGTACGCTCCCTGATTCGGTGGTTCAGTGTTCAGTGTTCAGTGTTCAGTCTGAAATCTGAAATCTGAAATTTCCCCTCGCCTACAACCGCCGGATCACCCCAACCACAACTCCAAGCACTCGTACATTCTTTACATAAATCGGTTTCACGCGTGAATTGGCTGGCTGCAAGCGAATTCGGTTCTTTTCCGGAAACCAATATTTCAAAGTCGCTTGACCATCGTCGGTCTGCACGACAGTAATGTCTCCGGCAGTCGCCGATTTATTGGGCTGGACGACAACGAAATCTCCGTCCGCAATGTGGGCATTGATCATGGATTCACCTTCAACGCGCAAGACATACGTGCCGCGTTTTTTGAACATCGATCCGAAATCAACTCGCTCGGAGACTTCGGCGACCGCTTCGTGAAGTGCCCCGGCGTGAACGCGTCCGGCCAACGGCAAGCCGCGCGATTGTTCGACACATTGAGCAGCAAGCGTGATCGAACGAGACTTGTGGGGACTGCGGGTGATAAAGCCCTTTCGTTCAAGTGCGCGGAGGTGTCCGGTGACTCCATTAGGTGATTTAATCTTGAACTTCTCGGCGATTTCGCGGACCGTCGGCCCACTGCTGTCTGCGTCTAGTTTCTCTCGCAGGAATTCCAAGATTCTAGACTGTCGCGGCGTCAGGTCAGGTGAGCTTAGGTCCATTTTCATTGCGGTTCTCCGTTAGAAAAATTATAGCGATTGCCATTATATTGCGTGCGCTGAATGTCGCCGATTTGACCCTCTCGCCAAATTCCCGCCGATGGTATCATTATGAACTGGGAAACTAGTTCCTGATTCATTTCCGTTTTTGGCAAATAGCGAGCCGTATCGTGGTTGCGATTCACCTTGCACCCTCATTGTGCGATTATTGCCAGTCCATCGCCGAACTTAGCGTGTCGGCATCCACGGTTCGTGCGGCACTGATGAGGCTGGAAAACGAACATCCGTCGGTTTACAACAGCGTTTGCGATGAGACAGGGGCGGTCCGCCGCCACGTCAACCTATTTATCAATTCGGCATTGATACGAGTTCGCGACCAAGACGGCCTAGACGCGACACTTCAGCCGGGAGATGTTCTAACTATCTGGCCCGCAGTATCTGGAGGTTAACATGTCCGACCGAGTCATCGTTTCCATTGGAACCAAAAAAGGTTTGTTCGTCGCAGAGTCCGGAAAAACTCGCCGCAAATTCGAATTGCGCGGACCTTTTGGTTCGGGCGTCGCTGTTTATTCCGCGCTGATCGACACGCGCGGCACGCCTCGGCTGTACGCTTCGAGTTGCAACGCGTTTTTCGGTATGAAGCTTCTGCGTTCAAGCGATTTGGGGAAGAAATTTAAAGAGACCAAGTCAGCACCCGCGTTCGCCAAGGACGACGGCCGTGCGCTGGCTAACATCTGGTCGCTCGAACCGGGAGACAATAAGAAAGACTTGTGGTGCGGCGTTGAGCCGGCCGCTTTATTCCGCAGCAGTGACGGCGGTGACTCGTGGGAAATGGTTCGCGGAATCAGCGATCATCCCCATGCGCGACAATGGCAACCAGGTAACGGCGGGCTGTGCATGCACACGATCGTTCGCGACGGTAGCCGAGTACACTTGGGGATATCGACCGGCGGACATTATCTCAGCGAGGATGGCGGCTCGACTTTCAAAGCCTGTAACCACGGCGTCGGAGCGGGCTTTGTTCCTGAGCCAAATCCAGAATTTGGCCAATGCGTTCACAAGATCGCGCGGCATCGGGACGCGCCAGGTCGGCTATACATGCAGAATCACGGTGGTTGGCC
>JANNYC010000214.1:0-13310 GCA_031409895.1 Planctomycetota bacterium
GCGATTCCGCCGCTGCCGCATGCGCCGAAGTCAACGACCACGACAACGCCTTGACGCGTACCACGCATTAAAGCCAGAATCCACGAAGAACTTCTAGCCACTCCTCCGCCGAAGTCCAAAATCCCGGACGCTATTGGGCAGAGCCAGTGGAACCCCAAGTTTTAGGTTTGACAAAGCACTAAATGCGAATAATGCTAACGAACGGCTGAAAGATTATTTCGTTCGATAGACCAAATCTGGCAGAGCAAGCATTTAGCCGGTTCCCAAGCAGGAACTTGGGAACCAGATCCCAAATGCAAACGAAATCCGCATTGCAATTTATCGGACTTTGATTCCGAGTGCGGCAATTACTGCGTCCGCACCTGGCGTGAGACGCCGAATCTTGCGAGCGATTTCGGTTTTTTCGGAAGTGGTGGCGGTCGTGGCTTTTTTCTTGAGGCGAGTGACTTGTTTTTTGCGCTTGCGGCGACGGCGGATTTCTCGAATGCGTTCAATACCGGACATATCATTTCCTTTTAATCAGTTGTTGACGACTCGATAATTTACTCGATCAATGGCAATTATTCAACGAACGGTCGTTTTCTTGCCGACCAATCACGTGCCACGGGGAGCATTTCGCCAATAAGAAACGCCGATCCCGTGACAGCAATGCAATGAGTTGGGCGGCTGTTTTGGTGAGCGAATTCCCAAGCTTGTTGAGAATGGCTCGCTGTTTCGAGGATCGGCAAAGGCCCGTCGGCTTTCGTCCATTGGCTCAAGACTCGCTCGCAAAGGCGTTGAAGATCAGGCAATTCGCAGCCGCGCGGATTGCTCACGATCTTGGTGAGAATTACGCGATCAAAATGCGGAAGCAGAAGCTTGAGCATACGCGAGATTTTTTTGTCACTGCTTGCGGAAAAAATAAGTGTTCGACCATCTCGGACAGGACCAAACCGTTCCAATAGAGTTTGCACAAAGGCACGGATGGAAATTTCGTTATGAGCGATGTCCAGAACGACCGGCGGCGTCCCTCCGACGAGCTGGAATCGACCAAGCAACTGAACATCTCGCAAGCCAGCCCGAATGGACTCGTCGGTAATGTGCCATCGGTGATGAGACAACCACTGGGCTGCGGCGGTTGCGATAGCTGCATTGCTCGCTTGGTGACGACCGATCAGCGAAGTAACGCAATTCTGCAAGTCATATTGTCTGCCGACTTGGCCCCAAGTGTTGAACGGTGTCGGTTCGTCAGAGTGCGGTTTAATTGGCGCAACGCTGAAGCGAAATTCTTGGCCCAACCAATAGACGGTCGCGTTGTGTCGCCGCGCAACGTCGGCGATGACCTCGACAGACTTGCCATTTTGAACGCCGCAAATCACGGGGACGCCGGGCTTAATGATGCCGGCCTTCTCGGCGGCGATGAGCGGACGCGTGGCACCAAGCTGCCGTTGATGATCGATGCCAACATTGGTAATCACGGTCAACACCGGTCGACAGACGTTTGTCGAATCAAGTCGCCCGCCCATGCCAACTTCGACGACTGCGGCATCAACATCGCGCTGTGCAAAGTAGTCGAATGCGGCGGCGGTCATGATTTCGAAAAAAGTCGGCGGGTGCAATTCGTTTCGATCGCTCGATTGTCGATCTATCTCGGCAACGTCGCTGCGGAACGATTCAATGAGCGTGCGGAAATCATTCGCGGAAATCATTTCGCCTTCGACGACAATCCTCTCGCGGACAATTTCCAAATGAGGCGAGTAATAAACACCGGTTCGATATCCTGACGCGGCCAGAATGCCAGCGATCATGGATACGACGGACCCTTTTCCCTTGGTGCCCGCGACGTGAATGATGGGATACTGCCAGTGCGGGTTTCCGCGGCGATTGAGAAGCTGCAGCACAGTTTCAAGTTTGAAGTCCCAGTTTGCGGCTTGATCGTCGGTCTGCCGTTCGTAGTTGATTCGCCCGTAAAGGTACTCTTCGGCGACGGCGTAAAGTTTCGATGAATCGTCGGTCATTGGCCGCGAATATCCTGGTCAAGCGACAACGGACTGAGGAATATTGCCCCACACTGTGGCGACATGAACTTGGCGGGCCGGTTTGCCTCGCACGGAATGTCGCGTATCGGACAACTTGCATGTTGCCCAAGTCCTCGCTAAATTTTAGCCGAAAATCGTTTGGCCGGCACCTCAACGAAAAGCGGTCGAACAGTTAGAATGATTGATGGTTCACACACATTTATCCGCCTCTCATCGTTATCTTTTTGTGCGTAATTTCATGACTTCAGCATCTAGCGACGTTTCGACCAAGGGCAAATCGACTCAAGACGCCTCGCAGCGGAACTTTAAGCGCTCGCTGGAAACCAATCCGGATTACGATCCGAACTTGGTTATCGAGACGCAAAGTCTCACTAAGGTCTATCGCGATTTTTGGGGCCGCCAAAAAGTTCGTGCTCTCAATTCGCTTGATTTGGAAATTCGAAAAGGCGAGGTGTTTGGATTATTGGGGCCGAACGGCTCAGGCAAATCAACGACTATCAAACTGTTGCTCGGTTTGCTGTTCCCGACCGCCGGTCGCGCGCTGGTATTCGGCAAGGATGCAACGGAAGTCACCAAGAACGAACGTATCGGTTACTTGCCGGAAGAATCGTACTTGTACAGGTTTTTGACGGCTGAAGAGACAATGGACTTTTACGGCCGGCTGTTCGACATGCCCGCAGCAGTCCGCCGGGAGCGCTCGGCCGCACTGATCGACAAAGTCGGATTGACTTGGGCTAAGCGGCGGCAACTTAAGGAATATTCCAAAGGGATGACGCGACGCATCGGTCTGGCCCAAGCATTGATCAATGATCCGGAATTGATCTTGTTGGACGAGCCGACATCGGGCTTGGACCCGCTGGGAACTCGGGAAATGAAAGACTTGATCCTCGAACTGAAAGCACAAGGCAAAACCGTGGTTATGTGCAGCCACTTGTTGGCGGACGTACAGGACGTTTGCGATCGAATCGCAATTCTCTACAAAGGCGAATTAAAAGAACTCGGTCGCGTCGACAGCTTGCTCAAAGTTACTGACGAGACCCAAATCCGCGTAAAGAATTTGTCTCCCGCGGCCGAAGCCGATATCCGCGCGGTTCTTGCCAAGCACAACACCACGGTGCTTCAAATGGACAATCCCAAAACGACGCTTGAGGAGCTGTTCCTTAACATCGTCCGCGAAAGCGAACAGCGTCCAGGTCGCCGATCGGCCGGAACCGAAAACGAATAATCAAATTTTCACGGCGATCAAATGGTTGTTGAAGACTTCCCAAGATTCTTAGAGTGGTTGACCGGCGGAGATTTCTTGCTGCGCGGTGCGATCGCCACGTTCTTGCTAATCACTGTCGCTTCCCTGGTCATCGGCATCGTGTTCGGATTCATCGTCGCAGTGATGCGACACGGACCCAGGGAAGCTCTTTTTGTAACCGCGAATACGCTGTTTCAATCGGTCCCCGATTTCCTTCGAACTTCGCCGCGGCGGATTATTGCGTTGGCGAGATTGGCCGTGAAAGAAGCCTTGCGTCGAAAAATCGTATTGTCAGCGCTGGGAATATTTGCCGTGGCTCTTTTGTTCGGCGGATGGTTTTTCAATTCTGGCAGCGACCACCCAGAGCGGACGTATATCGGGATTGTGACGTGGGGCACGCAATTGCTGGTTCTAATGATGGGCTTACTCATTAGCTCATTCAGCCTACCCGACGATATCAAAAACAAAACGATCTATACCCTAGTTACGAAGCCGGTTCGGCCGACGGAAATTATTTTGGGGCGGATTCTCGGTTTTGCTGGTTTGGCAACCGCAATGTTGCTTATTATGGCAATTGTTTGCCTGATGTTCGTATCGCGAGGCTTGTCACATCGCCACGTCATTGACGGGCCAAGTCAAACCATTGCATCGCTGCAAGAAGTCGGTTCTACGGTTGACCTTAAATTGGACGGCCACCGAATTCCGACGAATACAGTTAACCTGGGCACGTCATCCGAAACCAACAATCATCGACATCGACTTCGAGTTGTCCAACAAATAGTCCGAACGGGCGACGCGATTCCTGTCGATCTGAGCAACATCGTCAAAATCGAGGAAGACGCTGATAAGAAGACCTATTACCGCGTGGTCGTGGACGGCAATGGCGGACATACACATTCGGTTTCAGTCCGACCAGGACCCAGCAAAGTTTCAACTGATGCCGACATATCCGTTGGGCCCACGTCAGGTTTTTTTCGAGCGCGTATTCCAATATACGCTGGGTCACTTTCGTTTACAGATAGCGAAGGAGTCACGACCGACCGAGGAATTGTGACCGGCGATGAGTGGACTTACCGCGGGTACGTTGTCGGCGGCGCTTCATTGGCCAAGGCGACCTTTGATTTTAATGGAATTCGCCACAATCGGTTTTCCAATTCGGATCAAGTCGACCTCGAAATGAGCCTCGGCGTATATCGGTCGTACAAGGGAGATATCAGCAAACGCATCCTCGGTTCGGTGTATTTCGAAAGCGTGCCGGATTTGGACTCGGATCAAAAGAACAAATTCCAATCGAATCCGGCCACGTTTGAGACGTTGGAATTCGATGTCCAGGGGTTGTCGTTTCCGCGCAAGATGACTGGACGCATGCTTGATGAAAACGGAAATATCGTTCAGGTAGGTACTCAGCTCGATTTTTTTGATGACTTGGCCAGCAACGGTCATGTTCGCGTCATATTGCGTTGTGAAGATCGTGATCAATACTTGGGTGTCAGTCGCGCGGACGTTTATTTTCGTGCTGGGGAACAATCGTACTGGCTCAATTTCCTCAAGGCATTTTTCGGAATTTGGCTGCAAATGCTGATCGTCGTGACGTTAGCGGTATCCTTGAGCACAATACTCAGCATGCCTGTAACGATGTTCGGAACCATAATCGTCATCGTCCTGGGGTTTGTGACCGACTTCATTCGTGCGATTGTCATACCCAACGCGGATGGGGGCGGGCCGATCGAGTCTTTTGTGCGTATGGTAACGCAAATGAACATGCAGACCCCGTTGCAAAAAAGTTTTTTAGTAACGGCAATGACAGCGATCGACAAGGCACTGCTGGCGATTCTAAATGCATTGAGCTACGTCGTACCCGATTTTTCCAGACTTGATTTTTCGAAATACGTACAATTTGGGTATTGGGTCGATGGCGACCGGTTGTTAGTTGCGACGTTCTTGGCCATTTCGTTTTGCGTTGGTTTGATAGTCTTTGGGTATTTTAACCTAAAAGCAAGAGAGATCGCCGCATGAGCCGAATATCACCATTTGTACTGAAAATTATTTATATCTGCCTCATTGTGGCGCTATTGATTCCCTTATCTTTCATTGCCCGACCGGCCACACATCGCGGCGAAGATGGCAAGTACGACGCCGGCGGCCGACTCGCGAACTTGCGAAGTCAATATAACTTGTCGCCAGCAATGCTTGGCGAAATCGATCCAGCAAGCGAAACCATGAAGTTGATGTCGCTTGGGTTTCGGAGCGTGGCCGCGACTTCGCTCTGGCTGAACGCGATCGATGCGCAAGTCAAGAAGGATTGGGATCAACAGGCCACGTCACTCAACACGCTGATGATGATTCAACCAAACTTTCACAAAGTTTGGGACTATCAAGCCCACAACTTGGCGTACAACATTTCAGTAGAATTCGACGATTACGAGCAGCGGTATAGTTGGGTAAAAAAGGGCTTGCAACTGCTGCGGACTGGATTGACCTTTAATCATCGAGATCACCGCTTTACGGACACGTTAGGAAAATACACGGGTCAAAAAATAGGTCGCTCAGATGAAAAAGTTGAATTTCGACAGCTTTTTCGAAACGATGACGATTATCACGCAAGTCTTGATGACATTTTTGAGCGCGATTCGTACGACGCAGGCCAATATGGCAAAGACAATTGGCTGCTTGCGTATCAATGGTTCAATCGTTCCGTTTCAATGGTGGAACAAGGAACCGGGGGCGAGAAGGCGGCCTTACGTTCGAAGGAACTGATGTTTTATATGAATCGGCCAGCTCAGCGCCGCAACCATGTTATTTCGTTGCAAAATGAGTTCCCACCGGAGGAAACCTTTAAGTTTAAATGGCAGGCGGCACACGACGATTGGCTCGAATTTGGAAATCGCGAATTCCATAGTTCTGGCAACGTGTCAATGTCACTAGAAGGAATGGTTAAATCGGAAATTGAAATGCGCAAGGCGCGAGCGGAGCTTGACACTTACGCTCCGGGAGTGCGTGACAAATTATTAGCCGAAAGTGAAGCAATAGTCGCACTTACGCCCGAAGAAAAACGGCTAATGAACGCGAACACCGAAACACTGACTGAAAGCGAAAAACTCAAAGCTCGACGCGCGTTTGTGCGCGTGGAGGAGGCTAATCTAACCGTCGATGATTCAGTCTTGGCCGCCGTTAGCAAGGAAGATCTCGCAGTTGCACAAATGGTATACGCGAGGATCAAAGATGAAATTAATCGAATGCGAACGATTGACAAGGATCGGGGCACCATAAATTATCAGTTTTGGAAGGACCGAACATTTTTGGAAATGTCTGCTGGAGCACTAGACGCGCACCAATCGTTTTATGTCGCCCACGAGAAGCATCGGTCAGCGATTTACGATGATTACTATGTATTCGACAAGCAAGCAAATTCGCCGAAGCTGGATAACACCGGCGGAAAATTGGCGAAAGAACTTGGCTCTATCGATGAATTCATTGCGGGCTATCGGTACTGGGCTGATGTATCAGGTGCGTATCCAAGTTTAGAAAGCAGCGCGTTGTTCGATATTATGTTGGAGGACGCTTCAAAAGTGCGCGAAATGTTGGTTGCCATCGGACAGCCGTGGCCCAAGGACTTTCCGTTTCAAAAGTTCATCGATTCAAATTCTTCGGTCGCTGCAAAATTCGGTTTACCGGTTAGTTCTGATATCGAGCAGTTGGAACTTCGCCTTGGTTTGCCAGCTCGCCCGTCGTTGGAATTGAATTTGGATTAATTAATAAGTGATCCTGATGTGGTCCGTTGATTCAAAAATTGTGTTCATGGCGTGCCGCAACCCCAATTTTGCACAAAACAGTGCTAAATCTATCCACCGAAGTTCTCTTGGGCGTTTCGCCCTAGGCAGCTATGATCGGCGCTGTCTGAGTTCCAAAATTTCTAACGAATTGCGAAATGTCTCTCAGTCAATTTCCACGTATTCTCATTACCCGTCTTAGCCATATTGGCGACTGCGTGCTGACGCTGCCGTTGTTGCGTGCGCTGCGGCGAAAATTTCCGGCGGCATTTATCGCGTGGGCAGTTGAGAAACCCGCTGACCTATTGCTTTGCGGGCATCCCGATTTGGATCAACTGATCGTTGTGCCGCGAGATTGGTTGCGAAGCCCGCGATCGATCTTTTTGCAACGGTCGGCACTCCGTGAAAAAAACTTTGACATTGTATTTGATCCGCAAAGTTTGACAAAAAGCGCTGCTCTCGGTTGGCTTTCGGGAGCAAAAATTCGCGTCGGGATGTCTAAGCCATTCGGCCGTGAAGCGGCTCCTTGGCTCAACAACCGACTGGAGATGCCGAGCACGTCGCACTTGGTAGACCGGACGCTCGATTTGTTGCGAGCTATCGACGTTCGAGAGACTCACGTAGAGTTTCGTTTGCCAATTGATGTCGCCTCGCTGTCGTTTGTAAGGGACCGTTTGCCCAAGCTGGCATCGTCTGGATTCATCGCTATTAATCCAGGAGGCACTTGGCGATCCAAGCAATGGGAGCTGGACCGATTCGCAGCCGTCGCCGATTTCGCCAGGACCGAGTTAAGAATTTCGAGCATCGTGGTCTGGGCCGGTGACGACGAACGTAAAATGGCCGAGCAAATTGTTCAGCGCAGTCGCAATGCAGCGATTGCCGCCCCCGCGACGAACTTGCGACAACTCGCCGCGTTGTTGTCCATCGCGGAAATGTACGTTGGCGGCGATACCGGCCCGATGCACATTGCAGCCGCTGTGGGCACGCCGTGCGTCGCGCTTTTCGGGCCGACCCGTGCGATCGATTCTGGGCCGTATGGCTCCGGCCACATTTCGCTTCAAGCCTGGTATCAGTCCGGCTCCAGTCGCGAGCGCCGTAGCGCCGAAAACCTTGCCATGCGCGATATTACCGTCGAACAAGTATGCGCGGCGGTGGCGACCGTTCACCAATCGCGTTTGGGCTCGATACGTGCCGCAGCTTGATGGCGGCGAGTTCTAACTAGTTTCCGACAACCTTCCCGGTTGCTCTCAAATTCGGGGCCAAGGATATCTCAATTACGATTGGGTAATGGTCGGAACCGATGTCCCGTTCTACCCACCGACGATGCACGTAGAATTCGCGCGATATGAATGCGTGATCGATAGGAATCAGCATCAACCAATTGAACTGCGGCCAGGACGCTTGCAAGCCGAACCCTGCGCGCGAGTCACGCAACTGAGAAAAATGCAAGAAGTCTGCAACGAAGGGCGACCAAGTCGTCGAGTTAAAATCGCCTGCGACAATGTGTGGTCGGTCATCGGCCGCGACCCATCTCGCAAGACTGTGCAATTGCTTGTTGCGAGTTTCGAATCGCGGTAGCGTAAGTGGCGAAAACGTATGGACGGCTGCCAAGCCAATTTGCTGGCCGGATAATTCGATCTCGCAAAACAGCGTGGGAACATCGACGCTTGGATCGAGCAAGGCCTCCTCGACGTTACGAAGCGGTCGCTTGCTAAATATCGCAATGCCAAAACCATAATCGCGTGGACTGATTGCCGAGTATGGATATTGAGCTTTTACCAGAGGCACTAGCTGGTCCCAACGATACGTGTATTCAAGAGCGATTAAGACATCGGGATCGAGCTTGGCGACGAGCTGTTCGAATTGGTCGGAGCGCAAGTTGGAATTCAAAATGTTGGCCGACATGACGCGAAGTCGATCATTTCCAGGCGGCGGTTGATCTGTCGGAAGCAAGATTACGACAACCGACCAGACGGCCGACGCGGTAAAACATCCGAACGACCATTTCCAAAGTCCGCGCTTTGAAAAAACGAGAGCCACCGCAATCGCAAGCATGACCACGGCGATTTGAAATCGAAAATGTGTGAACAATTCGAAAGGCCAGAATCGCCCCAGAAAAACACTTGCCAAATAAATCCCCGCGACAGCGAGAGACGTCAGGAAAACAAGATTTCCAAACCAACTGCCAGCGGTATGAGCGCGTGTCGAAGGCAGAACATTCGCGACCGGTTCAGGCTCAACTGACATTCGCGCCATGTCCTTGCGTGGATCCATTGAGTCGCCGGCTTTGCTGCTTCGTTTAAATGCGACCGTCGCGATTATTCGACAGTGACGCTTTTTGCCAAATTGCGAGGTTTGTCGACATCGCAGCCGCGTAGAACCGCCATGTGGTAGGCGAGTAATTGCAAAGGCAGAATAGTAACGATTGGCTGCAAGAACTCCTCGACCTGCGGGACGAAAATCACGTCGTCGGCGACTTTTTCGATCTTGATATCGCCTTCGGCGGCAACGGCAATAATCGGGCCGCCGCGCGCTTTTATCTCTTCGAGGTTCAACATGACTTTGTCGTAAATAAAGCCTTGCGGCATCACGAACACGCTCGGCGTATTTTCATCGACTAGCGCGATCGGTCCATGTTTCATCTCAGCGGCCGGATAGCCTTCGGCGTGGATATAGCTGATTTCTTTTAGCTTCAGCGCTCCTTCGAGCGCGGTTGGGAAATTGTACTGGCGACCGAGATACAAGACGTTATTGACATGGTGATACTTTTTGGCAAGCTCCTTGGCGATCTCGTTGCAATTTTTCAGTGTCGTTTCCACAATGTCCGGCAGCTTTTCCAAACGGTCGAGCATTTTCCGTCCGGCGTTGTAACTCAAGTTGTGCAACCGCCCAAAGTAAATCGCCAACATCGTCAGAAGCAAACATTGCGACGTGTAGGCTTTGGTTGAGGCGACGCCGATTTCCGGCCCTGCATGCAGATAAATGCCGCCGTCGGCTTCTTGGGCGATCGAGCTGCCGACGACGTTGCAAATCGCCATTGTGGGATGCCCTTTGCGTTTCATTTCGCGGAGCGCGGCAAGCGTATCGGCCGTTTCACCGCTTTGCGTAATCGCAAATACCAGCGTGTTGTCATCCATCGGCGGATTTCGATAGCGCAATTCGCTGGCGTATTCGACTTCCACCGGAAGTTGTGCAATGTCCTCAAACAAGTACTCGCCGACGAGCGCCGAGTGCCAACTCGTTCCGCATGCCGTCAGCACAATTCGATTGATTTGCCGCAGTCGTTGACTGGTTAAATTCAAACCGCCGAATACTGGCGTCGCGTCATCCAAATTCAAACGACCGCGCATTGTATTGCGCAGCGATTGCGGCTGCTCAAAGATTTCCTTGAGCATGTAATGTTCGTATTCGCCCAAATCGACACTGTCTTCAGAAATCTCAATGGTCTTCACGTCGTGTTCTATGACACCGAAATCGCGATGCGAAATCTCTAGCTTATCCGCACTGATCGCAGCGACTTGGTTGTCGGCCATGTACACAATTTTTTCCGTGTAACCCAAAAGCGGCGAAGGGTCGCTTGCCAGAAAATGTTCTCCGTCGCCGACGCCAATGACTAGCGGGCTGCCCAATCGGGCGGCGTAGATGACGTTCGGCTGCTCGCGAAACATCACCGCCAAACCATACGTGCCGCGCAACCTCGCGATGGCCGCCTTGATGCAGTCCACAGATGCTTTGACGACGGAGTGCGCGGACCCGTTCGAGTTACGATCAAGCCACTGTTTTGCGTAATGCGCAATCAGATGCGAGATAACTTCCGTATCGGTTTCAGAACGGAATGTATGCCCATGCTGTTGCAGCCAAGACTTTAGTTCGGAATAATTTTCAATGACGCCATTATGCGCCAAAACCAGCATGTCGTCGCCACCGATGTGAGGGTGAGCGTTGAGTTCAGTTGCCGCACCGTGCGTCGCCCAGCGCGTGTGGCCGATGCCAATTCTCGCCGTCGAGGATTGCTTGGTCACACGATTCGCAAGTTCGGAAATGCGACCGGTCGTTTTGGTAATTTGAAGTCGGTTGGAATCTTCGAGTGTCGCAATGCCCGCGCTGTCGTACCCTCGATACTCAAGTCGTCGCAGGCCTTCAACCAAAAAATCTTGCGCGCGGCGTGAGCCGATATATCCAACAATTCCACACATGCGACAATGCTCCAAGGAAAATAGCGGCGACCCGAACAGCTTGCGGCAACAATAGAAAGGGTTGTTGCCGAGATGTTGCCAATCGCTCAGACGGGTCTTTGATAGTACTTACCTTTACAAAATAGTCGGCAGTTCGTCTACCTTCGCTAGCCGTTTTTGGAAATTGAACGGTTTTTGATTTTTTGGAAACCAGGTGGCTCGGTATTCCGCTTTTGCGATTCGGTCTAAAATGGCCGCGATTTCGGGTTATTCCAAAAAGTTTGGATGTACCTGCGTCAAAGCTTGCAAACCATAATCCGAACAAGTTTATTTCGCTTGGAGAGACAAAACCGTGATTTCGACCTCTTTGGCCAAGTCCAAAAAAAATGAAGTCGTGCTTATCGCCAACGGCGACTTGCGGCTTTCGGCCAACCAAGTCTGCTGGCCCGCCCAAAAAGCAATGGAAGCCGAACTGCAACAAGCGCTCGCGTCTCTCGGCTTTTCACTCAAACGAGCGCACCCCTACGGACACGTCGAAAAACACGGCTTTATCAGTTCGCAAAAACAGGGCATGGCAGTCTTCGCCCGAATCGATCCGCAAGCTCGCCTGATCGTTGCCGAAGCCGTCTGGCAATACTCGCATCACATTCTTCACGGCTTGATCACGCATCGCGGGCCAATTCTCACGGTCGCCAATTGGTCGCCGACTTGGCCTGGTTTGGTTGGCTTGTTGAATCTCAACGGGTCGCTGACCAAGGCTGGCGTGAGCTACAGTTCCCTTTGGAGCGAAGATTTCTCCGGCGCAGATTTTCGCGACAAACTTGCCAAGTGGTTGAACACCGGTTCACTCAAGCATCCGACGCGCCACGTCACCCCGTTCGACAAAGTTCATGTACCGGCGAATGCACGTAAGGTCGGCCAAACTCTCGCAAGCGAACTGCAACGGAACAAGGCCATCATGGGTGTGTTCGACGAAGGCTGCATGGGGATGTTCAACGCGATCATCCCTGACCATTTATTGCATCCGACCGGCGTTTACAAGGAACGACTCAGCCAATCCACGTTGTATTACGAAACGACGCAAGTCTCTGACGGCGAAGCCCGCGAAGTTTTTGATTGGTTTCGAAAGAAGGGGCTTCAGTTTAAACTTGGCACCAAGCACGCAACCGAATTAACCGAGGCCCAAGTCCTGTTGCAGTGCAAGATGTACGTTGCCGCGCTCCGGATCGCCGACGATTTCGGATGTGCCACCATCGGCATCCAATATCAGCAGGGATTGAAGGACTTGTTGCCCGCGTCCGATTTGGTTGAAGGAACTTTGAACAACACGGATCGGCCGCCCGTGAAAGATCGCACCGGCAAACGAATTCTTTATCGCGGCGAACCGTTGCCGCACTTCAATGAAGTCGATGAGTGCGCGGGCCTCGATGGATTGATGACGTATCGCGTTCACTCGAAATTGGGTCAGCCGGTCGAAAATACGCTTCACGATCTTCGTTGGGGCGATTTTGATCCAACGGGTTCGACCAACGAGTACGTTTGGGTTTTTCTGATCAGCGGTGCCGCGCCGCCAGCTCATTTCATCGGCGGTTGGAAAGGTGCGTCGAGTTGGAGACAACCACCGATGTACTTTCCGAGCGGTGGCGGAACTCTGCGTGGCGTATCGAAACCGGGCGAGATCGTCTGGTCACGGATTTTCATCGAAGACGACAAGCTCAAAATGGATTTGGGACGGGGCAAAGTCGTCAAGTTGCCGGACGAAGAAACGGAGCGCCGCTGGAAGGCATCGACTTATCAGTGGCCCATCATGCATGCAGTCACATACGGCGTGAGCCGCGACCAAATGATGGCAAGGCACAAGAGCAATCACATCCAAGTTGCTTATGCGAACGACGCCAAATCCGCCGACGAAGCCATGCTCGCCAAAGCCAGCATGGCCGCCGCCCTCGGTCTCGAAGTCGCAATTTGCGGAAGGAAAGAGTTGAGAGATGAAGGTTGAGTGTTCAGTGTTCAGTGTTCAGTGTTCAGTGTTCAGTGTTCAGTGTTCAGTGTTCAGTGTTCAGTGTTCAGTGTTCAGTGTTCAGTGTTCAGTGTTCAGTGTTCA